>NZ_JACHYY010000004.1:0-546575 GCF_014193155.1 Rhizobium sp. BK098 | reverse complement strand
CATGGTGACGGGACGGGAGCCTGTCGCATCGGCCGAGGCAGAGCCAGGTCGAGATTAAAACGGGAGGGATTCGATGCGCGATGAAATATTGCCCCACGGCGTGAGCAGACGCGCCGTCCTAGGAGGTATGGCGGGAATGGCGGCCCTGTCTCTGGCAGGCCGCGTCGTTGGAAGCTCGAATTTACCCAGGTGCTCTAGAAGCTCGCCGAGCGTTTTGACGTCAATGCCGACGCCTCCCGGGAGCGGCCATCAGACCGCCCCTCTCATCCGAAGAATGTTCTGCTCAGATGAGCGCAATCATTTGACTCGGGCTGCGCCTGAATTACCGAAATCTTCCGGGCGTGGCGTGCGCGGCACCATGCGCCCTACCACTAGAACCAAAAGTGCCGCTGCCAGCAGGCAGGCCGCCAGGAAGAACATCGGCGCGATCGTGCTTCCCGTGGAATCCTTGATCCAGGGGACGACGTTCTGGGCGATAAAGCCGCCGAGATTGCCAACGGAGTTGATCGCGGCAAGACCCGCTGCCGCACCCGCTCCCTGCAGGAAGCGCGACGGCAGGCTCCAGAACACCGGCTGGCCCGCAAAAATGCCGGCTGCCGCAATGGAGAGGAAAACAAATTGCAGCGTATGGTCCGGGATAACGGCTGACAGAACCAGGCTCATAGCACCGACCAGCGCGGGAATGACGATATAGGGCGTCTTGGTCTCCGCCTTGTCTGCTGCCGCGGGCACGGCATAAAGAGCGATTGCGACAAGAAGCCATGGAATGATGTTCAGGAAGCCGTTCGTCGTGTTGCTGACGCCGAAATTCTTGACGATGGTCGGCAGCCAGTAGCTGAGACCGTAAGCGGCAAGCGGGAAACCGATATAGCAAAGCGCCATCAGCAGTACGCGCGGATTGATCAGCGCCTTGAAGCCATCGGCGGCGTTCTGCTCCATGCCCGAATTTTCCGCCGCGAGCCGGTCCTTCAGCCATTTCTTTTCCGTGTCGTCAAGGAACGGCGCCTTGGACGGCAGGTCCGGCAGATAAAACAGGGTGATGAAGCCGGCAAGGATGGCGGGAACACCGGTCACCAGGAAGACCCATTGCCAGCCGGCAATACCATAGAGCCCGTTCAAATCCAGCAGCACGCCGCCGAGCGGCGCACCGATCGCGTTGGCAAAGGCGCTGAAGATCATGAAAAGCCCGACCATCCTGCCGCGATAGGCCGAAGGATACCAGAGGGTCAGCAGATAGAGAACGCCTGGAAAGAAGCCGGCTTCGCAGGCGCCGAGCAAGAAACGGAGAATGTAGAACATGGTGGCATTCTGCGTATAGGCGAGCGCGACAGTGACCGCTCCCCATGAGATCAAGATACGCGCGAACCACCTACTGGCGCCGAATCTGTCAAGAAGCAGATTGCTCGGCACTTCGAAAATGAAATAACCGATGAAGAACAGCGACGCGCCGAGACCATAGGCATATTCGCTCATGCCGAGATCGCCGACCATCTGCAGCTTTGCGTAACTGACGTTCTGGCGATCGATATAGGCGATCAGATAAAGGATGCCCAGGAAGGGCATAATCCTCCAGGTGATCTTGGATATAAGCTGCTTTTCATCAATCACGCCGCGTCCTCCCTGGGAGATGGTTCTGATCGATGTAGATAGCGCAACTCAGCGTTTATCAATGCGCTGAAACATAAAGCTCGTTCGACTTCGCGACAGATGACGAACGAGCTGGCACTTTCAAAGCGAAAATGCCAATCAGAGTGTAGGCTGTAGGCTGCGCTTCAGGCGACGCGTTCGAATTTCGTGCGGATGTGCTCGATATAGTGCTGGCCGGGCGACGGCGCCTTTACCATGGCGATCGCCGCCTTTTGCGGAACGCCGGTGAACTGACGTTCCTCACCGTTCTTGAAGCGGATGTAAAGCCGTCCGTCATCCGGACGGAAATAGACTGATTTGATGATTTTTGACGAAACCGGAAGCTCTTGCATGGGTCACCTTACCTCTGCCGGCTTTGTCGCATGAAAAGCGAAATATTGGGTGAAGCGACCTAGTTAATCAAAGATAGAGTTGTATTGCTCGATTTTATCGATTGGGCTCAACACCTTACTGGCCAGAGGGCAAGGTACTCTCGGCATAAAGAGCTGCGAACTCGGCGCTTGGCGGTATCGGCTTGATGATGTCGATCAGGACGCCATTCGGATCGGACGTTATGAAATGTCGCTGACCGAAATCTTCGTCGCGGATCGCTAACAAAATAGGCAATCCAGCTTCCCGCACGTGGTCGTAGACCACATCGACGTCTTCCACTTCGAAATTGAGCAACAGCCCGGCTACCCGGCCACGCCCTTGCGACGGGATCGTCTCATGCCGGCCATCCAGAATGGCGAGATTGATACTGCTGTCTTCGGCCGATTGCAGATGGACATACCAATCGCTCGCGAAGTTTTCCCGAAACCCAAAATGCGCGATGTAGAAAGCGGCCGTCTCCTCCACCCGCTCGGTCATGATGACAGGATAATAGCTTGTCACCTTCATGCTTCACATCTCTCCAAAAAAGACATACAATCTGCCTGTATTTTTTACATAACATACAGGCTGCATGCATGCAAGATCCGCGCTCCAATCGTGAAAGAACCGAGAAGACCAAGGCTGCTCTCATCGCCGCGGCACGAGCCCTGTTCGTGGAGAAAGGCTATGCTGAAACATCGACGCCGGAGATCGTCGCAGCAGCCGGCATCACCCGCGGCGCGCTCTATCATCACTATGAAGACAAGCGCGCGCTCTTTCGCGCCGTCGTCAGAGAGGAGGCGCTGGCGGTCACCCGCACCATCGAGCAAGCGACGCCGGCGCAGCTTCCTGCTCGCGACGCGTTAATTGCCGGCAGCAACGGCTATCTCGATGCCATGCGGGTTAATGGTCGCACTCGACTTCTGCTGATCGAAGGACCGACGGTGCTGGGCTTTACGGAGATGAAAAAACTGGACGAAGAGACGACAGCCCTCACTCTCAGACAGGGTTTGCAAGCAACGCTCAATCACGGCCGTAATTCCGGCACTCCGGTGGACGCGCTTGCCGACATTCTATCGGCCGCCTTCGATCGGGCCGCCCTTGCGATCGATGCCGGCGGCGATGCTGACCGCTACCGTCAGGCGATCGGCCATATGATCGAACGGATCGCAGAGTGAAGTGCTTACCAGCCAAGCCCGTCAGATCGTTGCGCCTGAAGCGATGAAATAGCGACCGTGCCGCCACTGGCAACGAGCGGATATCGGCCACCCAGCACATTATTTGAGCACCGGGATCGCTTGACACATTTTTAGCCTCCCCATATGATTTTTACCAATTGATCAAAAAGCTGGGGAACTAAAAAATGACCAATGAAATCATACTGTCACGCCGTGCCGTCATTGCATCAGGCATCGCTCTCAGCGTCAGCGCTCTTGCGCCGGCTGCCCGCGCAGCCGCGCCGCTCAAAGTGGCAGGCATTCATGCCTCGCCGGTCGAAAACGCCTGGAATTCCTGTCTTCACAAGGCACTTCAAGATGCCGCCAAGGAAGGCGTTATCGAATACGTCTTTTCCGAGGGCGTTTCGGGCACGGACTATCCGCGTGCCATGCGCGAATATGCCGAACAGGGCAATAAACTGATTATCGGCGAGGCCTATGCGGTGGAGAAGGAAGCACGCCAGGTCGCCGCCGACTATCCGGATACGGCTTTCGTTCTCGGCTCCAGCGGCGAGGCAGCCGGCAGCAATTTCGGCGTCTTTGGCACCTGGAACTATGACGGCGCCTATCTCGCCGGCATGCTGGCGGGCAAGATGACCAAGTCCAATGTCGTCGGCTCGGTCGGCGCGATCCCGATCCCCGAAGTCAACATGCTGATCAATGCCTTTGCCGCCGGCGTCAAAGCGGTCAATCCCGACTGCAAGCATCTCGTCTCTTTCATCGGCACCTTCTTCGATCCTCCGAAGGCACGCGAAGCCGGTCTCGCGCAGATCGACGCCGGCGCCGACATTCTCTTCGGTGAACGCATCGGCACCGCGGATGCCGCCAAGGAGCGGCATATCAAATCGGTGGGATCGCTGATCGATTACACGCCACGCTACCCGGACACCGTCTTTGCCAATGCGATGTGGTACTTCCGTCCCATTCTCAATGCTGCGATCGCCGACGTTGCCGCCGGCAAACCGGTCGGCCGCAACTATACGGCCTATGGTCTCATGAAGGAAGGCGGCAGTGACATCGTCTATGTGAAGGGCATCGCACCAGCAGAGGCCGAAGCTGCAATGGAGAAGGTCCGCGCCGACATCAAGGCCGGGACCTTCGAAGTGCCGAAGGTAGCGGATCAGCCGAAGTAACTGCGTGGCGCGATCATGCGCAGCCCATCATACGCCGATGCCACGGAGCTAGCTGGCGCCATCAAATCCGGCACGCTTACCTGCGTGGATGCCATGCAGGCTGCGCTTGATGCCTGCGCCGAGCAAGATGGGCTTGGCGCCATTGCCTATGTCAATCCTGAAACAGGGCTCGCGGCAGCGCTCGCCCTGGATCAGGAGGCCTCGGTGCATCCCGAGCACTTTGCGCGGCGCGCCTTTGCCGGCGTGCCGACGGTCGCCAAGGATCTCGGCGGCCCCTTCCCGGGGCTGCCGGTGACCGCTGGCTCTCGCTTGTTCGCCCGCGCCGGCAAAGGCGCTGACAGCGATTTGGCAGAGCGCTTTCGTGATGCCGGCCTCTGCGTCTTCGGCTTGAGCACAAGTCCGGAATTCGGCTTCTCACTCGCATCCGAGCCGGCAATCGGCCCGATCTGCCGAAATCCGTTGGATCCGAGCAGAACCGCTGGCGGCTCGTCAGGTGGTGCCGCGGCCGCAGTCGCCACCGGTATCGTGGCGATCGCGCATGCGACGGATGCGGGCGGCTCGATACGGGTGCCGGCCGCCTGCTGCGGCCTTGTCGGGCTGAAGCCAACGCGCGGAGCCGTGCCCGCCGGTCCCTCCTTCGGCAATCATCTCGGCGGCATCGCCAGCGAACTCGCTGTCACCCGCTCCGTGCGCGACACCGCAACGATCTTCGATGTTGTCCGGGGAAGGACAAGGGGGCCGTACGCGGACATCGCTCAACACACGGCCAAGACGGGCAAACTTCGCGTCGGCCTCCTTACCGATACCGGGCGGCACTACGCTATCGAGTCGGATCGGGCCCAAGCGGTGGAAGCAGCGGCCAGGTTCCTGGAAAACCAAGGAAACGCGCTGATATCCATCCGTTGGGATGAGATGGAAAGTGCCATCCAGGCCAGCGCGCGTGCCTTTGGCGATATCATCTCCGTCAATATCGCCGGCGTGATTGACGATCTCAAACTGGACGTGCGCCTCGTGGAGACGATGACGCAAGCCTTCATCATGCGCGGACGCGCCATGCCGGCAACAGTCCTTTGGCGCTCGCTTAATGGCGCCGTCAGGGCAAGCCGCACTCTGTGGGAAATCTTCGACAGGGTCGATGTCATCGTCATGCCCATGCTTGCCGCCGCACCACCGCCGATTGGTTCTTTCCCCACGGATCACTCGGACATCGATTTGCATCTCGAGCGCATGACATCCTTCGCCCCGCTTGCCTCGCTCGCCAACATATCCGGCTTCCCGGCAATCACGCTCCCCTTCGGCAAAGACGCCCAGGGATTGCCGCTGCCAATTCAGATGATGGCGCCCATGAGCGAGGATAAGCTGTTGCTGCAGCTTGCATCTGCGCTCGAGGCCGAGCAACGGTGGCAACACCGCTTCCCGATTGCAGGCTTCGCGACATGACCACAGCCGTTCTCACCATCGAAGGTGTCAGCAAGCGTTTCGGCAGCACCCTCGCCAATGACAATATCTCGCTGTCCTTGGCAAAGGGCGAGATCGTTGCCCTGCTCGGAGAAAACGGCGCTGGCAAGACGACGCTGATGAGCATCCTCTTCGGCCACTATGTGCCCGATACCGGCCGCATCCTGATCGACAATGTGGAGTTGCCAAAGGGCAAGCCGCGCGCCGCAATTCGGGCTGGCGTCGGTATGGTGCATCAGCATTTCTCACTCGCACCAAACCTGACTGTGCTCGAAAACATCATGACGGGGACTGAGAGGTTATGGTCGCTCACATCTCAAATGACGGCGGCCCGCAACAAGCTTCTGGCGATCTCAGAACGTTTCGGCCTGAAGGTCGACCCCGATGCCCGCCTCGGCGATCTCTCGGTCGGCGAGCAGCAGCGGGTGGAAATCCTGAAAGCGCTCTACAACGATGCGCGCATCCTGATCCTCGACGAGCCGACCGCCGTTCTCACCCAGATCGAGGCAGAAAAGCTCTTCTCGACGCTGAAACAGATGGCCGCACAAGGCCTATCCTTGATCTTCATCTCCCACAAGCTCGATGAAGTCATGGCCACGGCCGACCGTATCGTCGTCCTGCGCGGCGGCAAGGTTGCAGCCGAAAGGCAGGCATCTCAGACCAGCAAGGCCGAGCTTGCCGAACTTATGGTCGGACATCGCGTCACGCGCCCAACTCGCGAGAAAAGCATCCCCGGCGCTATTGCGCTCGAAGCCCGCGACATCACGCTCAAAAGCGGCGGCGTCGAGCGCTTGAAGAAGATCAGCTTTCATGTCCGTGCCGGTGAAGTTCTGGGCATTATCGGCGTGTCGGGTAACGGCCAGGCGAACCTGGGGCAGATCCTGTCCGGCACCGCAAACCGTTCTTCCGGCGAGCTTCTTCTGTTCAATAAGCCCGTCGGCGATCTTGATGTGGCTGCGATCATCGAGGCCGGCATCGGTCGCATTCCGGAAGACCGAAATCGTGATGGTGCGATCGGCGAAATGGCGATCTGGGAGAATGCCGTACTCGAGCGCCTGTCCTCCTATTCGAAGCATGGTCTGGTCGACCGCAGTGCCGGCATGGCCTTTGCGCAGGAGATCATCGAGGCGTTCGATGTGCGCGGCGGCAATGCCGCGACCCGCACCCGGCTGCTGTCTGGCGGCAACATGCAGAAGCTGATCCTTGGCCGCAATCTCCATGAACGACCACGAATCCTGATCGCCGCCCAGCCAGCGCGCGGGTTGGACGAAGGGGCCGTTGCCGCCGTCCACGGACGCATTCTGGAAGCGCGCCGGCAAGGCACCGCCGTTCTATTGATCTCGGAGGATTTGGACGAAGTGATCGCCTTAGCCGATCGCATCCAGGCCATCGTCGGCGGTCGCCTTTCGGCACCGATCGATGCCAGTGAGGCCGATGCGCGCCTGTTGGGATTGATGATGGCCGGAGAATGGAAAGACAAGAGCGGGACCGAACATGCGATTTGAACGGCGCGAGCACCGCCCACTCTACATGATGACCCTGGCTCCCCTGCTTGCAATCATCGCAGCGCTCGCACTCGCCGGCATCCTGATTGCGATTGCCGGCGCGCCGGTCTTCGAGGCCTATCGGCGGATCCTGCTCGGTGCCTTCGGCTCCAGGCTTTCGGCAACGGAGACGCTGACCCGCGCGACGCCGTTGATCCTGACGGGATTGGCCGCCGCGGTCGCCTTTCGTGCCCGCCTCTGGAACATCGGCGCCGAGGGACAATTCTATTTCGGCGCCATTGCCGTTGCGGCCTTCGGGTCGAAAATGCTTGCCGGGCTGCCCGGCCCGATCCTCATTCCGCTGTTGATGATCATCGGCGCGCTCGCCGGGATGATATTGATCCTCGTGCCGCTATGGCTGCGGCTGCGCTTCTCCGTCGACGAGGTTGTGACGAGCCTCATCCTGAATTTCATCGCGGTTCTCTTCGTCTCCATGCTGATTGACGGCGTGCTGAAGGACCCGACGGCGTTCGGCTGGCCGCAATCCCAGGCGCTTGCCGATCACGCCATGCTGCCGAAACTGATCGCGCGGTCGCGCCTCCACATCGGCTTTGCAATTGCAATCGTCATTGCGGCGGCCGTCTATTTCGTCCAGTCGCGCACGGTCTTCGGCATGCAGTCGCGGGCAGCAGGCCTCAATCCGTCAGGCGCCGTCTTTGCCGGCGTTCGCTTCGGCTCAACGCTCTTCAAGGTCGCATGCCTTTCGGGCGGGCTGGCCGGCCTTGCCGGCGCGATCGAAGTGATGGGCGTCAAAGGTTACGTCACGACAGATCTTTCACCCGGCTTCGGCTATGCCGGCATCGTCGTCGCCATGCTGGCAAATCTCAACCCGCTCGGCGTCGTGCTTGCGGCGATCTTCACCGCAACCATGTTCGTCGGCGCCGATGGAATGAGCCGCAGCCTCGGCATCCCCACTTACATCGCCGACGTCACGGTCGCCCTGTCGCTGCTGACGATGCTGATCGCCTTGTTCTTCACCCAGTACAGGATCCGCCGATGAGCACGCTTGTCGATATCATTGCTTCGGCCGGGCTCTGGGCTGCCGTGTTGCGGATTGCGACACCCTTGATCTTCGGCACGCTCGGTGCGCTGCTTTGCGAGCGGGCCGGTGTCCTCAATCTCGGTATCGAGGGCATCATGACCTTCGGCGCGATGATCGGCTGGCTCTCCGTCTATCACGGCGCCGATCTGTGGACCGGACTTCTGATCGCGGCGATCGCCGGCGGCATTTTCGGGCTTCTGCATTCGGCCCTGACGGTGACGCTCGGCCTGTCGCAACATGTTTCAGGTCTCGGTGTGACGTTGTTTGCATCCAGTTTCAGTTATTACGTCTTCCGGCTGATCGTTCCCGTCGCCGGGACGCCGCCGACCATTACGCCGTTCCAGCCGATCGCCATTCCCGGGCTTTCCACCCTGCCTTTCATCGGCCCTGCTCTCTTCACGCAGACCGCCCCGACTTATTTCGCAATCCTGGTCGCGCTCGTCATGGCCTACCTCATCTTTCGCACACCGGCGGGGCTTGCGATCCGCATGACGGGTGAGAACCCGCATGCGGCCGAGGCTCAAGGCCTCAACCCGATGAAGATCCGCTATGGCGCGATCATTGCCGGCAGCGCCCTGATGGGCATGGGCGGCGCTTTCTTGACGCTTTCCGCCTTCAACAGCTTCTTTCCAACCATGGTGCAAGGCCGCGGCTGGATCTGCATCGCGCTTGTCGTCTTTTCATCATGGCGGCCGGGCCGGGCGCTGTTCGGCGCCCTGCTCTTCGCCTTCTTCGACGCATTCCAGCTGCGTCTGCAGACGGCGGTGCAGGGTGTGCCGTATCAGATCTTCCTGATGACGCCCTATATCCTGTCCATCGTCGCCCTTGCCGTCATGAGCAGGCGTGCCCGCGTGCCACAGGCGCTGATGCAACCCTATCGCCGTGGCGAAAGATAATCCAAGGAGCCTTCCATGTTCGATCTGATCATTCGTAACGCCAATCTGCCTGATGGCCGCAAGGGCATCGACATTGCGGTCAAGGACGGCAAGATCGCAGCAATCGAAGCCTCGATCGCCGCCGAGGCAAAGGAAGAAATCGATGCGACCAACCGGCTGGTGAGCCCGCCCTTCGTCGATCCGCACTTCCATATGGATGCGACGCTTTCGCTTGGCCTGCCGCGCATGAATATTTCCGGCACGCTTCTGGAGGGCATCGCGCTTTGGGGAGAGCTGCGCCCGATCGTGACGAAGGAGGAGCTTGTCGATCGCGCATTGCGCTACTGCGATCTCGCCGTCACCCAAGGCCTGCTCTTCATCCGCAGCCACGTCGACACCTCCGATCCAAAGCTGGTGACAGCCGAGGCGCTTCTGGAGGTGAAGGAGAGGGTCAAGCCCTATATCGACCTGCAGCTCGTCGCCTTCCCGCAGGATGGCTACTATCGCGCCAAGGATGGCGTGGCCTCTCTTGAACGCGCGCTCGACATGGGCGTCGATATCGTCGGCGGCATTCCGCATTTCGAGCGGACGATGGATGAAGGCAGAGCCTCGGTCGAGGCACTTTGCAGGATCGCGGCCGATCGCGGCCTTCCCGTCGACATGCATTGCGACGAAACCGACGATCCGATGTCGCGCCATATCGAGACGCTGGCGGCAGAGACTATCCGCTTCGGACTGCAGGGCCGGGTCGCAGGCTCGCACCTGACCTCGATGCATTCGATGGACAATTATTACGTCTCCAAGCTCATCCCATTGATGGCGGAGGCGAAGATCAACGTCATCCCCAACCCGCTCATCAACATCATGCTGCAAGGCCGGCACGACACCTATCCTAAACGGCGCGGCATGACGCGCGTGCGCGAAGTGATGGATGCCGGACTTAACGTCTCCTTCGGCCACGATTGCGTAATGGATCCCTGGTATTCGATGGGCTCGGGCGACATGCTCGAAGTCGGTCATATGGCCATCCACGTTGCGCAGATGGCGGGCATCGAAGACAAGAAGAAGATCTTCGACGCACTCACCGTCAACTCCGCCAGGACGCTCGGCCTTGAAGGCTACGGCCTGGAAAAGGGCTGCAATGCCGATTTCGTCGTACTGCAGGCCGTCGACACGCTGGAAGCGCTGCGCCTGAAACCCAATCGCCTCGCCGTTATCAAGCGCGGCAAGGTCATCGCCCGCTCGGCGCCGCGCATCGGCGAGCTTTTCCTCGACGGGCGGCCTTCGCAGATCGATGGCGGGCTCGATTATGTGCCTGTCGGGAACTAACACCTCGCCAGCCTAACAAGCGATATCATTGCAACGTCGCTGATCGTGCTTTCTCCGCGCGGTCGAGCCAAGCATGGTCTGCGCCACAAAATTCGGCGGCAACAGCACGCTGCATATCCAATATTCGTCGCGGCGGAAGTTCCCTCGCGATGCTCTTCCTCATCCAGTAAATCACATATGCATCACTGAAACGAACTTTACTTTACAACTAACATGTCAGTATGCTACGCACTAACTCATGAGTTTGGGAGGATCGGATGAGTGAGAATTTTGGCCTGTCGGCCGCGCTGGCAACAGCTTTCGACGCGGATGGCGAGATTGCAATCCCAGGCGTGATCGAGCAGGCGAAGCATTGCCTTGCCAATGGCTGCAAGAGCGTCACCCTTTTCGGCACCACGGGCGAAGGCGCGTCGATCGGCATGCAGGAGCGCAAGCAGGTTCTGGCCGCGATGCTCGCCGCCGGCATTGCGCCCAAGCAAATCGTCATGGGCGTGCTCGTCGATGCCGCCGAGGATGCCGCTGCCCAGGCTGGACAGGCGCTGGCACAAGGTGTCCGCAACATTCTCCTCGCCCCACCCTCCTACTTCAAGAATGTCAGCGACGACGGCCTCTTCAAATGGTTTTCGGCCGTTTTCACCATGCTCGGCACCCATGCCCGCGACGTGATCGTCTACAATATTCCGTCGGTGACGATGGTGCCGCTCTCGATCTCGCTGGTCGGCCGCCTGCGCGCCGCATTTCCGGATGTTGTTGTCGGCGTCAAGGACTCCTCCGGCGATTGGCCCTATACCGAGGAGTTGCTGAAGACGCATGGCGATCTCATCATACTGATCGGTGACGAGCGGCATCTGGCCCGCGGCGTTCGGCTCGGCGGACAGGGAGCAATCTCCGGCATGGCAAATCTCCTTCCTCGCGAAGTTCAGGTCATGGCGGAAAAGGGCATCGACGACGCCAATGTGGAGCGCTTCGTCGGGCAACTGCTGAACTATCCGGTCATCCCCTCGATCAAGGCCATTCTCGCCTGTTTGACTGACAACGATGGCTGGCTCGCTGTACGTCCGCCGCTCGTGGCATTGAACAGCCAAGATTCCGACACGCTCTTTGCCGCTTTCGGCGCGCTGTTTCGCGCCAAGGCAGCCTAACCGAACAGCCCGGAGCTCCCGATGGACGGACCAGGCGAACAGACGACGTTGAGAGAGAAAGCCTATGAGAGCTTCACGCGCCATCTTTTGGCGCGCGACGTTCGCCCTGGGCAATTCATATCGCAGCGGCGGTTAGTCGAACTAACGGGACTGACGCTCGGCGCGATCCGCGAATTGATCCCGCGCCTGGAGGCCGAAGGGCTGATCAAGACGGTTCCACAGCGCGGATTGCAGATCGCGCATATCGATCTCGACCTGATCCGGGAGGCTTTCCAGCTCCGTCTCTTTCTGGAAAAGGAAGCCGTCGCGCTGTTCACCTATTCGGCGTCAGACGAGACGATTGCCAAGCTTTTGAAGGACCATCGCGATATCGCGGATGCCATTCGGGCCGGCGACAGCTCGCAAGAACTCGAACTTCACGCGCAGTCGGTGGACTGGGGCATGCACGATGCCTTCATCGATGCGCTCGGCAACACGATCATCTCGAATGCCTATCGGGTCAATTCGATCAAGATGCGGCTGATCAGCCAGGACAGGTTTCGTATCAACGGCCATGTCGGCCCGGTTATGGAAGAGCATCTGAAAGTGCTTGAAGCCATTAAGAGGCGCTCAGCCGAAGAGGCGGTTACCGCGCTGGTAGCCCATATCGGCGGAGCGCGGGATCGCGCGTTAAAGATGTAAACAGCTTTAGACAACAGGCCGCGAATGAGGAGATTTTCGGCCAGAGGAGGAGGAACAACATGTCATCGTCATTTTTCAATCCGACACGTCGCGGCTTCATGGCCGGCACGGCCGCACTAGGCGCAACGAGCCTTATGGGCGTGCGCACCGCCTCAGCCGCGGTAGACTGGAAGCGCTTTGCCGGCACGACGCTCGAGGTCAATCTGGTCAAGAGCCCGCGCAGCGAGACGATCCTCAAATACCTAAGCGAGTTCGAAGCCCTGACCGGCATCAAGGTCAATGCCGAGGCGACGCCGGAACAACAGCAGCGACAGAAGACCACGATCGAGCTCAGCTCCGGCAAGCCAAGCTTCGACGTCGTGCATCTGAGCTATCACGTCCAGAAGCGCCAGTTCGAAAAGGGCGGCTGGCTTGCCGATATCAGCGGCTTCATGAAGGACCCGTCGCTCACCGATCCGTCGTTGACGGAGAGCGATTTCGCCGAGGCTGGCCTGAAGTTCGCCAAGGATTCCGCAGGCGTCATGCGCTCCCTGCCCTTCTCGGTCGACTACTGGATCGTCTACTGGAACAAGGCCCTGTTCGAGAAGAAGGGCCTCGCCTATCCGGAAACCTTCGAAGATATGGCGAAGGCCGCCGAGGCGCTGACCGACAAGTCGACCAATACCTACGGCTTCGTGGCACGCGGCCTGAAGAATGCCAACGCGCCGGTGTGGACGACCTTCATGCTCGGCTATGGCACGACGCCGCTTTCGGCTGACGGCAAGCTGCAGACGGAATCGCAGGGCGCGGTCGACGCTGCCAAGCTCTATCAGCGCCTGATGACGAAATCGGCGCCTCCGGGTGTCTCCGGCTTCAACTGGGCCGAAGCGCAATCGGCCTTCCTGCAGGGCAAGATCGGCATGTGGGTCGATGGCGTCGGATTTGCGCCGCCGATCGAAAACCCGGAAAAATCCCGCGTCGTCGGCCAGGTTGGCTACGGCGTCATGCCGAAAGGACCGAATGCGCAGGCAGCGGCGACGACCGGCGACGGCCTCGGCGTGACGGCGGCCAGCCAGAAAAAGGAAGCCGCTTATCTCTTCTGCCAATGGGCGATTTCGCACGACATGGGCGCGCGCCTCCTGCAGGCAGGCGCCGGTGTTCCCTTCCGCCAATCCATCCTGGAGGATCAGAAGGTGCGCGAGGGTGTGAAGATGCCGGGTGCCTGGCTCGATGCTGTCGCCGGCTCCGCCAAGGTCTCTCAGCTCGCGCTGCCCGTTATCATCCCGGTCACCGAGTTCCGCGACATCTACGGTGTCGCGCTGACGAACATGATCGGTGGCGCAGATCCCGCAGCTGAACTGAAGACGGCGACCGCCCAGTTCGAGCCGGTTCTGGCACGAAGCGAGGGATGATGGCTTCTGTGAGCATCGAAGATACTGCGGCGAAGGCAACCAAAGGAAGGAGCAAGCCGCAACGGCTTGCTACCAACTACTGGCCCTTCGTCATCCCCGCGCTGATCGTGATTGCCGCTGTCATCGTCTTTCCCTGGGTTTTCACCCTGTGGATGAGCGTGAACAAGTGGACGCTCGGTCAATCGCAGAGTTTCGTCGGCTGGGACAATTATGTGCGGCTGGCGACTGACGCACGCTTTTGGGAATCCCTTTGGCACACGGTTTTCTATACCGTGCTCTCCGTCGTCGGCCCCTTGATCTTCGGAACGCTGGCCGCACTCATCTTCGATGCGAACTTTCCGTTGCGCGGTTTCCTGCGTGGCATCTTCGTCATGCCGATGATGGCAACGCCGGTTGCCGTGGCCCTCGTCTGGACCATGATGTTCCATCCGCAACTCGGCGTGCTCAACTACCTGCTATCATTTGTCGGCATCGGACCGCAGGAATGGATCTACAACCAGACAAGCGTCATCCCCTCGCTTGTTCTGGTCGAAGTCTGGCAATGGACGCCGCTGGTCATGCTGATCGTGCTCGGCGGCCTCGCCTCCGTGCCGCGCGAACCTTATGAGAGCGCCGAAATCGACGGCGCCAACGCCTGGCAGAAGTTCCGTTATCTGACGCTGCCGATGATCTCGCCCTTCTTGATGATCGCCGTCATCATCCGCGGTATCGATGCGATCAAGAGCTTCGACATCATCTATGCGATGACGCAGGGCGGCCCGGGAACGGCATCCGAGACCATCAACATCTACCTCTACAACACCGCCTTTTCCTATTACGACATCGGCTATGGCTCGGCCATGGCTGTGGTGTTCTTCATCCTCATCGTCGCGCTCTCCTTCATCCTCCTGATGATGCGGCAGCGGACGAAATGGACCGACGCGGAGGGACATTGAGATGAAACGCTCGACACTCAACCGTATCGGCCTGTTCTTCGTGGCCCTGGTCATCGTCTCGCCCGTTATTCTGTTCTTCCTCTGGATGATCTCGCTGTCGCTGAAATACGAGATCGATAACGGCGCCTATCCGCCAATCCTCATTCCGGACCGTTTCGCCTGGGCGAACTACGTCAATGTCTTCCAGGAAAACAACTTCTTCCTCTATTTCTGGAACTCCATTCTCGTCACGGGGGCGGCCACCCTGCTCGCGCTCGTCATCGGCGTGCCGGCCGGCTACGGCATCGCGCGACTGAAGGCAGAGAAGTCTGCCGTCGTCATTATGATCGCTCGCATGACGCCCGGTCTTTCCTTCCTCATCCCGTTGTTTTTGCTGTTCCAATGGCTCAATCTGCTTGGAACGCTCTGGCCGCAGATCATCATCCATCTCGTCGTCACAGTGCCGATCGTCGTCTGGATCATGATCGGCTATTTCGAGACGACGCCGATGGAACTGGAGGAGGCGGCAAGCATCGATGGCGCGACGCCATGGCAAGTCTTCCGCCTCGTCGCCCTGCCGATCGCCCGTCCCGGCATCGTCGTCGCCTTCATTCTTTCGGTCATCTTCTCGTGGAACAATTTCGTCTTCGGCATCGTGCTTGCGAGCCGCGAGACCCGCACACTGCCGGTGGCCGTCTATAACATGCTCTCCTTCGAGCAGGTGAGCTGGGGACCGCTTGCGGCGGCGGCCCTGATCGTGACGTTGCCGGTGCTCGTGCTGACGATGTTCGCGCAACGGCAGATCATCGCCGGTCTGACGGCCGGCGCGGTCAAATGACCGCCTCCCCTTTTGGAAAGGATCACATTCATGGCACCCGTCAATATACAGAGCATCCAGAAGCGCTATGGCCAGGTGAAGGTCATTCACGATATCAGCGTCGATATCGCCGACGGCGAATTCGTTGTCCTCGTCGGCCCTTCGGGCTGCGGAAAGTCCACCCTGCTGCGCATGATCGCCGGGCTTGAAGAGGTCAGCGACGGTGAAATTCATATCGGTCGGCGCGAAGTCAGCCATCTGCCGGCGCGCGACCGCGATATCGCGATGGTCTTTCAGAACTATGCGCTCTATCCGCATATGACGGTCGCCGAAAACATGGGCTTTGCGCTGAAACTGAAAAAGGCAAACGCTTCGGAAATCGCGGCCAAGGTGCAGAAGGCGGCCGCCATCCTCGGTTTGGAAAATCTGCTGGATCGTCTGCCTCGTCAGCTTTCCGGCGGCCAGCGCCAGCGCGTCGCCATGGGCCGCGCACTGGTGCGGGATCCGCAGGTCTTCCTGTTCGACGAGCCGCTCTCCAACCTCGACGCAAAGCTGCGCGTGCAGATGCGCGGCGAGATCAAGTCCATGCATCAGCGCGTCGGCACAACGACGATCTACGTGACACACGATCAGGTCGAGGCAATGACCATGGCCGACAAGATCGTCGTGCTGCATGGCGGCCTGATCGAGCAGGTCGGCGCGCCGCTCGAACTCTACGATCGTCCAGCCAACCTGTTCGTCGCGGGTTTCATCGGTTCGCCCTCGATGAACTTCATCGACGGCAGGATCGAGGAGGGCGCCTTCCGCAGCGACAAGGGTCTCATCCTGCCCTTGCCGGAGGGCTTTCCGATCGCGGAGCACGGGGGACGTCCCCTCGTCTACGGCATCAGGCCCGAACATATCCGCGCTGCGGCAAGCGGCCTGTCGGCAAGCGTCGGCATTGTCGAAGGCACGGGATCTGAGATCTATGTCAAGCTCGATTGCGGCGGCGAGGAAATCTCCTGCCTGTTCCGCGAGCGGCTGGATATCCGCTTCGGCGACAAGATCGAAATCGGCGTCGATCCGGCAAGCATCCATCTTTTCGACAAGGCAAGCGGAAAGCGACTTTGACCGCTCCATCCATCTTCGATCCGCCCGCCGGCGCGGCCAAGCACGTTCTTTGCGTCGGCGCCGCTGTTCTCGATACGCTCTTTCGCGTCCATACCCTTCCGCACGGTCAGGGGAAGGTTTTGCCTTATGACATGCTGCAGATCACCGAAGGCATGGCCTCCAGCGCTGCCTACGTCATTGTCCGGCTCGGTGGCGAGGCGAGCCTGTGGGGCGCCGTTGGTGACGACGATACCGGCGAGCGCATTATCCGCGATCTGGATGCCGCCGGCATCGATATGCACGGCATGCTGCGTGTAGGCGGCGCCCGTTCCGCTGTCTCGACGATCCTGGTGGACGATGACGGCGAAAGGCTGATCGTTCCCTTCTACGATCCGAAGCTGCACCATACGGTGAAGGAATTCACGGCCGAGCATATCGCTGCATTCGATGCTGTGCTGGTGGACGTTCGCTGGCCGGCGCTGGCGCTGCAGGTTCTCAAAACTGCCAGAGCGATGGGCAAGCCCGCCATTCTCGACGGCGACGTGGCTCCTGACGGCATCATCGAACGACTGGCACCGGAAGCGACCCATATTGTCTTTTCCGAGCCGGCCGCACAGCGCCTGACGGGAGCGAGCGATGTGTCCGCGATGGCGCATCGTCTGAAACAGCGCTTCGATCATGCTTTCATCTGCATCACGGCAGGGTCGGCCGGCAGCTACTGGTTCGACGAGCAAAACAACGCCGTCGCGCATTGCCCGACCATTTCCGTCAAAGCCGTCGACACGCTTGCCGCAGGAGACATCTTCCACGGCGCCTTCGCGCTGGCGATTGCCGAGGGAATGGCGCCGGCAGACGCAATCCGCTTTTCCTCCATAGCCGCTGCCATCAAGTGCGAGTCCTTTGGAGGACGATCCGGGGCACCGACGCGGGCCGAGGTGATCCGCCGATCCCGTTCGCTTTGAAAGCCCGGTCGCGAGCGCAGCATTCTCGATGAGGCTAGGTCTTCCACTCGTCGCGGCGAGGTTCAGGCCTTATTTTCAACAATGGCAATCAAGGCAATCACTGAAAATCGAACACACTGAGACCGGCCGCCATTTCATCGAGGCCAAGCGGGCGCGTCACCGGCGGCTCGGCTCTCGCCAGACAGCCCTGCCGTTCGCATAGGCGGCAGGCGGGGCCGATTGGGGTCTGATTGGCATCCAACCCCTTGCCATAGACCACCTCGTCACGATGGGCGATATCGCAGCCGATCAGAAGTGCCGTGCGGCGTACCCTTTCTCCGAAATCGGCTCGCGGTCCCTCAATCGTTCGCGATACGGTCAGGAAGCCGGCCCCGTCAGGCATCTGGGCAGCGTCCACCAATATCTGTCCGGGCTGAGCGAAGGCGGCATGGATGTTGAGTTTCGGACAGCCGCCGCCGAAGCGCGCCTGCGGAAAGCCTTGGGCGCCCGCCTTGCGCAGGCGATGGCCGGCATTGTCGATCTCCATCAGGAAAAACGGAATGCCGGATGCGCCTGGTCTCTGCAGGCTGCTCAGCCGCGTCGCGGCTTGCTCATAGGAGACGCCGAAGCGAGCGCCGAGGGCTTCGATATCATAATGCAGTCGCTGCGCTGCCGAAAGATAGGCGCCATAGGGCATCAGAAGCGCATGGGACGCGTAGCGCGCCAGCTCGAAGCGGGCGATGCGGTTGGCTTCTGGTGTCGAAAGCGTGAGGGAGGTCAGCTCGGCGGCGATCTCCTCGCGCAGGGCCAAAAGAGAGACTTCTGTCGCAATCTCCCGGATCTGATCAAAGGGCGACAGACGCTCCGACAGGAAAAGCCGCATCGAATGCCGGTCATAGCGCCGACGCAAGCCAGGCATGGCGTGCACCGGCAACAGGCGTACCGCGATGCCATGCTCGGCCTTTAGCCATGCCTTCAAAGCGCCCGTCAGGTCGTCGCCGGGCGATAGGCGTTCATGGAAGGTTTCCGCAGCATCTTCGATGCGAGCAAAGAAATTTGGGCGCGACTGCAGGCGATCGTGAACCTCGTCGAGCGGCAGGCGCGGTCCGGCGACCTCGGCAACCCTGCCCTCGCGGGCTAGAAGCTCGGCGAGATCGGACAGTCTTGCGGCCTGCTCGCGATAGGCGCGATAAAGCCGGATCATGCCGTTTGCCGCATTCGGCGCAGCTTCGGCGAGTTCGATCAGCTCCTGATCGCCGGGGATCTCGCCTGCCAGCAATGGATCGGCAAAGATTTCACGCAATTGCCCTGCGCTGCCGCCCTGCTCGCCCTGCAATTCGTCGAGATCAACCTTGTAGACCGCCGACAGCTTCAACAGCAATTGTACGGTCAGTGGCCGCTGATTGCGCTCGATGAGATTGAGATAGGACGGCGAGATATCGAGCGCCTGCGCCATCGTCGTCTGCGTCAGACCGAGGCCCATGCGGATGCGCCGAACCTTCGGGCCGGCAAAGATCTTGCGCTCAACCATGAGTCATACCTTTTACAATTCTTCAGTCGGCAACCTTTTACAAGATTTACAATTTTACCGAAAACGGATGTCAACAATAACACATCATAACCCTTTTATCTAACAGCATTTTCCAGTTTTGCTCGCTGTTTCAGCATCAATGTTGTAAAAATAGTTATGCAGTCGAGATCGATCGGAGGATCGAGAGAAAAGTATCGGGAGAATAGTATGACAGATTTTTACAAACTGGTTCCCAGCGCGCCCGCCGGACGTTTCGATGGTATCGAGCGCCCCTATCAGGCCGCGGATGTGGAGCGGCTGCGCGGCTCGATCACCATTCGGCACTCATTGGCCGAAATGGGTGCGAACCGTCTCTGGCAGCTCATTCACGAGGAGGATTTCGTCAATGCGCTTGGCGCGCTTTCGGGCAATCAGGCCATGCAGATGGTTCGCGCCGGCCTGAAGGCGATCTATCTCTCGGGATGGCAGGTCGCCGCCGACGCCAATACGGCCTCGGCCATGTACCCCGACCAATCGCTGTATCCTGCCAATGCGGGTCCAGAGTTGGCCAAGCGCATCAACCGCACGCTGCAAAGGGCCGACCAGATCGAAACCGCCGAAGGCAAAGGGCCTTCCGTTGACACATGGTTTGCGCCGATCGTCGCCGATGCCGAAGCGGGCTTCGGTGGCCCCCTCAATGCCTTCGAGATCATGAAGGCCTATATCGAGGCGGGTGCGGCCGGCGTCCACTTCGAGGACCAGTTGGCATCGGAGAAGAAATGCGGCCATCTCGGCGGCAAGGTGCTCATTCCGACGGCGGCGCATATCCGCAATCTCGACGCGGCGCGGCTTGCCGCCGACGTTATGGGCGTGCCGACCCTTGTCGTGGCGCGCACCGATGCCGAAGCAGCGAAGCTTCTGATCTCGGACATCGACGAGCGCGACCGACCCTTCGTCGACTACGACGCCGGACGCACGGTCGAAGGCTTCTATCAGGTCAGGAACGGCATCGAGCCCTGCATCGCCCGTGCCGTCGCCTATGCACCGCATTGCGACCTCATCTGGTGTGAGACGTCGAAACCGGATCTGGAACAGGCACGTAAATTTGCCGAAGGCGTGCATCGGGTCCATCCGGGCAAGCTGCTAGCTTACAATTGCTCGCCGTCCTTCAACTGGAAGAAGAACCTGGATGATGCGACGATCGCAAAATTCCAGCGCGAGCTTGGCGCCATGGGCTACAAGTTCCAGTTCATCACGCTTGCCGGCTTCCACCAGCTGAATTTCGGCATGTTCGAGCTCGCCCGCGGCTACAAGGCTCGCCAGATGGCCGCTTACTCCGAGCTGCAGGAAGCCGAATTTGCAGCCGAGGCCAATGGCTACACCGCCACCAAGCACCAGCGCGAAGTGGGCACCGGCTATTTCGATGCGGTCTCGCTGGCGATCACCGGCGGCCAGTCATCGACAACGGCCATGCACGGATCGACAGAGCATGCCCAATTCAAACCGGCAGCAGAGTGATATCAGGAAATTAGGAGGAGAATGACATGGCATCGATAGCACGCGTTCGCGAGAGAGCGGAGGAGCAATCTCTCACCATGAATGCCGATCAGCAGGCGGTCATCCGCATGCTGGCCAACGAACTGCATCGCCTCAACCAAACCGTCATGAATGCGGTCGAGGCCGGCGTTTCGGTCGAGCTCGTCCGCTCGGCCCGTCACCACGGCGGCAACGGCAACTGGGGCGACCTCCTGATCCCCGTCGTCGTCGCCAAGGCAACGCAAACGGCATAACGAAGACAGTATTCAGCGAATGTTCGGGCCGCGCCGTCAATCGAGGGGCGGCCCGTTTTCGTGGCTGCAATCAGGGCGTAGGGTCGCTGGCGAAGTCCGCAAACGTGTGCTCGATCGCCTCCGCGCTTGCACCGGACGCGACGAGGGATGCCAGCAAAATTCTCGCCTGCCCCGGGCGTAGCGTCGAGGAATGGATTGCCCCGGCCGCAGCAAGGTCATGCCCGCCGCCGCCACCGCCATAGCTGGAAACAAGCAATCCATCCGGTACGCGGCTGGAAACCACGACGGGTACGCCGACATCGGCACACCGCCTGACGGCTTCGACCAGACGCGGATTGGCATTGCCGGAACCGAGGGCAGCCAGAACGATGCCATGGGCGTCGGCCCTAAGGCTCGCATCCACATGCACCGAGTCACAGCCAGGGTAGATTGCGACGACATCAATCCGCACGTTATCAAGTGCCGCCGCAAGGCACGGGCTTGGCGGATTTTCGAGCGGCCGCGATTGTCGAAAAGCGTCGGCAACATCGGAAGAGTGCTTATAAAGCCCCCAAGCCGGCAGCAGGCGGCCGCCGAAACAGACGAGCACGCCGCGGCCCGCATTGGCCGGATCGACGGCTGCGGCAACGGCCGCGGCGAGATTACCCGGTCCGTCGGCTTTGGGATGATCAGCGGTAAATTGCGCACCGGTAAACACGACGGGCTTAATCAAGCCATGCTGCAGATGGACAAGCAGCGCCGTCTCTTCCATGGCGTCCGTACCATGCAAAATGACGATGCCGCTGATGGCATCATCGGCGAGCAGTTCGCCGACCTTGTCGCTAATCTCCTGCATGTCAGCGAGCGTCAGGCTCGCCGAATCCTTCGCCATCAGCTCGATGGGTCTGAGATCGACAGGCATGTTGGGAAGAAGCGCCAGCAGGCTTTCACCCGTCAACGACGGTATGCTGGCGCCGCTATTGGTGCGCTCGCTTGCAATGGTGCCGCCGGTGGCAATGACTGCCACCAGCGGATTGACTTGCCCTGCCGTCACGACTGGCCCCGCTCGGCCGCCAGCCGATAGATGCGGTCACGCAACAGATACCAGCCGATGACAAGAGCCGGTGCGATCAGGATGAGGGACGCAATCGTCCACGTGCCGACGGGATAGTCGAGCGCCATCAGCACCAGTACCGCGAAGAGGAAAACGAGCGTCAGGATACCGGTGTAGGGCGCGCCGAACATGCGGAAATCCGGGCGGGCCATCTCGCCGCGCTGCGACAACTTCCAGAGCTTCAGTTGGCACAATACGATCACGCCCCAGGCGGAGATGATACCGAGCGCCGAGATATTGAGGGCAATCTCGAAAGCGGCCGACGGAACGACGGCGTTCAGCGCCACGCCGATGACGGTCACGACAGCCGTCACGGCGATGCCGACATAAGGCACGCCGGCCTTATTCATCTTGGCGAGCGCTGCCGGTGCCGAGCCCGAAACCGCCATCGAATGCAAGATGCGACCCGTCGAATAAAGGCCGGCATTGAGCGAGGACAGAACGGCCGTCAGCACGACGAGGTTCATGATGATATCGGCACCTTGGATGCCGATCGTCCCGAAGAAGGTGACGAACGGGCTCTCACCCGCCTTGTAGGCCGTATAGGGCAGAAGCAGCGACAGAAGCAGGACCGAGCCGACATAGAAGACCAACAGACGGGCAACTACCGTGCGGATCGCACCCGGCATCACCTTGCGCGGATCTTCGGTTTCGCCAGCGGTCGTGCCGATCAGTTCGATCGATGCATAGGCAAAGACCACGCCCTGTATGATGACGAAGGCCGGCAAGATGCCATTGGGAAAGAAACCGCCGCTATCGCTGATGATGCTGAAGCCTGCTGAATGACCGGCAATCGGCGTACCTGACACGACGAAATAGATGCCAATGACGAGGAAGCTGACCAGCGCCAGAACCTTGATCAGGCTGAACCAGAATTCGAGCTCGCCGAAGACCTTCACCGATAGAAGGTTCATGGCCAGCACCACCAGCAGCGCGATCAGCGCGAAGACCCACTGGTCGATACCGGCCAGCCAGGGCACGTAGTGCTTGAAGAAATTCATGTAGAGGGCGACGGCCGTCACATCGGCAACCGATGTCATGGCCCAGTTCAGCCAGTACATCCAGCCGACGGCAAAGGCCATCTTCTCGCCATAGAACTCGCGGGCGTAAGAAACGAAGGAGCCGGAGCTCGGGCGATGCATGATCAGTTCGCCAAGCGCGCGCAACACGAGAAAGGCAAAGAAACCGCAGAGCGCATAGACGAAGATGAGAGCCGGACCTGCCGCGGCAAGGCGTCCGCCTGCGCCAAGGAAAAGACCGGTGCCGATCGCGCCGCCAATGGCGATCATCTGGATCTGCCGCGGCTTCAAGGCCTTGTGATAGCCAAGGTCCTCATTGACCGGCGGCCGGCGATCCGCCGGAATATTCTGAATAGGTTCGACTGACATTGCTCCTCCCTCGAGCCGTTTGTCCATGAGCGGATCCGGGGTGCTGGTGTTGCACCCGACCGGATGCCATTGCCTTAATCTGGCCGTCGATCGAACTTAGCGATCGCCGGTCATGCTGTAATGCTGTATGACAGATTTCCTCTTAGACACAGAAATAACGGCGGGTCAAGCCAAACGACACTTATTGACGCGGCGGGAGCTAAGGGATAACTGATTTCTAAATCTGTCATACAGCTTGACAGATTTAGCTTGATTTCCATGTAGGAGGATAATGTGGTCAAGACGCGAAGCGAGTATGACCTGCTGGGCGAGAAGGATATTCCCGCCGAGGTTTATTGGGGGGTGCACACGGCAAGAGCCGTGGAGAATTTCCAGGTGACGGGAACACCGATCGGCCGCTATGCGCATCTCATCCGAGGCTTGGCCTTCGTCAAGGAAGCAGCGGCTCTTGCCAATCACGAACTGGGCTTGCTGAGCGAAGACAAGCTCGATGCAATCGTGCGCGCTTGCCGCGAAATCCGCGCCGGCGAGCTTCACGACCAGTTCGTCGTCGACGTGATTCAAGGCGGCGCCGGCACTTCCACCAACATGAACGCCAATGAGGTCATCGCCAACCGCGCGCTCGAATTGCTCGGCCATGCCAAAGGCGACTATACTCACCTTCACCCGAACGATCACGTCAATCTAAGCCAATCCACCAACGACGCCTATCCGACGGCCGTCAACGTCGCGCTCATCGAAGCAATCGACAATCTCGCGGCGGCAATGGAAACGCTGCAGGAGGCCTTCGAACGCAAGGCCAAGGAATTTGACCGCATTCTAAAGATTGGCCGCACGCAGCTGCAAGACGCCGTGCCGATGACGCTTGGTCAGGAATTCAGGACCTTTGCCGTCATGCTCGGGGAAGATCGATCCCGCCTGATCGAATCGGCCGCTCTCCTGCATGAGGTCAATCTCGGCGCTACTGCCATCGGCACCGGCCTTAATGCACCTGTCGGCTATGCCGCCCTTGCCTGCACCCATCTTGCCCGGCTGACGGGCCGCCCGCTGGTTACCGCAAGCGACCTCATCGAAGCAACACAGGACCCCGGCGCCTTCGTCCACCTCTCCGGCGTACTGAAACGCGTCGCAGTCAAGCTGTCGAAGACCTGCAATGACCTGCGCCTGCTCTCTTCCGGTCCTCGCGCCGGCATCGGCGAGATCACGCTGCCGGCGATGCAGGCGGGCTCGAGCATCATGCCCGGCAAGGTCAATCCCGTAATCCCGGAAATGGTCAATCAGGTGGCGTTCTCCGTCATAGGCAACGACATCACCGTGACCATGGCGGCAGAAGCGGGGCAACTGCAACTCAATGCCTTCGAGCCGATTATCGTGCGTTCGCTGTCGGAAAGCATCATACATCTGACCGCGGCCTGCCATATCCTCGCCGAACGCTGCATCGATGGCATCACGGCCAATCCGGCTCTGATGGCGCAGCGCCTGCAGGAATCGATCGGCCTTGCGACGGCACTCAATCCGCTGATCGGCTATCAGGCGGCAACCAAGGTCGCTCGGGAGGCGCTGGCAACCGGACGCACAGTGCCGGAAATCGTGCTGGACCATGGATATCTGACCGCAGAGGAGCTCTTCGAGGCACTGCGGCCGGAGCGCCTCGCCAACTTGCCCGCTGGTCTCAACGATGCGGCTGATCCTCGCCGATGATCGTGGTCACCACGCGCTTAACCTGACCGAGATGGGCCTCCATTGCCGCGATGGCCCCCTCCTCCGATGCCGCCGCAATCGCCTCGACGATGCGGCGGTGCTCGACATTCGAGGCCACGCGGCGCTGGGCCATCATGTTGACAAGCTCCGACTGGCGCATCAGTGCATCGCGGGCGTCGGAAACGATCTTGGAAAAGACGGCGTTTCCGGAAGATTCGGCAATCATCGAATGGAATTCCGAGTCCAGAGTTACCCACTTCAGAGGGTCTTCTTCCCGGTCCATCTCATCGCAAAGTTCAAGCAATCGCGCCAATTGCTGCCCCGTGCGCCGTAGCGCCGCCCAACCTGCGGCGGGAACTTCGATGAACGGACGCGCCTCGATCAGGTCGCGGGCGGAATAACCGCCATAATGGAGTTCCGGACCGGGAGTGGAGGTCAAAACATAGGTGCCGCTGCCCGTGCGCGTCTGGGTGAGGCCGAGCGTCTGAAGCGAACGGAGTGCTTCGCGGATGATCGGGCGGCTGACACCATAACGCGTGGCAAGCTGCGACTCGGCGGGCAGTCGCATCCCGACCACCAACCGTCCCGATGTTATCGCCGAACGAATATCCTCAAACACTGCCTCGGCAGCGTTTTTCCGACTGATAGGACTTGTATCAGATAACCAATCAGCCACCTCACTCATGACAGTCAAACTTCACAAACATTCCGCGCTTGTCAAGGATCGGCTCACGAAATGGCGCTTGCTCGCGGGGCCGCAACACAATTCGAAAAGCCGACTTTATGTTGATAACGCCATCGGCAACAACTTGCACTTGATACCGCCATCGCCGGCGATATAAAGAAATCCCTATTCCTTTATATGGAACGTCATCGTGCCCTTACCCCTCTTCGCTTTGTTTCTGGCCGCCTTTGCTTTCGGCACGACCGAGTTCGTCATCGCGGGCATTCTTCCGGACGTGGCGCAGGGTCTTGATGTCTCGATCCCTTTTGCCGGCTATCTGGTATCGGGTTACGCACTGGGAATCGCACTCGGCGGGCCGCTCCTGACCATGGCGACGCGACAGGTTTCGCGCCGGACCATTCTGATCGCTCTGACGATCGCCTTTTGCCTGGGCCAGATCGCCTGTGCGCTTGCGCCCGATTTCGCCGCTATGCTCCTCTTCCGCATCGCGACCGCAATTGCTCACGGCGCCTATTTCGGGATTGCCATGGTGGTCGCGGTTGGCCTCGTGCCGCAGGCATTTCGCGGTCGCGCCGTGTCCGTGATCCTTGCAGGCCTGACGGTTTCCAATATTGTCGGCGTTCCCCTGGGTGCGGCCATCGGTGGACTTTGGGGATGGCGGACGACGTTTTGGGCGATGACCTTGGTTGGCGTCCTCGCATTGGTCGCGATATGGGTCTTGATCCCACAGACGAAGGCAGAAACTCAGCAATCCGGCCATTTGAGCGGAGAAGTGCGTGTTCTCGGCCGCCAGCAGGTCTGGACATCTCTCATCATGATGCTCGCATTGATGATCGGCCAGATGGTGCCGTTCACCTACATAACGCCGCTGCTGCGTGAAGTGACGGGCCTTGATGCCATGCTCATTCCCTGGGTTCTCCTGCTCAATGGCGTCGGGGCGACATTGGGAGTTGTGATCGGTGGCAGACTTTCGGATTGGAAGCTGATGCCCTCGCTTATCGCGATGCTCGCCATTCAATCCGCAATACTCGTCGTCCTTTATCTGGTCAGCCCCTACCCCTTGCCGATGAGTGTGGCGATCTTCGTTTGGGGCGCGCTTAATTTTGCCATCGGCACCCCTATCCAGGCTCGCATCCTGATGTGGACCGCCGATGCACCAGGCCTTGCTTCCTCGCTCATTCCGTCGGGGTTCAATATCGGGATCGCGATCGCAGCAAGCGTCGGCGCCGCACTGCTCGAGAGCGGGTATGGCTATCGCAGTTTGCCGGTGCTCGGCGCCATCACGCTTGCCTTGGCCTGCGTGGTTGCCATCCTCTCCGCAGCCAACGAAAGGCGCAGTGGCGCCGTTCCTCCAAACGCCGCTCTCACGTAATTTCTATTAGAAGGCCGCGGCCCTTAACACCTGCCGCCGGCACACAAGTCAGGCGATGAGCCCTTTCATCGGCAGGACGTGATCGGAGCCCGGGAAGACATCGCGCGTCAATAGCGCCGGTGACGCGCCAAGCAGATCGACCGCGATACCCTTGACCACAGCGCGCAGATCCGTCGTGGCGGCAAGATCGCGGCCATCACGCAATTGCGCCTGCTTGAGACCGGGCCAATCGGCGATGACCCGGCCACCCTTGATCGCGCCGCCGGCGAGGAAGGCGGCCGTTCCAGTGCCGTGGTCGGTACCCTGCGTACCGTTGACCTGCGCCGTGCGACCGAATTCGGTTGCAACAAGAATAGCGGTATCTTTCCAAGCCGGACCAAGCTCCTGCTGGAAGGCGGCAAAGGAATTGTCGAGCCCGACGAGCAGTTTGTTCAGCCGATCGACCTCTCCGGCATGGGTATCCCATCCTTCGAAGGCCAGTGCCGCAACGCGAGGACCATCGTCCTGGGCCAAAAGACGCGCGGCCCCTCTCGCCATCTGTTCCATGCCCGTGGGATCGCCGGGCCCTCCCTTCGCCTTGACATCGAGGCCGGCAGCGATCTTGCCGGTCGAAATGCCCTCAGTGAGGATTTTCGCAAAGAGCGGGTCGGTGTGGTTGTAGAGATCCATCAGCCGCGGCGGCAGATCGTCACTCACCGGCTGGAGGGTCGATGGCGACCAGCCGAGTACCGGCGCCTCACCGCGAATGACAAGCGGTGCATTGGCACCGACCGAGAGGCCTCGGATCTCGGAAGCTCCCGGTGAAACCTTGTCGCCCTTCGGAAGGCCCTCCAGCATCCGGTTCAGCCATCCGGATTCGACGCGGCCGGGCATTTCGTAACCGGACTCCAGTACGTCCTGACCGTCGAAATGGGACCGATCGCGATAGGGCGTCGCACTGGCATGCACGACGGCCGCCTGCCCAGCGCGATAGAGCCTGTTGAAGTTCGGCATCGACGGATGCAGCGCAAAGAAGCTGTCGAGCGGCAACGCCGCCTCGGGGCCGCTCGTCGTCATGGCGATCGCCTGCCGCAAAGCCTGGTAATCGGGGTCGCCAACGGGCGGGACGGCGGTCAGACCATCAAGCGCCCCACGCAGGATAATAGTAATGAAACGCGGGTCGCGTCCGCCGGCGGCATGGGCGAAGCGCGGGATGAAGGCCCAGGCAAACAAGGCGCCGGAAGCGCCAAGTACGGCACGACGGGTGGGGGTCATGAGTTCGCAGGTCATGGTCAGCGCCTTTGAAATTCGGGGGAAAGATAAGCGATCGTCAGGCCCTGCTTGCGGGTTTCCGCACGCGATACCGCCTGCAGTGTTTCGTTCGAAAGAAGCGGCCCCAGGCTGTCGGACACGAAACTGCGGGGATCGACCTGAGGTGGCACCGCATTCGCGATCATATTGGCGACATCCATGCGCATGCTCAGGCCTTCGCTCGAAGCCCAGACATCGGCGGTGTCGGCAAAGCCGTTAGGACCGGCTGGCGCCCAGAAAGGCTGGCCCATGGCTGTCAGGGCGCCGAGAATGACATTCGGCTTCGGCGTCTCGCCGCTTGCCCGCAAAAGCGCGGTCATGAATTCGAGCGGCGAGCGAACTTTCGACAGGGTCGGGTTCCATGCATCCTCGGAGCCGACGAGCGCCCGGTAGACGGCCGAAAGATCACCATCCGTCTTGCTGAAGGTCGCCGCGACGGTTTGCACAAGTCCTGGCGGCGGTGTATCGGCGACGAAATGCCGGACGAGCTTGGTGGCGATATGCTGTGCCGTTGCCGGATGGCGGGCAAGATCGCGCAGCGCCTCCCGCCCCTGCCCCACGCCGTTGTCGGCATAGGTGAGACCGAGCAGCGTCTGGTCGCCAGGCTCGTGCGCGCCGGCATTGAAGACGAAGGTACCGGGCGTTCCGAGTCTGCCCTCGGCGCGCGCCACCGTCCAGCCGGTGATGATCCTGGCAAGCGTCGTCACATCCGTCTGCGTGTAGCCGCCATTGACGCCGAGCGTGTGGAGCTCCAACGTTTCGCGGGCGAGATTCTCGTTCAAGCCGCGCTTCTTGTTGGCATTGGCCTTCGAGTTCGGTCCGATCGATTGCTGGTTGTCGAGATAGGCAAGCATGGCTGGGTGGGTCTCGACGGCGAATAGCATATCGGCGAAACGACCGAAGACGTGCGGCCGGATTGCTTCCCGCTCGAAGGCACCAGCAACGATATGAACTTCCTCGCTCTTCGAGACGGCGACCGCGAAATGGTTTGCCCAGAACATGGCAAGCCGCTCGCCAAAACCGATCAATGGCTGCCGGATAGTGCCGTTGAAGCGGGCATCCACTTCCGCCAACAGGACCTGCTGCGGCAGGTAAGGCATTGCGGGCTTTTCCAGCTTCTCGACTGCCTTGCCGATGGCAGCCGCCATAGCTTGGTTGTTCGGCTGCGCCGCCATGGCTTGACTGTTTGGCGTCGTGCCGGACGGCTGTGCCGAAGGTTTCTGCGGCTGCTCCGGCCCCTGCATCAGTTTGTCTTGCGGTGCGGCGGCGACCGCGACTGCCGCCTGCTGCCTGGCCTGCTTGCGCTCTTCCTGGAACGCATAGAGAGAAACCAGAAGATCGGCTGTGGATTGTAGCTGCGGCCCGACTGGAACCGGGACGAAGCGCTCAGTGATTTCTTCCAACAACGCGCCGCGCGGATCCGATGCGATCGACGTGGTGCCGTTGTGGTCAGCCCCTAGCCCAAAGCGGGAAAGCGCGAGCGCGGCGTAAACATCATTGGACTGCTGTGCCATGGACTTGCCAACTCCTGCATCAAACATGCTCCTTTAACGCAGGCTTGGTTTCGATCCGTCGCTCGGTAAGTGTGATCATTTTGTGGCAGCGGCAGCCCTGGGCATGCTGCGGCGGACCAGGCTTTCCGATAGCGCCCGACGCTCGTCGTAGGAAAGCGTTGCCGCAAAATCGACGGCACGTTGTTCGACCTTCGCCCTCAGGGCCATATCGGCATCGCGTGCCCTTGCCAGCGCCGCCGAAAGCGCCGCCGTATCGAGCGTGGGTTGACCGAGGATGGAGGCTGCATCGATCTTTGCCTGCTGCGCCTCGAGAATGGTCTGGCGCTCGCCCTTGCGTGCCTCGTTGAGGGCGGCGCGCAAAGCTTTCTTCTGGGTCGATGGCAATTGCTCGCCGGCTAGCGGCATCATTCCGGCCCGCGCCTGCGTCTTACGTATCCAGGTCAGCCCACCACCGGCCAATGCTCCGACCAGGAACGTATTCAGCACCAAAAGAAAAATGACCACTATTCGAAAGCTGCGTTCCGTCATTGGCTGTCCTGCTGTGCTGTACCCGCGTCCGGTCCGATATCGCCGAACATGGTCGCAGTTCCATCTGAGACGATCGAGGTATCGGATGTCAGGCTCGGAACCAAGACGGCGATTGCAATGCTGCCGGCAAGCGCGCCGGCGATGCCGACCCCCACAAGGCCGATCCCGGCCGAACCGAAGCGGAACCAGTTTCGTATCGTCAGGCGCCGCACGAGCTTTGCGAGGATTCGCTCTTCCAGGCCGGTGTGACGGGGTCTTACGACGTAGGTGTCGAGCAGCGCATCCAGATCGGCGGCGCGCGCAAGTGTTTGCACGGCGGCGGTACCCTTGGCAAAATCCCGCGCGGCTGCGCGCTCGGCCTGCGGCCATCGGCCGATATCACTGCCATAGGCCGCAGTCAGTGCTTCAAACCGCTCGGCATTCATCGGACCCGCGATATTTTCAACCATCGCCCTCATCCTTCAACAAAAGCCCCTGCAAGGAGCGCCTTCCACGCGCAAGCAGGCTTTCCAGTGCATCGACACTGACATCCATGACCTCAGCCGCCTCGACATTCGACAGCGCCTGATAATAAACCAGAATGATCGCCTCGCGCTGCCGGGACGCAATCATCTGCAAGGCCCGTTCGACGCGTCTCGACGGATCATCCTCGCTCATCAAGTCCGCATCCGGCGCCGGCCCTTCATATTCGATGTCAGGCGGATGTTCGGCAAGAACGTCCTTGCGGCGGCGCAGGCGATCATAGCAAAGGTTGATCGCCACACGATGCACCCAGGTGCTGAAGCGCGCGTTGCGCTGGCGCCAGCCGCCGGCATTTCGCCAGATGCGCAAAAATGTCTCCTGCGCCACATCTTCGGCCTCGGCCGCATCGCCAAGCATGCGGGTCGCGACGGCGACGATGCGCGGCAATTGCCGCGCGACCATCATGCGCATCGCCGAAACATCGCCTGCAGCGATTCGGCCAAGTAGATCCTCATCCTGGTCGCCACTCTTGGGCGCGCGATCCCACTTCATCGACAATCGCCACCGCTCCAGTTCACTGCGATAGTTGCATGGCACCTCGGCCTTATAGTCGGCAAACAGTGCCACTTGGATCGCAGCATCTCGGTCAGCGTATCATCCTTCGACATCAAACGCGGGTTCACGAGAATTGAACGCGGCGCTTATGCAAATCCGTCGCTCTTATGCCAGGAATTTTCGAATTCTCTTTCCACGCTGAAAGACGATTTGCGCTCGAACTATTGTCAGCTTGCAAAAAGACAGACGAAAGCTCAAGCTAGGTCAGAGCTGCAGCAGATCGCTTGTCGACCGGTTCCGCCAGTTCGACCAAAGCCATGGCGGTCAGACCCGCCGCATGACGGCGGGATCAAGACTTCGATGATCGATATGAGCTGACGGATCTGCGAACGCCGCAGGCTAAATGCATCATAGGTTTCAACTTGAACGCTGCATCGCTTCCGGAACAAGCGGACCGGGGATCGCCCGGCCAATATATTTCGCCATCATGGCTATATCAGCATTTGCACTTTCCGATTTTCACTTCACAACATGGGGAAATTGCTCACGGAAACTTGCGCGTGGCTTATAGCGCTTGACAGGATATATTCTGTTACGATTTGCTTGCTCAATTTTTGAGGATAGATAAATACCTCCACTCCGTTGAGCATCGCTGGTATATGGGCTCCAGCACTGAACGGTATGATGGAAGAAGAATATCAATAAGAGGGGCGCAGCTTGAACATCGGTTTCTGTGGAGAGGTGAATGAGGCGAACTAAGGAGGAGGCGGCAGAAACGAGGAACGAGATTTTGCAATCCGCAAAAGCTCTGTTTCTCGACAAGGGCTACGAGAATGTCAGCCTGGAAGAGATAGCCGTAGCCGCCGGTGTCACGCGGGGGGCAGTGCATTGGCATTTCAAGAACAAGCAAGGGCTGATGTTTGCGATCCGCGACGAGGCCCAGCAGCCGTTCAAGGATCTGGCGGAGCGGATGTCGAAGGAACTGCCGCCCAACCCGCTCGATCTCATCGCCGATACCATAGCCGCGATATTTGACGATATCCACAGCGACCCGCGCAAGCGTAGCATGCTGAAAGTTATGATGCATCTCGACATGGCGTTTTGCGACGGCACCACGAGCCGTGCGAGTTCGTTTCGGCACGACATGCACGAAAATTTCGAACGCATATTCACCCTTATGGATGAAAAGACAAAACTTCCGCCTCCCTGGACGCCGGATACTGCCTCTTCCGCATTGACAGCGGTCATCGGCGGCCTGATCACCGAATGGACCCTCGACCGAGGCAGCTTCGAACTGGTCCCGTGTGGACAGATGTTCATAAAGATGGTGCTTAAAACCTGGTTCCCGCTTGCACAGACGCAGGAACTGGCGATTGCCGCGATGATACCGGAAAAAGCCTAGAACGGTGGTCTCTTCGGAATTGAAGAGAACCAACGACGGCAGTTTGAAGCTTCTGCCGGGAGCTGAACCGATTTCCCAAAGCTGGAAATAAAAAAGGATCCGGAGGGAAAGCCAGATCCTTTGCTTTGATCGGAGGTCAACCGATCGATGAAAGAAGCCTGACGGATTGGAACGTCAGGCTTCTCTTACCCGGCATTGAGCCGGGTAATTCAATATTAGAAGCTACGCTCGAAGCGCAGGATACCAGCCCACTGATCCTGGTTCACAGAATCGAAGTTGGTGTAGGAGACTTCCGGCTCGATGAGCAGGTTCTTGACCGGGTTCCACTTGACGTTGGTGGTTGCGGCAAAAATCTTCGAGTCGGTGTAGGCGAGCTGCAGGTTCCACTTCAGCTTTTCGTTGATCGGAACGCCAACGCCGCCCCAAACAGCCCAGTCACCCCAGCCGCACTTCGATGCATCGTTAACCGGGCAAGCCGAACGATCGAGGTTGGTGCCGGCATACTTGTTCAGCTTGTCGCCGTCGGTGTTCCAGCCGCCCATCAAGAAGGCCGAGAAGGTACCGAAGTCAGCATCGACACGAGCCTTGATGGCGCCTTCTTCGACGATCGAGTCGTAACCGCCAACGACCTTGAAGCCCCATGCGCCGGACTTGAAGCCAGCACCGGCAACGACGTCAGGAGCGTAGTGGTTGCCCTTGTCGTCAGACCACCAGCTGGAGCCATAGGAAGCGCCAGAACCGCTGGAGTTCGAGTCTTCAACCGAGATCACAGCCGTGAAGCCGTTGCCGGCGTCGTAGTTGTAGGTCAACTGGTTGAGTTCGTACGGACCGTCATAGATCACGTCGTCGTTGATGACGTCGCCGGCATAACCGATGTAGGAGTTGTACTGGGAGTCAGCCTTACCAACGAGGAAACCGCCGAGGCTGATGTTTGCGAACAGCAGCTTCGTGGAGGTGGAGTTGCCGTCATTCCAGTCCCAACGGATGACCGTGTTGGTCTTCAGCGGGCCGTATTCGGTGTCGGTTGCCGTGTCGACGCTCAGCTCCGCACGGGTGTGCCACAGCGTACCGTTATGGCTGTTCGGGTTGTAGGCATCGTACCACTCGCCTTCGGTACGGACGCGGCCGCCGATCTTGAGGCAGGTTTCGGTGCCTGGAATGAAGAAGTAGCCAGCGCCGTATGCGTCGCAGATGCGAACGTATTCCAGCGGCTCGGGCTCAGCAGCGACGATCGCGTCAGCCGCATGGGCGCCAGAAACTGCTGCCAGCGCAGCAGCGGAGCCGAGAAGAAGGCTCTTGATGTTCATTTTAAACTCCTGGTTGCAATATGCATTCCAATTTACCGCGAGTACAAAGCTGGAACACCACCCTGAGGATTACGTCGGTTTAAACGCAACCGGGCAGTCCGGCAGATACGCACCTGATGTCGGCTTGAGTCCCCTCTAACCTCCATAATTCACCCCGCGGCAAAGGTTTTGAAATGCCTCTACCGATCCGGCCGATTGCTCGTCCGTAAGACAGTTATGTCCTATATTTGGTTTACAAACAGCCCGTATGTTTGTCAATTCTGTGAAACCCGCCCCGGCATTAGACTTGATTGCTGTTGCTTAAATGCAACTGGCGGCGGGCTGAGCCTTTTACTGCCGGAATAGTCGGCCGTCGCCAAGGTTCAAGAATTCGCACCAAATCGAGACAGCCTTCCCCAATCAGGCTCGAGATCCGGAATTTTCATCGGTACCATTTATGCGGGAACGGGCTTAGATCAAGAGCAGCGTCATCGAAGATGATGATCGCGCCTATAGGAGGCTCGCCCCTATAGAATCCAAGCCGCCCCCGCGCCACACTGGTCAATCGATTGAGAAAACGCGACCGTCGTTGCGGGGTTGACAGAGAACAAGGGTAAGGCATAGCCTTTCCGTATTCACCAGGGGGGTCCCGGCAAGGGGCTGAGATACTGCTGGACAATGAGGCTTTGCCTCCTGTTGCGCAGTGACCCGTTGAACCTGATCCAGTTCATACTGGCGTAGGGACGGTGCAAGCGCTCGAAGGCTTCGGATTCCCGCCTGGATTCCATGCCGGCGTCTTTTCATCATTCCGGCTGATTGACTGGGTCTCCAACTGCAACTTGGAGCCTCAAACCATGAATATTGCCGCAAAGAACCTCACTCCGACCGTCACCACCGGCCCGCTGCCGGCATCCGCGAAAATCTATGTTCCCGGAGAGATCCACCCGGACATCCGCGTGCCGATGCGCGAAATCAGCGTCCATCCGACCTCGGGCGAGCCGCCTGTCATTGTTTATGATTCTTCCGGCCCCTACACAATCGAGGGCGCCGATATCCGCATCGAGGAGGGTCTATCTCAGCTACGCCGCGACTGGGTTCTCGCTCGCGGCGATGTCGAGACTTATGAAGGCCGGCATGTGCGCCCTGAAGACAATGGTTTCGTCACCGGCGAGCGGCTGACACCGGAATTTCCGGCCAAGCGCCAGCCCCTGCGGGCGAAAGACGGCAAGGCGGTCACCCAACTCGCCTATGCGCGCGCCGGCATCATCACGCCGGAAATGGAATTCATCGCCATTCGCGAAAATCTCGGCCGCAAGGCCAAGGCAGAAGCCCTGATTCGCGATGGCGAAAGCTTCGGCGCCCATATTCCGGATCATGTCACCCCGGAATTCGTCCGCCAGGAAGTTGCGAGCGGCCGGGCGATCATTCCGGCCAACATCAATCACTCCGAAAGCGAGCCGATGATCATCGGCCGGAACTTCCTGGTGAAGATCAACGCCAATATCGGCAATTCCGCAGTCACCTCCTCAATGGCGGAGGAGGTCGAGAAGATGGTCTGGGCTGCCCGCTGGGGTGCCGATACCGTCATGGACCTTTCGACCGGCCGCAACATCCACAACATCCGCGAATGGATCATCCGCAATTCGCCGCTGCCGATCGGCACCGTACCGCTCTATCAGGCACTGGAAAAGGTCGGCGGCATTGCCGAGGAACTGACCTGGGAAATCTATCGCGACACGCTGATCGAGCAGGCGGAACAGGGCGTCGACTATTTCACCATCCATGCCGGTGTGCGGCTGCATTACATCCCGCTCACCGTCAATCGCGTCACCGGCATCGTCTCGCGCGGCGGTTCGATCATGGCCAAGTGGTGTCTGCATCACCATCGCGAGAGCTTCCTTTACGAGCATTTCGAGGAAATCTGCGATATCTGCCGTGCCTATGACGTCTCCTTCTCGCTCGGCGACGGCCTGCGCCCCGGCTCGATAGCTGATGCCAACGACGCCGCACAATTCGCCGAACTGGAAACACTCGGCGAGCTGACGAAGATCGCCTGGGCCAAGGATTGCCAGGTGATGATCGAAGGCCCCGGCCATGTGCCGATGCACAAGATCAAGGAAAACATGGACAAGCAGCTTTCCGTCTGCGGCGAGGCGCCCTTTTACACGCTCGGGCCGCTAACGACGGATATCGCGCCCGGCTATGACCACATCACATCGGGCATCGGCGCTGCCATGATCGGCTGGTTCGGGACGGCGATGCTCTGCTACGTCACGCCGAAGGAGCACCTTGGTCTGCCCGATCGCAACGACGTCAAGACAGGCGTCATCACCTACAAGATCGCAGCGCATGCGGCGGATCTCGCCAAAGGTCATCCGGCCGCGCAGGTTCGTGACGATGCTCTGTCGCGCGCCCGGTTCGAATTCCGTTGGGAGGATCAGTTCAACCTTTCGCTCGATCCGGACACGGCTCGCAGCTTCCACGACGAAACCCTGCCGAAAGAAGCTCATAAGGTGGCCCATTTCTGCTCGATGTGCGGTCCGAAATTCTGCTCGATGCGGATTTCGCACGACATCCGCGCCGAAGCGCAGAAGGAAGGGCTGGAAGCCATGGCGGCCAAGTATCGAGAGGGCGGAGACCTCTATATGCCGGTCGAAACCCCTGCACAGCCGGCTGAATGACATGCGTATTCTCGTTAAAGGGGCCGGCGTTGCCGGCCTCACGGTCGCCCACGAGCTAGTCCGGCGCGGAGCGGAGGTCACGATCTCAGATCCAAGCCGGAATTTTCATCATGCCGCCTCCTGGCTTGCCGGCGGCATGCTGGCGCCATGGTGCGAGTGCGAAAGTGCCGATGAGGCTGTGCTGACGCTCGGCCGTGATTCCGCCGATCGATGGGAAGCGATTCTGCCTGGCAAGATCGTCCGCAATGGAACGCTCGTCGTCGCGCCGAACCGCGATCAAAACGAGCTGAAGCGATTCGCCGGCCGCACGACGGACTATCGCTGGGTGGACGAAGACGAAATCGCCACCCTTGAGCCTTCGCTTGCCGGCCGATTCCGCCAGGGCCTGTTCTTTCCGCAGGAAGCACATCTCAATCCCCGCGAGGTCCTGCAATCGTTGAAGGGCGATCTATCTGCAAAAGGCGTCACCTTTATCGACGGGCTCGTGGATGACGATAGCTTCTCTGAAATCATCGATTGCACGGGAGCTGCCCGCATCGGCCGCATCCGCGATTTGCGCGGCGTACGCGGCGAAATGCTCTATCTGCAGAGCGATGAGATCGTGCTTTCGCGCCCCGTCCGCCTGCTGCATCCACGTTTTCCCGTCTATATCGTGCCGCGCGGCGAAGGCCTGTTCATGGTCGGTGCGACGATGATCGAGACCGACTTCAAAGGGCCGATCACCGCCCGTTCGCTGATGGAACTCTTGAACGCAGCCTATGCGCTGCATCCGGCCTTTGCCGAAGCTGCGGTGGTCGAAACCGGCGCCGGCATCCGCCCTGCCTTTACAGACAACCTTCCGCGCGTGACGCGGCAGGGCAAAGCCATCCTTGTCAACGGCCTCTATCGCCATGGCTTCCTGCTCGCGCCCGCGATGGCCGAGAAAGCCGCCGATCTCGTCTTTTCCGGACACGACGAAAGGAGCCGCCAATGCGCCTGATCATCAATGGCGAAGCGCAGATCGTCGAAGCAACGACGCTTTCGCAACTTCTCACGGCTCTCGAATATGAGGGCGAGTGGCTGGCAACCGCCGTCAACGGCGAACTCGTCCATAGCGAGGAACGCGGCGACCATATCCTAACCGACGATGACAGGATCGAGATCCTGACGCCAATGCAGGGAGGCTGACCATGCTTGAACTCTACGGAACCCAAATTATATCGCGCCTTCTTCTCGGCACGGCGCGCTATCCCTCCCCGGCCGTACTGGCGGAAGCTGTCAAACGTTCGCAAACCGGGATCGCGACTGTATCGCTGCGCCGGGAAACGGCAGGCGGGCGTAATGGCGGCGCATTCTTCGAGATGATCCGCGAACTCGGCGTTCGCGTCCTTCCCAATACAGCAGGCTGCCACGGCGTATCGGAAGCAGTACTGACCGCGAAAATGGCGCGCGAGGTCTTTCGGACCAATTGGATCAAGCTCGAGGTGATCGGCAATCACGATACGCTGCAGCCCGACGTCTTCGCGCTGGTGGAGGCGGCGAGAATCCTCACCGATGACGGCTTCGAGGTCTTCCCCTACACGACGGACGATCTCATCGTCGCCGAGCGGCTGCTGGAAGCCGGATGCAAGGTGCTGATGCCCTGGTGCGCGCCGATCGGAACGGCGGCCGGACCGCTCAATCTATCCGCTCTGCGATCGATGCGGGCACATTTTCCTGAGGTTCCGCTGGTAGTGGACGCCGGCATCGGCAGGCCTTCGCATGCAGCGACCGTCATGGAGCTCGGCTTCGATGCCGTGCTGCTCAACACAGCGGTTGCCGGGGCCGGCGATCCGGTCGCGATGGCGGAAGCCTTCGCCAAGGCCATCGATGCCGGCCGGCAGGCATACGGCGCCGGCATGCTTGAGCCGCGCGATATGGCGGTGCCATCGACACCAGTGATCGGAAAGCCGGTGTTCGCATGACGCTCGATCCCTTCTACCTCATCGTCGATAGCGCCGCCTGGATCAGGCGATTGGTGCCGCTCGGCGTCAAGCTGGTACAGTTGCGCATCAAGGATCGCTCAACGCCTGAGATCCGCGCGGAAATTCGCGAGGCGAAGGCAATTTGCGCCGCGCATGAGTGCCAATTGATCGTCAACGACTATTGGCAGCTGGCAATCGAGGAGGGTTGCGATTTCATCCATCTCGGCCAGGAGGATCTCGCTTCTGCCGATCTCTCCGCCATACGGGATGCCGGATTGAAGCTGGGGCTTTCGACACATGACGAGGCGGAGCTGGAGACGGCGCTTGCTGCCGAACCCGATTATATAGCGCTGGGGCCGATCTATCCGACCGTCCTCAAGGTTATGCTCTGGGCACCCCAAGGCCTCGATCGGATCGGCGCGTGGAAGGCGCGCATCGGCAACCGGCCTCTCGTTGCGATCGGCGGCCTGACGGTCGAACGTCTTGCGGGCGTATTCGAGCATGGCGCCGATATCGCCGCGGTCGTAACGGATATCACCCACAATGCCGACCCCGAATCGCGAACGCTCGAATGGGTGGCGGCGAGCCGGCAGACGCCTCCAAATTGACAAGATCGCCCCTCAGGAGCCCATGCAAGGGGCTGTTTTCAGCCGCTATTGCCCGATGAACGGGCCATTCATAGAATATTCAGCTGAACATAATCATGCTGAAGGCGTTAATTAGATGACTCGCGTATTCGCTGAGCACAAAGACTGCTTTGGAGGTAGTCATGATAAAGAAGACGGTTCTTACGGTTTTGCTGGCCGCTACGGTCGTAGGCGGCGCATTGGCGCCCGTCAGCAGCGCACAGGCACAGTATTACGACGGCCATCGCGGTGACTGGCGCGGCCATGACGATTGGCGTCGTCATCACCACCATGGCAATGGGGGCGCGATCGCCGGCGGCGTTGCTGCCGGTCTTCTCGGCGGCCTGCTTGTTGGCGGCGCTCTTGCCAACAGGGGCCCGGTTTATGAAGTCGCCCCGCCGCCGCCCAGGTGCTGGTACGAGGATCGCCGCGTCCAGAACGAGTATGACTATGGCTGGCATTACGAGCGCATTCGCGTTTGTAATTAGGCAATAAACGATGCGTCCGCCTGAATGGAGGCATCGTTTGATTCGGATTTGCCGGCGGCCGGAACCGCCGGCAAATTTATTTTATGCGGTAAATTATAGTCCGTGCGTCCTCGGATAGGCATTGCGCTCCGGGAATGCTCGCCCGGCAAGGGTTTCCGGTTCGGGTCGCCAAATTTCGACGAGCAAGGGATAGCAGGGCACCGTATCGCTCGAATGTTCGCTGCCACAATCGCCGCCGGGGCAGGCCGAAAGTGCGCCGAGCAGATCGATCTCCGCGAAGAACTCGAGGAAGTCGCCCGGCCGCACGGGGCTTGCCTTCATGAAATACTGGTGGGTGTCGCGCGTAAATCCGGTACACATGAACACGTTCAGCACGTCGTGAACGTGAAACTCCGCCTCTTGGACAGGGATGTTCATTTCCTTGGCGAGCGCGCGTGACAGGTTTGAATGGCAGCAACGGTGATAGTCGTCGCCGTTCAGCAGCCGGTTCGTATAGGGATCGCAGCGCGTGCCGATGACGTCGTGAACGCCGGCTCCATCCGCGTCCCAGCCATACCAGCCAAGCGTATCATGGGTGATCGTCGCCATTGGCCGCAGATAGGGCAACGTGCTCCACAGCCGATCGCCGACACCGACATGGGTGGCATGCAAAGCCCGCGTCTTGCCGCTGAAGAAGCGCTCAGAAAGATCGGCAGCATTCCACAGATTGAGATCGCCCACCTGCGCGCCCTCGACGCTGACGATCCGGAAGAAATGTCCCTTCGGCACGCGAAAACTGCCGCCTTCGCGCGCAGGCACGATGATTTCGGCAATCTTGGTCATGGTTTGCCTTGCCGCGCGCAGCACATCCATATCGACCGGCGGCAGCGTTCCGTTCGGGTAGACGACAACGGGGGGCTTGCCGCGCCGCTCCTCGGCATCGGCGGGTGCGGGCATATCGAAAATACTGTCCATGGCGGCTTTCATTCCTACTCGATCTGACAAGAAGACATTCGTCTCGGCAGCACTGTAAGGATACCAGCTCCTTGCGCAACGGTGATCGCGCTTGCGCTTTGGCTAAGTCTTACTTAGCCTGTTGGAATGCAACATGTCCCCCTTGCCTCCCTTCGCGCCTTCGAGGCGGCCATTCGCCACGAGAGTTTTGCCAAGGCGGCGGCCGAGCTCAATCTCACGGCCGCGGGCGTTAGCCAGCATGTCCGTACCTTGGAGGAATGGCTCGGCATCAAGCTCTTTACGCGCCATGCCCGTGGTGTCACGGCGACGATGGCCGGCCGTGAATTCGGGGCTGCCGTTGCAAACGGCCTCGGACATATCGATATCGCCGCCCGGCAGCTGCGGTTTGCCAGCAATAATCGGCCGGTCAGCGTGGCCTGTATCGCTTCCGTCGCCACGCGTTGGCTGATACCCCGGCTGACCGCATTCAAGAAAGAATATCCCGAAATCCAGATCAATATCGTCTACGCGCTCGATGCGAGGACGCCGGAAGAGGTAAGCGTCGATCTTCTGATCAGTCACGGAGCGAGGCCTTCAACGCATGCCATCTCGCTATTGACGGCCGAAACACGGCCGACCTGTTCGAGAGAATATGAGCGCCGTCACGGACCGATCAGGACGCCAGCCGATCTCCTTGATCTCGACCTCCTGCACGATGAAACGACGGCCGCATGGACACGCTGGTTCGCCCTCGAAGGTATCCACCAGCCTCCAACAGCCGGCCCGATCTTTGCCGATTTCGGCTTGATGATCGGGTCCGTCATCGGCGGTCAAGGTGTGGGCCTCTGCCCCTCGGCCTTGATTGCAGAAGAATTGGGCAATGGAACGCTGGTTGCCCTATCCAATACGGCACTGGACACCGATAAATCCTATTGGCTGATCGAAGCCAACCATCTTTCCAACGATGCTGAAACGTTTCGCAACTGGCTGATTGCTGCCAATGCCGCAATCGCTTAGGCGTCAATCTGGACGACTCGAACCGCCCCTCGCCAAGATCACGACGGCGACGGCTACACCCAATTTTCCACCCGAACGCCGGGCATGCGGGTGAACTCCTTCATGTTGTTCGTCACCACGATCAGTCCCTCGCTCCGGGCATGGGCGCCGATCTGCATGTCATGCGGACCACATGGGGTCCCTGCGCGTTCCAACTCAGCTCGTACCTGCCCGTAATGTGCAGCCGCCTTGTCGCCGAACGACAGAACCTCCAGCCGAGCCACGAAATGTTCGATGGCAGTCAAGTTTTCCACGCGCCGAGCCGACTTCTCCGCACCGTAGTACAACTCACCAAGCGTTGTGCTCGATATGCAAAGCTGTTCCGCCAGCGCGTTGAACTTGTCCCGCACGGCGGGCGGATAGGTCTTTATCACATAAATACAAATATTCGTATCGAGCATATAGGTCAGCATCAGAAGGACTCGCGTTCTTCCGCCACTGGCTGTTCACGCTCGTCCAGAAAGTCGTCACTGACACGGGGGCCATGGAGGAAGAGATCATCCCATCGTTTGCCTTTGGGCACAATCACGCGGCTGCGGCCGATCTTCAGGATATCGACCTGATGTACGTCCTCGGGGAATGCCACAGCCTTGGGCAGACGCACAGCCTGGCTTCTGTTGCTGATGAATACAGTCGAACTCGTCATGTCCGGCTCCTGATTTTGGGATATGCAATTGGGATATACTTAGCTCTGTAGGCATGAAAAATCAAGACAACCCTCCCACAGGCGCCTATGCAGTTTAAGCCACGAGCGCTGGTTGGCTCGAGATATCTGAGCCAACCCGCCAACGTTCTCAAAGGCTTTCAGGGGTAACGGTCAGAAAACGGACCGGTTCGAGATCGACATCGGTATCGATCAGGCCCAGCCGCTTCAGCGTCAGATCGATGGCGCGGCGGGCTTGAACCTCCGGAGCCTGATCGAGAACGATCGTCATCAAACCCTCCTTCAGATAGCCGCGCGTCGCATCGGACAATTCGTGCCCGACCCAGAATACCGGCCGAGGGTGATACCGGCGCAGAACCGTCGCAATCGCGGCATTGTCGCCGCCGGCGCTATAAAGGCCGATAATATCGGGATACCGGGCGACGGCGTTGGTCAGCAGCTCGATCGTCTTCATTTCATCGTCCTCATCGAACATGACTTCAACGAAGCGATGCGATGGGTTCGCATGATCGAGCAGATAGTTGGAAAAGCCGCGGATACGCGCCTTGTGGTTCTCGTAAGCGCCGCTGTGGCAGAGCGCGACGAAAGTGCCGGAGATATTCGACTGCATGCGCGCCATGTAGAAGGCGGCGGTGCGACCGGCCGCCTCATTGTCGATGCCGACGTAAGGCAGCTCCAATGCTGGCCGCGTCATGATCTGCACGACAGGAATGCCATCGCCGGCAGCCTTGCGGATGCTTCCGACCACATCGGGATGATCGGGCGCAACGACGATCAGCGCGGAGCGCCGTGCCTGTGGATTGGTGATATGACGCGAAAAATCGGCAGGATCGTCCTCCCTGGCGAAAGTCCGCTGGATCTGGATATCCTTGTCGAGCAAGGCGGCGATGCGCTCGAAGGCTCGATTGAGCCTTGAATAGAAATAGGTTTCAGGCCGCAGCAGCACGACCTCGATGCGCACCAGACCGTGCCTGATTCCTGCAGGCGGCGTGCGGTAGCCAAGCCGCTTGGCCGCGATGAAGATCTTTTCCGCCGTTTCCGGCAAAACATTGCCGCGGCCATTGAGCGCACGCTCGACGGTGGCTGCTCCCACACCCGCGGCGGCCGCCACATCCTTCAACGTAATCTTGGCCACGCTTTCCTCATTTTCCAACCCGATGATCAGATTTGATCATGGATTCGCGATAGATGAAAGAGGGGGAATTTCAGCCGAAGCGAGTGACGAGAAAATCGATGACGCTGCGCAGCATGGCCGTCGGACGCCGGTCCGGCGCATAGACAAGGTGCATCGGTGTCGGCTGGTACGACCAAAGGGGCAGGACGGGCTCAAGACGGCCGGCATCGAGATCGGCCGCCAGGAGCAGTTCCGGCTGCAGCACGATGCCGGCTCCGTGCAGAGCGGCAACGCGCAAAGCCCCGCCCTGATTGGTGGTGAACCTGCCCCTGATGGCGATCTCACGCGTTTCCCCGTCTGGACCGACGAGATGCCAGCGTCCCTGCAGCCGCCAGTAGGAATGGCCGAGGCACATATGATTGGCAAGCTCCTCGGGGCTTTGCGGCCTGCCGCACTGATCCAGATAATCCGGCGACGCCGCAAGAATGCGCCGATAGGGTTTCAACGGACGCGCCACGAGATTGGTGTCCGTCAGATCGCCGATATGAATGCCGAGTTCGTAGCCTTCGCCGATCAGATCATGCGGATTATTGTCGAGCGCCAGATCGACGCTGACCTCGAGATTTTCATGCAGATAGTCGACAAGCGCCGGCACGAGGCTTTGCGTCCCGAAACTGACGGGGGCGACGAGCCGTAGGCGCCCGCGCGGTGCCGATTGTAGTTCGGAGGCCGATTGCTCGGCGAGCTCCACCTCCGCCAGCACCGTCTTGCAACGCTCGTAATAAAGCTTGCCGACCTCGGTCAGCTGATGGCGGCGTGTGGTGCGATGAAGCAGGCGCGCACCGAGCCGCTGTTCGATCGTCCTCACATGTTTAGCAACCATGGCCGGCGACACCCGGCTTATGTCGGCAGCGGCAGCAAAACTGCCCTGTTCGACCACTCTGATGAACATCGCCATTCCAGCCAACTTGTCCATGATTGCATACCCACAGGTTCGGAATGAAGCAAATGGAAGCGTATTTATCGCCGATTGGTTTTGCAAGATAGTCCGTGGGCGCCGAACATCCGGCGATAATTGCTCAAGGAGTTGCCATGCCCATCCTGCGCTTGGAAATGCATCCCGGCCGCACGCAAGACCAGAAGCGCGCTTTCGTTCGCGAAGCGACCAAAGCCGCTGTGGAAACACTCGTCTGCCCGCCGGAATCGGTGGAAATCATCATTACCGAGATTTCGAAAGAGTCCTGGGCGACAGCAGGAAAGCTGAAATCGGATAGCTGAAACGACCCGATTTCGTGATCGCGGCCTGGCGGTTTCTATTCGACCGTCAGGCCTCGTTTGGCGCTAGGCTCTGCCGCCCCCAGGCCTCGGCCCAATCCATCAGACGCGCCATCTCCTGCCTGAGAGCATGCGAACGGATAATATCGGCGGCGTGGCTCAGATTGCTGCGCGGATTGTAGAATGCGTTGATCTCTTCGCCGCTCTCCCGCCTTGCCGCCTCCAGGCGAAGCTTCATTTCCTCGACTTCGGCCTTCACCGCAAAGTACCGCTTCATGACCTCAACAAGGTCGCGGTCGCCTGCACTGATCTCCATGCATACTCCATCCTACTTATTTTAGCGTCTCGCAATGATCCGATTCGAATGGCGAAATCTAGGTCATTGTTTAGCCGGCAAGATGGATCGGGCGGCGAAGCCTTACGCGGTGGATGGGAAAGCGGATGAAGTAGGAAGCGGAATTACGACCAGTTTTCCTTGACCGACTGCATCACCACATTGGTCGAGGTGCTTGCGACGAAAGGCAGGCTGGAAATTTTCTCGCCAAGAACGATGCGGTAGCGGCGGATGTCCGAGGTCCGCACCTTGAGGAGATAATCGAAGCGGCCGGCGATCATGTGGCACTCTTCGATTTCCTTGATTTTCTTGATGGCATTGTTGAAGCTGAGCAAGGCCTCCTCACGGGTATCCGTGAGTTTCACTTCGGCAAAGGCGACGTGATCGAGACCAAGCTTGATCGGATTGAGGATGGCCTTGAAGCCGTCGATATAGCCGGAATCGATCAGTTTCTTAAGGCGTGCCTGGCAGGGAGTCTTGGAAAGGCCGACCCGCTCGGAAAGCTCCGTGATCGACATGCGGCCGTCTTCGACGAGGGCGTCGAGGATCTTTTGGTCGAACTGGTCAATTTCACTGGATTTGGTCATTTTCGCAGGCATTCCTATTTGAAATAAGCGCTATTGAAGTTCAATATGACTGGAAAGCCGCAGTTTCAAGGCGGAACGCTTTTTTGGAATGAAGTATGTTCTCGTCGAAGCAACGGGAGGGCTACGGGTGGCGATATCGCTAACCTCAGCTCAAACCATTAGGCCCCTTGCACCTTGAGGTTATCATGATTGTCTCTGCCAAGCTCGCCACTGAAAAACCAACTGCAGATGCTGCCCCATTTTCGCATTTCGCGCCGCCCATTCGTGAGCAGAGCCCGCTGCGCCAGGCGATCACTGCCGCCTACAGACGCCCCGAGACCGAGTGCCTGCCCTTCCTCGTTGAAACGGCGACCTTGCCGGAAACGACTCGCGAGGCGACAAGGAAAACGGCCAGGAAACTGATCGAAGCGCTGCGCGCCAAGCACAAGGGCGACGGCGTCGAGGGGTTGGTGCACGAATATTCCCTGTCGAGCCAGGAAGGTGTCGCGCTGATGTGCCTTGCCGAGGCACTGCTGCGCATCCCGGACACCGCGACGCGCGATGCGCTGATCCGCGACAAGATCGCCGGCGGCGACTGGAAGTCGCATATCGGCGGTGGCCGCTCGATGTTCGTCAATGCCGCGACCTGGGGCCTCGTCGTGACCGGCAAGCTGACCTCGACGGTCAACGAAGGCGGCCTCTCCGCCGCACTGACAAAGCTGATTGCCCGCGCCGGCGAGCCCGTCATCCGCCGTGGCGTCGACATGGCCATGCGCATGATGGGCGAGCAATTCGTCACCGGCGAGACCATCGATGAAGCATTGAAGCGAGCACGTGCGCTCGAAGCGAAGGGCTTCCGCTATTCCTACGACATGCTCGGCGAGGCGGCCACGACCCACGCCGATGCAGAACGCTACTATCGCGACTATGAAAACGCCATTCACGCGATCGGCAAGGCCTCGGCCGGGCGCGGCATCTATGAAGGCCCCGGGATCTCCATCAAGCTCTCCGCGCTGCACCCGCGCTATTCGCGTTCGCAGGCCGACAGGGTGATGGGCGAACTTCTGCCGAAGGTGAAGGCGCTGGCATTGCTCGCCAAACGCTACAATATCGGCCTGAATATCGACGCGGAGGAGGCCGACAGGCTGGAGCTGTCGCTCGATCTGCTGGAAGAGCTGTGCCTCGATCCGGATCTGTCCGGCTGGGATGGCATCGGCTTCGTGGTGCAGGCCTACGGCAAGCGCTGCCCCTTCGTCCTCGATTTCATTATCGATCTCGCCCGCCGCTCCGGGCATCGCCTCATGGTCCGTCTCGTCAAGGGCGCTTATTGGGACGCCGAGATCAAGCGCGCGCAGTTGGACGGCCTGGAAGGTTTCCCCGTCTATACCCGCAAGATCTACACCGACGTCTCCTACATCGCCTGCGCCAAGAAGCTCCTGGCCGCCACCGACGTGGTCTTCCCGCAATTTGCCACCCACAACGCCCAGAGTCTGGCCACCATCTACCATATGGCTGGCGACGACTTTGCGGTCGGCAAATATGAATTCCAGTGCCTGCACGGCATGGGCGAGCCGCTCTATGAAGAGGTCGTGGGCGCCGAAAATCTTAATCGCCCCTGCCGCATCTACGCGCCGGTCGGCACCCATGAAACGCTGCTTGCCTATCTTGTCCGCCGCCTGCTGGAAAACGGTGCCAATTCCTCGTTCGTCAACAAGATCGCCGACCCTGCCGTCCCGGTATCGGAGCTGATCGCCGATCCCGTCGAGATCGTGCGCAGCATGACGGTTGTCGGCGTGCAGCACGACAAGATCGCTCTCCCGGCCGATTTGTTCGGCGGCGCGCGACGGAATTCCGCTGGTGTCGATCTCTCAAATGAAACGGCGCTCAACAATCTGTCTGCGCAGCTGCAAGCTTCGGCAGCCAAAGACTGGACCGCCAAGCCACTTCTCGCCGACGGCTCCGAGCGCGGCGTGGCCCGTGCAGTTCTCAATCCTGCCGACCATGCGGACCTCGTTGGCCATGTCGTCGAACTGGAGCCGGAAGATGCGCCCGACGTCATGCGGCTTGCCGCTGCGGCTGCCGAGCGTTGGGCCGCGGTGAGCCCCGCAGAGCGGGCCACCATCCTTGAACGCGCCGCCGATCTCATGCAGAGCGAGATGCCCGCTCTCGTCGGCCTGACCATCCGCGAAGCCGGCAAATCGGCCGCAAACGCCGTCGGCGAAATCCGGGAAGCGATCGACTTCCTTCGCTATTATGCCGCGCAGGCACGCCAGGTGCTGAAGCCGGAGAGCGTGCCGCTCGGCCCTGTCGTCTGCATCAGCCCGTGGAACTTCCCGCTGGCGATCTTCACCGGACAGGTTGCGGCCGCGCTGGTCGCCGGCAATCCGGTCGTCGCCAAGCCGGCCGGCAATACGCCGCTGATTGCGGCGCAGGGCGTCCGCATCCTGCACGAGGCCGGCATCCCGCGCGATGTCCTGCAGTTTGTCCCCGGTAGTGGCAGAACGGGCGCAGCCCTCGTCGGTGCTCCCGAAACCGCCGGCGTCATGTTCACAGGCTCGACGGAAGTTGCTCGCCTGATCCAGGCTCAGCTTGCGGAACGACTCTCCAAATTCGGCAGGCCGATTCCCCTCATCGCCGAAACCGGCGGGCAGAACGGCATGATCGTCGACTCCTCTGCCCTTGCCGAGCAGGTCGTGGGCGACGTCATCGCCTCGGCCTTCGACAGTGCCGGCCAGCGTTGCTCGGCCCTGCGCGTCCTTTGCCTGCAGGAGGAAGTGGCCGATCGTACGCTGACCATGCTGCGCGGCGCCCTTCGCGAGCTCTCGGTCGGCAGGACCGATCAACTTGCAGTCGACATCGGCCCCGTCATCGACGACAACGCCAAGCGCGGCATCGACGAGCATATCGAACGCATGCGCAAGCTCGGCTGCAATGTCGAACAGCTCGACCTTCCTGAAAGCGCTGCCAAGGGCACCTTCGTCGCTCCCACCATCATCGAGCTGAAGAAGCTCAGCGATCTGAAGCGCGAAGTATTCGGCCCGGTCCTTCACATCATGCGCTATCAGCGCAAGGGGCTCGACAAGCTGATCGCCGATATCAATGCCTCCGGCTACGGCTTGACCTTTGGCCTGCACACCCGGCTTGACGATACGATCGCCCATGTGACCGAGCGCGTGCGCGCCGGCAATCTCTATGTCAACCGCAACATCATCGGCGCCGTCGTCGGCGTCCAACCCTTCGGTGGCCGCGGGCTTTCCGGTACCGGTCCGAAGGCCGGCGGCCCGATGTATCTGCGCCGTCTGGTCGCCTTCTCGACGGAACCGTTGCGCGATGCCTCCGTGCAGGTCGATCCGACTGCACAGCAGTTTATCGCCTGGCTCGAAAGCAAGGGTGCCGCGGACACAGCCAAACAGGCCCGTGCCGTCGCCGCCCAATCGTCGCTCGGCTTCAATACCGAGCTGCAAGGCCCGGTCGGCGAGCTGAACCTCTACGCGCTGCATCCGCGCGGCAGGATCCTGCTTGTTCCGCAGACGGCTCCTGGCCTGCATGTCCAGATCGCCGCAGGCCTTGCGACAGGCAATTCGATCGCCATCGATGCAGCATCCGGCTTGCAGGAAGAGCTTCATGGCCTGCCGGCGCAGGTCGCAAACCGCATCTCCTGGACGAAAGACTGGGCGGCCGATGGACCTTTCGCTGGCGCTCTCATCGAAGGTGACGCTGCACGCATCCAGCAGGCGATCAAGACGATCTCGGCTATCCCCGGCCCGCTGGTTCTCACACAGGCTGCGTCGAGCGAGGAAATTGCCAAGAACGCAGACGCCTATTGCCTCAACTGGCTGCTCGAAGAGGTGACGACATCAATCAACACCGCGGCCGCCGGCGGCAATGCCAGCCTGATGACGATCGGCTGAAACTAACGGCGATCTAGAACGCGGCGGCCGGGACCGGCAGGTCTCGGCCGCCGCTTCGTTTCATGGCGTACATTCTGCAGTGACCTGCCAATTCGCTACGGCCCTCACCCAGCTTCCCGGCCTCCTTCTTTTTCGCGCAGAAATTTTTGAGAAAAGCTTTTCTCTAGTTGACTCTTGCCATGAGAAAAGCTTTTCTCAGGGAAACTCGACTGGGAGAAGACATCTGGAAAATCAGCGTGCGAAAAGCGGACGCGCAACGATTCACGACGTTGCGGCGGCTGCGGGCGTAAGCATTTCAACGGCATCCAAGGCCTTGAACAATACCGGCCGCATGGGCGACGACACACGCGAAAGGGTCAAGCGTGCCGCCGCCGACATCGGCTTCCGTCCGAATGCCTTGGCCAAGGGATTGCTCAGCAATCGCACGTTCACGATCGGTCTTCTGACCAACGATACATATGGCCGCTTCACCCTGCCGGTCATGGCCGGCATCACGGAAGCGCTCGTCGATCACGGGGTATCGGTCTTCCTCTGCACGATCGAAGACGATCCGGCGCTTGGAAAGGTTCATGTGGACGCGATGCTGGACAAGCATGTGGATGGCATCATCGCCTCTGGAAAGCGGATCGACCGCCGCCTGCCCGTCGATCTGTCCAATCTGCCGATCCCGGTCATCTATGCATTTACCGAGGGGGCTCCGGGAAGCGTCACCTTCTGCGCCGACGACTATCAGGGGGCCGCCCTTGCCGTCGAATGGTTGCAGGGGCTCGGCCGAAGCCGGATTGCCCATGTGACCGGCCCTGAAAGCTTCGTTTCGGTGCGTGAGCGCGCCAAGGCCTATCGCGACCTCGCCGGAGACGGGCTGCCGGTCATGTACGGTACATGGTCCGAGGCCTGGGGACACCACGCCGTCGCACAGCTTTGGAGCGTGGCTGGAGCAAAGCCGGACGCGATCTTCTGCGGCAACGACCAGATTGCCCGCGCGGTCGTCGATGCGCTTCGCGAACGCGGTGTGCGGGTGCCGGAGGATGTCTCGGTGGTGGGTTTCGATAATTGGGAAATCGTCGCCGCACAGACCCGGCCGCCGCTGACGACGGTCGACATGAATCTCAAGGCGCTTGGCCGCGAGGCCGGGCTGACGGTTCTCGCGCTTGCAGAAGGACGCAGCGTCGAACCCGGCATCAGAACTTTGCCCTGCGAGCTTATCGTGCGGCAATCATGCGGGGGAAGCCCCGGTCGTTGATTAAAGGGAAAGGGGCTGACGGGAGTAGCCCCATGGGAGGAGAACATGATGAAGCGATTTCTGGCCGCAACAGGCCTCATATCCTTAATGCTTGCATCCGGTGCATCTGCCGAAAACATCTCCATGTGGGTTCGAAGCGGCATTGGCGATTCCTTCAAGAAGGTCGTCGAGGCCTATAATGCCGGCCATGAGGACAAGGTCACGCTGACCGAAGTACCCTTTGCCGAACTCGTGCAGAAATATGCGACGGCGATTGCCGGCGGCCAGGCGCCGGACGCTCTGTCGATGGACCTCATCTATACGCCGGCTTTCGCCGCCGCCGGTCAGCTCGAGGATCTGACGGACTGGGCAAAGAGCCTGCCCTATTTCAATTCGCTGTCGCCCTCGCATGTGAAGCTCGGCACCTATGACGGTCACATCTATGGCCTGCCCCTATCCGTCGAAACCTCGGTTTTCGCCTGGAACAAGGATCTTTACAAAAAGGCCGGCCTCGACCCTGAAAAGGCTCCGACCACATGGGAGGAGATCACAAGCAATGCCGAGAAGATTCGCGCGCTCGGTGGCGATACCTACGGCTTCTACTTCTCCGGCGGCGGCTGCGGCGGCTGCATGATCTTCACCTTCACGCCACTCGTCTGGGGTGCCGGCGCCGATATTCTCTCGGAGGACGGCAAGAAGGCTACGCTCGACACGCCGCAAATGCGCAAGGCAGTCGACATCTATCGCAACATGGTCAAGAAGGATCTGGTGCCGGCGGGTGCCGCAAGTGATACCGGCACCAACTTTCTGAGCATCAGTAACGGCAAGATCGGCCAGCAGAGCATCGGCGCCTTTTCGATCGGCACACTGATCACGCAATATCCCGATATCCATTTCGGCGTGACGCTGATCCCCGGCGTCGACGGCAAGCCGTCCTCTTTTGCTGGCGGCGACAATTTCGTCATCTCAAAGGGCACGAAGAAGCTCGATGCCGTGAAGAAGTTCCTCGAATACACTTATTCGCTCGACGGACAGAAGATCATGGCGAAGTACGGCAGCCTGCCGACGCGCGGCGATATCGCCGACCAGGTGCTTCAGGGCCTGGATCCGCGCATGCAGGTCGGGCTGAAGGCAATCTCGGTTGCCAAAACGCCTTACACGCTACAGTTCAACGACCTGATCAACAGCGCTAACGGACCGTGGGCGGGCTTCACCAACGCAGCCATCTTCGGAAGCGACGTCGATGGCGCATTCTCCAATGCCCAATCGGAGATGCAGTCGATCATCGACAACGCTCAACAATAGTAAACTCACCCGCGCCGGGGAGCTTTGTGTTCCCCGGTTCCTCCATCGCAATATCGGGAGCATTCCATGGCTGGCCCTGGAGCTATCGCAACCGCACGTCCCCGAAAACGACGGCGTGCCAGTTGGCACGGGTTTCTCTATATCGCGCCGGCCATGGCGCTCGTGATCGTCTTCTTCCTGCTACCCGTGGCCTTTACCTTCTGGATGAGCTTCCACAACTGGCCATTGCTCGGCAATCCCCGCTGGATCGGCTTCGGTAATTATATCCGCATGGTCTCCGATATGCGCTTCATGGCAGCGCTGCGCTTCACCGCCTATTACACGGTGATCGTGACCATTGCGATCTTCGCCATAGCCTTCCCGCTCGCCTTCTTCGTCGAAAAACACCGGCCGTTCGTCGGCTTCTACCGCACGATCATCTTCCTTCCCGTCGTCGTCGGACTTGCAACGGCGTCGCTGCTCTGGGTCTGGCTCGCCAATGTCGACGCCGGCTTCTTCGCACCGGTCGCTCTGGCGCTCGGTCTCGTCGACAAGAGGCCAAACCTGCTTGCCGATTTCGACATGGCATTCGCGACCATCATCGTCATGGTGGTCTGGAAGATCGCCGGCTTTACCATGATCATCCTGCTGACAGGCCTGCAGGCAATCCCCTCCGAACTGACCGAGGCCGCGCGAATCGACGGCGCCAAGCGCTGGCAGCGCTTCCGACATCTCACCCTGCCGCTGATGCGTCGCACGATTGCGCTTGCGCTCATCATTTCCATCACCGGCTCGGTGCTTGCCTTCGACCAGTTCTACATCATGACATCAGGCGGCCCGCAGAACCGTATGATTTCGGTGGTCTATTACATCTTCAACCAGTCCTTCGTATCCTTCAATCTCGGTTATGGCGCAGCGCTCTCGATCGCGCTCCTCGTCATCCTGGTGCTGATCAGCATCGTCCAGCTTTGGCTGCTGCGCGTCGGGGAGGACAAGCCATGAGCACGGCTAAGGAGCGTCGCGTGCGGCGCAAGCTCTGGGGCGGCATCGGTTATCACGGCATCGGCGTCGTTATCGTCATCTTTTTCTTCGCGCCATTCGCCATTGCACTGCTGTCGTCATTCCGGCATGGAACCGAGGCGAGCCTGCCGCCGCTGCCACCATGGCCGACGACCGGCTTCAGCTTCGACGCCTACCGCTCGCTCGATGGCTTCGGCGCCGGCGTCGTCCAGCATACACTGAACTCCCTGTTCGTCTCGGTCGGAACGGTGCTGTTGACCGTCATCGTCAGCCTGCTCGCCGGCTATGGCTTCTCGCGCTATCATTTCCCCTTCAAGAGTGCGCTCTTCATCCTGATCATCGCGACGCTGATGATCCCCTTCCAGTCGATCCTGACGCCGCTCTTCATCATCCTGGCAAGGCTCGGCCTCAACAATTCGCTGATCGGGCTGACGCTCGTCTATGTGACGCTGCAGCTTCCTTTTTCGGTCTTCATGATGCGCAACGCCTTCGACGCCGTGCCCAAGGAAATCGAGGAAGCGGCACGCATCGACGGCGCACGCGATCTGAAACTGCTGTTCCGCGTTCTCTTCCCATTGGTGCTGCCGGGTGTCGCAACCGTCGCGATCTTCGCCTTCCTCAATGCCTGGAACGAGTTCCTGGCAGCTTTGGTACTCCTGTCGAGCAACGAGAAATTCACCCTGCCGGTGCTGATGATCGCCGTCAGGACCGGTCGCCTCGGCGCCGTCAACTGGGGAGCGGTCCAGGCCGGTATCGCCGTCATGACCATCCCTTGCGTCATCGTCTTCCTGCTTCTGCAACGCTATTACATGCGCGGGCTGACGGCCGGCGCGGTGAAATAACCCTTTAAGTAAGGATCAAGCCATGTCTGACAGAGAAAGCCGCCAGTTTCGCCCCCTACCCGTTCCGAATGTCGAGCTCGGAGGGCTTTTCGGCGCCCGCCAGGATGCCATCTGCAATTCCACCGCTGCGACCCTTCTCGACCGGTGCGTCGAAGCGGGCATGATCCAGGCGATCGACGTCAGTCAGCCAAGCCCCGGCATCGTCATCCCGTTGCAGACATGGTCGGGCTCGACGCAGATGTTCTGGGACAGCGATCTCGGCAAGTCGATCGAGACTATCGCCTATTCGCTCTATCGTCGTCCCAATGCCGAACTGGAGGCGCGTGCGGACGCCATCATCGACATGTACGAAAAGCTGCAGCAGGAGGACGGCTATCTGAACGCCTGGTTCCAGCGCGTCCAGCCCGGCCGTCGCTGGACCAACCTGCGCGATCATCACGAACTTTATTGCGCCGGCCATCTAATCGAGGCGGCCGTCGCCTACTACCAAGCAACGGGCAAGCGCAAGCTGCTCGACATCATGAGCCGCTTTGCCGATTACATGATCACTGTCTTCGGGCATGGCGAAGGCCAGCTGCGCGGCTATTGCGGCCATGAAGAGGTGGAGCTTGCACTCGTCAAGCTGGGCCGCGTCACCGGTGAGAAGAAATATCTCGATCTTGCCAAATACTTCATCGACCAGCGCGGCCAGGAACCGCATTTCTTCACTGAGGAAGCCATTCGCGATGGTCGCGACCCAAAGAATTTCGTACAGAAGACCTATGAATACAGCCAGTCGCATCTGCCGGTGCGCAAACAGACCAAGGTCGTCGGCCACGCCGTGCGCGCCATGTACCTCTATTCCGGCATGGCCGATATCGCCACGGAATATAACGACGATACGCTGACCTCGGCCCTTGAGACGCTCTGGGACGACCTGACGACGAAGCAGATGTATATAACCGGCGGTATCGGACCGGCTGCCTCCAACGAGGGCTTTACCGACTATTATGACCTGCCGAACGAGAGCGCCTATGCCGAGACCTGCGCCTCGGTCGGTCTGGTCTTCTGGGCCAATCGCATGCTCGGTCGCGGACCGAACCGGCGCTATGCCGACATCATGGAAGTAGCACTCTACAACGGCGCAATGGCGGGCCTGTCGCAAGACGGCAAGACCTTCTTCTATGAAAACCCGCTGGAAAGCGCCGGCAAGCATCACCGCTGGACCTGGCACCATTGCCCCTGCTGCCCGCCCAATATCGCACGCCTGCTCGCCTCCGTCGGCTCCTATATGTATGCCGCCGCCGACAACGAGATCGCCGTCCATCTCTACGGCGAAAGCAAAGCCCGCGTCCCTCTAGCCGGCGGCGTGACCGTGCAGCTTTCCCAGAAAACGCGCTACCCTTGGGACGGTGCAATTCGCTTCGAGGTCAATCTGGATCGCGCGGCCAAATTCGCACTATCGCTGCGCATCCCCGAATGGGCCGAGGGCGCGACGCTCGCAGTCAATGGCGCACCGGTCGATCTGGCAACGATCACCGTCGACGGCTATGCCCGCATCGAGCGGGAATGGCAGGCGTGCGACAGCGTCGACCTGACCCTTCCGCTCATCCCCCGCACGCTGTTTGCCAATCCGAAAGTCCGCCAGGACGCCGGGCGTGCGGCCCTGATGCGCGGGCCGCTCGTCTATTGCGTCGAAACTACCGACAATGGTCACGACCTCAACGGCATTTCGCTTTCCAGCGATCCGTCCTCCGCCGAGACGACGGAAATTGCCGCATTGGAGGGCGCAGTGGCGCTCGATGTTTCGGTCACGCGAGATGAGGCGGACTGGGGCTCAGATCTCTATCGGACGACACCGCCGAAAAGCGTTGCCTCCACCGCGCGTTTCGTGCCCTACCATCTCTGGGACAATCGCGATCCGGGCGAGATGCTCGTCTGGATCCGCGCCGGTCAGATGCAGCGCGGAGCCTGACATGACCAAGAACGGCATGCGCCTGACCGGCGTCCGCAAGAGTTTTGGCGGACTGGAGGTCATTCACGGCATCGATCTTGACATACCGGAAGGGGCTTTCGTCGTCTTCGTCGGCCCGTCCGGCTGCGGCAAGTCCACGCTGCTGCGGATGATTGCCGGACTGGAGGAAGTCACGGACGGCGAGATCGCCATCAAGGGCCGAGACGTCACTGATCTCGATCCGTCCGAGCGCGGCATCGCCATGGTCTTCCAGTCCTATGCGCTCTATCCGCATATGAGCGTTCGCGACAATCTCGGCTTTGGCCTGAAAATGGCCCGAACCGATGCCTCCGAAATCGAAAGACGGGTGCGCTCCGCCGCCTCGATCCTCAAGATCGATCATCTCCTGGACCGCCGGCCGGGCCAGCTTTCCGGCGGCCAGCGCCAGCGTGTCGCCATCGGCCGCGCCATCGTTCGCGAGCCGGATGTCTTTCTCTTCGACGAGCCGCTTTCCAATCTCGACGCGGAACTTCGCGTCTCGATGCGCATCGAAATTGCCCGACTTCACCGCGAGCTCGGCAATACGATGATCTATGTCACCCATGACCAGACCGAGGCCATGACGCTCGCCGACAGGATCGTCGTGCTGAGGGACGGCCGGATCGAGCAGGTCGGCAGCCCGCGCGAGGTCTATGAAGATCCGGCCAACAGTTTCGTCGCCGGCTTCATCGGCTCGCCGAGGATGAACATGATCGAAGCGACATGGTCAGGCGACGGATCGGCAAAGGTCGGCAATGGCAGCATCAAAGTCGATCTTAGCCAGCACAAACCATCATCCGGCGAAAAGATCCTGCTCGGCATGCGCCCCGAACATTTCGTCGTCGTTTCAAATGCAGCCGATGCCGTGCGGGTCACGGTCGATGTCACCGAATATCTGGGCGGCACACGCTATCTCTATTGCCAGACAGAGGACGGCCAGGCGATCATCGCCGAATATCGCGACGGGCCGGAGATCGAGCGCGGCGACACGCTCCATCTTTACTGCCCGCCCGAACGTCGGCGCTATTTCGACAAGCAGGGCGGACGGCTGCGGTAGGTCGTTTACCCAGCCAACAAGGTAACAAACGTCGGCTGGATGATCGTGTGAAGATCAAGCCGCCTTGCTGACCCGCACCGGAACGGACTTATACGAAGGAGTGCCGCTTTCCTTGTCCTGGTAGTCGATCGGGATCAGGCAATTTGCCTCCGGGTAATAGGCAGCAACAGAGCCCTCGGAAATATCGTAGGAAATGGCGGTCAGCTTCAAGAGCCGTTTGCCGCCTGAGGGCAGCGCGGTCTCGATCTCGACGAGATCGCCGTGCTCCAACCCCTTTGCCTTCAAATCCCTATCGTTCATGAACAGCACGTCACGGCGGCCGAAGACGCCGCGATAACGATCGTCGAGACCGTAGATCGTCGTGTTGTACTGATCATGGCTGCGGATCGTAGCGAGCTTGAGGATAGTCCCATCTGAAAGCGAGATGTCCTCGTTGAGGCCGGAAAACAGCTTGAACTCCGCCTTGCCGGAGGGCGTCTTCCAGACGCGTTCCGTCGGCCCGATCGGCAGGCGAAAGCCGCCCGGCACCCGGATGCGCTCATTGTAATCGGCAAAATCCGGATAGACGATTTCGATCTTGTCGCGGATCAGATCGTAGTCCGTGATGAGCTCCATCCACGCAACCTTGCTGTTCGGCAGGGCCGCCTGCGCTATTCCCGCAACGATGGCAGGCTCGGAACGCAGCTGGTCGGAGGCCGGCTTCAGCCGCCCGCGCGACGCATGCACCATCGACATCGAATCCTCGATCGTGACTGACTGCGCGCCGGTTGCCTGAACGTCCTGCTCGGTACGGCCAAGCACGGGGAACAGGAAGGATTCCTTGCCAATAAGTAGATTGGAGCGATTGAGCTTGGTGTTCATATGGACGGCGAGATCGAGCTTACGCATCGCCTGCGCGCAAAGTTCCGGATCGGGAAGCGCAATCGAGAAATTACCGCCGAGGCAAAGCAGCACCTTGGAGCGCCCCTCCGCCATCGCCTGCATGGCGGCAACGGCATCGTGACCATGATGAGCCGGCGACGTGAAGCCGAACGCCCGTTCGATACCCTCGATCAAGGCCGGCGTCGGCTTCTCGGTAATTCCGACGGTGCGATTGCCTTGCACGTTGGAATGGCCGCGCAGAGGGCAGATGCCGGCTCCCGGCTTGCCGAAATTGCCCCGCAGCAGCAAGAGATTGGCGATCTGCTGGACATTGGCCGTTCCCTTGGCATGCTGAGTGATGCCCATGCCATAGGCGACGATCGTCGCCTTTGACTTGACGTAGGCGTCGGCAACCCGCTCCAGATCAGCCCGGGCAAGACCAGAGACACGCTCGATATCGGCCCACTCCGTCTGATTGATATCGGCAACAAGCGCGTCGAAGCCGGTGGTGTGTTCGGCAATGAAGGCATGATCAAGAACATCTGACGAGGTCTCGGCCAGTGCGAGAACCGCCTTCATGATGCCCTTGAGCGCGGCGGCATCGCCGCCAATCTTGACCTGATAATAGGACGATGCGATCCGGGTCGAGCTGAAGGTTCCCATCTCGATCGGATCCTGCGGGTCGGCAAAACGCTCCAGCGCCCGCTCCTTCAGCGGATTAAAGACGATGATCGGCACGCCGCGGCGCGAGCATTCATGCAGCGTACCCATCATGCGCGGATGATTTGTGCCGGGATTGTGCCCCATGGAGATGATCAGATCGCATTCGTCGAAGTCGTCGAGCGAGACGGTGCCCTTGCCGATGCCGATCGATTGCGGCAGGCCGACGCTGGTCGCTTCGTGGCACATGTTCGAGCAGTCGGGGAAGTTGTTGGTGCCGTATTCGCGGGCGAAAATCTGGAAGAGGAAAGCCGCTTCGTTGGAGGCGCGGCCCGACGTATAGAATTCGACCATATCCGGATCGGGCTGGCTGCGCATGACCTCGCCGATGCGGGCAAAGGCGTCCTCCCAGGCAATCGGCCGGTAGGTATCGGATGCGCGGTCATAGACCATCGGATGCGTCAACCGTCCGGAATTTTCCAGCTCGTAGTCGCTCCAGGTCAGAAGTTCGCTGACCGTGTGCTCGGCGAAGAATTCGGGCGTTACGCGCTTGTTCGTCGCTTCCCAGGTGACGGCCTTGGCACCGTTTTCGCAGAACTGGAAGGTGGAGGTGTGTTCCTTGTCGGGCCAGGCACAGCCAGGGCAATCGAAACCCGTGGGCTTGTTGGTGCGCAGCAGCAGGCCGGGCGCTTCGGTGATGTCCATCTGCTCGCGCACTGCATTGGCGGTCGCCTTCAGGGCTCCCCAACCGCCAGCGGGGCTGTTGTAGGGACGAATACCGGGGACTTCACGCTTCTGCGCCATCATACGCTCCTTTAGCAACCCAAACGGCTTCCTCCCAAAGGTCGGGCTTGCAAGAAATAAGCTTGCGACATCAGGGAGTAAAGCACAATCAAGCGACAGAGAATCAAACAATCACCAAGCATGCCGGAGCTATGCGCTTACATTAGTTCCTGAAGACCAGGCAGGAGCCGCCCTGCTGCCGGACTTGCGTGCAAACGGCATCCGCTTCCTCCCGCGTTTGCCGCGGAATGCGCGCCGCATAACGGACACGGCGGCCAAAGTCGGCATTGCGCTGCCGCACGATCAACGGCTTTTCCGCGTTCAGCGGAGCCGGCAGCTTCCGGATATTTGCGGTAAACAGACGGCGAGCGGCATCCACCTGAAAATGTTCGGCGAGTTGCGCGCCCCAGGGCGCCCAGGGCCGCTCCTGCTCCAAGGGAATGGGCTTTAGCCGCCGGCTTTGCGCAAGCGCGACACAGGAATCGACGAACGGCTTGCTCTTATCCAGCACCGGAGCTGCGATATCGGGCGGATCGTCGCGCCATTCCTCGACGCTGTGGGCGGTGATCGCGCTCACATAGTTGCGCGTCTCATAGGGAAGCCCGCCGGAATTCAGGAAATTGGCAAGACCGCCCTCGCCGGCATTATAGGCAGCGGCGGCAAGACCCAGATTGCCAAAACGGTCACGCAATTCATCGAGATAGGTCGCCGCCTTGCTAAGTGCTTCCAGCGCATCGTAGCTGTCGCGCACGCCACGCAGCTTCGCCGTTCCCGGCATGAACTGCGCGATGCCGCGAGCGCCCTTAGGGCTGACTGCATCGGAGCGAAACAGGCTTTCACGCCAGACCAGCCGCGCCAGATATTCCGGCGGCAGACGATTGCTGTGAGCGAAATACTCGATGGCCGTGCAGAGATCGCGATTGTAGCTGTCCTTGCGCAGGCAAAGCGTCTCGCCCGTCTCCGTCGTCATTGGGCCGGAAACGCAGACGGGAGGCGCAACGCGCCATTCCGGTTGCGCAGCTGCTGGGCTAAAAACAAAAGCATCGATGGCAAATGCGATCGCAAAAGCAACGATGATGCCGACGAAGCCTGCCCGGTAATGCCTGCCTGCCATATAAGCGATATCCGTCCGAGACCAAGCGATCGCAAATTCGTGGCCTCTTCATATCATCGATGGACGGAAGCGAAAACCTCTCACGCGATAGCTGGTTCGCGGGCGGCTATTGCGCGAGGCGGCCGCCGCGCATCGGCGCCGGCACGCCCGTCGTGCCGGGAAAGCTGATCGGCAGGCCCCGCAGCACGCGCACCGCGAGAAACGCAAAGCACTCCGCCTCCACCGCGTCGCCGCGCCAGCCGAGATCTTCGGCGAAGATCGGCTCCACCCCGGCCCGGCTCTTCAGCATCGACATGATCGTCGGATTATGCCGGCCGCCGCCGCTGACGACGACCTTGGTGGGCCTGCGAGGAAGGAGATCCAGCGCCTTGCCCACAGCGCTTGCCGTGAAGGCCGAAAGTGTGGCTGCACCATCCTCCGGGCTGAGGCCATCCGCCATGGAGGCGCCGAAATCGAAACGATCCAGCGACTTCGGATAGGGCGCCGTGAGATAGGGATGCTGCAGCAGCCGCTCGAGCCGTGCCTCATCGACCTTGCCGGCAGCCCCAAGCGCACCGTCGCGGTCCATCTCGCCAAGCCCGTGCGACTTGATGAAGTCGTTGAGCGGCGCATTGGCCGGGCCGGTATCGAAAGCAACGAAATTGCCTTCTCCATCCGACCAGGTGACATTGGCAACGCCGCCGAGATTGAGAATAGCCGCCTCGCCCGCAGCACCTGCACCGCGCAACAGCGCGGTATGGTAGGCGGCAGCAAGCGGCGCTCCCTGCCCGCCGGCGCGCATGTCGGCCGAGCGGAAATCATAGGCGACCTTCGTGCCGAGAATGGACCGCATCAGCTCGCCATCGCCAAGCTGGCGCGTCTGCCCCAACCGATCCTTCTGTGGCGCGCGATGCAGGACAGTCTGGCCATGGAAACCAACGACACCGATGTCTGCCATCGTCATGCCATTCCCTTCGACCAATTCCCTGACCGCCTCCGATTGCGCCCGCGTCAAGGCCTCCTCGGCTTGCTTGAAGATCGCCGGCTCCGGCCCTTCAAAATTCCAAACGCGCGCCTGTGCCAGCGTCTCTTCCAGGAGCCTGCGGATCCAATCGGGATAGGGGGCCAGCACGTAAGGGCCGAATTCCGCGACGCGCTCGCCATCGGTCTTCAGCATGGCGACATCGATATTGCCGTCGAGGACGGTCCCGGTCATCAGACCGACTGCCCAGATTGGTTCCATGGTCAGGCTCCTATGCTGCGTTGACGAGATCGCTGACGGACTGACGAAGCGCCAGTATGCCGCTGTCGAAGTGGCGCGTCGGATGGATGCGGTTGGTAAGGAGGGTCCAGGCCTTGCCTTGGTCAAAATCGACCCAGAGGGCCACGCCTGTAAACCCCGTATGGCCGATCGTGCCGGGCGAGCAAAGAGTGCCGCCATGCCAACCGTCATGGGGCCGTTCCCAGCCATGGGTGCGAGTGGCGGAAAGCGGTGTCCGCATCAGCGCGATTGACTGCGCCGACGCGCCGCTACCGTCAAGCAACCCCTTGGCGAAATCGAGAATCGCGTCCGCCGTTCCGAAGAGACCGGCATGGCCGGCACCCTGCAATGCCGAACAATTGTCGTCATGAACCTCGCCCGACAGAACGCGGTGGCGCCAGGTGCAGTCTTCCGTTGCAGCGGCCAATTCCGGCGGCGCGGAAAAGGCAAATCCAGACCCCGGATCCATAGCGCGGATCGTCTTTCTATTCAGCCGCTCCAGAGCGAAGCCTAGCAGGATGAAGTTGATATCGGAATAGACGGGCGGCCCGGCGCGCCATTCGCGCTGCAGGATGAAGGCGCGCAGAAGCTCTGGGTCACGGCCATAGGTGTAGATTGGCTCGACTGCCGGAAACGGTGTCTGGTGGCCGAGGCATTGCCGGAACGTCACTTTCCGCTCCCAGGCCTCGGCACTATATTGACGCAGATCGGGCAGGAGTTCGACCAAGGGAGCATCGAGGTCGATCGTGCCGGCCTCGGCCAGGGCCAGGATGCGCGGCGTGGTGAAAATGACCTTGGTGAGCGACGCAAGGTCGAACCAGGTGTCGACCAGCATCGGCCTGACATCCGGTACCTTCTGTGCCGAACCAACGGCGCGGACCTGCCTGATACCGTCGAGATCGACCATGCCAAGCACGCCGCCGGGGATGCGCGCCGCCGAAACCGATTGCTCGATCGGCGCGAAGGCTCGATCAAAACGCTCCTGAAACTGCATGCTCCCCCTGCTTGCCATCTCGCCTCTCCTCGGCCTCGTTCAAGCTTCCGCCAGCGCGATGTGATCCGGCGCAAAGCGGCGCCACTCGGGAACGGTGGGCTCGAAGCCTAAAGGACGCACCAGGGACGGAACCTGGCGGGTGTCGAGCGTGAAGTTTTCCTTGCGCCGCGCCACCGTCGGAACCGCCGCGATCAACCGCCTGGTATAGGAATGCTTGGGCTCCGACAAGACTGAGGCGGCATCGCCGATCTCGACGATCTGCCCTGCATAGATCACCGCGATGCGATGGGCGATCCGCTCCACGACAGCCATGTCATGAGAGATGAAGAGATAGGCAAGCCCATATTCGCGCTGCAGTTCGATCAGCAATTCCAATACCTGTGCCTGGACGGACACGTCGAGCGCGGAAACCGCCTCGTCAAGCACAAGTACGGACGGGTTCAGCATCAGAGCGCGCGCGATGCACAGTCTTTGCCGCTGGCCGCCGGAAAATTCGTGCGGATAGCGTTCAAGGGCGTTTTCCGGCAGGCCCACCCGCTTCAGCAGCATCAGCATGCGTTCGCGCGTCTCGACTGAGACGCGCGCACCCGATGCTATCACCGGCTCGGCGAGGATGTTGTCGACACGAAGGCGCGGATTAAGCGAGGCATAAGGATTCTGGAAAACCATTTGCACCGCGCTGGTGCGATCCGCCGCCTTGCCGCTATTCGTCGCAAAAGTGCCGCGGGTCGATTTCACCAATCCGAGGATTGCGCGGGCCGTGGTGGATTTACCCGATCCACTCTCGCCGACGATCGCCAGCGTCTCGCCCGGCATCAGGTCGAAACCGACGCCTTCGACGGCGTGAACGGCGCCTGTCGGTCGATGCAAGAAGCTGCCCTTAACCGGAAAACGGACGGTCAAGCCATCAACCTTCAATGCCGGCTTGGACGACGCCTCATCCCTTTGAAAATCGGTGCGTGCAGCCTGTCCCGAGGCGAAATGTGGAACGGAATGCAATAGATGCCGGGTATAGGGATGGGTTGGATGATCGAGGATCTGATTAAGCTCGCCCTGCTCAACCGCCTGACCTGCCTGCATCACCATCACCTTGTCGGCAATGCCGGCGACGAGGCCGATATCGTGCGTGATGAAGATCATCGACATGCCGGTCTCGCGCTTCAATTCGGCAAGAAGTGCCATGATCTGCGCCTGCACGGTGACATCGAGCGCCGTCGTCGGCTCATCGGCAATCAATAGACGCGGATTGCAGGCAAGCGCGGTTGCGATCATCACTCGCTGCAACATGCCGCCGGAAAGCTGGTTCGGGCAATAGGTCATCCGCCGCGCGGCATCGGGAATACGCACGCGATCCAGCGCATCCTTGGCCGCCGCCTTTGCTTGGCTGCCGGTCAGGCCGCGGTGCAGCCGGAAGGATTCCTCGATCTGCGTGCCGATGGTCAGGACCGGGTTTAGCGAGGTCATCGGCTCCTGGAAGATCATGCCGATCTCGGCACCACGGGTCTTCGTCAGTTCCGCTTCGCTCGCCTTGGTGAGATCGAGGATGCTGTTGTCGGCACGCTTGAGGCGGATCGAGCCGCCGGTGATCCGGCCCCCGCCGAAATCGACGAGGCGATTGAGTGACAGTGCTGTTACCGACTTGCCCGAGCCGCTCTCGCCGACGATCGCCAGCGTCTCGCCGGCTTCGAGATCGAAGCTGACACCACGCACGATGGGATTGGCCTCGGGATTGCGCCCGAAGCCGACGCTGAGATCAGAGACGGAAAGAAGCGGTGTCATACCGTCGCCCTCCGCATCTTCGGATCAAGGATATCGCGCAGGGCATCGCCAAGAAGGTTGAAGCCGAGGATGGAGATCATGATGGTCACGCCCGGGAAGATCAGCAGCCAGGGTGCCGTTTCCATGAGATTGCGGCTGTCGCTCAGCATCAGGCCTAGCGAGGAGGCCGGCGGCTGCGTTCCCAGACCGAGGAAGCTGAGGCCCGCTTCCGTCAGCAGCGACCAGGCAAGCGCCAGCGTCACCTGCACGGTCAAGGGTGCGACGAGATTGAGCAAGAGATGCCGCGTCAGAATGTAGGAACGGCTGCTGCCGAAGGTGCGGGCGGCATTGACGAAATCGCGTGCCTTCAGCGAAAGGGCCGGGCCTCGCACCACGCGGGTAAAAATCGGCGTATAGACAATCGCAATCGCCGCAACGCTGGTCCAGGTGCCAGGCCCGACAATGGCGATGATCAGGAGTGCCAGTAGGGTCGCCGGGAAAGCTAAAAGCACATCCATCGCGCGCATGATGATGCCATCCCAGCCCTTGCCAGACCATGCCGCCGTCAAGCCAAGCAGCGTACCGAGCAAGGTCGCAAAGGCAACGGAGAAGAAGGCGACGGTGAAGGATTCGCCGATGCCATGCATCAGGCGGCTCGCAACATCGCGGCCGAAAAGATCGGTGCCCATCCAATAGGTGAGGTTCGGGGCGTGCAAGCGGTCGATGCGGTTCTGCGTCAAGGGATCATGCGGGGTCACACCCGACGTGCCGAGAATGGCAAGTAGAACATAAATGAGGACGATGATTCCGCCGATCCGGCCGCTCATATGTCCAAAGATGGCTTTGACGATGCTCATTAGCCTTCTCCCAGACGGACGCGCGGATCAAGCGCGACATAAGCGAGATCGACGAGCAGATTGACGATCATGAAGTTGAAGGCAATGAACAGCACGCTGCCCTGCACCAGTGCATAGTCGCGCTGCAGGATGGCATCGAGCACCATGCGGCCAAGCCCCGGCAGGGCATAGATCTGCTCGACCAGCACAGCGCCGCCCAGCAGATAGCCGAATTCGACGCCGCTCAGCGTCACCACCGGGATCAGCGCATTCGGCAGAGCATGCCGCCAGATGACACCGCGCGCCGGCACGCCGCGGCTGCGGGCGGTGCGGACATAATCATCGCTCAAGACGTCGAGCATGGCCGAACGCACGACACGCGTCACCGAGGCGGCGAAGGCGAACCCCAGCGTCAGCGCCGGCAGGATCATTTGGCCGAGATTTTCAAGCGGGTTCTCCCAAAGGGGCGTGAAGGCACCCATGGTCGGCAGCACACCGAAACCGGCAGACAAGGCATAGATCAGCAGAAGGCCGAGAACGAAATTCGGCGTGGACTGCCCGATCATGGCGACGATGCGCACGAAAAGATCGGAGAACTTTTCGTTTCTGGTGGCGGCAAAGACGCCCGCCGGCAGGCCGATCGTAAGCGCGATCACCATTGAAAGCAAGGCAAGCTCGAGCGTCAGCGGAAAACGCTCCAGAATGATATCGAGAACCGGCTTGCCATAGGTAACGGATATGCCGAGATTGCCCTGGAATACGCCGAGCAACCAATGCCAGTATTGGACGGGCCAGGACTGATCGATGCCGAAATAGGCGGCAAGGGCCTGCCGCTGCTCCGGCGTCAGCAGGCCCGCGTTGGTTCCGAGCATCGCTGTGATCGCATCGCCAGGCACCAGCCGGATGGCGACGAAGACGAAGATGGACACGCCCAGCATGATCAGCGGGAATGTCATCAGCCGGCGCGTCAGATATGACATTGCAATTCCTCTAAAACAATTTCAGCTGAACCAAGACGTGAACTGACAGATGAAATTGCGTAAAAACAAAGAGATAGAGCATTTCCATGAGATCGCTCGAAAGGGAAATGCTCTAGGTCCCGATCATCGTTACTTGATCGAGACCTTGCTCAGACCGAACAGCGAGCCGGTCGGCGTCGGTATGAAGCCCGCCACGTTCTTTTGCTCGGCCGTGTAGCCATAGGCCGTATAGAGCCAGATCCAGGGCGACACTTCGGCAAGATGCTTTTCGAACTCGGCGAAGATCTCCTTGCGCTTGGCAGGATCGGTTTCAGCGCGGCCCTTCTGCATCAGGCTGTCGAGCGTGTCGTCGATATAGTTGGCGACCTTCTGCAGATTGCCCGTCTTGGTCCAATAACGGTTGTACATGGAATAGGGGTCGGCACTGCCGCCGTTCAGCGCAACGGCCATGTCGAAATTGCCCTTCAGCCAGGTGTCGACATAGACGTTGAGTTCTATCACCTTGATATCGAGCTTGATGCCGATTTCGGCAAGCTGCGACTGGATGACCTGCGCCTCGGCCGTGGCGGTCGGCGGCTCGCCGGTTGCGGCGATCACCGTCGCCGAGAAACCATTGGCAAAGCCGGCATCGGCCATCAGCTTCTTCGCCTTGGCGACATCGCGCGTGTAACAGAAGAGCTTGCTGGGATCGGTCGCATAGAGCGGCATCGTCAGCGGCCCCGTCACCTTGCCTTCGCCGAGGGCGGCCGTATCCATCACATCCTTGCGATCGATGGCGCAGGAAATTGCCTGGCGCACGGCCGGCTGATCCATCGGCTTCCGAGAGGGATTGAGCTGCAGGACGTTGTAGGAGAGCACCGGCGTTCGGGTGAGCTGCAGTTTCGGCTCCTTCGGCACCAGCGTTGCGACAAGCGGATCGTTGAGCAGCGCGAAATCGATCTGACCGGTGCGGAGCGACGCAAGGATCGCGGTTTCATCCGGCAGCACGCTGATATTGATGCCATCGACGCCCGTGGCGCCGCCGGCCCAATCCTTATTCGCGCTCAAGACTTCCTTGGAATTCGGAACCCAGCTGTCGAGCTTGAAGGGGCCGGAACCGATCGCTTTGGTGCCGATGGTGCCGGCGGTGATTTCGCTGGCCGGCACGACGGCAGCATTGAGGCTGGTCATCGCCGTCAAAAGGGGAACGTCGGGCTGCGACAGATTGAAGACAACGGTATTGGCATCGGGCGTATCGATGCTAGCGATCGACAGGAAATTGGCGCGGGCAACGGCGCCGGTCGCCTGATCGAGAATGCGCTGGAAGGAGGCCTTGACGTCAGCCGAAGTCACCGGCGCGCCGTTCTGGAATTTGGCCTTGGCATTGAGCTTGAAGGTCAGCTGCTTGCCGTCGGGGGAGAACTGCCAGCTCTCGGCAACGCCGGGCACGATCTGCAGATTGCTGCCGAGGCGAACGAGCGGCTCATAGATCAGCTCCAGCAGGCGGATGGAGGAGAAGGCCGTCTGCTTATGCGGATCAAGCCCGGTCGCGTCCTGCGACCATGCCATACGCAGCGTCGCTGCCTGCGCCGGAATCGCGACGGTCGCCAGACCAACCCCCACGGCCAGCGCTACTCCCGAAATCAGCATCTTTGCAAAATTCCCTTTCACTTTCAGTCCTCCAAATTTTTTTAAATGTCCCCGGCCGATTTTAGCCTATTGATTGCCGTCGCGGCGTGCCGCGATGGTTGTCTCAAGCAGTCCTGGCGTTGATGGCCTTACGCAGGAATCCATCAGCGTTTTGCAATGCCGCGCGGGCTTCTTCAATGCCCATCCCGGTAATTTCCATGAGAATGGCAAGCTTGACGTCGTTGCCGGTGAGATCAAGCACGCGGCGCGCTTCCTGCTGGGTACAGCCGGTCGCCTGCATGACGATGCGCGAGGCGCGCGCCACGAGCTTCTTGTTGCTGGCGCTGACATCGACCATCAGGTTCTGATAGCTCTTGCCAATGCGGATCATGCTTGCCGTCGTCAGCATGTTGAGAATGAGTTTCTGCGCGGTGCCCGACTTTAGCCTTGTCGAGCCGGTCAGGATTTCCGGACCAACGACCGGCGAGATCGCCAGATCCGCAATACCGGCGATGATGGAGTTCGGATTGCAGGAAAGTGCCACAGTGAAGGCGCCGATGCTCTTGGCGTAATTCAGGCCACCGATCACATAGGGCGTGCGACCGCTGACGGCGATGCCGACGACGACATCATCCTTGCTCAGCTCGATCTCCTCCAGCGCCTGGCGCCCCTGCGCCGGATCGTCCTCCGCGCCCTCGATCGAGCGCCGCAGCGCATCCGGACCGCCGGCAATAAGGCCGACGACCATGTCCGGCGCCACGCTGAAAGTCGGTGGGCATTCGGAAGCGTCGAGAACGCCGAGACGGCCGCTCGTGCCGGCACCCATATAGATCAGCCGTCCCCCCTTCTGGAAGGCGGCGACGATTTGATTGACGGCGGCGGCGATCGCCGGAATGACCTTCTCGACGGCGAGCGGCACCGTCTGATCCTCATAGTTCATTTCACGTAGGATATCGAAGGTCGGCAGCAGATCGATATGCATCGTATTCGGATTGCGCCCTTCGGAAACCAACTGCTCCAGTTCGGATATCAACGTCTGCTCTGTCATGGGCCTGCTCGCGAAATAACGCTTGAGTATCAATAGGTCAGGATGGCGAGCTCGATCCATTAAGATCGGGCTCGCCGCAGCAAAGATTGGCTTTCAGTTAAACGGAAGACCAAAGTCAGCCGGGACTGAGGATGGCCTTTCTGGCTTCGTTCCCCGTCCATTCCCTGTTTACCTTGGTTAACACTATGTCCATTTATTCCTTTCGTCAATCCAGAAAGGAATAAAATATTCCATATCGATCGCGCAAAAGCTCTGCCCTCAGTCGCATCGTTCAATGTTGGCAAATCGCCCTTCTGGCGAGGATGATAGCCCCTGAGACGGCATCGCCGTCGATGGGTTTCAAGCGACGGCGTACATCGGGCGAGAGCCAAGGCTCGAGCGGGCTTGCGAGACCACCAAGCAGGCAGACGCGCGGCGCACCTTTTTCGAACAGGGTGCGAACCAGCGTATCGATATGGGCGGCTGCACTTTGCACGATACGCCGCGCGGCGGCATCGCCCTGATCGGCATGGCGGAGGACCATCGGTGCAAGGGCCGCATAATCCGTGGCCGAAGCCCTGTCCATCCAGGCGACCGCCTCCATCGGATCATTCTGGAAGCGTTGCATGATTTCGGCCAACAGCGCCGTCTTCTGTTCGCGGCCATCATGGGCACGCAGCGCAAGCTGCACCGCCTTCAGCCCGAGATAGGCGCCGCTGCCCTCATCCGAAATCGGAAAACCATAGCCGCCGACCCGCAATTGCCGTCCTTCGACGAGACCGAGCCCGATCGAGCCCGTCCCGGCAATGACGATGGCACCATCGCGACCGGAATGCGCGCCGAAGCAGGCGCCCTCCCCGTCGCTAATGAACTTGATGCTGGCAAATGGATGCTCTATCGCCTTCAACGCATCAAGCGCGCCCTTGCGGCCGATGCCCGCCAACCCGACGCCGACGTGGATGCGCCCGATATCGTCGGCACTCAACCCGGCTTCTTCTATTGCTGCGTCAAAGGCACGCGAAATCGACGCCCATGCTTCGGCGATCCCGAGCCTGGTCGTTGCCGGGCCGGACAATCCCTGCCCCAAAATCATGCCTTCAGCATCCTCGATGCGCGCCCGGCAGCCAGTACCGCCGCCATCGATGCCGAGGAAATAAGGAGCGTTTTCCGATACGGCGGTCATGACGTCAGCCGTTCGATATCGGCGCCGCAGAGACGCAGCTTGCGGTCCAGCTGCTCATAGCCGCGATCAAGATGATAGACGCGGTTGACGATGGTTTCGCCCTTGGACACGAGGGCGGCGAGAACCAGCGACACGGATGCCCTGAGGTCTGTCGCCATCACCTGCGCGCCCTTGAGTGGCGCTCCGCCACGCACCAGTGCCGTCGTGCCCTGCAGGGTGATATTGGCGCCGAGCCGCGTCAACTCCGGCACATGCATGAAGCGATTTTCGAATACGGTCTCGCGGATCAGCGTCGCGCCTTCAGCGCAGCAGGCGAGCGCCATGAACTGCGCCTGCAGGTCCGTCGGGAAGCCCGGATAGGGTTCGGTTGTGATATCGGCTCCCTTGAGCGGGCCGTTCCGGGAGACCACCAGACCGCGATCACTCGGCCAGACGCTGACGCCCATGGCCTCAAGCGCCTGGACGACTGAGGCCAGATTTTCCAACCGGGCATGAATAAGCTCGAGCTGACCGCCGGTGATCGCCGCTGCCACCGCATAGGTGCCTGCCTCTATGCGGTCAGGGATGCCGTGATGCTTGGCCGGACGCCAGTCGGTGTCACCATCGATGAGGATGCGATGGGTCCCCGCCCCTTCGATCCGCGCACCCATGGCGCTGAGGCAGGCCGCGAGATCCGCCACCTCCGGCTCGCGGGCTGCGTTCAATATCTCGGTTTCTCCCTTGGCGGCGCAGGCGGCCATCATGGCCGTTTCCGTCGCACCTACGGATGGCGAACTCAGCACGATCCGCGCGCCCTTCAGCCCATTTGAAGCCGAAGCGACGATCAGGCCACTTTCGATCGCAATATCGGCGCCCAACGTCGCCAGGGCTTTGATGTGCATATCGACGGGCCGCGCGCCGATGGCGCAGCCGCCAGGAAGGGAAACACGCGCATGGCCGAAGCGGGCAAGCAGCGGCGCCAGCACCAACACAGTCGCCCGCATACGCCTGACCGTATCGTAGGACGTCTCCTTCGAGACGATGTTATTCGCATCGATCGTGGTGCCATGCGGCCCGCGCTCAACTCTGGCACCGTGCAGGGCAATGACATCGAGCATGTTCTCGACATCGCTGACTGCGGGCAGGTTCGTCAGTTCCAGCGGATGCGGGCTCAAGAGCGCCGCTGCGATTTCCGGCAAGGCGGCATTCTTGGCGCCGGCGATGGTCACCGCGCCCTGCAACCGTCTGCCGCCGGAGATGCGAAGTCTGTCCATGATGAGTATCCGTCGAGGAAAAGGTGAGGACACCGCGAGTCCTTCACGCATTTCTTCCAAAGACTAATCGGCCATTCCAGAGTGTCAATCAGATTTGGAATTTTTTATTCCAATTTGCTGTGATACTGTCCGATCGCACGAAGCGAGATTGCCGAGCTAGAACCGGATGCTATTTTCGGTGCGCTCGCGTCGGCGGGTGAAGCGGCCTTGATGGCTCGAAGGGACAAATGTCGATCTTAAAGAAAATCAGCGCGCAGCTCGAAACCATGGCGCCCGCCGATCGCCAGATCGGACAGTTCATCATCGATAATCCCGACCAGATGCTGCGCCTGTCCTCAGCAGCGCTCGCGGTCGAAACCGGCCGCAGCCAGTCGAGCGTCGTCAAGTTCAGCCAGAAGCTAGGCTATGCCGGCTATCAGGAATTGAAACTTGCCGTCAGCGAGGCGAAAGCGCAGGAATGGCAGGCGCCGGCCGGTATGATCCACGGCACGATCGAGGTGGGCGACGGCTATCTCACGATCCTGCAGAAGCTGCTCGGCAGCAAGATGCAGGCGATGCAGCAAACGATCTCGGTCAACAACGAAGCCGATATCGAAAAGGCTCTCGAGGCACTTCATGACGCGCGGCGCATCCATCTGGCAGGTGTCGGCGCCTCGTCGCTGGTCGCACGCGACTTTTCCTACAAGCTGATGAAGCTCGGCCGCAACGTGCTGCATGACAGCGATAGCCATGTGCAGATGGCGAATGCATCGACCTTGGGGCCGGATGACCTGCTCTTTGCGCTTTCCTATTCCGGCGCCAGCATCGAGACGCTACGGATTGCGGAATTGGCCAGCCAGCGCCGAGCAACCGTCATCGCCGTCACCGGGCTGCAGGACAATCCACTCGCCCGCGTCGCCGATATCTGCCTTCATACCGTCGGCGATGAAGATCGCGTCCGCTCCTCGGCAATCACCGCCCGCGATGCACAGCTGATGCTGACCGACCTGCTGTTCATTCTCCTGGTGCAGCGTCAGCCTGACGCCAACGACTATGTCCATAATAGCGAGACGGCCGTTTCGGTGCTGAAGGCCAAGCGTCTTTCGTAAGATCGCGCTCCGGTAACCAAGCTGTGACGACCGCGACCCTGTACGGTGGTGATTTCGGGACGTAGCTTGGCGATCCAAGCAAATCATTCCGGAGACATTCCATGGACCTCGGCCTCAAGGATAAAGTCGTTCTGATCACCGGCGGCTCGAAGGGCATCGGCTATGCCTGTGCCGAACTCTTCTTGGAGGAAGGCGCCCGGGTCGCGATCTGTTCGCGCTCACAGTCCAATATAGATGCCGCCCTCTCCAGGCTTCCCGGCACACGCGGCTACGCCGTCGACCTGATCTCCGACGAGCAGGCACTTGCCGTGGTGAACAAGGTCGAGTCCGACGTCGGCCCGATCGATGTCCTCGTCAACAGCGCAGGTGCCGCGGCCCGCACGCCGGCGGATGAGTTGACCCCTGCCATCTGGCGGGCTGCGATGGACGCGAAATACTTTTCCTACATCAACGTGATCGATCCCGTCATCAAGCGCATGGGCGCGCGCGGCACGGGTGCCGTCATCAATATCATCGGCAACGGCGGCAAGGTCGCCTCGCCCGTCCATCTCGCCGGCGGATCGGCTAATGCTGCCCTGATGCTCGCAAGCGTCGGGCTTGCCAACGCCTATGCCGGCAAGGGCGTGCGCGTCGTCGGCCTCAATCCGGGCCTCACCGAGACGGATCGCGTTGCTGAAGGCCTGAAGGCGGCGGCGAAGATCTCAGGCTTGACCGAAGAGGAAGCGCTAGCCGATGCCCTTAAGCGCATCCCGATCGGCCGCATGGCCGATCCAGCCGACATCGCCAATGTCGTCGCTTTCCTGAGTTCGGCCAAAGCAAGCTACGTCACCGGCGTCGTGATCAGCATGGACGGCGCACAGGTGCCGGTGGTCGTTTGACCCGGGATCGGCGGCTCTAAGCCGCCGCCTTCCAGTCCAGCCCGATATCGAGCGTCGGCGCGCTATGCGTCAGCCAGCCGACGGAGATGAGATCGACCCCGGAGGCGGCGATTGCGGCAGCCATTGCCGGCGTGATGCGGCCCGACGCTTCAGTAATGGCCCCGCCGCCGACGATATCGACCGCCTCGCGCAGTTGATCCGGTGTCATATTGTCAAGCAGCACGGCGTCGACGCCTTCCTGCATCGCTTCGCGAAGCTGCACCAGCGTATCCACTTCGACTTCGATCTTGACCATATGACCGACGCCCGCCTTGGCTCGGCGGATGGCTTCGGCGATGCCCCCGGCAATTGCGACGTGATTGTCCTTGATCAACACCGCGTCATAAAGCGCGAAGCGATGGTTCATACCGCCGCCGGCGCGCACCGCATATTTTTCCAGAGCCCTGAGGCCCGGCGTCGTCTTGCGAGTGCAGACGATCGAGGCCTTCGTGCCGGCGATCGCCTCGACGATGCTGCCGGTCACGGAGGCAATACCGGAGAGATGGCCGAGGAAGTTAAGCGCGGTGCGCTCCGCCGTCAGCAGCCCGCGGGACGGTCCCTCAATTGTCGCAATGACATCGCCGACACCAACCTTCGCACCATCGGGCACGTGACGGGTCATGGCGATAGCGGGATCCACGAGCTGGAAAGCCAACTCGGAGGCATCGAGACCCGCGACGACACCGGGCTGGCGGGTTACCATAGCAACGCGGGACCGATGTTCCGCCGGGATGACGGCCGTGGATGTGACGTCGCCGGCAAGGCCGAGATCCTCGACCAGCGCATTGCGCACCAGCGGCTCGACGATCAGGCGCGGGAGGGGAGCAAGTGTCATATCAGGCACTCCTTGCCATGGAATAGGGGGTAACAGACCGGGCGATATCCAGCGCGTCGGTAAGATGCATCATACGGCGTTGCGCATGCTGCAGTTTCAGCGGAAAATCCGTGCGGGCATGGGCGCCGCGCGATTCCATCCGGAGACTTGCGAAGACGGCGATCAGCAAGGCCACCAGCGCAGGGTCGGTTGCCGTGCTTTCGTTCTCACAAAACGGCAGGAGAGCCGCAATGGCGCCATGGATGGCGCCGCCATTGCGCAGCACGCCGAGATGCCGCGAGGCAATCGGCCGAACGAGTGCCGGGTCTGGCACGAATGTCTCGGGGAAATGTTTCGGCAAGCTTGCAGGGCTCACATCGCTACTTGCAATATCGTGCGCCGCCCGCATGCCCATAACAGCCGCCTCCAGCAACGAATTGCTGGCAAGACGGTTGGCGCCGTGCAGGCCGGTGGAAGCCGCCTCGCCCACGACCCAAAGGCCAGGAACCGAACTGCGGCCGTTCTCGTCGGTGGCAACGCCACCCATGTGATAGTGAACGGCAGGACGTACTGGAATGAGGTCACTCGCCGGATCGACGCCTGCCTCGTTGCAAAGGGCTTCGATCACCGGAAAACGGCTGGCGAAACGGTTGCCGAGCGCAGCTCGCGCATCGAGAAAAACCCGGCCGCCGCGGGCGATTTGCGCGCTAATGGCGCGCGCGACGACATCACGCGGCGCAAGCTCGGCACCTTCGACGTCAGCCATGAAACGCTCACCGCTTTCATTAACGAGAAGCGCGCCCTCGCCGCGGACGGCTTCGCTGACAAGCGCCAGCGGGCGCCTGCGGCTGTCGAGTGCGGTGGGATGAAATTGTACGAACTCCATATCGGCAAGCCGCGCCCCGGCCCGTGCCGCAAGCGCAATCCCCTGCCCGAAATTGCCGACCGGATTGGTCGTGGCATCGAACAGGCCACCAATGCCGCCCGTGGCAAGGACGATACGGGAGGACGGCAAGACGACGCTGCCCTTGTCGGTCACGCACAGAAGGCCGGCGACGCGATCCCCATCCAGCAACAGGCGTTGCGCCTGACAGCCCTCGAGCACCGTGATCGACGGCGTACGGGCAACCGCCTCGGCAAGCGCGCGGACGATAGCAGCCCCCGAACCGTCGCCCTTGGCATGCACGATACGCCGAAGCGAGTGTGCAGCTTCAAGGCCAAGGGACAATTCGCCTGCCATATCGCGGTCGAATTCAACACCCGCCCGTTCTAAGGCGGCGATCGCGGCAGGTGCTTCGGCGACAATCCTCGCCGCCACTTTCCCGTCGCAGAGCCCGTCGCCGGCGGCAAGCGTATCCGCGAGATGCAGGGCCGCACTATCGCCCTTGCCGATGCTGGCGGCGATGCCGCCCTGCGCCCAGGCGCTCGACGTTTCCGCGCCGATCAGGGCACGGGTGACGATCACGGCCGGCTCGGGCGCTAGTGTCAGCGCCGTCATCAATCCGGCAAGGCCGCTGCCAACGATGACGATGCGGCCGCTCAAGTCTTCGAGGATCTCGCTCATATCGCCAGCATCCTTTCAACCGCCCGACGGGCATCGGCCGCAATCGTCGGGTCGACCGTGACCTCGTGCCGCCCCTCTTCCAAAGCCTTACGGATATTGCCAAGGGTGATGCGCTTCATGTGCGGGCAGAGATTGCAGGGCCGGATGAACTCGACGTCCGGATGATGCACGGCGACATTGTCGCTCATCGAACATTCGGTGAGTAACACCACACGCGACGGGCGCTTCTTGCCGACATAGTCGGACATGACGGCCGTCGAGCCTGCGAAATCCGCCGCCGCAACGACGTCGGGCGGGCATTCCGGATGGGCCAGCACCGTTACGCCGGGGTAATTCTCGCGTAGCTGGCGAATATCGTCCGCGGTGAAGAGTTCATGAACCTCGCAATGCCCATGCCAGGCGATGAGCTCGACATTGGTTTCGCGTGCGACGTTGCGGGCCAGATATTCGTCCGGCAGCATCAGCACCTTCGGCACGCCGAGCGATTCCACCACCTGCCGGGCATTGCCCGAAGTGCAGCAGATATCAGACGCCGCCTTCACGGCTGCCGACGTGTTGACGTAGGTGACGACAGGAACGCCGGGATGGGCCTGACGGAGCAGCGCGATATCTTCGGGTGTGATCGATTCCGCTAGCGAGCATCCCGCTTCCATGTCCGGGATCAGAACCGTCTTTTCCGGGTTCAGCAGCTTGGCGGTCTCGGCCATGAAATGCACGCCGGCAAGGACGATGATATCGGCATCGACGTCCACGGCCTTGCGCGCGAGCGCGAGACTGTCGCCGACGATATCGGCAACGCCGTGGAATATCTCCGGCGTCTGATAGTTGTGGGCGAGAATGACGGCATTGTGCCGTCGCTTCAATTCGAGGATCGCCTCGACATCATCCTGGAACGACAGCCATTCGGCTTTGGGGATGACGCGGCTGACACGATCGTAAAGGGAGGATGCGGATATGGGAAGATTCATGGCCGGCTCCTTATTATACTCATGTTGAGCATATCATGAGCAAATAGATATTCTCAATATGAGCATATGTCAATTGCGGGAGAGCGGTAATTTCGTTCCGGCGAATTCGCGTTCTTCGAGGACTGCGCGGCGGAAGCGGAAGAGCTTGGCTGGACGGCCGCCGGTCTCGCTTTCGGTGCCGCCCGTTTCCTCCACAAGTTCCTGCTGCTCGATCAGCCGGCGGAAATTTTGCTTGTGGAGCGTAAGGCCGGCCAGCGCCTCGACGGTTTTCTGCAATTGCAGCAACGTGAAGTTTTCCGGCATGAGTTCGAAGACGACGGGCCGATATTTGATCTTGGCCCTAAGCCGCGCCATGCCGGTCGCAAGGATGCGGCGATGATCGGCAAACATCGATCGGCCAAAATTGTGCTTGAGATCGCAGCCCGCCTCGGCGACGAGACGCGCCTCATAGAGCAATTCATAGCGCTGCAGGACGAGATCCTCGTTCCATGCCGCACCATTCAGCCCGAAGTCGAAATCGGCGCGCCGTCGGCGCTGATCGCGGCGCATCGCATCCTCCTCGATCCATGGCGCAAGCCGGGCGGCGATATCGTCGAGAATAGCTGGAGAACCGTTTCGGTGATCCTCCCAAGGGAGATATTCGTACCAGCCATGCCAGCCCGGCATCCCGCCGCCGGGGGCAGCCTGTTCGCGCACGAGCCCGAGATAGCTGATCGAAATCGTGCGACCGCCGAGAATGTCATTGTTTCGATCGCGATCGGCAAACGTATAAAGCTGCTCCAGATAGCCGACGGGATGGGCGGTCTGATCCTGAACCCATTCGCGCAATCCGCTCTGCAAGGTGCGATGTCCGAGCTCAAACGGACCGGACGGCAAGGCATCGCCCGACCGCACCGTCATCACCCTGGGATCACTGCCCGTAACGGCCGTCAGAACCGCGATCAGCTCCGCATGCGCAAGCCCGATGGTCAAGCGAACTCCATGATTTGTTTCCCTGTAACTTTGTCGCATGAAGCAACGCGCAAGCCAATGCGGGTGCTGGCACGCTCCACATCTCACGTAGGTGCGGAAGCCAATAGGCTAGCGGCTCACATAGTCCGGATATTGTTCGCAGATGAGATCGATGATCGACAGGGTGCCGGAGAGATGCTTGCGCAGGGCGACGACGGCGGTCTCCGCATCGCCGGAACGGACAGCGTCGACAACCGACTGATGATCGACGATGATCTGCTCCAGCTTGCCAGGCATCGGCAGGTTCAGCATGCGCAGTCGGTCGATGTGCACCCCCTGGCGCCGGACGGTCGACCAGAGGCCGAGGATATCTGCTCTCTCGTAAAGCACCCGATGAAAATCCTTATCGAGAGAATCGAAAAGATCGTAGGTCTCAGGCGACATGACATGTTTCTGACGCACCAGAACGGCCTCCAGAGACGCTGCCGTTTCATCGGGTGAATCCAGCGTCAGCCGTCGAACGGCTTCAAGCTCGATCGACAATCGCAGAAAATGCGCCTCGATAGCGTTGCGGATATCGATCCTCGAAACGACGGTCGCATATTGCGGATAGACCTCCACCAACCCCTCCTCCTCGAGCCGGATCAGAGCATCGCGCACGGGGGTCTGGCTGACATTGAATTCGCTTTGCAGCGAGATGCGCGACAGGACCGTCGTTGGCGGCAGGCTCATCGAAAGAATGCGCGATCGCAGGATCTCCAGGATCTGAGGTCCCACCTGACGGGAGCGATCAAGTGCGAATTCCTTCGGATTGAGCTTCACTGGCGGCCTTTCTGATCAAGAGCATCTGCTCATTAAACACAGTTCGGGGCTTGATGCACTGATACATTAGTGCTTTAGTGAACCGACGCCAACCTCTTTCTCAAAGGGTTGGATCAATTGGGAGGAGCAAATGAGAGGATTTCTTCGCTGTTTGACCGCGATCGGCGTGGTGATTGCCGGCACCTTTTCAGCCGGTGCGGCCGAAAAGACCGATATTTCGATCACGCGTCAGCCGGGCATTCTTTATCTCGCCAGCCATGTAATGGAGACGCAGAAGCTGATTGAGAAGCATGCCGCCGCTGATGGCCTTCAGGGCGTCAAGGTTGAATGGCGCACCTTCAGTGGCGGTGGCGCGCAGACTGACGCGCTGCTCTCCGGCAACGTCGATATCGTCAATACCGGCACCGGCAATCTGCTGCTGCTTTGGGACCGCACCCGAGGCAAGGTGAAGGGTATCGTCACCAATTCGGCCCAACCCGTCATCATGGTTTCGCGCGACCCGCGGATTCAGTCGCTGAAGGATATTCAGCCGGGCGACAAGATCGCCGTGCCGACGGTCGGCGTCTCCACGCAGGCAATCCTGCTGCAGATAGCCGCCGCGCAAATGTATGGCGACGATCAGGTGCACAAGTTCGATACCAACACGGTGCAGCTTGGCCATCCCGATGCGATGGCAGCGCTTGCCAACCAGACCCATGAGGTCAAGAACCACTTCTCCGCCCCGCCCTTCCAATATCTCGAGCTGAAGCAGCCGGGCGTTCACAAGGTCATCGATTCCCGCGATATCATCGGCGGCGAACTGACCCAGGGCACCTTCTTCACTACGACGCAGTTCGCAACCGCCAATCCAACCATCATCAAGGCCGTGCGCGAGGCGACGGCTGAGGCCATCGATTTCATCAAGCAGGATCCGAAATCGGCCGTGGAAGCCTACAAGACCGTCAGCGGCGACAAAACCAGCGTCGAAGATCTCGTGGCGGTCCTGAACGAGCCGCACATGATGGAGTTCCGCATGGATCCCCAGGGAACCATGAAGTTTGCGACCCACCTCTACAAGATCGGCACTCTGAAGACGATGCCCAAGGCCTGGACCGACTATTACCTGCCGGAAGCAGCCGATCTCAATGGCAACTGACGCCTGTTGGCGGCGCGAATGCCGCCTTCAAGCCATCCCTCGGAGAAGGCTCATGCTTCAGGCAAAAACGCACGCCGACATACCGGTAACGGAAACAATGACCGTAAAACCGCTTCTGAATGTCGACAGGGTAACGCTTCGCTACAAGACGCCGAACCTGCTGATCACCGCGACGGAAAACGTCAGCTTCTCGGTTGCCCAGTCTGACCGCTTCGTCCTCCTTGGTCCCTCGGGTTGCGGAAAATCGACGCTGCTGAAGGCCATCGGCGGCTACATGACACCGACCACGGGCCGGATTGAGATCAAGGGGCAACCGGTCAAGAAGCCAGGCGCCGACCGCATGATGGTCTTCCAGGAATTCGATCAGCTGCTGCCCTGGAAGACGGTGCTGGAAAACGTCATGTTTCCGCTGACGACGGCTCGTCGCCTGCCGCGCGGCGAAGCCGAGGCCATCGCCCGCGACTACATCGACAAGGTCAAGCTCACACGCGCGGTCGACACCTATCCGCACATGCTGTCAGGCGGCATGAAACAGCGTGTCGCAATTGCCCGCGGCATGGCGATGCAGCCCGATATCCTCTTGATGGACGAGCCTTTCGCCGCACTTGATGCCCTCACCCGCCGACAGATGCAGGACGAACTCCTACAGCTCTGGGAAGATACGCGCTTCACCGTCATCTTCGTCACCCACTCGATCGCCGAGGCGATCAAGATCTCCAACCGCATCCTGCTGCTGTCGCCGCATCCCGGCCGCGTTAAGGCCGAGGTGCGCGATGTGGAAGCCGTCCGTGACGATCCCGCTGCCGCCGCCAAACTGGAGCAGGAAATTCATCACATGCTGTTTGCCGAGCAGGGCCACAGGGAGTAAGCCATGAGCGCACCGCAGATTATCCTTGCCCCGCAGGCCGCAGAAGCCGCCGACCCTATCGCAGCCGTCGAGCAGAAGCTCGGCATGATGGAACTCCTCTGGCAGTCCGGCCTGTTCCGCAAATCATTGCTGATCGTTATCCTCGCCGTCATATGGGAGGCCTATGCCCGGCATCTCGACAATCCGCTGCTATTCCCGACGCTGAGCGACACGCTGACCGCGCTTTATGACCGGTTCGCCGATGGCGTCCTGCCGGCTCGCATCTGGACCACGCTGAAGATATTGGTGACCGGTTACATCTCGGGAACGGTACTTGCCGCCGTGCTGACGGTCGTTGCGATCAACACCCGCATCGGCACCGATTTCCTCGAAACCATGACGGCGATGTTCAATCCGCTGCCGGCCATCTCGCTTTTGCCACTCGCGCTTATCTGGTTCGGACTCGGTCCAGCAAGCCTCGTCTTCGTACTCATACATTCCGTGCTCTGGGCCGTCGCTCTGAACACACATGCCGGCTTCCTCGGCGTCTCGCGCACCTTGCGCATGGTGGGCGCCAATTACGGGCTGACGGGGCTTTCCTATGTATTCCGCATCCTGATCCCCGCCGCGTTCCCGTCGATCCTCACGGGGTTGAAGATCGGCTGGGCCTTTTCCTGGCGCACCTTGATCGCCGCCGAACTCGTCTTCGGCGTCTCCTCCGGCCAGGGCGGGCTTGGCTGGTTCATCTTCGAAAACCGCAATCTTCTCGACATTCCCTCGGTCTTTGCGGGCCTGCTGACTGTGATCGTCATCGGGCTTATTGTCGAAAACCTGGTCTTCCAGACGATCGAACGCCGCACCTTGCTGAAATGGGGCATGAAAGAATGAGGCGGCGCACGGATTATCCCTTCCACCAACATTCGAATACAAGGCGCAAATACGATGAATAGCAGGAAGAATCCCCAGGACTTGCGCAGTGCCCGATGGTTCGCGCCTGATGATCTCAGAAGTTCGGGACATCGCTCACGGACCATGCAGATGGGCTATGCGCCCGAGGAATGGACGGATAAGCCCGTCATCGCCATCCTCAACACCTGGTCCGATGCCAATCCGTGCCATGCGCATTTCAAGCATCGCGTCGAGGACGTGAAGCGCGGCATCTTGCAGGCCGGCGGCTTTCCGCTGGAGCTGCCGGCGCTGTCGCTGTCGGAAAGCTACGTCAAGCCAACGACTATGCTCTATCGCAACATGCTCGCGATGGAGGCCGAAGAGCTTTTGCGCTCGCACCCGGTCGATGGCGCCGTGTTGATGGGCGGCTGCGACAAGACCACACCTGGCCTCGTCATGGGCGCGCTCTCCATGGGCCTGCCGATGATCTACCTGCCGGCCGGCCCGATGCTGCGCGGCAATTACCGCGGCGAATATCTGGGCTCTGGTTCCGATGCCTGGAAGTTCTGGGACGAGCGCCGCGCCGGCACCATTTCGGAGAAGGAATGGGTCGATGTTGAAGCCGGCATCGCCCGCTCCTATGGTCACTGCATGACCATGGGCACGGCAAGCACGATGACGGCAATCGCCGAGGCACTGGGCCTGACGCTGCCGGGTGCAAGCTCGATACCCGCCCCAGATGCCAATCATATCCGCATGTCATCAGCTGTCGGTCGGCGGATCGTCGAGATGGTGTGGGAAGATCTCGTTCCCTCGAAAATCGTCACGCAGGCCGCGGTCAACAATGCCGTCGCTGTCGCGATGGCGACGGGCTGTTCCACCAATGCCGTCGTGCATCTGATCGCGATGGCGCGGCGCGCCGGCATCAATCTCTCGCTCGAAGATCTCGACAAGGCCGGACGCACGACACCGGTGCTCGCCAATATCAGGCCGACCGGCAAGACCTATCTGATGGAGGATTTCTATTATGCCGGCGGCCTGCGCGCCCTGATGGCGAAGCTCTCCTCGAAGCTCGACCTCTCGGCGCTCACCGTCTCCGGCGTTACCCTCGGCGAAACGCTCGAAGGCGCGAAATGCTACAATGACGATGTCATCCGCTCGCTCGACAATCCGGTCTATCATGAGGGGTCGCTTGCGGTGCTGAAGGGCAATCTTGCGCCCACCGGTGCCGTCATCAAGCCCGCCGCCTGCGATCCGCGCTTTCACAAGCACCAGGGTCCGGCGCTCGTCTTCGACAGCTATCCGGAGATGAAGGCGGCGGTTGACGATGAAAATCTCGACATCACGCCTGATCACGTCATGGTGCTACGCGGTGCTGGTCCGCAGGGCGGCCCCGGCATGCCGGAATGGGGTATGCTGCCGATCCCGAAGGCGCTCCTGAAGAAGGGCCACAGGGATATGCTGCGCCTTTCTGACGCCCGCATGAGCGGCACCAGCTACGGCGCCTGCATTCTGCACGTCTCACCCGAGTCCCATGTCGGGGGGCCGCTGGCGCTGCTGCGCAATGGCGATATCGTCAGCCTCGATCTGGAGGCGCGGCGCATCGACATGCTGGTCGACGAGGACGAGCTGCAGCGCCGCCGCGACGCATGGGTCAAGCCTACGGAAAAATTCGGCCGCGGCTATGGCTGGATGTTCTCGCGCCATGTGGCCCAGGCCGATACCGGCTGCGACTTCGATTTCCTGGAAAACAGCTTCGGCCCGACGCCGGGCGAACCAGACATCTATTGATCATAAAGGATATATCGCATGAGCAATTATGTGCTGAGCAAAGAGACGCGCGACAAGCTGATGGGCGTCGCAACACCGACGATCGCCACCGCGCTTTTTCGGCGCGGCCTGCGCAACCAGTTCATTCAGGATGTGCGCCCGCTCTCGCCGAAGAAGGCGAACATGGTCGGCCAGGCTTTCACGCTGCGCTATATTCCGGCGCGCGAAGACCTGAATACGCTGGAAGTCTTCCGCAACCCGGAACATCCGCAGCGGGCCGCCGTCGAGCAATGCCCGCCCGGCTTCGTGCTGGTCATGGATAGCCGCAAGGATGCACGTGCCGCCTCCGCCGGCTCCATTCTCATCTCGCGGCTGCAGGTGCGTGGCGTGGCCGGCGTCGTTACCGATGGCGGTTTCCGCGACAGCCCGGAGATCGCCGCGCTCGATATTCCCTCCTATCATCACCGCCCGTCTGCGCCGACGAACCTGACCCTGCATCAAGCCATCGAAATCAACGGCCCGATTGGCTGCGGCGACGTCGCGGTTTTCCCCGATGACGTTCTCGTCGGTGACAATGAGGGCGTCATCGTCATTCCGGCACATCTCGCTGATGAGATTGCCACTGAGACCGTGGAAATGACGGCCTACGAGGATTTCGTCACCGAAGAGGTGATGAACGGCGCCACTATCATCGGCCTTTATCCGGCGACCAGCGACGCGCCGAAACTCAAATTCGCCGAATGGCGGAAACAGAAGGGCCGCTGATCCATTTTCGAGCGGGCGCAGCCGGAAGCATTCGGCCGGCTGCGCTGCTTGCCATTACTCTTCCCTGACAAGCTTCAAAACGAGTTGCTGGAGATTGCCGCCATCGCTGAATTCGACTTTATCGAACTCGCTGTTTTTCTGCCGCTCCTTATTGGAAATCTCGCCAAGCCGCTTCGTCAATTCCACACGGATCTTGCTGCATTTCGGGTCGTCGGGCACGGAGAAACCGACGCTCATGGCTTCGATTTCCTTCACCATGTCCTTGATGAAGCCGCCATGCACGCGCTCATGCGCTTCGACCCCGGCGATGAATGTCTGCCAGCTTTTGCGGGTCGACGCCGGCAATTGCGCCGAAGGCTTCGGCAATGTGTAAGTGATAATCAGCTTCGGTATATTGACGGTGATCGTACAGGCGCCGTCCGGCTGCGGCTCATATTTCCGCGTCCAGGTCAGCTTGAAGTCCGTATGCGCAATCGCCCTCACTTTGGGTCCGAGCAAGGGGCCGCGCTCGCCGATGGAATCGTAGAGCTCGCGCCCCGATGTTCCCGTAATCGCATAGGTCTTGGTCGTCTCGACCGCTTGCCAATCGGCATGGGCCGCTATCGGCAACAAAGCGATGGACATAGCCATAGCGAGCAATCGAAAATTTACGGTCACCAACGTCCTCACATCCACGGCCTCAAGCGCCGCGAAGCTATCCATTGGTCCCGTCTATTTCAACGAGCATCGCTCTTCAAAATGCAGGGTTTGATTCAAGCACTTCCTCGGCATCCTCTCGTTCCATCTCGAAGACTCTTCTTCCGATGGAGAAGCTGAAACCGTTGCGCGCGAAGGCAGCCAATTCCTTTGCCTTGCGCTTCTCATCCAGTTCACCGCGCCGGAAAGGTCCGAAACCGCGCTTCCTGGCAAAAATGACGGCCGAACGGAGATCATCGACCTCCTCCACGGCCGCGACAACCGTTTCACCATTGATGCCCTTGGATGCGAGCTTGAAGGCAATGGCTTTCTTCGATTTGCCGGAACGGACCGCAGAGCGCGTGCTGATCTCAGCAAAAGCGACGTCATCGAGCACCTTCAGTTCATAGGCGAATTTGACGGCGAAGTCGGCGAGCGCCTTGATCTGTGCGCCGCTGATATCCTCGAATTTCTGCTTCGCTTTCTTGGAAATCGCATCGAACAACTGCTTCTCGGTCATCATCCGGCGCTCGAGACGATAGATGGTGGAGTTGCGTGCCCAGGAAAGCATGCGGCTTGTCGGCGTTTCATCCATGAAGGGGGCATTCGGCGAGAGAAGAATCATCACGGAGAATTTTACGCAAGGCAGGCCCCTCAGGCAATGAATGCGCTTGGTAATCATGGGATGATTGGTTATGCTCCTCTCGCGGCTAAGGCGGTCAAACGCCGAGCGTCGAACCCCATCGACGGTGGAGGCCGTCTCAAGCGCCACATTGCTATGGATCACGGAGCCTGCGGCTTTCCCGACAGCTTTGCCGATCGGGCGCCGGCGCTTCGTTCAGAGGAGGCAGGAATGGATTATCGTAAGCTCGGCCCAAGCGGGGCCGTCGTCACGGCCTATTGCCTTGGCACCATGACTTTCGGCGCGGAAGCAGACGAAGCCGCGTCGCACAGGCTTCTCGACGATTATTTCGCATGGGGCGGCAACTTCATCGATACCGCCGATGTCTACAGTGCTGGCAAGTCAGAGGAGATCATTGGCCGTTGGCTGAAGGCGCGTCCGACAGAAGCACGTCAGGCCGTTATCGCCACCAAGGGCCGCTTTCCGATGGGCAACGGACCGAACGATATCGGTCTGTCGCGCCGCCATCTCGGCCAGGCGCTGAACGATTCGCTGCGCCGTCTCGGCGTCGACCATATCGATCTCTATCAGATGCATGCCTGGGACGCTTTAACGCCAATCGAGGAGACATTGCGATTTCTGGATGACGCCGTGCGTGCCGGCAAGATCGGCTATTACGGCTTCTCCAACTATGTCGGCTGGCACATCGCCAAGGCCGCCGAGATTGCCAAGGCGCAGGGCTATACGCGGCCGGTGACGCTGCAGCCGCAATACAATCTGCTTGTCCGAGACATCGAGCTTGAAATCGTCGACGCCTGCTTGGATGCCGGGATGGGCCTGCTGCCATGGTCGCCGCTCGGCGGTGGCTGGCTGACCGGCAAATACAAGCGCGACGAAATGCCGACCGGCGCCACAAGGCTTGGCGAAAACCCCAATCGCGGCAGCGAATCCTTTGCGCCGCGCAATGCGCAGGAGCGGACCTGGGCAATCATCGCTGCCGTCGAGGAGATCGCCAAGGCACGAGATGTGACCATGGCGCAGGTGGCACTTGCCTGGACGGCCGCGCGCCCAGCCGTGACTTCAGTCATCCTCGGCGCCCGTACGCGTGAGCAGCTTGCCGACAATCTCGGCGCCGCCAAGCTGAAACTTACGGAGGCGGAGATGGATCGGCTTAACGAGATCAGCGCGCCGCAACCCGCCGCCTATCCTTATGGCGAAAGCGGCCGGAACCAGCGCCATCGCAAGATCGAGGGTGGCCGTTAAGTTTCATCCGGCGGCGGAGCATTTGCCTGCTTCGCCGCCGTCATTGGGATCGCCTGTCGTGTCAAACGAGCGGCGGGTTGAGTCTCGCAAAGCCTTCCTGACGCCGATAGGGAAAATAGGGATAGGGAACCGTCATCTCACTGACCTTATCCAGCCTTTCGATCTGCTCTTTCGAAAGCATCCAGCCGACCGCGCCGAGATTCTGCCGCAGCTGCTCTTCGTTGCGCGCGCCGATGATGACGCTTGCGACCGTCGGCCGGCTCAGGAGCCAGTTGAGGGCGATTTGCGGGACACTCTTCCCGGTCTCGACAGCAATTTCATCCAGCACATCGACGATATCGAACAGCTTCTCGTCATCGACGGGCGGCCCGAATGACGCTGTCTCATGCAAGCGGCTCTTTTCCGGTAATGGCTGGCCGCGGCGGATCTTGCCTGTCAGCCTGCCCCATGCCAGCGGGCTCCAGACGAGGGCACCGACATTCTGATCGTGGCCCAACGGCATTAGTTCCCATTCGTAATCGCGGCCGGCGAGCGAATAATAGACCTGATGGGCGACATGGCGTGCGTAGCCGTGCTTGTCGGCGATCGCGAGCGATTTCATCAACTCCCAGCCGGCGAAGTTGGAAGCGCCGATGTAGCGGATCTTTCCTGCCTTCACGAGGTTATCGAGAGTGGAGAGCACTTCTTCGATCGGCGTCGAGGCGTCGAAAGCGTGCAGTTGCAAGAGGTCGATGTAATCGGTGCCGAGACGCTGCAAGGCGGCATCGACGGATTTGATCAAGCGCGAGCGCGAGCTGCCCCAATCGGCCGGTCCATCGCCCATCGGCAGTGCTGTCTTGGTCGAGATCAGCACAGCATCCCGCCTGCCCCGGATCGCCTGGCCAAGCACCTCCTCCGATGCGCCTGCCGAATAGACATCTGCCGTGTCGAAGAGATTGACGCCCGCCTCCAGGCAGATGTCGACCAGACGGCGCGCTTCTGTCGCATCCGTCGAGCCCCAGGCGCTGAAGAGCGGTCCGTTGCCGGCAAAGGTGCCGGCGCCGAAACTGAGCACGGGAACGCGCAAGCCCGAAGCACCGAGATTTCTGTATTCCATTGTCTATCTCCTGTTGGTTCTTCAGATAGATAGACGCGGCGAGAGAGATGATATAGATTGCCGAAAAGAAACTCATTTATGACTTAAATTCATCATGAGCCGCCAAGAGATCAACCGTTCCGGTGAAATGGAAGTCTTCGTGCGCGCCGTGGAACTCGGCGGCTTCACCGCTGCAGCCATAGCCTGCCGGATGACGCCTTCAGCCGTCAGCAAACTCGTCACGAGACTTGAAAAGCGCCTCGGCGCGCGGCTCATCCACCGCTCGACGCGGCGATTGCAGCTCACACCCGAGGGCTGCGCCTTCTTCGAGCGCAGCGTCGCCATTCTTGCCGATATAGCCGAAGCCGAACGCCATGCATCGGCGGGAGAGCAGGTGGCTGGCCATATCCGCGTCAACACTAGCGGCTCCTTCGGCAATCATGTGCTGGCTCCGCTCGTTCCACGCTTCATGGCGTTGCACCCGAATGTCTCGCTCGAGATCTTCCATACGGACCGGGTCATCGACCTGATGGAGGAGCGCGCCGATGTTGCAATCCGCGCCGGACCGCTGAAGAGCTCCAGCCTGACGGCCCGCAAGCTCGGAACGACACGAAACATGATCGTCGCCTCGCCGGACTATCTGCGCAGGCATGGGATACCGCGCTCCGCGGTCGAACTGACAAAACATTGCCGCATCAGCTTTAGCTATTCCCGAGCGATCGAAGGCTGGCCTTTGCTAGATAATGGCGAGGTTGCAACGATCCCCGCTGCCCGCAGCCTGCAGGTGGGCGACGGCGAAGCCATGCGGCATCTGGCGCTTGCCGGTGCCGGCCTGGCACGGCTTGCCGCCTTCACCGTGAAATCGGATATCGCGGCTAAGCGGCTACAGCCTGTGCTGGAAGAATTCAATCCCGGAGATATCGAGGAATTCCACGCCGTCTATATCGGCCAGGGCGGTCCTCTACCCGCGCGCGTACGCGCCTTGCTGGATTTCTTACGCGAAAACGTTCACCTGTAAAAGCGACGCGGCCGTCAGGGCCGCATCGTGTCAGCTAAAACTCTTAATCACCACGCCGATCAGGCTGATGGCTGGCGGGTCTTACGCAGATAGGGCAAGACCGTATCGAACGAGCCGAAGCGGGTAATGGCATCTTCATTGGAGACAGCGGCGGTGATGATGACGTCCTCACCCTGCTGCCAGTTTGCCGGCGTTGCGACCTGATGCTTTGATGTCAGCTGGATCGAGTCGATCGCACGCAGGATTTCGCCGAAGTTGCGGCCTGTCGTCATCGGATAGGTGAGGATCAGCTTGATCTTCTTATCGGGGCCAATGACGAAAACGGAACGGACGGTGGCATTGTCGGCAGGCGTGCGGCCTTCCGAGCTTTCGCCGGCGCCTGCCGGCAGCATGTCATAGAGCTTGGCGACCTTGAGGTCCTTGTCGCCGATCAGCGGATAGTCGACATCGAAACCGGTGGCCGTCTTGATATCGTTCTTCCAACGACCATGGCTCTCGACCGGATCGACCGAGATGCCGATGATCTTGACGCCCCGCTTGCGGAATTCGCCTTCGAGGCCGGCCATTGCGCCGAGTTCCGTCGTGCAGACCGGCGTGAAGTTCTTCGGATGCGAGAAGAGCACGGCCCAGCCGTTACCGATCCAGTCATGGAACTTAATCTCGCCCTGTGTCGTCTCGGCCGTAAAATCCGGCGCGATATCGTTGATGCGCAAACTCATTGTCTTGCCTCCAAACCTATCCCGGCGCGCATTTACGACAGCCAGGGAACGAGAAAAAAAATTCGTCGCACAATGGCGTCGAATGTCGGATATGAAAAGCCCTTCTTTTAAATGGACGCCGCGATTGCCGCTGAAATCCCTAGCGGCCTGCGATGCCTGCTACGCGCCTTCAACATGTCCAGAAAGCGATAGCCGCTCGCCCAGCGCCCGTAACCGCTTGCTATGTTGATATGCCCGGCAAGGCCGATATTGCGAACATCCGAATTCCAAAGCCGTCCGAACATGCCGAGCCGGTCGAGGCTCATATAGATGTCATTCAAGCTCCCGATCGTCATGCTTGGGAAAGGCAGCGCGTCCGTCGGCATGGTGCCGAAGGATAGATGTCCCGCATGCAGGGTTTCCGTCACCGGAATATCGCAGGGCGCTACGAGCAGCGCGCCTTTGACCCTTCGTGCGGCCTGGCGGCCAGCCAATCTCGCTGTCAATACGCAGCCAAGGCTATGGGCGACGACATAGGCTTCTCCGGCCTCTTCCAGCGCGGCTTCCAATTTCTCCATCCAGCTGCCGAGATTGGGAAAGTCCCAGTCATCCTGCTCGACGAGCCGAACGTCGGAATGATCCTGCAGCCAATAGCGCTGCCAATGGCCCTCGGCGGAGCCGAAAAGGCCGGGCACGATCAGTATTCTGGTCATGGAAGCCTCACGAGGAAAAGCGATCGAATGCAAAGCTTGCGACAGGAAACCAAGAATGCATCCCTTCAATGCCAAGGCGCGGGGGATGTACACCAATAGTAGATCTCGTAGTCGCGCGCGGAGAGCTCTCGCTCGCCGGGCTCGGGCCGATCGACGGACCGGATGCGTCCATCCTCGTCCCGCAACGCGCGCCCAGCGAAAATCGTCTTCAGGCGGCTAATGACATTCCATTTCATGTAACCCTCCATTTGATTGATAAAATCCCAGGGGCTGCTGCAAATCGTCCTCAGCCCATCATTCGGCCGCGGCAAGCACCGTTACCGGATGCGGGAAGAAGGCGGAGAGCTCACCGACGACTTCATGGATGCGGTTGGCGAGCGGCTCCGAGGAAACCCTGTAATCGGTAAAATCACGATCCGACGCATAGACTGCGGTTGGCAGGGTATGTGCCATGAAGAAGCCGAAGAGCGGCCGCAGCTGATGCTCCACCATCAGCGCATGCCGGTCGCCTCCGCCGGTCCCCGTGATGATGATCGGTTTGGCGCGCAGCTCGTGTGGATCGATAAGGTCGATCAGATGCTTGAACAGCCCGGGATAGGAGCCCTTGAACGTCGGCGAGCCGATAACCAATGCATCTGCCGAGACGATTTCATCGATCACGCCTTTCGCCTGATCGTCGAGATCCTCGCGCCGCTGGGCCGCGCCGAGAGACGGGCCAACATCATGCAAATCGTAGATCCTGCTTGAGAAGCCATATCGCCCGCTTGCCAGATTCGCGACAGTCTGGACCAGTGAATAGGTCTTCGATGGCCTGTTGAAGCTGCCGGCGATGCCCACAAGTTTAGGCGCACTCATTCTTATCCCTTCCGACGATCGCATGCATTTTCGATAATGCAAATATTGTCCATAAAAATTGTAGATTAAAAGGAACAGCGATCTCTGAAGGTATGGAAATGGGAAAATCTCTTTCTATGCTGCAGCCAGCTGGGTGGATCGCACAAATGCCCCGAAGGAAAGGGCAGACGTCAGCTCGCGTCTTCAACGGCCTGACTTTCTCCAGAGGTCGACGCGGTGGCTTTCTCATTGAGAAGCAACGCGCGACCAGCCTGCGCACTGGCTTAGTCGCGGAGACTACAAGGCAATGCGCGATCGCGAGGCCCATTCCGCCGCCTCGCCGGCTGCCGGCACGCTCCCCAACAAGCCGGGAAGCGCGACTGGAGATTGCATGCTTTGCTACATATTCATCTTTCGACGATGACCTTCAAAACGTCTCGGTTCTTGTCCCAAAAGGGTAACGCGCTCTCGGCATCGGTAAAGGGTATGACCTTGGAAATAAGGGAAGCGGCACGATCGCCGATCGTCTCCAGATAGGCGATGACCGCATCGAAATCAGACTTGGTCGCGTTGCGTGACCCCATGATATCAAGCTCCTTGAGATTGAACATTTGCGTCTGATAGCTAACGGGCGCCTTGGCGTAGCCGACGTAGACGACGCGGCCGCAAAAGCCGGCCAAGTCGATGGCCTGACGAAAAGTTTCCGGAAGACCGACTGCCTCGAAGGCCACATCGACGCCCTGATCATCCGTCAGCTCGACAATGCGCGCAACGACATCTTCCGTGCCGGCATCGATTGTGTGACGGGCTCCGAACTGTTTTGCCAGCGCGGTCTTTTCCGGGCTCAGGTCGACGGCAATCACCTCGGCTCCGCGAGCAACGGCTCCGATCACGACGCCCATGCCGATCATCCCGCAGCCCAGCACAACGATGCGATCACTCGCCGACATGCGGCCGCGCGCCACTGCGTGGAAGCCTACCGACAGCGGCTCGACCAAGGCGAGAAAGCGCGGCTCAAGGGTATCATTGAGGATCAGCTTCTCCGCCGGAAGAACGATCTCTTCGGCAAGCCCGCCATCCTGCTGGACACCGAGCGTACGATTGTAGCGGCAGGCATTCACGCGCCCCTTGCGGCAGGAGGAGCACGTGCCGCAACTGGTATAGGGAAGTACGATAACGCGCTGCCCGGGTCGATAGGTCGGCGGAACACCCGCCCCGGTCTCGACAATCTCGCCGCCAATCTCGTGCCCAGGAATGCGCGGCAATTGCACCAGGGGATTGAGGCCTCGAAACGTGTTGAGATCACTCCCGCAGATGCCGACATGGCGGATGGAAATACGGACATCGCCTTCCCCAAGCTGCGGGCGAGCGACATCGGTAAAACGGCTGATGCCTTCACTTTCGATCAACAGGGCTTTCACGTGACGAAACCTTTCCTGGATTGGGGAGTAAACCGGACGCTTGCGCCCGGTTTACTAAACATAGATCAGTTCAGGGCGGTGATGTCGACCGGTAGATCGAACCGGCTTCAGGGCAGCTTCGCCCTTGCGCACGCCGATGGCGTACAGGAATAACTTGAGCACCATCTTCACCTCGAACTTCGACACTGGATTGCGCTCGTTCACCGCCTGCTTGCGCTGAATTTACACGGTTGAGATAAGCGATTTAAAGTGGTATTTTATGTTAAAAAAACCAGCAAGATTGGGCGGCATGCGTTCTGAAAATCTCTTCAAACGGCAGTTCAACGAATTCCTGCGCCACGTGCAATCGGTCGGCCATGGACACCCGCTTGGCTCGGAGCGCGAGATCGGTCGAACGCTTGGCACCAGCCGAACGACTGTCCGCAAGTGCCTTGCTGCGGCTAGGGAGAGCGGCCTGATTTCCAGGGACGGAGCAGTCCTGCGGCAGGTAGAACCATCAGAGCTCTATTGCGAAGCCGAAACCATCCCGCCGACATTGATGGTCGAACGCGCCTTCCTGACATGGATTCTCCAATCCGATAGCGGGCCGGGTCAGACTATCAACGCGCTTCAGCTCGCACGGCAATTCGGCGTATCGTCGACAACGATCCGCGAATTTCTGCAGAGTTTCCGGCATTTTGGCCTGATGGAGCGCGAGGCCGGCGGCAAATGGGTCTTCCGCGGCATGACGCTGGAATTCGCCAACGAGCTTTCCGATATCCGCGAAATTTTCGAACTGCGGTCCGTCATGCGCTTTGCGGAACTCGATGACGGCGATCCGAGCTGGAACGAACTGCGCAGACTGCGGGGCGAGCATCTCAAATTGCTGGAAACGATCGATACCGACTATCACCGCTTCTCGCTTCTGGACGAGCAGTTGCATCGTTTGATCAACAGCGCTTCCAGCAACCGCTTCGTCACCGAATTTTATCACGTCATCTCGCTGATTTTCTTCTATCATTATCAATGGAACAAGAAAGACGAGCGCAGCCGTAACGAAGCGGCGGTATATCAGCATTTGGATTATATCGACGCGATCCTCTCAAGGGATCAGAAGAAAATCAGCCAGACGTGTACGGCACATCTTAGCGAGGCGCGCCGGACATTGCTTGCAAGCATCACCCGAGAAGCCAGACTTGAGAATTCGAGCGTGCTGTCAGACCCGGCCTACTGAAGGGTCATGCCTGGCCCGGTGTCTGCTCTTGCTGCGTAAGGATCGACGATGGAGAGCGCCCGGTTTAGAGCCTCGGTAAACCCGTGAAGCGAGATGACATAACTCACCTCGCGGTCGGTATCGGCTGCAGCCAACGTCACAGCGAGATTGCGCCGGCGCCGCAGACTGGCAAGCATGGCTCTATTTAGGTTCAGCTCGACAAGACAGCCACGTGGGAAAGCGGTGGCGAATGGCGAGGCCAGACCGGGAGCGGCTTTGCCGCCTGGTGGTAGCCCGACGCTCCGCAGATAGAGTCCCTGCGGTAGAGCCAACATGCCCCGGAGACTCCCGCCCCCTGGAGTAAGTTCAATCGACAGTACCGGCGTGTTCGTCTGCAGATCATACAGCGTGTATGAAATAGCGTAAGATAGCCGGGCAAGATCGGCAGTACCCTGATTGACGATGGTAAGGATCCAGTCGCCGTAACGCTCCTGCAACGCGCCTGAACTTGAAGCGCCGATGGTCGCCTTGCCAGCCATCACAATCCACTATCCGGCCGATATATCGATGTTGACCAGTCCCCCACGACGCCCACTATCACCTTGAATGGCGTTATCTCGTCCATCTCCGATCCCCTTACCTGGCGTATCGCCGCAATATCGCATGTCGCATCTCAACTTCCGTCCCTCAGCGACTGAGTTCTTGCGATCTCATATTGGCAATTTTACGCCAACGCATCCTCCATTTGGTGTAACTCTAAGAATCTTTTTGGCCATATTCAACGATTATGTCGCGTATTTACTGTGGAAAGAACTCACGCATTATACGAAATACATTAATAAGCCTCATGTAATATATATCTATATATTCCTACAATAAAATTTACTTCAACTTGAATTCTATTGAGAGAAATACCACTGCATGCAGATTGCACGGCGCGTCAAAAGCCCTTCACCTACGAAGGAATGAGGCGCAGCCACGCTCGGCAAAAAAACTTGGCTGCGGGGGTGGGCAGAAAAACAATGCACGCTATGTGATGCATATGAGCGGGGAGAAATATTAGCTCTGTGGAGGAGGTCGTCCGGCACAAAGGAAGAGGATTCTGATGCCCAATTCAGTTTTGAATGCCCTGGGACAGCCGCTTTACTATAGCGACACGTCGACAGCCTTCTTTTCCGCCACCGGCTCCGGCCCGGTGCTTTACGGCACCGCGGGCAATGATTCCATATGGGGCGACAACACCGTCAACGTGACGCTGATGGGCGGCACAGGCGACGACATCTATTATATCTACTCGAGCAACAATCGGGTCTCTGAAGGCCCCAATGCCGGCGTCGATACCATCAACACCTGGATGGATTACACGCTGCCCGCCAATGTCGAAAATCTTACCGTTACGGGCGACAATCGCCATGCCTATGGCAACGACGCCGACAACATCATCACCGGCGGCAGCGGCAGCCAGACCATCGATGGACGCGGCGGCAACGATGTGCTCATTGGCGGCGGCGGGGCCGATACCTTCATCATCAGCAAGGGCAACGGCAGCGATCTCATCACCGATTTCAGCGATGACGACAAGGTCAGGCTCAATCAGTATGGCCTGTCGTCCTTCGATCAGGTTGTCAGCCATTCCACGCAGGAAGGCGCCAATGTCCGGCTCGATCTCGGCAATGGCGAAAGCCTGGTCTTCGCCAACAAGACCATCTCCGACCTGCATGAAGACCAGTTTCAGCTCGGGCTTGACAGATCGTCGCTGACGCAGACCTTTTCGGATGATTTCAACACGCTCTCGCTGCACGAGGGAACGCAGGGCACCTGGGATGCTAAATATTCCTGGGCGCCGGACAAGGGCAGCAGCCTGAACGATGAGCTGCAATGGTACATCAACCCCTCTTACGCGCCGACCGCCTCGGTAAACCCGTTTTCCGTCTCCAACGGCGTTCTGACGATCACAGCAAAGCAGACGCCGGATGCGTTGAAATCGATCGTCGAGAACCATGATTACACATCCGGGCTTCTGACCACCCACTCCACCTTCTCGCAGACCTATGGATATTTCGAAATGCGGGCGGAGATGCCGCACAATCAGGGCGTCTGGCCTGCCTTCTGGCTGCTGCCGGAGGATGGCTCCTGGCCACCGGAACTCGATGTAGTGGAGATGCGCGGGCAGAACCCCACCACGGTGAATGTCACAGTCCATTCGAATGCCACCGGCGAGCACACGAAGACGTCCATCCCGGTGGAAGTGCCGAGTACGAACGGCTTCCATAATTATGGCGTGCTCTGGGACAAGGATCAGATCGTCTGGTATTTCGACGACGTCGCCGTCGCCCATGCCGATACGCCGGCCGATATGCATGGTCCGATGTACATGCTGGTCGATCTCGCAGTGGGCGGCGTAGCGGGCACTCCGACGGATGGACTCCCGAACGGATCCGAGATGAAGATCGACTATATCAAGGCCTATTCGCTGGACGATCACACCACCCAGCTTGCCACCTCGGCGCAATCCGCCCATACGACGGACTGGCATATCTGACCGGTCTCGGAACTTGATCCATTCCGCAGCAGCCGTTCGACGCAAATCGGGCGGCCGCTGGGTAAATGCCGCAGCTCAGTCGAGACCACCCTAATCCTCCCTGAACGCCCGCCGGATCTGGTCGGTCATCGGCTTTGTCAGATAGGCGAGAACGCTTCTCTCACCCGTCTGCAGAAAGGCTTCCACCGGCATGCCCGGCAATGGCGTCAAGGCTCCGAGCCTTTCCCATTCAGGCTTTGCAACCTTGACCCGCACGACATAGTAGCCTTGTCCCGAACGCTGATCCGTCGTCAGATCCGCCGAGATCGTATCGACATGCCCGTTCAGCTCCGGGGTGATCCGCTGATTGAAGGCGGGAAAGCGCAGGGATACCGCGTGGCCTACGGTAATCTGGTCGATATCCTGCGGCGCAAGTTTAAGCTCCGCCACCAGCGCATCCTTATCGGGGACTATCTGCAGGATCGCTTCTGCAGGCGAGATGACGGCCCCTGCGGCATGGATGCTTAGCTGGTCGACGATGCCAGTCTGAGGTGCCTTGATGTCGATCCGCTTCAAGTCATCTTCAGCCGCAACCAGACGCTCGGAAAACTGGCCGCTATCGCTCTCGGCCTGACGCAATTGCTCGGACACTTCCGAACTGCGGTCTGCATCGATCTGCAGGATCTGTAGTTCGGTTTCCGCGATCTTGCCCCGGGTCTGGGCGATGGACGAGACGAGGTTTCCGAGATCGCCGTTCAGCGAAGCGCTTTCCCGCTGCAGGGAGTAGACCTTCGTCGCCGAGATGATGCCCTGGTTGAGCAGGCCTTCGAGACTTCCGAGCTCTTTCGCAATGAGAGCGATTTCCCGCCGTTTGCCCTCTTCCTGTGCTATCAGCCCTTCGATCTCCCGGTTAAGCTGTTGAATGCGCTCATGCAGCTGCGATTTCTGCCCTTCGCGCGATGCCTGCCGATCGAAAAAGAGCCGCCGCTCGCCGGCCAGAATGGCCGCGACATCCGCGTTTCCGGCGGATGAAAGGAGATCTGCTGGAAAGGCGATCTCCTGTTTGCCGTCGCGCTCAGCTATAAGGCGCGCCGTGCGGGCCGAAAGCTCGTTGAGCCGCTTGCGGATGATGGAAAGATTGGCTCGGGTCTGGGTGTCGTCCAGCCGGACGAGCACCTGGCCCGCGGCGACATGCTCGCCGTTCTTCACGAGGATTGCACGGACAATGCCGCCCTTCAGATGCTTTATCGGCTTTACATAGCTGTCGACGACAAGCGTGCCAGACGCAATCACCGCGCCGGCGATCTTGGTGGCGGCGGCAAGGCCGCCCATGACACCAAACAATAGAAGGATGACCGCTACCACCAGCAGTGACAGGCGGCGGATCATACGTTCGTTCGATGACGAGGCCTTGCCGATCATCCGTGCGTTTCCCCACCGGCAATGGCCAGATGCGTTGTTCCGAGCTGCTTGGGCGATGGACCAAGGATATCCTTCTTTGGTCCGAATGCCTGAACCTGACCGCCGGCAATGATCAACACCGTATCGGCAGCGGCGAGAGCGCTTGGCCTGTGGGCAATGACGATTGCAATGCCGCCTCTTTCCTTCACAACTGCAAGCGCCGCCGTCAGTGCAGCCTCGCCTTCCGCATCCAGATTGGAATTCGGCTCGTCGAGAACCACTAGAAATGGATCGCCGTAAAGCGCTCTCGCCAAGGCGATACGCTGCCTTTGCCCAGCCGAAAGGCGCGATCCGCCTTCGCCGATCTTCGTATCGAAGCCGTCCGGGAGCTTGACGATCATGTCGTAGACACCGGCCGCCTTCGCCGCCGCGATGATCGGCTCCGTCGGCATGTCCTCGGCAAAACGCGAAATATTCTCGGCGATCGTGCCATCGAAGAGGTCTACATCCTGCGGCAGATAGCCGATATGCTGCCCAAGCTCGTCGGTATCCCATTGCGAAAGTGCGGCACGATCGAGCCGCACGGAGCCGATTGCAACCGGCCACAAGCCAGCAATCGCACGTGCCAGCGAAGACTTGCCCGATGCACTCGGGCCGATGACGCCCAGTATGGTTCCCGCCGATATCTTGAACGAGACATTGCGCAGGATAAAATCGCGGCTGCCGGGCGACGTCACGGTGATATTCTCGACGCTGAGTTCCCGTGACGGCGTGGGCAAGGTGAAGGCCTGCGGCGCGGGCGGCGCGGCGTCGAGGAGTGCGGCAAGCCGCGCCCAGCCCTGGCGTGCAGCCACAAAACCCTTCCATTGGCCGATCGCAAGCTCGACGGGCGCCAGCGCCCGCGTGACCAGGATCGAACTCGCAATGATGATGCCTCCCGTTGCTTCCTGGCGGATGACGAGGATCGCGCCGACGGCAAGGACACCGGATTGCAGCATCATGCGCGCGATCTTTGCGGCGATGGTCAGCGCGCCGACGCGGGTGCTCGCTATCGCCTGGTGCGTGAGGTAATCCTCATTCATGGCGACCCATTTATCGGTGAGGCGGCCGGAAAACCCCATGGCAATGGCAGCCTCCCAGTTCCGCCGCGCGGCCTGGGCGAAGCCGAGACGCGCCGCGGAAGACCTGGCCGCCTCCAGGGCCGGTCGACGCGACAGCATTTCGGCAGCCACGGTAATGCCGACGAGCAACAAGGCACCGCAAAGAGCGGTGAACCCGATCCAGAAGTGGAACAGAAAACAAAGTAGCAGATAGAACGGCACCCAGGGCAGGTCGAACAGCGCCGTCGAACCGCTGCCGGAAAGGAAAGAGCGGATCTGCTCGAGGTCGCGCACCGATTGCAGGCCGTCGTCCGACGTCTGTTTTTTGCTCGGCAGGAACAGAAGCGCGCCGAAAACCTTCCTGTTCAAGCGTTCGTCGAGCGACATGCCGATGCGCACAAGCAGCATGGAGCGCAGGAATTCGATTACGCCCTGAAACAGGTAGAGGGTCACGACGATGATGACGAGACCGGACAATGTCGGTAAGCTATGGCTCGGAATGACCCGATCATAAACCTGCAGCATGAAAAAGGAGCCGGTTAGCGCCAGCACATTGATGGCAGCGCTCGCCAGAGCGATGCCGATGAAAGCCTTGCGAAGCGCCGACAACATCAGCACGGCGAATGTTTGCGGCGGGTCTTTCGGGACGGCAAGCACCTTGCGTCGATCCTCAACATTGGCCGTCGCGTGCGGCAGGGCTTCTAATCAAGTTCATGACGCCGCCTCCCGTTCGGCACCATAAACCTATGATGCGATCGCCAACGGCATCAGCCGCCACTCTCGCTTCGTACTTAACCTTCGGTGATCCCACATAATTTAGGAAGTCGAAATCTGCTCGAAATGCAGTTTCGGTGAACCCAATCTTATCATAGGACACCCTGTCCATTTGCGGGACAATTGCGCCATGAAATGGGGCAGCCGCCAGTTCCGGCAAGATGCCTTGAGCTCACATCGGTCGAAGCGGGCGACATCCCGCCGCCCGCGTGCCCGCATTCAGTCGAATTTCTCCGTCGTATCGGCCTTGCCCTTGACCCAATAGCCGGACGCCTTGATCCAGCTCAGTGGATAGCCGCGTTCTTCGACTAGGTAGGAGCGCAAGGCACGCGTGACGGAGGCTTCGGCGGCGATCCAGACGAAAGTACCCGGGGCCACATCGATCGACTGAAGTGTCTTCAGAAGCGAGGACGGATCCGCTGCCTCCGAGAGAGGCCGATATGCCCAGCGCATATCCAGCTGCGCATCAGTCTGAAATTCCTGATGTTCGCGCGCATCGGCAACCGCGACGATCGCCGTTATACGCGCACCCGCTCGCGCCTCTTCAATCCGGCGACCGATGGTCGGCAGCGCCGTCTCGTCGCCGATCAGCAGCCAATTCTCGATATTCGCGGACACAACGGCCGAGCCGCGGGGGCCGCCGATCTCCAGCCTGTCGCCGACGCAAGCGTCGAGCGCCCATTGCGTAGCGGGGCCTGCCTCGTGGACGGCAAAATCGAGGACGAGCGTTCGCGCCTCGGTGTCGTATTGGCGAGGTGTATAGTCACGCCGCTCCATTTCCGCGCCGGCACCCGGCACCATCACCTTGATGTGGTCGTCGGGCGCAAGGCTGACGAAATCGGCGAGATCTTCGCCGGCCAGCCGAATGCGCAGCATGCCGGGAGTGATCCTGTAAATGCCTGTTACTGTTAGGAAGCGCCGCTTCAGTTCATGGCGCACGCGCTCGATCTTCGGGGCGGAGATGGCCGTGTTGGAATTATGGGGGGTATCCATGGGTGTCCTTTCGAGGCGCTTCGATCTCGATCCGCAGGACATAGCCGCGCAGACCGAAGCCGCAGAGCCGTTCGATCATACGCGTTGAGTGACGTTAACGCTTACGTGGCCAAGCGATCCGGCCAGTGTGCACGTCCTCTATAAAAGACGACGTCCCCTTGCGCAACGAAAAGATGATAATTAGAGACAAGTTTTTTGCATCAACCGCCCACGCGGACGCCAGCTCTGCCAAGCAGGTCGGCACGACTTTTCAAAGCCGTGCCGACCTGATTGATTACTGCAGCGCCTTCTCCATCAGTCGCGCCAGGCGCTCGGCAAAAGCGCGCGGATCGGCCGGCTTGTCGCCATCGAGAACGCGGGCCTGATCGAGCAGCAGGAAGGCCGCATCGTCGCGCAGGGACGGCGCATCCGCCTTGGCGGCAATCGCCTTGACGACCGGATGATCCATGTTGATTTCAAGGATCGGCTTGGCGCCGGACTGCAGACGGCCAGCCCCCTGCAAGATCTTCTCAAGCTGGCGGTCATAACCCTGCTCGGACGCGACGAGGCAGACGGCGCTTTCGATCAGGCGATCGGATGCGCGAACATCCGATACCTCATCGGCAAGCTTCTGCTTGGCATAGTCGAGGAAGGCCTGGACTTCGGCGGGTGCGCTTTCGCTTTCCGGCTTATCCTCATCATCCTGTTTCTTGAATTGGGCGAGATCGGCAGAGCCTTGCGTGATCGACTTGAAGCTCTTGCCCTCGAATTCCGGGGCATTGGTCACCCAAAAGCTATCGACGGAATCGGTGAGCAACAGAACTTCGATGCCGCGGGCACGGAAGCCTTCGAGCTGCGGCGAAGCTTTCAGCTGCTCCAGGCTGCCACCGACGAGATAGTAGATCGACTGCTGACCTTCCTTGGCATCCCTAATGTAGTCGGCAAGCGAGCGATAGCCGTCGCCCGAGGTCGTGGTGCGGAAGCGCGAAAGCGCCAGAAGCTGTGAGCGACGCTCGAAGTCCTCGTAGATGCCTTCCTTGATAAGACTGCCGAAATTCTCCCAGATCTTCAGGAAGGCGTCGTGATCGCTCTCCGCCTGCTTCTCGATCGCCGTAATGATGCGGTTGGTGACACCCTTGCGGATCGCCGTCAGGATCGGGCTTTCCTGAATCATCTCACGCGAGACGTTGAGCGGCAGGTCCGACGTGTCGACGAGACCGCGCACGAAGCGTAGATAGCGCGGCAGCAATTCGGCTTCATCGGTGATGAAGACGCGTTTCACATAAAGCTTCATGCGCCCCTTGCGATCCGGATCGAAAAGATCGAACGGCTGCGAACCGGGCACGAATGCGAGCGCCGAATATTCATGGCGACCCTCGGCGCGGAAATGCACGGTCAGTGCCGGCTCGTCATACTGGCCGGAAACGCCGCGATAAAAATCGGTATATTCCTCGGTCGTGATGTCGTTCTTCGACTTGGTCCACAGCGCTGTACCGTCGGTGAGCTGCGTTGCCTCCTCGCCGGGCTTCTCGGCTATCTTGATCGGCACCGGCACATGACCGGACTGTTCCTTTACGATGCGCTCAACGGTCCAGCGCGATGCATAGCTCTTGGCATCCTCCATCAGATGCAGCGTGATGCGGGTGCCGCGCGCGGGAGCCTCGCTCACCTCGACGGGCGCAACGCTGTAGCCACCCTTGCCGTCCGAAGACCAAAGCCAGGCATCCTCGGCGCCGGCCCGACGGGAGATGACGTCGACGCTATCGGCCACCATGAAACAGGAATAGAAGCCGACGCCGAACTGGCCGATGAGTTGCGCTCCCTCGCCCTGCTTGTTGGCCTCGATGCGCTCCATGAAAGCGCGTGTGCCGGAGCGGGCGATCGTGCCGAGCGCCTCGATCATCTCGTCGCGGCTCATGCCGATGCCGTTGTCTTCCACGATGAGCCTGCCGCCATCGGCGTCGAGCGTCAGCAGGATGCGGCTGTCGGGATCGTTCGCGAGCAGGCCGGGTTGCGCAATCGCCTCGTAACGCAGCTTTTCGCAGGCATCGGCCGCGTTCGAGATCAGCTCGCGCAGGAAGACATCCTTATCCGAATAAACCGAGTGAACCATCATATGCAGAAGGCGGGCAACGTCGGCCTCGAAGACGTGGCTCTCGGCGGTCATCTCTGCGGTGGTGGTTGTCATATGCGTCTAGTCTCCTGGGAATGTTGAAAGTCGCGCCGAACAGGTGGCGGAAGACGAGAGAAATTTCAAGCTTGGGCGGCCAATAAGGTTGGCCTTCGGCCGCGATAGAAGGTGCCGCTCCGGCTTTCCAGCCATCATGAAACGCGCGGGTAGAATATCGGAGACCTACCGGCACAAAGCCCGAAGCTTGACTTTATGCGATCAATATGAGAACATAAAGTGAACATATGGAGATATCCATGACCAAAGCCCAGCAAGTCATCGAACGTGCAATGACCTTTGTCGCTGTCTCGAAGGCCCTTCGGGAGCGCGAACAGGAACGGCGCGCCACATGGACGCGCCGTGTCGAAATCAGCCGGCCGTTACCGCCCTTGCCGCGCGCCGTTCAGCTTTCGTTGAAACTCGACAGCTGAAATGGTGAGGGTGGTAACAGCACCCGGCAGGCTGTGAAGCGCCCGCCTTTCGGCGGGCGCATGATCTTCTTATTGCTTAGGCCTTGAAGAAGGCGAGCAGGTCCGCGTTGATCACGTCCGCATGCGTCGTGGCCATGCCGTGCGGGAGGCCCTTGTAGACCTTGAGCGTGCCGTTCTTCAGCAGCTTCGAGGACAGAAGGGCCGAGTCCGCGATCGGCACGATCTGGTCGTCGTCGCCATGCATGACGAGCGTCGGCACTTCGATCTTCTTCAAGTCTTCGGTGAAGTCCGTTTCAGAGAAAGCCTTGATGCAATCATAATGGGCCTTTGTGCCGCCCATCATGCCCTGACGCCACCAATTGTCGATGACGCCCTGCGAAACAGCGGCGCCGGGACGATTGAAGCCATAGAACGGCCCCGCCGGAACATCGCGGAAGAATTGAGCGCGGTTGGCCGCAAGTGCTGCACGGAAGCCATCAAAGACTTCGAGCGGCAGGCCGCCGGGGTTCTTGTCGGACTTGACCATGATCGGCGGTACGGCGCCGATCAGCACGGCCTTCGAGACGCGACCATGGCCGCCGTACTGGGCGACATAGCGCGCAACTTCGCCGCCGCCTGTCGAATGGCCGACATGGATGGCGCCCTTGAGATCAAGATGCTCGGCCAGAGCCGCCACATCGGCGGCATAGGTATCCATTTCATTTCCGGTCGCCGTCTGGCTGGAGCGGCCGTGGCCGCGACGGTCGTGGGCGATGACGCGGTAGCCCTGGTGAAGGAAGAATAGCATCTGGGCGTCCCAATCGTCTGAGCTCAGGGGCCATCCGTGATGGAAGACGATCGGCTGGCCTGTTCCCCAGTCCTTATAAAAGATCTGCGTGCCGTCCTTGGTGGTGATCGTGCTGCTGCTCATTGTGTCCTTACCTTTCGAAGTTGGCTGCTTTGTAGAGGCTTGTGCAGGTTGAGCGAAGGGGGCGACGGCTGCAGCGGCGGCAAGGCCGAGCCCGGCTGTCATAACGCCCCGACGGGTAGCTTGAGGGATCGACTGGCTCATTTCAATCTCCACTTAAATTTATCGCGCGACTTATTATCGCGTCATCTATATGATTAGCGTATTTCGATTTTCATGTCCACACAAAATTATCTAGCGATTATTTATTGCGATAATCAATTGAAAGGCAATTATTTAATTTCGTGGACTTGCGAAGTCACATCGGTCTCTTGAACGAAAGTTTCGAAATCAGGCGCTGCTTAACTGTTGATAATTGCGCGATAATTATTGCATGGGCTTATCGACAAAATGCGCAATCGCGAATTGCGCGACGCGTTCATTCGACTTCCTCGCATCATCGAGCCAGAACGGGAAAATCTGCCATTGATGGATCATCCCTGGCCAGACTTCTAAGCTCACATTGCCGCCTGCCTGGCGTACCTTATCTGCGAACCGCCAGGTGTCATCGAGCAGTGCCTCACGCGCGCCGACCTGGATCAACAGTGGGGGAAACCCCGAGACATTGCCATAGAACGGCGACATGTCGGGATCGACTGCTGGACGATCACGCGCAAACGCATCGTGGATGAGGGTGAGCTCGGCCTTGTTCATGAAAGGGTCACTGGCAGCGTTGGCGGCCAGGGACGCCCCCGTTGCGGCGAAGTCGGTGATCGGGCTCATCGCGACCACAGCAGCGGGAAGCGGACCACTCAGCCTAAGCTGGTTCAAAACGACTTCGATGGCCAGAGTTGCACCAACCGACTCGCCGGCGATAACGATGTTGCCGGCCTTGTATCCCGATGTCAGAAGCCAGCGATAAGCCGCAATGGCATCATCTCTTTGCGCGGGGAAGCGATTTTCGGGCGCGAGGCGATAGTCGACCAACAGCACATCGGCCGAGGCCGCCTTGGCGAGCGAACCGGCTATGTTGGCGTGCGTCCGAAGCGAGCCGCTATAGAAACCGCCGCCATGCAGATAAAGAATGGCACGCCGGCCGATTGGATGATGCAACCGAGCCGGCCAGATGAGATCACCATCCACACCGTTCGCGTCGACACGCCGTATCTGGACACGCGCCGGGCCTGGCGTCGATGCCATGAGCTTCTCGAAAGCGGAGCGGCGCTGCGACAGATCGGCTCCGGACACCGCACCGCTATCGCGCAAAGTGCCGATCAGCTTCTCGATCTGCTCGCTTGAAGTCTTTGTCTGCGGGGCGATCTCGGAGGTTTCGGCGGCTGCAGCTTGCGATATCAACCCTGGGCCTGCGCCTATCAGAACGGCCATTGCCATGACGAAGCAACATATCCAGCGTAATGATCGGAACTCGTTCATCAAATAAGCCTTTTCCCCGCAAGGCCGTGGACGCCATCGTGATGCCACGGTCGCAGAAAAGCTATTTGTGTCAAGTATGGTGGGCAAGATGGGACACGAATTCCATTCATCCGCCTGCCCGTCATTCATCGCCTCGACATGATCAACCGATAATCGCTTCCCTATCGGTGCTCCGTTTCATTGAGGTGACAGTGCCGGTGGACAAGTCCTTTTCATTCAGCGCCATGTCTGGCCGCCGCGAGGCGAGCGATGATCGCCTGCCGTGCCATTCTCGAGCCCGCAAGGCGTTGCCTGGTTTTAGCCAGCACCTCAACGCTGGCCTTCTCGGGCAATCCGGAATGAAACGGCGGCTCGGGCGCGTATTCCAGCGACAACTGGATCGCTTCGGCTTCCTCTCGACCGCGCAAGGCGGCAACGGTCGTCAGTCCGAAATCGATACCGGCCGTAACACCGCCCGCGGTGAAGAGATTGCCATCCCGCACGACCCGCCCCGACGTGGCAACGGCTCCGAAATTCTCGAGGAAATCAAGCGCATTCCAATGGGTCGTGGCCTTCTTGCCCTTGAGCAGGCCGGCCGCTCCAAGGACGAGAGAACCGGTGCATACCGATGTCACGAAGCGGGCTTGGGCCGCCTGTTTCCGGACGAAGCTCAGAACGTCCGCATCCTCCAGCAATGCATTGACGCCGACACCGCCGGGCACGCAGATGACGTCAAGCGGCGGGCATTCGGCAAACGTCGTTGTTGGCTGCAACACCAGCTTCGTTGCCGACACGATGGGCGACGTGTCCTTCCACAAGAGATGCACCTCCGCATCATCCATCGAGGCGAATACCTCGTAGGGTGCGGTCAGGTCGAGTTGCTGGACGCCTGGAAACGCAAGCAGGCCGAAGCGAATGGTCATGACATGTCTCCGACGATTGACTTTTCCGAGCCTATGCGACAATGCTCTGGCATGTTTGCCAAACCACCGTCATTTTTTGCCAATCATGCGCCTTATCGAAATTCTTGCCTTCGACAACGCCCAACTGCTTGACATCACGGGTCCGCTGCAGGTTTTCACCAGCGCCAACGAGGCGGCGCATGAGCTCGATCAGCCGAAACCCTACGAAGCCATCGTTGTCGCGGAAAACCCACAGACCCGAACCAGCTCTGGTCTCGCGCTGATGACCGCCCCACTCGGCAGTAGCGATATTCCGCTCGACACCTTGATCATCGCCGGCGGCTGGGGCGTCAATAAAGCCTGTGAGAACCTCGGCCTGATCGAATGGGTGCGCCGGCAAGCCGCGAATGCTCGTCGGATAGCCTCCGTCTGCAGCGGCGCCTTTCTGCTTGCGGAAGCCGGTCTTCTGGATGGGCGGCGGGCAGCGACCCATTGGAATCGTTGCGAAGAATTTGCCAAGCGCTTTCCGCAAGTGAAGCTCGAGCCCGATCCGATCTTCGTCCAGGACGGGCAGATCTGGAGTTCCGCCGGCGTGACTGCCGGGATCGATCTTTCGCTTGCTTTGGTCGAGGCCGATCTTGGTCGCTCGTTGGCACTTTCCGTGGCTCGCGAACTCGTCGTCTTCCTCAAGCGTCCGGGGGGCCAGGCGCAGTTCAGCGCGGCGCTGAGGCTTCAGGAAAGCGGCCAACGCTTCGATCGTCTGCATGGCTGGATCATGGACAATCTGCGCGCCGATCTTTCCCTGCCGGCGCTCGCCGAGCAGGCAAATATGAGCGCACGCAGCTTCTCGCGCCACTATCTGAAAGCGACCGGGCGGACACCTGCACGCGCGGTGGAGGAAATCCGCATCGAAGCGGCCCGCCGCCTTCTGGAAGAAGGCCTGAGCGTGCATCAGGCACGCATGCGCTGCGGCTTCAGTTCGGAAGAAACCATGCGGCGCAATTTCATGCGGAAATTCGGCACGACGCCGCAGGCATTTCGCGATCATTTTGGATGAGGCCTGACTGCGTCGGCAAACATTTGTCCCGCACTTCAGCAAAGTGGGCCTTTCTGCATAAATATGGTCGCTGCGCCCTTTCCCAGACGTTCAGAGTCGTCATAGGCTGCCGCGACCGGAATCCACACAAGGCTTAAGCAAGATGGCAATGCACCGTTTCGTTCCCAACACCTATCACAATGTCATCGGCTCGCTGCCACCGGCCTTGCATGTTGCCGATGGCGATACGGTCGTTACCGAAACGCTCGATGCCGCCGGCTACGACAAAAACGATATTCGCCAGATATCCGGCCCCAATCCGATGAACGGGCCGATCTTCATCGACGGCGCTGAGCCGGGAGATTCTCTCAAGGTCGAGATTCTCGCAATGGTGCCGACGCGCGATACAGGCTTTACCCGCAGCGTGGTCGCCGCCAATGTTATCGATCCACAGGATGTCCGCGCGCTGCCGGCAGCCGAGAGGGCGATCTGGCAGATCGACCGCCAGAATCTTACGACACGACTGGCCGAACCGGTCGCGGGTCTCGAGACACTTACCCTGCCGCTCGCTCCGATGATCGGCTGCTTCGGGGTCGCGCCGTCTCTCGGTCAGGCCATATCGACCGCCACCAGCGGCGAATTCGGCGGCAACATGGATTATCGCCTGCTTGGGCCTGGCACGACCGTCTGGTTTCCGGTCGCGGCGCCGGGCGCGCTTTTCTTCCTCGGCGATTGCCATGCGGTGCAAGGGGACGGCGAGATCGTTGGCACCGGCATTGAGACCACATTCGAGGTGACGGTGCGCCTGAGCGTGGAAAAGAAGAAGACGATCGTCTGGCCGCGCGGAGAGACGGCAGAGGATATTTTCACCATAGGCAATGCCCGGCCGCTCGATCAGGCCCTGCAACACGCCACCAGCGAAATGCTGCGCTGGCTCGGCTCAGATTACGGTCTCGACAAGACTGCGGCTAGCCACCTGCTCGGTCAGGTCGTGCGCTACGATGTCGGCAACGTCTTCGACCCTGCCTACACCATGGCCTGCCGGCTCTCGAAATCCTGGCTGAAACGCCGATAAAATATCAGCTCGCATCCTGGGAAAGGTCGCGCCGCTGGCGCGACACGTTGCTTTCCTGCCGCTCCCGCGCCATGCGGCTGACGGCGGCACGCAGCTGTGGATGCCGCGACATGAACAGATTGAAGTCGCGGCGGTCCAGCACGAAGAGCTGACAGAAATCGACGGCGACGACATCGGCCGTGCGGCGCGCGCCCGTCAGCAGCGCCATTTCGCCGAAAAAGGCCCCGGCGCCGAGCCGGATCTCGTCATCCTCCAGCTGTACCTCAACAGCGCCCGAAGCGATGAAGAACATGCTGTCGCCACGATCGCCGGTTCGGATCACCCGGTCGCCGGGCGACGCCGATCTCGGGCGGAAGAGCAGCAGCAGCTCCTCATGCTCGTTATCATCAAGTTCGGCAAACATCGGGAAAGTTTCGATGAGCTGCTCGATCTCGAGATGATGCTGGCGATCACGCTCCTCGCGCTGCTTGTTGATGACGGCCAACTGGCGGCGAAGAGCCTCCTGCTTGGCCATGCCATATTTGTTCGCCAGGAAGGGCCAGCGCGCAAAGGCCCAGTTTTCCAGCTTTTCCGTGGCGTAGAAAGCCAGCGGATTGAGCGTGATCGACAGGATCGCACCGGCAAGGATGAGATCCTGTCCTTCCCGCGTCAGCAGCCCGAGCGAGACGCCGAGCCCGGCCAGAATGAAGGAGAACTCACCGATCTGCGCAAGTCCGGCGGCAACTGCAAAGCCGATGCTGGCGGGATAGCGCAGCAGCAGCACGACACAGAAAGCGATCAACGCCTTGCCGAGCATGATCAAAGCAAGCACGCCGATAATCATCAGCGGTTCGCGGATCAAAACCGACGGATCGAAGAGCATGCCGACGGACACGAAGAACAGCACCGAAAAGGCATTCTGCAATGGCAGGGAGTCGGCCGCCGCCCTGTGGCTGAGATGCGATTCACTCATCACAAGGCCGGCAAAGAAGGCGCCGAGCGCAAAGGATACGCCGAAGATTTCTGCTGCACCGAAGGCAATGCCGAGCGCAATTGCCAACACCGACAGCGTGAAAAGTTCGCGCGAACCCGTGCGCGCAACCGAGGTCAGGAGCCATGGCACCACACGCGGGCCAATGAAGATCGCGACAGCCGCGAAGGCTGCGACCTTGAGCAGCGTCATGCCGATCGTCAGCCAGATCGAACCGGAAGCGGCATGACCACCGGCATCCGCATGACCGCCCAAAACACCGGCAAAGGCCGGCAAGAGCACGAGCGCAAGCACCATGGCCAGATCTTCGACAATCAGCCAGCCGACGGCGACACGGCCATTGGTCGAACTCACGAGATTGCGCTCTTCCAGCGCCTTCAGCAGCACGACGGTACTGGCAACGGCAAGACTGAGGCCAAAGACCACGCCTGCGCCGACGCTCCAGCCCCATAGCGAGGTCAAACCCACACCCAGCAGTGTCGCAATCGCAATCTGGCCGATGGCTCCGGGAATGGCGACGCCGCGTACCGCCAGCAAATCAGCGGCCGAGAAATGCAGGCCGACGCCGAACATCAGCAGGATGACACCAATCTCGGCCAATTGCGATGCGAGGGAAACATCGGCGACAAAACCAGGGGTCGACGAACCTATGATGACGCCAGCCACCAGATAACCGACCAGCGGCGGCAGATGCAGCCTGTCGGCCAGATAGCCGAAAATGGCCGCGAATACGAAGCCCGCGGCAATCAATGCGATCAATGCAACGTCGTGCGGCACGGCTGTCCTTCCCGTTTCACGGCGTTAAAGCCTGTTTCCCTCTTTGAGAGGCTACCTAGCATCGCTTTTGCCGGGCCGTCTACGGGAGATATGAAACCTAAGAAAACATCGCCTTGCCGATGCGTGAAGCCCGCAAAGGACTTGAGGCAAGGCGATGTGACAGCGAAACCCTATTGGTCGAGGACGATCTGCAATTTGACGTCGGTCGGACGTGCCTCAACAGCGCGATCGAAAGCCTTGATCGAGTCCTCGAAGTCAAATGTCTCGGATATCAAGGGCTTCAGATCGACTCGACCGGAGGCGATCAGCGCGATCGAACGCTCATACTGATGCGCGTAGCGGAAAACCGTTTCGATGCGGATCTCCTTGGTCGACGCCGTCGAGACGTCGAAGCCGACCGGATTGACCGGCAGGCCGACGGCAACGATGACACCGCCGGGGCGCGGCAGCGCCATCACCGTTTCCCACGCCTTCGGCGAGCCCGAGCATTCGAAGATGACATCCGCACCCCAGCCATCGGTCAAGCGATCGACCTCTTCGACGAGATTCTTCTCGCGAATATTGACGGGAATGACGCCCTGATACTGCGCGGCGATATCGAGTTTCGGCTGGGCGAGATCGGCGACGATCGCCCGCGCGCAGCCGCCGGCAAGGGCTGCAACCGCAACCATGATACCGATCGGGCCGGCGCCGAGTACGACGGCGGTATCGCCAGGCGTGATGCGCGCCTTGGTGGCTGCCTGCATGCCGACGGCGAAGGGCTCGACCATCGCCCCTTCCGCAAAGCTGACATTATCGGGCAGTTTGAAGGTGTAGTTGGCCGGGTGCACGACGAAGGGGGTCAGCACGCCATGGATCGGCGGTGTCGCCCAGAAGGTGACGGCGGGATCGACATTGTACATGCCGAGACGGCTGGCCTTGGAATTGGCATCGGGAATGCCGGGCTCCATGCAGACACGGTCGCCGATCTTCAGATGCGTCACGCCTGCGCCGACTTCCACCACCGTTCCCGCCGCTTCGTGACCAAGAACCATCGGCTCGTTGACGATGAAGGGGCCGATTTTTCCGTGGGTGTAATAGTGCACATCCGATCCGCAGACGCCGACAGTGTGGATCTTGATTTTCACCTGCCCAGGCCCGACCTGCTGCGGCAGATCGATATCGCGGATCGCCAGCTCATGCTGACGTTCCAAAACCAGGGCGCGCATCTTGCTCATTTGCCTTTTCCTCTTCCAAAGCAACCAATGTCCCGCTGACACGGGGCACGAAATCCTTGTTCGTTATATCGTCTGAGCCAGCATCATAAAACGCTCTTTAGGCTCTTGCAGATGAAGTTCGACGGCTCTCTTCGGCCATCAAAGTATGCCTCATCCTCAACATATTAGAGAATACTTATTATTTAGCTCGCTATTGCCGATATTGACTGGCGTTCCATTTCTTGTCTTTCTAATCACTAATGAGAAGGAGGGGCTCATTATGGCAGTATATGATTGGACCGGTCAGCGCGCCCGCCGGAGGAAGATGATGCGCGCGGCAAGCGTCGCAATGCTTCTGATCATCCTGATGGCGATTCCAGCAATATTGCTGCATTATAATCTCATCCAATTCCCATACTAACCACTTCGAATATTGACATCGCTACGCCGCCTTCCTTGCGTTCTGCTTTGGCTTGCGCGAAACGTTGTCACCTGCCTTGCGGTCAAGCGGCAAACAATCCAGCACGGCCAGAAGCGCGATGATGCCGAGCAGCACGAAGGCCAGACGGAACTCGATGGCGACGACACCATCGACCCCCAATGGCGCACTGATTGCCTGGCCGATACGTATGCCGATAGCGCCAACCGCGATGCCCATGCCCATCGTCAGCTGAAAGACTGTACTGAACAGCGTGTTGGCACCCGTCATCTGCCCCGGTGGGATATCAGCAAAAGCGATCGTGTTGAGTGCCGTAAAGTGCATCGACCGGCACATGCCGCCGATGAACAGCACCGGCGCAATGAACCAGAGCGGCGTATCGGGCGAAAACAGCGCACAGGCGGCAATGAAGATGGCGTTCAGAAGACCATTGACGATCAGTACCGGCTTGAAGCCGAAGCGGCGCAGAATGGGCGTCGTTGCCGGCTTCATCGCCAGATTGCCGGCGAAAACGGCGAGCGTCAGCATGCCCGCATGAAAGGCGCTGAGCCCGAAGCCGACCTGAAACATCAGCGGCAGCAGGAGTGGCACGGCACCGATAGCGGTGCGGAACAACGATCCGCCTGAGATGGTGATGGCGAACGTCGGCAGCTTTAGCCCGGAGAGATCGATGAGCGGATGCTTCGTGCGGAGAAAATGGAAAACGGCGATGGCCAGCAGGACGAAGCCGACGATCACATAGGCCCAGGCCTCCAGCCAGACGGGATCAGGGCGGCCGATCAGTTCCAGCCCATACATCAGGCTCGCAAGCCCGATGCCGCTGACGACGAAGCCGATCCAATCGAATGGCGGGCGCGCCGTGCTTTTCGTTTCCGGAATGAGCATGAGCGCAAAAATGAAAGCCAATATGCCGAGCGGCAGATTGAGGAAGAATATCCAACGCCAGCTTGCATGGTCGGTGATGAAGCCGCCGAGCGGTGGCCCGAGGATCGGCGCCACCAACGCCGGCCAGGTGATCGTCGCAATGGCCGAGATCAGCTTGTCCTTCGGCGTATTGTTCAAGACGACAAGACGGCCCACCGGCACCATCATCGCGCCGCCGATGCCTTGCAGGATGCGCATGGCAACAAAGGAGCCGGCGCCATTGGCAAAACCGCAGAGGACGGAGGCGAGCGTGAAAATGACGACGGCTGTCGTGAACACCAGTCGCGCGCCGAAGCGATCACTGATCCAGCCGCTGATCGGAATGAAGACGCCAAGCGTCAGCAGATAGGCGCTCATGCCGATATTGAGATCGACGGGGCGGGCGCCGAAGGAAATGGCCATCTGCGGCAATGCGGTCGCGATGACCGTACCGTCGAGATTCTCCATGAAGAAGGCGCCAGCCACGAGCAGTGCTATCAACAGCGAACGCGAGCCCGCCTCCCGCACCTCCTCCCTGTGCCCAGGTGTGGACATATCATTCATGGATCAGCAACTCCGAATCCGCCTCGCATCCCGCCTGCATTTAACCGGTTCGGCAACGTTTACGAAAGTCGAAATCGCCCCATCAATCGATTGAGCGATCACGTTTCGCTTAGCGGTTGGTGCGCAATTTGATTTCCACGCCAATTACCGCTGCCGATCCCGATAGGCCCGTGACGAAACGCACCAGCATGTTCAAATTGCTGAACAGATCGATCAATTCGGGGCCAGTAGGCATGCGTACGCAAGACATGCTAGGGTTTTCGCTGGAAAATGCCGCGGGAAGAACAATGGGATCGATACAACATCAATATGGAACAGCCCCAAACTGGCCGAGATACCAACAGGAAGCCTCACAAATCGACGTAGGCTGACGATTGTTCTCACGAACGGCGCATCAATAAGGAACGAGAGCCCCGCATAATGAAACATGGCCAGGACGCAATGACCTCCAGGGCTACCCCGGAATCGAAACTGATCGTAACGCAGTCGCCCTTCGATGCCTTTGTGCGAAAATACGGTACGATCCCGCGGCGCGGCGTCTTCGGCTATTTCGTCCACGAACTCGGTCGCCGCATCGTCGGCGGAGATTATCCGGTCGGCACGACACTGCCGAATGAGCCAGATCTCGTCGAACAATTCGGTATCAGCCGCACGGTCATCCGCGAAGCGATGAAATGCCTGGCCGGCAAGGGATTGGTCGAGATCAAGACCCGCGTCGGCACGCGCGTCAAGGAACGCTCCAACTGGCATCATCTCGATACGGACGTCATGGTCTGGTATTACGAGACCGGCCCATCGGTCGAAATCATGCGATCGATCAAGGATCTGCGATTGGCGCTCGAACCGGAGGCGACGGCGCGCGCAGCACTCCGCCGCACCGAAAGCGACATTACGGCCATCAAATCCGCCTACGAAGAGATGGCGTCCACCATCGGCGACGTCAACAGCAATGCCGATGCCGACCTGCGCTTCCATACGGCGATCTTCGCCGCTACGCACAATATGATCTATTCGCAGCTGATTGATCTGATCGCGGTCGGGATCTACGCCAACCGCACGCTTTCGGGCCATGAGGACATAGCCGAAGGACAAAAGCGCGCCCTGCCCCTCCACAAGGCGATCCTCGACGCCATTCTCGCACAGGACACGAACGCCGCAATCAAGGCATCGCGAAACCTGCTGGAAGCCTGGCTCGCGCGCGACTACGGCTTCTGACAGATCACGCCCTGCCCCGGTGCCCTGGCCTCGCGCTAATGGGCCATGGCTTCCGGTGCATCCGCCTTGGGCGCCGACGGCCCGCGACCGGCATCTCGCGTAATCGGGATCTCCGCACGTTTCTTCAGGCCCTTGTGGGACCGATGTTCGACGGCGGGCATGACATCTCGTTTGCAGCGCCGTATGAGCGCAGTTTGTCGGTGATAACACGCTTCGGCATTTCCTCGACCAGCCGCAGGCTCAAAGGGGACCCAAATACAGCCAGACCGCACGGCAATGATCTGCGGTGGAAAGCGGTGGTTCTTGTAGCTGGCGCAAGAGGCGCTAATTCCTGCAACTATCTCGCCAACCGAAAGCTACTTGACGGGAGCTTTGACATTGTAAGAGTTTACGAACGCAACTTCCCGGTCAACAATGTACCCGCAGAAAGATGATGCCGATGTCTGGGCACGGGACGCCGCCAGCATTGCCGTTCATAATTTCCTGATTGGTCCCAACCCCTATTGAGGTTCCCATGCGCATCGCCGTCGGAGGCATTCACATCGAATGCAGCACCTACAATCCCGTCCTGAACGAAGAGAAGGATTTTCGCGTTTTACGCGGCCCAGAGCTGACTGCCTCGCCCTACTTCGCTTTCCTTAGGGATTATGACGGCGAATTCCTGCCGACCATTCATGCCAGAGCGATCGCCGGCGGTCCGGTCGCCCGTCATACATACGAAGCCTTCAAGACAGAGTTTCTGGAAGGATTGAAATCATTACTGCCGCTCGATGGGCTTTATCTCGCCATGCATGGCGCGATGTATGTCGAAGGCATGGAAGACGCCGAAGGCGACTGGATCAGTGCGGCTCGCGCCATCGTCGGCGACGATTGCATGGTCTCGGCAAGCTACGACCTGCACGGCAATGTCACCCAGCGCATCATCGATGCGCTCGATATGTACTCCACCTATCGCACCGCGCCGCATATTGATGTCGGGGAAACCATGCGCCGCGCCGTCAAGATGCTGACGGAAAGCCTGAAGACCGGTGTAAAACCCATCCTGCTCTGGGCGCCGATCCCCGTGGTACTGCCGGGCGAACGCACCAGCACCGTCGATGAACCGGCCAAGAGCCTTTACGATATGCTGCCCGGAATCGATGCCATCGACGGCGTCTGGGATGCATCGCTCATGGTCGGTTACGTCTGGGCGGACGAACCGCGCGCAACGGCCGCCGCCATCATGACCGGCACGGATCGCGCCGTGCTCGAACGCGAAGCGAAACGACTGGCGCAGGCCTATTGGGATGTGCGAAAGGATTTCGTTTTCGGCTCGGAGACCGGCTCGCTCGAAGAATGTGTCGCCAAGGCAATCGCCAGCACGACTGCGCCCGTGGTTCTGGCGGAATCCGGCGATAATCCAACGGGTGGCGGCGTCGGTGATCGCGCCGACGTGCTGGCGGAACTGATTGCCAAGGGAGCACAAGGCGTCATCTTTGCCGGCATCGCTGACAGGGCCGCGACGGAAGCCTGCTATGCCGCAGGCCTCGGCGCCACTCTCAATCTTTCCGTCGGCGCATCGCTCGACACCAAGGGCAGTAAGCCGGTGACGGGCAGCTTCATCGTCAAGTATCTGCTGGAGACTAAAGAAGCGACCGACAGGCAGGCCGTGGTTTCCATCGACGGCATCGACCTTGTGTTGTCGGCCACGCGCCGCCCCTATCATAATATCGCCGATTTCACCCGCCTCGGCCTCGCTCCGCACAAAGCGAAGATCATTGTCGTCAAATCCGGCTACCTTTCGCCTGAGCTGGCGCCGATCGCCAACCCGAACCTGATGGCTCTGTCCCCCGGTGTCGTCGATCAGTTCGTCGAACGCCTGCCGCGGCTGCGCAAGACGAAGCTAACCTATCCCTTCGACAAGGATTTCGACTTTACGCCTGAGACAGCGATTTCCGCGCGCGCCATAGGCCGCTGAAGCTCTGGTCCCAGAACCGCAAGAGTGGACATCGTTGATCCGTCGCCTCAAGAAAGCGACTCTTTTTGCGAGTTGCCCTTCCGCATCACGCACAAAGATTGTGCATTGCCGAAATTGCACAAAAAAGCGCTTGACGAGGCGAACGAGTTCAACTTCTATCGAACCAATTTCAAATTGGTTCACCTCTCAATATGGCAATCGACAGCCTTCCGGAAAATTCGGTCCATGCCCTGGAAAGGCTCCGTGGGCTTTTGAATTCGGCAGATCTCCCGGCTGACGGAAAGCTGCCGACGGAGCGGGCTCTTTCGGAAAACCTCGGCGTCAGCCGGCGTGCGATCCGGCGAGCACTCGAAGTGCTGGAAGCGGAAGGCCGCGTCTGGCGCCGGCAGGGCTCGGGAACCTATGTCGGGCAGCGCCCGGCCGATTGGAGCCAGCATGTCAGCACGCTGGTGGCCGGCACGGATCTCATGGAGGTCATGGAAGTTCGGCTGCGCATCGAGCCGCAATTGGCTCAGCTCGCCGCCATGCGCGCCAAACCCGACGACATCGACCGCATGTACGAACTAGCGAAGAAGATCACCGCCAGCGACGATGCCGACAGCCGAGAGCTTTGGGATGGCGCATTGCACCGGCTGATTGCACAAAGCGCCGGCAACCAGTTCTTCCTCACCATTTTCGACGTCATCAATCATGTCCGTCAGGATGAAGCCTGGCAAACCATTCGCGAATTGGCCCGCAGCATCAACAAGACCCGCCCTGTCTCCTATGCACAGCATAGGACGATCATCGATGCGATTGCTGCACGCAATCCGATGAAGGCGGCCGAAGCCATGCGCGAACATTTGCTGATGCTGCAGGAAAGCCTGATCCGCATCACCTCGCTGGATGCACGCCTAGCCGAGGAACCGCTGACTGAGGAGGTGGACTGACCAAAAGTCCCGCCACGCTCAACCACGACCGGAGAGGAAACCGGTCGGGATCTGCACATAACGAAAACGATAAACAGGAGAACAGAATGAAGATCGCCAAATTCATGGTATCGCTTGCCGCCGGCGCCCTGATCGCGCTGCCGTCCCTAGCCGTCGAACTCAAGATCGGCCTGCAGGACGATGCCGACGCGCTGGACCCTGCGCAATCGCGCACCTTCGTCGGCCGCATCGTCTATACCGCACTTTGCGACAAGCTCGTCGACGTAACACCGGACCTGCAGTTCGTGCCGCAGCTTGCCACATCCTGGAAATGGTCCGCCGACGGCAAGCAGCTCGTCATGGAGCTGCGCCAGGGCGTGAAATTCCAGGACGGGACGCCGTTCAATGCGCAAGCCGTTGTCGACAACATCCAGCGCTATCAGACATTGCCGGAGTCGCGCCGCAAGAGCGAGCTTTCCTCCGTGGCCAAGGTCGACGCGACCGGCGAATACGAAGCCACCTTCACCCTGAAGGCGCCTGACGTCACGCTGCTCGCCCAGCTTTCCGACCGCTCCGGCATGATGGTCTCGCCGACCGCGGCAAAGGCTGCCGGCGCGAAGTTCGGCGATCATCCCGTTTGCTCCGGTCCGTTCAAATTCGTCGAGCGCGTGCAGCAGGACCGCATCGTGCTCGAAAAATTCCAGGATTACTGGAACAAGGATAAGATCTTCATCGACAAGGTGACCTACCTGCCGATCCCCGACACGACGGTGCGCCTCGCTAACCTGCGCTCCGGCGATCTCGATATGATCGAGCGCGTGGCGGCATCCGATGTCGGTACGGTCAAAGGCGACCCCAATCTCGTCTATGCCGATGCGATCGGCACCGGCTGGCTTGGCGTCTACGCCAATGTCGGCAATGGTGCGCGCGCCGACAATCCGATGGGCAAGGACAAGCGCCTGCGCCAGGCTTTCTCGCTGGCGATCGACCGCGAAGCCGCCATGCAGATCGTCTTCGACGGCACCGGACTTGCCGGCAATCAGCCGTTTGCACCTAACAGCCCCTGGTTCGACAAGGATATTCCGGTGCCTGCCCGCGACGTCGACAAGGCCAAGGCGCTCGTAAAAGAAGCCGGCTTCGACCGCATCCCGGTCGAGCTCGCCGTCGCCAACAATCCCGTCTCGATGCAGATGATGCAGATCATCCAGTCGATGGTTGCCGAAGCAGGCTTCGACGTAACGCTGAAGACGACGGAGTTCGCGACCCTGCTCGACGCGCAGTCGAGCGGCAACTACCAGCTGAGCCGCTCCGACTGGTCCGGCCGCTCCGATCCGGACGGCAACATCCAGCAGTTCGTGACGACCGGTGCCGGCCTCAACGATTCCAAATACAGCAATCCGGAAGTCGACAAGCTGCTGCTGGAGGCACGCCAGTCGCAGGACAATGCGGTGCGCAAGCAGAAGTACGATGCGGCCGAGGCGATCCTCAGCCAGGATCTGCCGATCATCTTCCTCGGACATCAGGCCTGGATCTGGGCCTACAACAAAAAGGTATCCGGCTTCGTGCCCTCCCCGGACGGCATGATCCGTCTCGTGGGCGTCAAGAAGGGCAGTTGAGCAACCAAAGCCATGCGGGCTCTTCCCGCATGGCGCTTTCTCATTCGACATCGCGGCAAGGATCTGCCCATGTATAGCTATATCGGAAAGAGGCTGCTGGTCGCCATACCGACGCTGCTGATCATTTCGATCTTCGTCTTCTCGCTGCAGAAGCTGCTGCCGGGTGATCCGGTGCTTGCCATGGCCGGCGAGGAGCGCGATCCGCAGGTCCTGGAGCTGCTTCGCGAGAAATACCGGCTGAACGATCCGGTCATCTATCAATATGGCTACTGGCTGCAGGGCGTTGCCAGGGGCGATCTCGGCGTTTCGCTGCGCACCAATCAGCCGGTTCTGACCCTCGTTGCCGAAAAGCTGCCAGTCACCATTCAGCTCGCTGTGATGTCGATGATCTTTGCCTTCGCCATCGGCATCCCCATGGGCATTTTGGCGGCGGTGAAGAAGAATACCTTCATCGATTTTCTCGCCAATATCGTCGCCCTGTGCGGCCTGTCGGTGCCAAATTTCTGGCTTGGTATCATGCTGATCCTGCTGGTCTCGGTGAAGCTGCATTGGCTGCCGGCCTCGGGATACCAGCCGTTCTTCGAGGCCCCCTGGCGTTCGATCCAGACGATGCTGATGCCGTCCTTCGTGCTCGGCAATGCACTGGCAGCCACCTTGATGCGCCATACGCGGTCTTCGATGCTCAGCGTGCTCAGTGCCGACTATATCCGCACAGCCCGCGCCAAGGGCTTGCCGGAGGCGGCCGTCGTGCTGCAGCACAGCTTCCGCAACGCCATCCTGCCTGTCGTCACCGTCAGCGCCCTGCTGTTCGGAGAACTGCTGGCCGGGGCAGTGCTGACCGAACAGATCTTTACCATCCCGGGCTTTGGCAAACTGATCGTCGATGCGGTTTTCAACCGGGATTACGCCGTCGTCCAGGGCGTGGTGCTCTGCACGGCCGTCGGCTTCATCGCCATGAACCTCATTGCGGATATTCTCTATGTCGTCCTCAATCCACGCATGAGGGCGGCCCTATGAGCACAATCGTTCAGGTGACTGCCGCAAGCGCCTCGGTCAAGCGTGCTCCCAACCGCGCCTGGCGCAAGCTGCGAGCCAACAAGGGGGCACTGGTCGGGCTTGCGATCATCCTGTTCTTTACCGTGCTCGCTGCGGTTGCACCGCTCCTGCCGATCCCGGATCCGGTCGCTACCAGCTGGTCGGCAATCCGCAAGGCGCCATCGGCCGCGCACTGGCTCGGCACCGACGATCTCGGCCGGGACATTCTCTCCCGCATGATCTGGGGCGCGCGAGCGTCCTTGATGGCCGGCGTCTTCTCGGTTGCCATCGCCGTTGCGATCGGCGTGCCTTTGGGCCTGATCTCGGGCTACTATGGCGGCTGGATCGATCAGATCATCTCGCGCGTCACCGAAGCCTTCCTGGCGATGCCTTTCCTCATCACCGCCATTGCGCTTGCCGCCTTCCTCGGCCCGAGCCTCACCAATGCGATGATCGCGATCGGGCTTTCGGCAACGCCCGTTTTCGTGCGGCTGACGCGCGGCCAGGTGCTGGCGGTCAAGACGGAGGATTATGTCGAAGGCGCCCGCTCGATCGGTCTGCGCCATACCAGCATCATCACCCGTTACATCCTGCCGAACGTCTTTGCTCCGATCCTCGTGCAGGCAACGCTCACCATCGCGACGGCGATCATCGCCGAGGCCAGCCTCTCCTTCCTCGGCCTCGGCCAGCAGCCCCCTGCCCCGAGCTGGGGTTCGATGCTCAATGTCGCCAAGAATTATCTCGAACAGGCGCCCTGGATGGCCATGTGGCCGGGTGCCGCCATTTTTCTCGTCGTGATCGGCTTCAATCTCCTCGGCGACGGCCTGCGCGATGCGCTCGACCCGCGCGAAGCATGAATAAACTCAAAAGGATGCCCCAATGACCGCATTCACCACCCGCCCCGAAATCCTCGGCACCTTCGGCGTCGTCACGTCTACGCACTGGATCGCCTCCGCCGTCGGCATGAGTATTCTCGAAAAGGGCGGCAATGCCTTCGACGCCGCGGTTGCCACCGGCTTCGTGCTGCAGATCGTCGAGCCGCATCTCTGCGGGCCGGGCGGCGACATGCCGGCCATCCTCTATTCGAAGAAGAACAATAAGGTCGAGGTCATCTGTGCCCAGGCGCCAGCGCCAGCCGGCGCAACGATCGAACATTACACGCGCGAGGGGCTGAAGCTCATTCCTGGCGATGGCCTGCTCGCGACCGTCATTCCCGGCGCCTTCGACGGCTGGATGCTGATGCTGCGTGACTACGGCCGGCTGACGGTCCGCGACGTGCTGGAGCCGGCGATCCATTATGCCGAAAAGGGTCACCCCGTCCTGCCACGCGTTTCCGCGACCATTGCAGGACTTGCCGATTTCTATCGCAAGGAATGGCCGACCTCCTATGACACCTGGCTTCCCGGCGGTGCCGCTCCCGAACCCTGGTCCAACTTCAAGAACCCGGTTCTTGCCGAAACCTGGAAGCGTGTCGTTGCCGAGACGGAAAGCAAGAGCGATCGCGAAGCGCAGATCGAAGCCGCACGCGATGCCTATTACCGCGGCTTCGTCGCAGAGGCGATCGACACCTATGTCAGCAAAACGGAGGTTATGGATGCGAGCGGCGAACGCCACAAGGGCGTCTTGACCGCCGACGATATGGCGAACTGGCGGGCGACGATCGAGGCGCCGCTGACCTACGATTATCACGGCTGGACGGTCGCCAAGATCGGCCCCTGGGGTCAAGGCCCCGTCTTCCTGCAGACGCTGGCGCTGCTCAAGGGTTTCGATCTGGCCGGAATGGACCCGGCAGGCGCCGACTTCGTCCATACGGTCACGGAAGCGATGAAACTCGCCTTTGCCGATCGCGAGGTCTATTACGGCGACCCCAATTTCACGAAAGTGCCGCTCGAAAGCCTGCTGTCGGACGCCTATGCCGATGAGCGTCGCCGGCTGATTTCGCCGGAGGCATCGCTTGCCTTGCGCCCCGGCAAGCTTGCCGGTTTCGAAGACCAGTACGATCTCACTATGCAGATGCTCGATGCGCCGGAAGCCAAGGGCGGTGCGGTCTATGAGCCCACAATGTCGCATCTCACCGAGAAGCGCGGCGATACGGTGCATATCGATGTCATCGACCGCGAAGGCAATATGGTGTCGGTGACGCCATCCGGCGGCTGGCTACAATCCTCGCCGATCATTCCCGGCCTTGGTTTCTGCCTGAATTCGCGCGCGCAGATGTTTTGGCTGCAGCCAGGCCTGCCCTCCTCGCTGGCACCGGGCAAGCGGCCGCGTACGACGCTGACGCCGACGATGGCGCTGCATGAAGGACGCCCGACGCTCGCATTCGGCACGCCCGGCGGCGATCAGCAGGAACAGTGGCAGCTCTCCTTTTTCCTGCGCTATGTCCATCACGGGCTGAACCTACAGGAAGCGATCGACAAGCCGCTATTCCACAGCACGCATTTCCCCAGTTCCTTCTATCCGCGCACGCGCGAACCCGGCGGCCTGACGGCAGAGGCGAATTTCAGTGCCGACGTACTGGATACGCTCCGCAAGAAAGGCCATCAGCTGACCGTCGCGCCGGAGTGGACCGTGGGCCGCCTCACCGCAGCTCGGCGTGACGCCGACGGCCTCTTGCGCGCTGCGGCAACACCGCGTTTGATGCAAGCCTACGCGATTGGGAGATAGAACGGATGACCTGGTCCATTGTCGCCCGCGAGCCGGAAACCGGAAACTTTGCCATCGCCGTCGCCACGCGCTTCTTTGCCGTCGGCAGCATCGTGCCGCATATTCGCGGCGGCATCGGCGCGGTTGCGACGCAGGCCTTTGCCAGCCCGCTCTACGGCATCGACGGACTTGCGATGCTGGCATCCGGTCATGCGCCGAGCGAGATCCTAGAAACGCTGAGCGCTCGCGACGAAGGCCGCGAGCAGCGGCAGTTTCACCTGATCGACAGCAAGGGCAACAATGCCGCCTTTACCGGCGCCAAATGCATCGATTGGGCGGGACATCTGGTCGATGACAATGTCTCGGTCGCCGGCAACATGCTGGCCGGGCCGCAGGTGATTTCTGAAACGCTTGCGACCTTCAAGAACACTGTCGGCAAGCCGCTCGCCGAGCGACTGCTCGAAGCCATGCGGGCGGGCGAAGATGCAGGCGGCGATAAGCGTGGCAAGCAATCGGCAGCACTCGTCATCCACCGCGACCAGGATTACGCCTGGCTGAACATCCGTGTCGACGACAGTGCCGATCCGCTTGCCGAACTGGAGCGGCTCTATGCCGTCGCTCAAGAGCGTTATCTTCATGTCGCCGAGACCATGCCGACGCGCCAGAATCCCAGCGGCGTGATCGACCGACGCGAGATCGACGAGAGGATTGCCGCGCTTGAGGCCAAAAGGGTGGCCGAAGGCCGACCCTCGGCTTCCCGTGCAACGATGGCAGCTCCGTCGTGAGCAACCTCAATTGAAGCCTGACCAATGGTAAAATCATAAAAGGGAACTCCATGCCGACCATTGCAGCTCGAACGACCAACCCAGGCACCCAGCCTGTTCTCTCCGTCTCCAGTCTCTCCACCTCATTTCTCGTCGATGGCGAGTGGCGCCTGGTCGTGAAGGGCATTTCCTTCGACGTCATGCCAGGTGAAACGGTCGCGATCGTCGGCGAAAGCGGTTCCGGCAAGAGCGTGACCTCGCTCTCGATCATGCGGCTGCTCGCCAGAGCCAGCAGCCGCATCGAGGGTGAAGTCAGGCTCAACGGCCACGATCTTCTGACTTTGCCGGAGGCCGAGATGCGCAAGGTGCGCGGCAAGGATGTCGCGATGATCTTTCAGGAGCCGATGACTTCTCTCAATCCGATCTTCACCATCGGCCGGCAGATTTCCGAGGCGCTGACCTGCCATGGCAATATTTCCAAGGCTGAAGCGAAGGCGGAAACGATCCGCCTTCTGGAAAAGGTGCGCATCCCCAACGCGTCCTCGCGCTTCGATGAATATCCGCACCAGTTTTCCGGTGGTATGCGCCAGCGCGTGATGATCGCCATGGCGCTTGCCAGCCGCCCGAAACTGCTGATCGCCGATGAGCCGACGACCGCGCTCGACGTCACCATCCAGGGCCAGATCCTCGATCTCATCAAGGTGCTGCAGGAAGAGGAAGGCATGTCCGTCCTCTTCATTACCCACGACATGGGCGTCGTGGCCGAGATTTCCGACCGCACCATCGTCATGTATCGTGGCGAGGCAGTCGAGACCGGCAAGACCGACGATATCTTCCATCGCGGCCAGCATCCCTATACTCGAGCCCTGCTGTCAGCCGTGCCGCGTTTGGGTTCGATGAAGGACCAGCCGCAGCCGCTGCGCTTCCCGATCGTTGACGCAAGCACTGGCGAGCGCAGCGAGCCAAAGGCGCTCACAGACACCGTCGATCACCGCAAGACGCCGGTTCTCGAGGTTAAGAACCTCGTCACCCGCTTCGATCTTCGCGGTGGCCTGCTTGCCCGTCCGACAGGCGCTATCCACGCCGTCGAAAATGTTTCCTTCGATCTCGCTCAGGGGGAAACCCTGTCGCTGGTCGGAGAATCCGGCTGCGGCAAGTCGACGACGGGGCGCTCCATCATGCGCCTCATCACGCCGAAGTCCGGCGAAGTTCGGCTCGACGGCTATGATGTGATGAAGCTGGACGCGCTCGAACTGCGCCGGATGCGCCGCAGCATCCAGATGATCTTCCAGGACCCTTTCGCAAGTCTCAATCCGCGCATGACGATCGGTGCCGCGGTCGCGGAACCCATTATCGAGCATCGCCTTGGTTCGCGCGCCGAAGCCCGGGAGAAGGCCGCCGATCTTCTGGAACGTGTCGGGCTGAAAGCCGACATGATGAGCCGCTATCCGCATGAATTCTCAGGCGGCCAGCGCCAGCGCATCTGCATCGCCCGCGCGCTCGCCCTTGATCCGAAAGTGATCGTCGCGGACGAAAGCGTGTCGGCGCTGGACGTATCGATCAAGGCGCAGGTCTGCAATCTGCTGATGGATCTGCAGCAGAGCCTCAACCTGTCCTATCTCTTCATCTCGCACGACATGGCCGTGGTCGAGCGCGTCAGCCATCGCGTCGCCGTCATGTATCTCGGCGAGATCGTCGAAATCGGACCGCGCGCGTCGGTGTTCGAAAATCCGCAGCATCCCTACACGAGGAAGCTGATGGCGGCCGTCCCGGTGCCGGATCCGTCCCGACGCGGCATCCGGCGCAACCTCGCAGTCGACGAGTTGAAGAGCCCGGTGCGCCCCGTCGGATATCAGCCGCCAGCCCGCGCGTATCGCGAAGTCTCGCAAGGCCATCTGGTTCGAATGGAAGAGGCCGCCTGAGGCGCATTCTGACCTTGACGCCGCCGAATTCCGGGCAAATATCGCCATCCTGTTTCCATCTCATCTGGAGCGAATGATATGACCGATAACGTGCTCGATATTTCGGTAAAGAAGATCGACGGCAGCGATACGACGCTTGCCGACTATCGCGGCAAGGTCATCATGGTCGTCAATGTCGCGTCCAAATGCGGACTGACGGTGCAGTATGAAGGGCTGGAAAAGCTCTATGAGGAAAAGCGGGACGAAGGTCTTGTCATCGCCGGCTTTCCGGCCAACGATTTCAAGGGCCAGGAACCGGGCAGTGATAAAGAGATTCTGGAGTTCTGCACGCTGACCTATGATGTGCAGTTTCCCATGTTTTCCAAGATCGCCGTCACGGGTGAAAACCGCCATCCGCTTTATGACAGCCTGATCGCCTCCGGCGTCGAGACGGTGGGAGACGGGCCGATGCGCGAACGGCTCGCCAAACATGGCCTCGAGACCGGGCAGAACGGTGGCATCGTCTGGAATTTCGAAAAGTTCCTGATCGGTCGCGACGGCGACGTTGTTGCCCGCTTTGCACCTGATGTAACTGCGGACGATCCGCGCCTGCTCTCCGTTCTGGAAAAAGAACTGGCTCGCGCTGGCTGAAGTCCGCGGCAAATCGGATAAAAGCCGAATTAATTCAGAATAATAAGGTCTATTTTTGCAAGCAGGGCGAGTATTACTTCGCCCTGCTATGTCGTTGCTTACGACTACGCTCAGGAGTATTTTCAAGTCTTCGAATATATCCGAAGAAACGCCACATCAATCTGGGAGGAAGATGTCATGCGTGAACCTGATATGCAGAAACTTGATGCCCTGGTCGGTCGGCTGGTCGGCGATCTCGGTGCAGCGGTCTCCGGTGTGCTGGTCACGCTTGGAGACCATCTAGGCCTCTTCAGGGCCATGGCGGATGGAACGCCGATGACGTCGGCCGAACTGGCCGACAAGATTGGCGTGAAAGAGCGTTATGTGCGCGAGTGGCTGTCGGCTCAAGCTGCCGCCGACTATGTCAGCTATGACGACGAGACCGAGCGCTTCTATCTGACGCCGGAACAGGCCATGGTGTTTGCGGAGGAAAACAGCCCCGCCTTCTTCACCGGCGCCTTCGATGTCGTCCAATCCATGTGGCTCGACGAGCCGAAGATCGCCAATGCCTTCAAAACCGGCAGCGGTTTCGGCTGGCATGAGCACAGCGCCTGCCTGTTCCGCGGCACGGAGCGGTTTTTCCGTCCAGGTTACAACAGCCATCTCATTACGGAATGGATACCGGCGCTGAACGGCATGCATGAAAAGCTTCAAGCCGGCGCGGCTGTCGCCGATGTCGGCTGCGGCCACGGTGCCTCGACCATCCTGATGGCGCAGGCCTATCCGAACTCGACCTTCTTCGGCTTCGACTACCACCTGCCATCGATCGAGCGGGCGCGCGCTGCCGCCAAGCAGGCGGGCGTCGATACCCGCATCACGTTCGAGCAGGCAAGCGCCAAGGATTTCCCAGCTGTCGGTTACGATCTTGTCGCCATGTTCGATTGCCTGCACGACATGGGCGATCCGGTCGGCGCCGGTAAACACGTCAAGGAAAGCCTTGCCGACGACGGCACCTGGATGATCGTCGAACCCTTTGCGCATGACTGCCTGAAGGACAATCTCAATCCCGTCGGTAGGGTCTTCTACGGCGCTTCGACGATGATCTGCACACCGGCTTCGCTGTCGCAGGAAGTAGGGCTGGGCCTCGGCGCCCAAGCCGGCGAGCTGAAGCTGCGCAAGGTGGCCATGGATGCGGGCTATTCGCATTTCCGCAAGGCAACTGAAACGCCGTTCAACATGGTCTTCGAAGTCAGGGCATGACCGGCTAGAGGAGGCCGGGCCGCGTTAGGCCCGGCGCCTTTCGGGTGATTAGGCCTTCACGACGCTCGCCTGATAGATCTCGTCGATGGTTTTTGCGAGGCTGGCGTCGAATTCAGCATCGCTCATCGTCACGCGCAGATCCTCGGTCAAAGCTCGGGAGAAGCTGGCGATCATTCCATGATTGTGGCTGAGCTTTTCGCAGGCATCCGCACGGCTGTAGCCGCCCGAAAGCGCCACGACGCGCGCCACCGCCTTGTGATCGACGAGAGGCTTGTAGAAATCCGGAACAGTCGGGATCGTCAGCTTGAGCATGACCTTCTGGCCGGCCGGCACTGCATCGAGCCTCTGAGCGATCTCGTCCCGCAGAATAGCCTCGGCCTCCTGCTTGGTCGGGCTCTTGATGGAGACTTCCGGTTCGATGATCGGCACGAGACCATGGCCGAGGATCTGATGTCCTATCTCAAACTGTTGCTTGACCACCGCGGCAATGCCGGTCTTGTCGGCGTTGGCAATGACCGAACGCATCTTGGTCCCGAAGATCCCCTTCTTCGCCGCACGGGCAAGCAGAACGTCGAGATCCGGCATCGGCTTCATCACCTGTGCACCGTTCTCCTCGGCCGCCAGACCCTTATCGACCTTGAGGAAAGGGACGACACCGCGATCGGCCCAGAGATAGGTAGGAACCGGCTTGCCCTTCGCCTCACCATCCATGGTCTTCTCGAAAAGAATGGCGCCAATCACCTTATCTCCGGAAAATGAGGGAGCCGTCATGATGCGCACGCGCATTTCATGCATCAGGCGGAACATTTCCTCATCGCCATTATAGTCGGAATCGGCGATCCCATAGAGACGCAGAGCGCCCGGGGTCGAGCCTCCGCTTTGATCGAGGGCAGCGATGAAGCCACCCTTGCCCGACATCCGCGACATCATCTTTTCGTCAGCCATACTATTCTCCCTATTGCGTAACGCCGCGCGGCGCATACGGACTTTCTGGGCCGGACAAGCCTTAGGCATTTCCGACCGGTTGCAAATATCGACCTTGGCGAACGATTTCACCCCTGGTCCGGCCATGCAATCGACCGATATCTGAGAAACCTAACGGAATTCCGATTGTTATCCAGTCGAAATGCACAGCATTTTCGAGAAATCAATGACCTCTAACTGCGGAGTTTTGGGTGTGACAGCTCACCAAAACGGTTCTTTCCGCGCCAACTCGCCGAATAAACCGATTAAGGCGGTTATTACTGGAAGATCGCGCGCCGGGAACCGGTCGAGCAATATTTTAACTTCAGCTTTTCACCATCCGTGTGATTGAGCCGTTTTGAGCTGGTTGGCTTTTGGTTGGGGTTTTGCAGCCGTTTTCTGGCGCGAATAATGGGGAAAGATCGAACTGCACGGCATTCGCGATTCCGCTCACTCTCCTTGCGCCTTCATGTAGCGCGAGGCGCCGTCGATCAGCGAGGCGACGACGATATTCATCTCGCCCTCGCCTCCGAAGGATAACACGATGCCAATGGCGTAGGTCTTGCCGGTGCGAAGGTTGATGCCGCCAAGATCGGGGCGATAACCGAGCTCGCCAGTGACGCGCTGACCTACTTCGCGACGCAAGCCGCGTCCTACCGCCAATCCCTGCACCTTCGACAAATCATTCCGCTCCGCCATGTCGACGCTAGAATGCCCGCAGGCGGGTAACGATGAAGCGCGGGCTACGATCAAAGTCGACGAGGGGTGCGTGTTTGGGCTGTCGATCCGATGTGGTCGTATGACATCAGGACACAACCTTAAGCATGGATATTCAGCCGGCATTCAGAAAGGCAATCTTAAGATGCATATCGTCAGCCATTCTATTATTAGGGGAAACTCATGGACAAATATACCAAAACTGTTTTGACAATCATCGCCGTCGCGCTCGCGGCACTCGCCATCCAAAACACGATTACGCCGGCGCAAGCCGTCGGTGGCGGCTGCGGCTGGAATATGTATAATCCCTGCTTTGTGAAGCTCGTAAACTGACGGAGTTCAACACACGGCACATCGGTATGCCCGGAACTTCTTCCGGACATACCCCAATCTCAAACGAACTGATTATGATTCAGCGATCTTGCGCGCAGCCTGGATGGCTGTGCGGGCACCGTTGCGCAGTTGAGCCGTTTCCGTGCCGGCGATGACCAGATCCAGGCCGAGCTTCAGATATTCTCCGGCACGGGCACCATCGCCGCCAAAGGCACAAATCACCTTGCCATGGGCGCGGCACCGCGCGAGTGCGGTTGCAAGCGCCTGATCGATCGCGGCGCTATCGGGCGCAAGGCGTGCGCCGTTTGAAAGCGCGATCGAAAGATCGGACGGCCCGACAAAGATGCCGTCGATGCCGTCAACAGCCAGGATCTCGTCGATGGCGTCGAGCGCCATGCGAGTTTCGACCATGGCAATGGTGACGGTCAGGCTGTTGGCGCTCTGCAGATAATCCTCAGCCGGCAGGCCGAAATGATTGAGGGCCAGCGACGGCCCCCAGCTGCGCTCGCCGAGCGGCGGATACTTCGTCGCCTGCACCAAGGCGCGCGCATCATCGGCGGAATTGATCATCGGTGCGATGATGGCAGAGGCACCGGCATCGAGAAGCCGCGAGGCGGAGGCGAAATCGCCGACGGGAATACGGGCAATCGCCGGCTTGCCCGCCAAGCGCACATGGGCGATGCCGTTGGCGGCGGACTCCATGTTCCACATGCCATGCTGCATATCGAGCACGATGGTATCGAAGTCTTCCTGCGCCAGATGATTGACGAGCATCGGATCGGGTATGCCGACCCAGCCGGAGATCATGCCGCCATTCTCGCGGCGTTTCAGGCGTCCGGCAAAACCGTTCATGTCAATCGTCATCGTTTTTCCTCACCTATCAACAGCAGGGCTCTGTCTTTTTTGCCAGCATCGACCGCCAAATCACGGCGAGCCGTTGCAAGCGACAATACTCAATTCCCATTGCCGAGCCACTCGAAAGTGCGTAGGCGACGGACACAAATCGACAAACCACGGCTCCGACCGTGGTCGGCCGCCGTGCAGGAAGATGATTTCAAATCTGCCAGACGACCATGACAAATTTGCAGCTATCTGGATCGGTTAGCCGTGCCCACAAGGCGACCAAGGCGTGACTTAAGACGAGCGATGCCGCCAGGCGGAAGGCATCGCCCGATCATAGGATCTCGGCGGCTCGTTACCGCTCAACGCCCGGCAAAGCGCTGCTTCGCAAAATCCGTGACAGGCGTGTAAAGGCTGATGAGCGTTCCCTCGGGATCGCGGATTTGCCCTGCCCGGTTTCCCCACGGCATCAGCTTCGGTTCGTGCACGACCTCCACCTTGTCCTTCAACCTTGCGAATTCGGCATCGACATCGTCGACCTGGAATTCGATAACAAGCGATCGGTTGACGCCGGGTTCGGCACTGCCCTCGCGAAACAGGGCGACAGTCTCGGCACTTCCAATCGCAAGTGTTGCCGCGGGGGTGACGATCTCGGCAAAGACCGGCGCTAGCCACTCCGCAGCCTGACCGGTGACCATCTCATAAAACCCGACCATCTTCTTGATGTCGGCAACGATCAGACGTGTCGATGCCAGTTTCATTGCGTACTCCTTCAAAATGGCGCCAACTCTGTTGTTGGCGGCTCGAAGGCTCTTGTTGCATAAGGCTGTTGCCACCATAATGGCAGCAGGAGTCAGCAGGCATGCGTCGCGCCGATCGTTTGTTTCAGATCATACAGATATTGCGCCGGTCGAGCCGGCCGGTCACCGCCGCCGCGCTGGCGGATGAGCTCGAAGTCTCCAAGCGCACGGTCTATCGCGACGTCGCCGATCTGATGGGACAGCGGGTTCCGATCGAGGGCGAGGCAGGCCTCGGATATCTCCTGTCGCCCGACTACGAAATGCCGCCGCTGATGCTGACGCCCGAGGAGATCGAGGCCGTCGTCCTCGGGGCGCAATGGGTTGCGGGTCGTGCCGAGAAGGCCCTTGCCAATGCCGCACGCGACGTGGTTGCCAAGATCACCGCGATCGTGCCCGGGCACCTGCGTCCCTTCATCCTTGAGCCGAGCGTCGGCGCCAAACCGCTTCTTCAGGGAGGCCAAGAGGAAAACATCGATCTACCGTTGTTGCGGACGACAATCCGCGAAGGACGAAAACTTCGGTTGCGCTATCGGTCCGATGCGGGTGCGGAAAGCACAAGGATCGTCTGGCCCGTTATCCTCGGCTATTCCGACACGAGCCGCATTCTGGTGGCATGGTGCGAGCTGCGCCAGGGCTTCCGGCATTTCCGCACGGAACGGATTCTCGCGGCCGACATGCTCGACGAAAACTATGGCCTGAGGCCAGGCGAATTGCGGCGTCGCTGGGCCGCCTGGCGAGAGGCCGAACTCCAGCAATTAGGGCGGGCGCGATAGGCATCGGGTGCTGGCGTCATTTGTGCCGGCACCCGCTAATCTCAGATGATTCCGCCGCCACCGGCTACAGAGGCTGGCCGTTCGGCGGCAACCTTGCGGCGATAGCCGCTCGCCCTGTAAGTCGCGACCGGATCGATCGCGCCGCCCGCACGGCGGCGAGCTTCAGCGAGGATCGGCTCGACATCGGCGCGATAGGCGCGCTTCAGCGTTTCCGATGCCATCAGCGCGTCGTTCGCATCCTGATACTCGCCAAGTGCATTTCGATCGACAATCAGCGCCTGCGCATAGGCACGACGGATTTCGTTGGCGCTGGAGATCAGGCTTTCGATCGGGTCCGTGACATTGTGCGACTGGTCGATCATATGCGCTGGATTGAAGTCATTGACCCCGCGCCGTTCGGCATCGACCAACTCGTTGAAGACGAGGAAGAGGCGGTAGGGCTCGATGGCGCCGGCATCGAGATCGTCGTCGCCATACTTGGAATCGTTGAAGTGGAAACCGCCGAGCTTGCCGAACTGGATAAGGCGCGCCACGATCATCTCGATATTGGTATTCGGCGCGTGGTGACCGAGATCGACCAGGCACTGCGCCTTGGGGCCGAGTGTCTGCGCGATCAGATAGTTGGTGCCCCAATCCTGAACGACCGTGGAATAGAAGGCCGGCTCATACATCTTATGCTCGGAAAACAGCCGCCAATCATCTGGAAGCGCCTTGTAGATATCGGCTATGGCGGAAAGATAGCGCTCGAAGGCCATGGTGAAATTGGTCTGGCCGGGGAAATTCGAGCCGTCGCCGATCCACACCGTCAGCGCCTTAGAGCCAATGGCCTTGCCGATCTCGATGCATTCGATGTTGTGCTCGACGGCCTGGGCGCGGGTTGCCGCATTGACATGGCTCAGCGAACCGAACTTGTATGAATGCGCCTGGCCGGGCGCGTCGGAGAACGTATTGGAGTTCATGGCGTCAAAGCTGAGGCCGAGCGCATCGCCTTTCGCCTTCAGTTCGCGCGGATCGGCCTTATCCCAGGGGATATGCAGCGAAACCTTCGGCGTTGCCCGCGTCAGCTGCTGGATGACGGCGCAATCGTCGAGCTTGTCGAAGATGCCGCGCGGCTCGCCGGTGCCTGGGAAGCGGGCAAAGCGCGTGCCGCCGGTGCCGACGCCCCAGGACGGGACCGCAACGAAGAATTCGGAGACCTTCCGGGTCACGGCTTCGATATCGACGCTGCGGCGGGCGAGCGTGGCGCCAAGCGCCTCATAGTCGGATTTCAGCGCAGCGGCGCGCTTGTCGTTTTCTGCAGCAACCAGATCGGGCGCAATTCTAAACTCGGCCATTCTTTCCTCCCAAATGCGTCATTCGAAACATTACAGCCTCTCGACTGGCTGTTCCATCTTCTCCCCACCGGGGAGAGGATGCCCAAGGGGCAGATGAGGGGGAGTGAGGAGCATAGCGACTCACATCTTGAGCGTAAGCGAAAGATAGAACCACATTTGCAGCCCCCTCATCCGACCCTTCGGGCCACCTTCTCCCGCTGGGGAGAAGGAAAAATGTAGCCAACTAGCGCGTGAAGCTCTGCGCGTTGCCGGCATCAACGTTGATGATATTACCCGTCGACTTGGCGGAAAGATCCGAAGCCAGGAAGTAGATCGCCTCGGCAATGTCCTCGGGGAAAACATTGAGCTTCAGCATCGAGCGCTTGCGGTAATGTTCCTCCAGCTCGTCCACCTCGATCTTCGAGGAGGCGGCACGCTGCTCGCGCCATTCGCCGTTCCAGATCTTCGAGCCGCGCAGGACGGCGTCGGGATTGACCGTATTCACGCGGATGCCGGCTTCAGCACCCTCGAGCGCCAGGCAGCGGGCCAGATGGATTTCGGCGGCTTTGGCCGTGCAATAGGCGGCCGCATTCGGCGAGGAGGCCAAACCGTTCTTCGATGCGACGAAGACGACGTTACCACCGAGATTCTGGCGGCGGAACAGCCGGAAGGCTTCGCGCGAGACGAGGAAATAGCCGGTCGCGAGAATATCGATATTGCGGTTCCACATCGAAAGCTCGGTGCTCTCGATCGGCGCGGACGAAGCGATGCCGGCATTCGATACCAGAATGTCGACCCCGCCGAATTCGACGCAAGCCTCGGCAAAGGCGGTAATGACGGCATCTTCCTTCGTCACGTCGAGCTTGACGCTACGCACCGCGTCGGCGCCGAACATCTTGGCGAAATCCGCCTGGGTGCCCTCAAGTGCCGCCTGGTCGATGTCAGCCAGAACCACGCAGGCACCCTCGCCCACAAGGCGCGCCGCCGTGGCGCGGCCGATGCCGCCGGCGCCGCCGGTGACGAAAGCAACACGACCAGCAAGGCTCTTCGGCTTCGGCATGCGCTGCAGTTTCGCCTCTTCCAGCAGCCAATATTCGATATCGAAGGCTTCCTGTTCGGGCAGGCCCTGATATTCGGAGACGGTCGAGGCGCCGCGCATGACATTGATGGCGTTGACATAGAACTCGCCGGCAATACGGGCGGTCGCCTTGTCGCGGGCAAAGGACAGCATGCCGACGCCGGGAACGAGGAAGATCACCGGGTTCGGATCGCGCATGGCAGGCGAATTGTCGTGCTTGCAATCGTTATAGTAGCGCGCGTAGTCGGCGCGGTAATCTTCCAGCGCCTTGTCGAGACCGGCGATCACTGCATCGACATCGGGCTTAGCCGGATCGAAATCGACGATCAGCGGGCGGATCTTGGTGCGCAGGAAATGATCCGGGCAGCTGGTGCCGAGCGCGCCGAGCGGGCGAAGATTCTTCGAATTGACGAATTCGAGCACCGCATCCTGATCGTCGAAATCGCCGAGCTTGCGTTCGGCCTTGCCGATGCGACCGCGGATCTCAGGCATCAGCCGGGCGGCGATGGCACGACGCTCCGCTTGCGGCAGGCTCTCGACAGCAGTGCCGCCGAAAATGGTTTTGCCTTCCGTCTTGGCGGCGAACCATTCGATTGCCTTGTTGATGATGGCGAGCGTCAGCTCGTAGCATTCCTTGGCATCATTGGCCCAGGTGAAGAGGCCATGACTTTCGAGTACGACGCCCTTGGCATTCGGATGCGCCTTGACGAAGGCTTCGAGATCAAGACCGAGCTGGAAGCCGGGGCGGCGCCAGGGGAGCCAGCCAATCTCGTCGCCGAAGATCTCGCGTGTCAGTTCGCGCGAGTTCTTGGAGGCGGCAATGGCGATGATGGCGTCGGGATGCATGTGATCGACGTGGGTGAACGGCACGAAACCATGCAGCGGCGTATCGATCGAAGCGGCGCGGGCATTGAGATTGAAGGTGCAATGCGGCAGGAAGCCGACCATGCGATCCTCGTCGGCAACGCCCTGATAGATATTCTTCAGGCTGTCGAGCTTGTCCTGATAAAGTGTGGCGAAACCATCGAGCTTGATGGTGCCGACATCGCCGCCAGAACCCTTGACCCACAATACTTTGACCTTCTCGCCGGAGAGCGGATCGGTTTCCATGACCTTGGCCGACGTGTTGCCGCCGCCGTAGTTGGTGATACGCTTGTCGGCACCGAGCAGATTCGACCGATAAAGCAGCTTGCCCGGCTCATCCAAGCCTGCCGCATACGCATCATCCCAACGGTTCTTCAGAAGCTGAACGCCAGCCGCCATGTCATCCTCCCTTGAAATCAAGTCTTTCAGGCGGACCAGATCATATGCAGCCGCCCTTTGTGAGCAGGGTATCGCTCACGTACAGTCACCTTGTCAATCGAAAACGATCAAATTCGATAATGCTGCGATGCAATATGAAAGTTTATGATCGTTTATGATTGACACATTGTCATATTTGCGAAATAACCGCCGACAAGGAGGAGCCAATGCACGAACGCGAACGCCATCGCATTATCCTGAGCGCCGTACAGGAAAAGTCTGTCGTGACGATTCAGGATATTTCCGAGCTGACCGAGGCTTCGGAAGCGACGATACGCCGTGATATCGCTGCCCTGCACGTGCAGGGAAAGATCCGGCGCGTGCGCGGCGGCGCGGAATCGATCCATCCCCCACAGCTCGGCAATCTGGCAGCGCGACCGTTCCGTGTATCCGAAGCCGTCAACATCGATAGGAAACGCGCAATTGCGCGCAAGGCTGCCGAACTCTGCAATCCCGGCGACGCCATCATTATCAACGGCGGCACGACTACGTTCCAGCTGGTGCACTATATCTCGGCCTTCCGGCTGCAGGTGATGACAAACTCCTTCGCCATCGCCGAACATCTGGTCAAGCATTCGAAGAACAACGTGACGGTGCCGGGCGGCGCGATCTATCGCGAGCAGAGCCTGATCCTCTCGCCCTTCGACAACGACACGATCCGAAATTTCTATGCGCGGCGCATGTTCGTTGGTGCACAGGGCGTAGGCCCGCTCGGCGTCATGGAAGCCGACGCGCTGGTCATCCAGAGCGAGCAGAAGCTCATGCGCCAGGCCGACGAGCTCGTCGTCATGGTGGATTCGAGCAAGTTCCGCCAGCGCTCCAGCCTGATCCTTTGTCCGCTCGAACAGGTCTCAACCATCATTACCGATGACGGCGTAACCGCCGAAACCGTGCGCATGATCGAGGATGCGGGTATTTCGCTCATTATTGCAAATGTTTCGGCTCAGGCCGAGGAGGAGGATTCCCCGTCGGTCGCGTGAGACGCGCGGCCGAAATGGGGTGAGCATGCCTATTAACTTTGGGAGGAAGTGACATGAATATAGCAAAGAAACTGGCGATCGGCGTCGCGCTCGCCGCGACACTGATGGCCGGCGCGGCAAGTGCAAAGGACGTCAAGATCGGTCTCGTCGTGAAGTCGCTGGGCAACGGCTTCTTCGAGGCCGCCAACAAGGGCGCCCAGGAAGCAGCCAAAGATCTCGGAGGCGTGCAGGTGATCTACACCGGCCCGACCTCAACCACGGCCGAGGGCCAGATCGAAGTGATCAACTCGCTGATCGCGCAGGGCGTCGATGCCATCGCAATTTCCGCAAACGATCCCGACGCAGTCGTCCCGGCACTGAAGAAGGCGGCACAGCGCGGCATTAAGGTCATCTCCTGGGATTCCGGTGTCGCCAAGGCCGGTCGCATCCTGCAGCTGAACCCCTCGTCCAACGAGCTGATCGGCAAGATGTGCCTGACACTCGCCAAGGATCACCTCGACGGCGGCAAGGGCGACTTCGCCATCCTGTCGGCAACGACCACCTCGACCAACCAGAATATCTGGATCGGCGAGATGAAGAAGCAGCTCAAGGATTTCCCGGGCCTCAATCTGGTGACAACAGTCTATGGCGACGACCTCTCGGACAAGAGCTATCGTGAAGCCCAGGGCCTCCTGACCTCGCATCCGGAAGTCAAGGTCATCGTCGCCCCGACGACCGTCGGCGTGCTTGCCGCTTCGCAGGCCGTCAAGGACGCCGGCAAGATCGGTAAGGTCTATGTGACCGGTCTCGGCCTGCCATCCGAAATGGCCGGTGCCATCAAGTCCGGCGCGACGAAGGAATTCGCGATCTGGAACCCGATCGATCTCGGCTATTCCGCAACGCAGATCGCCTATCGCCTCGTCAAGGGCGAGACCGACGGCAAGCCGGGCAGCGAGATCAATGCCGGCCGCATGGGCAAGATCAAGGTCGGCGAAAACGGCGAAGCCGCCATGGCCGATCCGTTCGTCTACAACGCCTCGAACATCGATCAGTTCTCCAAGGTTTTCTGATCGAAAATCGAACTCGCAGCTCTCCGGCGGCATCAGCCGCCGGACCTGGTTTCACTGATCCGGTACATTGCTGATGACCACAGTCCTTCAACGTTCCCTCGCGGACGCACCAGCCGCGAACAATCAGGCTATCTTGGAGATGCGCGGCATTTCCCAGATCTTTCCCGGCGTCAAAGCGCTGGATGGCGTCAGCATTTCGCTTTACCCGGGTAAGGTCACCGCCCTCATCGGCGAGAACGGCGCCGGCAAATCGACACTCGTTAAAATCCTAACAGGTATCTATCGTCCGAACGAAGGCGAGATCCTTGTCGACGGCAAACCAACGGCTTTCGCCAGTGCGCAGGCGGCCATCGATGCCGGCGTCACGGCCATTCATCAGGAAACGGTGCTCTTCGACGAGCTGACTGTTGCCGAAAACATCTTTCTCGGTCATGCGCCGCGCACATCCTGGCGCACCATCGATTGGAAGACGATGAACAGCCGATCGAAAGAGCTTCTCCAATCGCTAGAAAGCGCCATCGATCCCACGACCCGATTGAAAGACCTCTCCATTGCTCAGCGCCATCTCGTAGCAATCGCGCGCGCTCTGTCGATCGAGGCCCGCATCGTCATCATGGATGAACCCACAGCAGCTCTTTCGCGCAAGGAGATCGACGATCTCTTTCGCATCGTCGAGGGATTGAAGGCGAAGGGTAAGGCGATCCTCTTCATCAGCCACAAGTTCGACGAACTTTATGAAATCGCCGATAATTTCGTCGTCTTTCGAGACGGCCGCGCCGTTGGCCATGGCGAGCTGAAGACGACTCCGCAGGACGAGATCGTCCGCATGATGGTCGGCCGCGACGTTAAGGACGCCTTTCCGAAAGTGCCTGTCACAATCGGGGTCACCGTTCTCGAAGTCGACAACTACTGTCACCGCACCGAATTCCGCGACATTTCCTTCAAGCTTCGGCGCGGCGAGATCCTCGGCGTCTACGGCCTGATCGGCGCCGGACGCTCCGAGCTTTGCCAATCACTCTTCGGCATCACCAAACCGCTGTCCGGGCGTCTGACGCTCGACGGGCAGGAAATCAAGGTGCACTCGCCGCAGGACGCCATTGCTGCCGGCATCGTCTATGTGCCGGAAGAGCGCGGCCGCCATGGCCTGGCGCTGCCGATGCCGATCTATCAGAACATGTCGCTCCCGTCGCTCGGACGCACCTCCCGCAAAGGGTTTCTGAAGGCGGCCAATGAGTTCGCTCTCGCCCGTAAATATGCCGAAAGGCTCGATCTGCGCGCCGCCGCCCTATCCGTGCCTGTGGGAACGCTCTCCGGCGGAAACCAGCAGAAGGTGGTCATCGGCAAGTGGCTGGCGACGCAGCCGAAGATCATCATTCTGGACGAGCCTACCAAGGGCATCGATATCGGCTCGAAGGCGGCCGTCCATGGCTTCATCAGCGAGCTGGCGGCCGAAGGCCTCAGCATCATCATGATCTCTTCCGAACTTCCCGAGATCCTCGGCATGTCGGATCGCGTCCTGGTCATGAAGGAAGGCCTGTCCGCAGGCCTGTTCGAGCGCGAAGGGCTAACGCCGGAGACCCTGGTGCGCGCCGCCACGGGAAATGCTTAAGGAGGGACAGGATGCCACGCATCCTTAAAAAGCGCGAAACACTGCTCGCCATCATCATCATTGTGATGATCGCCGGTTTTGCAACCCGTGCGGCCGGCTTTGCCGAGCCCGCCAATCTCGCCAATATCTTCAACGATACGTCGATCCTCATCATCCTGGCCCTTGCCCAGATGACTGTGATCCTGACGAAATCGATCGATCTATCCGTCGCGGCCAACCTGGCACTGACCGGTATGGCGGTTGCGATGCTGAACGCCGCCTATCCCGATATTCCGCTGGTCGCACTCATCGTGATGGCAATCCTGATGGGCGCGGCTCTCGGCGCCATCAACGGCTATCTCGTCTGGGCTTTGGAAATCCCGCCGATCGTCGTCACGCTCGGCACCCTCACGATCTATCGCGGCATGGCCTTCGTGCTGTCGGGCGGTGCCTGGGTCAATGCCCACCAATTCACGCCGATCTTTTTGAACGTCCCGCGCACGCCGCTTCTCGGCCTGCCGGTGCTAGCCTGGATCGGCATCGCAATCGTGCTGATGATGTATCTGGTGCTGCGCTACACGCAGTTCGGCCGCTCGGCCTATGCGAGCGGCGGCAATCCGGTCGCCGCCGTCTATGCCGGCATTGATGTCGGCTGGACCCGGTTCCTCGCCTTCGTTCTCTCCGGCGCGCTCGCCGGGCTCAGCGGCTACCTTTGGGTATCGCGCTACGCGGTCGCCTATGTCGATATCGCCAACGGTTTCGAACTCGATAGCGTCGCCGCCTGCGTCATCGGTGGCATTTCGATTGCCGGCGGCGTTGGCTCGGTCGCCGGCGCGGTGCTCGGCGCCCTCTTCCTCGGCGTCATCAAGAACGCCCTTCCGGTCATCGGCATCTCGCCATTCACGCAGATGGCGATATCAGGCACCGTCATCATACTTGCCGTCGTCTTCAACGCCCGGCGAGAACGCAACCGCGGCCGCATCATCCTGCGCGATCAGGCCGCAAAGGACGCCGCCAGCCAGGGAGCACACGCATGAGCAACGGTTCGCAAGCGGCAACCGCGGAAAAGCGCGCCATTCCGGATCGCCTCGGCACGCCCTTCAAGCGCATCTTGGCGAGCTGGGAAACGCTGCTTTTTGGCGTCGCTGTCGCGATCTTCATCTTCAATTCACTGGCCTCGCCCTATTTCCTGGATCCCTTCAACCTCTCGGACGCGACCTTCAATTTCACCGAAAAGGCGATGATCGCCTTTGCCATGGCGCTGCTCGTCATCGCTGGCGAAATCGACCTTTCGGTCGCAGCCATCATCGCGCTCGCCTCGACGGCCATGGGGGCCGCCGCGCAACTGGGCGTCGATACGCCCGGCCTCGTCGCGATCGGTATCGGCGTGGGCCTAGTCTGCGGGATCTTCAACGGCTTTTTGGTTTCTGTGCTGAAGCTGCCGTCGATCGTCGTTACCATTGGCACGATGAGCCTGTTTCGCGGCATTTCCTATATCGTTCTCGGGGACCAGGCCTATGGCAACTATCCGGATAGTTTCGCCTATTTTGGCCAGGGCTATGTCGTCTGGGTCTTCTCCTTCGAATTCGTGCTCTTCATCGTGCTCGCGATCGCTTTTGCAATTCTGCTACATGCGACGAATTTCGGCCGGCAGGTCTATACGATCGGCAACAATGATTTTGCCGCGCGCTTCTCCGGCATTCCGGTCGAGCGGGTCAAGTTCATCCTATTTCTGCTCACCGGCATCATGAGCGGCATCGCAGCCGTCTGCCTCACCTCGCGCCTTGGCTCCACGCGTCCGTCGATCGCGCTCGGCTGGGAGTTGGAAGTGGTCACCATGGTTGTGCTCGGCGGCGTATCGATCCTCGGCGGCTCCGGCACGATCGGCGGTGTCGTCATCGCCGCTTTCGTCATGGGCCTGGTCACCTTCGGCCTCGGCCTGCTCAACGTGCCGGGCATCGTCATGTCGATTTTCATCGGCCTCCTCCTCATCATCACCATCGCGCTGCCGATCGTCGCCCGCCGCATCAGGACCATGAGTTCCAAATGACCGCTGCTCTCGAACGCCACGCCTTCAAGATGACGCTCAATCCAGGCATGGAAGCAGAATACCGGAAGCGCCATGATGAAATCTGGCCCCAGCTGGTGGATCTGCTGCATCAGGCCGGCGTCAGCGATTATTCTATCCATCTCGATCGCAACACGAACACGCTTTTCGGCGTGTTGACGCGGCCGAAGGATCATTCCATGGCCAGCCTGCCCGAACATCCGGTCATGAAGAAATGGTGGGCGCACATGGCCGATATCATGGCGACCAATCCCGATAATTCGCCCATTCAGAGCGATCTCATCACGGTCTTCCATCTGCCATGAACACCGAGACAGCCTACCGCCACATCGCCGTCATCGACATCGGCAAGACCAACGCCAAGGTCGTTGTGCTGGATGCCGGGACAGGTGCCGAGATCGCCACCGTCAGGACCGCAAACAGCGTTCTGAAGTCGGGTCCTTATCCGCATTACGATACTGACGGGTTATGGGACTTCATCATCTCGGCACTGAAGGGCTTTGTCCGCGCGCCAGGCTTCGACGCCATATCGATCACCACCCATGGCGCATCCGCTGTAATGCTTTCAGCCAATGGCAGCCTCGCTATGCCGGTTCTCGACTATGAGCATGGCTATCCGCAAGCCATTCAGAACGCCTACAGGCAGTTGCGCCCCAAGTTTGCCGAGACGTTTTCACCCGGATTGTCGGTTGGCCTCAATGTTGGCGCCCAAATCCACTATATGAAAAGCACCTTTCCGGCTGATTTCGCCCATGTCGCGACGATCCTGACCTATCCGCAATATTGGGCGTTTCGCCTGACCGGCGTTGCCTCCAACGAAGTGACGTCGCTCGGCTGCCACACCGATCTCTGGAACCCGACGACGCAAAGCTATTCGTCTCTCGTCGACGCGCTTGGCATTCGCGGGCTGATGGCGCCGATCCGTTCGGCTTTCGACGCGCTTGGACCGGTCTTGCCGGCACTCGCTGCGGATATGGGTCTTACGAAACCGGTGCCCGTCTATTGCGGCATCCATGATTCCAACGCTTCGCTTCTGCCCCATCTGGTTGAGAACGAAGCCCCCTTTGCCGTTGTCTCGACGGGAACCTGGGTGATCAGTTTCGGCGTCGGCGGCGATCTCGACCATCTCGATCCCGCCCACGATACTCTTGCGAATGTCGATGCCTTTGGCCGCACCGTGCCATCAGCCCGCTTCATGGGTGGCCGCGAATTCGAGATTCTGGCTGCCGAAATCGGCACGGCATCACCCGATGCGGTCGAAGCCACTATCGAGGCGGTAATCGGGAGGGGCCTCATGCTGCTGCCCAACGTCGTTGAAGGATCGGGTCCCTTTCCCGGCCGCAGGCGGCGCTGGATTGCGGATCATGCCGCGAGCAATGCCGAACGCCTTGCCGCCGTCAGCCTCTATCTCGCGCTGATGACGGAAGCCTGTCTCGGTCTGATCGGCGCTAAAGGACCGATCTTCGTCGAGGGTCCTTTTGCTCTCAACCATGCCTACCTCAAAGCCCTGTCCGCCTTGACGAATAGCGACGTTATTGCACTAGCGGGCTCGACGGGCACCAGCCAGGGGGCAGCGTTACTGACGGGCATCCGCCCTGCGACAACAACGGAAAACTCGCCGGTTCGCGCCGAACTGGCCGGGTTGACCCGCTATCGACAAGCCTGGCGCGACGCTTTGATCGCTTAAGCCCCGGTCCCGGATAGTTCGGCAGCCGCGATTTCGGCAACATGCAGCGTTGGCTGGACGTGCTCGTCCTCGCCATCTTCGATCAGCCAGGCAGCCGAGAGGCCGGCCCAGGCAATGACCCACCGCAACAGGCGTCCGCGCTCCATTCCCGCCGCCTCGGCAACGACCGTCACTTGCCGGGCAAGACGGCCGGGAGATGTGGCGACGGCATTGTCCGGATTGCAGAAGAGATTGGCGTAATCGAAGCCGCGTTCGCCCACGAGCCCCTTCGGGTCGATCGCGAGCCAGCCGCGCTCGGCAAAGTCCAGAATATTGCCGTGATGAATGTCTCCATGCAGGGCTACGATATCGCGAGGCTCCGACAACAGCGCGCGGGCGACAACTGCGGACTGGACGAAAATACCGCCTTCACAATGAGCCATCGCTTCGAGCGAACGAAACCGGTGGACAAGCGGAATCAATTGCGGCAGGGCGCCTCCGCGAGAGGCATGAAGCCCAGCGACGGCTTTGCAGATGATCCGGGTTGCATCGTCGTCCTCGCCGTTCCTTGCCATCTCGGCAAGTGAGCGGCTGCCTGTCGCCCGTTCGAGCAGGATAGCATCGTCCTGATGTTCGAGAACGCGCGCAGCACCACTGCCATTCCACCAGACCAGGAGCTCGGCACCCGATTTCTCCTCCGGCGCGTCCGCGATCTTCAGCATCGCTGGCTCGCCGTCACGACGCACGGGAAAGAGCCGGCTGGAATGCGTCACGATCGGAGCGCCGTCGGGGATCAGCCGCCAGATGTCAAAATAGACCTTCGAATCGTCATTCTCGTTCACGCTATACCGATCTCCTTGGCGCGGGCCGCGCTATGATAGGCGCCGCGGCTTATGTGGATCCGCGGCATGAAGATTTCCACCTTCAGATCCGCCTCGCCTTGCCGCCCTATTACGTAGGCCCTTGCGGCAGGCAGGCAACAACTATCCCTCGTCAAAATTTTCGGGAAAACGCTAAAATTGTCTTGGCGACGGTTATTTTCTTGCGGAATCGGCCCAATATTCCTACAGAAAATACCCTTATGAGCGCTTTCGAGATCAAAAAATGTCCGAAAGGGCCCATCGGCCTCGATATCAGCTCTGTCTTTTCCAAAAGAACGCCTTACGGCAGTTTGCGCGTCGAGACAGGCGATTGCGGGCGGGTTCAAAGGGCGCTGCCGCGCCTATCCAAGGAGAGCTAACATGAGTCTGAAGACATTGACGGCCGCGACCTTCGTCGCTTCGCTGGCCTTCGCACCTCTCGCACATGCGGACATCACCATCGGCCTCATTGCGCCGCTGACCGGCCCGGTCGCAGCTTACGGTGACCAGGTCAAGAACGGCGCGCAGACCGCTATCGAAGAAATCAACAAGAACGGCGGCGTTCTCGGCCAGAAGCTCGTTCTGAAGCTCGGCGATGATGCCGGCGATCCGAAGCAGGGCGTATCGGTCGCCAACGGCTTTGTCGGCGACAGCATCCGCTTCGTCGTCGGCCCGGTCACTTCGGGCGTCGCCATTCCGGTTTCCGACGCGCTTGCCGAAAACGGCATCCTGATGGTCACGCCGACTGCGACCGCCCCAGGCCTGACCAATCGCGGCCTGACCAACGTCCTGCGTACCTGCGGCCGTGACGACCAGCAGGCCGTCGTTGCCGGCGAGTATGTCGTGAAGAACTTCAAGGATAAGAAGATCGCGATCCTCAACGACAAGGGCGCTTACGGCAAGGGCCTCGCGGATGCCTTCAAGGCAGCGATCAACAAGGGCGGTATCACCGAGGTCCTGAACGATTCCTTGACCCCGGGCGAAAAGGACTACAGCTCCCTGACGGCGAAGCTGAAACAGGCTGGCGTCGAAGTCATCTATTTCGGCGGTTATCATCCGGAAGCAGGCCTTCTGGCCCGCCAGTTGCACGACATCTCCGTCAAGGCGCAGATTATCGGCGGCGACGGCCTTTCGAACACCGAATATTGGGCAATCGCCAATGATTCCGCGGCCGGCACGCTCTTCACGAATGCGTCTGATGCACTGAAGAACCCGGATTCGCAGAGCGCCGTCGCTGCCCTCAAGGCCCGCAATATCCCGGCCGAAGCCTTCACGCTGAACGCCTATGCCGCCGTGCAGGTGCTGAAGGCCGGCATCGAGAAGGCCGGCAAGGCGGATGATGCCGAAGCTGTCGGCGCTGCGCTCAAGAAGGGCGAACCGATCGATACCGCCATCGGCAAGGTCACCTACGGCGAAACCGGCGACCTGACATCGCAGAGCTTCTCGCTCTACAAGTGGGAAGGCGGCAAGATCGTTTCGGCCGAGTAAGCCGTCACGTCATCGCTTTGGAATGGAACCGGGCCGCCTGCTGGCCCGGTTTTTTGTTGTCGATCCTGGGGGACTGCGGCTCAACAAACGGTGCGGAAGCGCTCGATGCAGGTGGAGAGAACCTCCTCACCCGGCCGCTTCCACCAATTATTCTGAGAGAATATTTCCACCTCCTGCAGGCCGAAAAAGCCGGCCTTCTCGATCTCGGCGCGGATGCGCTTCAAGTCGATGACGCCGTCACCCATCATGCCGCGATCAAGCAGCAGGTCCGTGGTCGGCACCAGCCAATCACAGATGTGATGCGCCAGGATGCGGCCGCCAGCGCCGGCGCGCGCGATCTGTTCATAAAGCTTCGGGTCCCACCAGACATGGTAGACATCGATCGCGACACCGATGCCTTCGCCCAGAAGATCGCAGATGTCGAGCGCCTGCTCCAGCGTGTTCACGCAGGCGCGGTCGGCCGCATACATTGGATGCAGCGGCTCGATCGCGAGCGGAATGCCGGAGCTGCGCGCATACGGCAGGATCGCGGCGATACCATCGGCCACCATCTCGCGGGCGTGAACGATATCCTTCGATCCCTCTGGTACGCCTCCGACGACGAGAACCAGGCAATCGGCATTCAGTGCCGCCGCTTCGTCGATCGCCCGCTTGTTGTCGTCGATTGCAGCCGCTCTGCCCTCGGCGCTTGCGGCAGGAAACATGCCGCCGCGGCAAAGCCCGGTGACTTTCAGCCTGTTATCGGCAACGATGCGGGCGGCTTCGGAAAGCCCGATCTTATGCACCTGATCGCGCCAGGGCGCGATCGCGACGATATCCTGCTTCAGGCAGGCCTCGACCGCCTGGCGCATATCATATTGCTGGCGCACCGTCGCCAAATTGACGGACAGACCCTCAATGGCCATGGCGATCTCCTCCTCCGGTCCCTTTTCCGCTATTCGATGCCGACGGTGGCAAGGATCGTCTTCATGCGATAGGTCGCCAAATCCGGGTCGCGCAGCACGCGCGCCGCATCCGCCAAACGGAAAAGCTCCGAAAGATGCTGGATCGATCGGGCGCTCTGCTGCCCGCCGAGCATCTGAAAATGGTCCTGGAAACCATTGAGGTAAGCAAGAAAGACGACGCCCGTCTTGTAGAAGCGCGTCGGCGCCTTGAAGATATGGCGCGATAGCGGGACAGTCGGCGCCAGGATCTCGTGGAAGGCGTCGAGGTCGTTCTGAGCGAGCTTTGCGAGCGCCGCACTTGCGGCCGGCGCGACGGCATCGAAGATACCAAGCAAGGCATGCGAATAGCCCTGGTCGTCGCCCGCGATCAGTTCGGCGTAGTTGAAATCGTCGCCGGTATACATCTTGACCGACGGATCCAGCCGCCGGCGCATGACGATTTCCTTCTCTGCCGACAGTAGCGAAATCTTCACGCCATCCACCTTGGCCGCATTCTGGTTGATGATCGCGGTCGCGGTTTCCATGGCCCTCATGTCATCGGCGGAGCCCCAATAGCCTGCCAGCGCCGGATCGAACATCGAGCCGAGCCAGTGAATGATGACGGGCTCTTTGACCTGACCAAGGATGCGGTCGTAGACACGGATATAATCATCCGGGCTCTTGGCGGCGGCGGCAAGTGCCCGGCTCGCCATCAGGATGACACGGCCGCCCTGCCCTTCCACATAGGCGATCTGTTCCTCATAGGCGCGAATAACGTCATCGATCGTGACATCGGCGCCGGGCTGCAGATGATCGGTGCCGGCGCCATAGGCGATCACCGCATCCGACCGGCCACGGGCGGCCGACTGTGCGTGCGCAATCAGTTCTTTTGCGCCGCTCCAGTCGAGCCCCATGCCGCGCTGTGCGGTATCCATCGCTTCCGCCACGCCGAGGCCGAGGCCCCAGAGATATTCGCGAAAGGCAATCGTGCGCTCCCAGTCGATATTACGGTCAAGCCAGGGATCGTTGTCCGCAAGCGCATCGACCACGACATGCGCCGCCGCATAGGCCACGCGATTGAAGTGATGACCGCCCGCCGGCTTCACCGGCGCGATCAACGGCTCATTGACGGGCGTGAAGGCGGCAATCGCACCATCTGCCCTGGGCAAGTGAAGACTTCTCTCCATGCGGCCAGCCTCCTAGCGAGCAGAAAGAGAAGGCACGTCGACCCAGCGACGCTCCGCCCAGCTCTTCTGTGCCAGCTCCGCCAGCTGCACGCCCTTGGCGCCCTCGCGAAGCGTGAACTTCCACGGCGCGTCCTCGGCCACATGCCACAGGAACTGTTCCCACTGCGCCTTGAAGCCATTGTCGAAGGCCTGTGTGTCCGGCACTTCTTCCCATGTATCGAAAAAGTTGATCGGCTGCGGCTGATCGGGGTTCCAGACCGGCTTCGGCGTGTTGACGCGATGCTGCGTCCAGCAGCGCATCAGCCCACAGACGGCCGATCCATGGGTGCCGTCGACCTGGAAAGTGACGAGATCGTCACGACGAACCCTGACCGCCCAGGAGGAATTGATGTGGGCGATGACGCCACCTTCGAGCTCGAAGGTGGCATAGGCGGCATCGTCGGCATCGGCGACATAGGTGTTGCCGTTCTCGTCGACGCGGCTGGGAATATGCGTCGCGCCGAGGCAGCTGACGGATTTTACTTCGCCGAACAGGTTGTCGAGCACATAGCGCCAATGCGGCAGCATATCGAGGATCATGCCGCCGCCGTCCTTTTTGCGGTAGTTCCAGGACGGACGCTGCGCCTTTACACCCCAGTCACCTTCGAAAACCCAATAGCCGAACTCGCCGCGCACGGAGAGAATCTTGCCGAAGAAGCCGCTGTCGCGCAGCATGGCGATCTTGCGCAGCCCAGGCAGGAACAGCTTGTCCTGAACAACACCGTTCTTGACGCCACGGCGTTCGGCAGAGGCTGCAACCGAGAGCGCCTCCTCCAGCGTCTCGGAAATCGGTTTTTCGCAATAGACATGCTTTCCGACGGCAATCGCCTTCTCCAGAAGCTCGACGCGCATCTGCGTCGAACCGGCATCGAAGAAGATCGTATTGCTGGGATCGGCAAGAGCGGCATCAAGATCCGTCGTCGTCTTCGACAGACCGTGCTTGCGGGCGATCGCCTCGATCTTTTCGGCATTGCGGCCGACAAGCAAGGGCTCGGGCATCAGGCGGTCGCCGTTCGACAGAAGAACGCCCCCCTGTTCGCGGATCGCGAGGATGGAACGCACGAGATGCTGGTTATAGCCCATGCGGCCGGTAATGCCGTGCATGATGATGCCGATCGGCTTCGTTGCCATGAGTTTCTTCCTCCCGTAAATAACTATATAGTTACATAACTGACACGGCGAAGCCATGCTGTCAACGGCCATCGTCAATGGCCGCAGCGGCAATCATCCATCGTTGCGGAGCTTGTTACCTTAAGGATTTTAGGGACGCAGATAGGCGAAAATCACGTCGACGATATGCTCGCCCCAGGCATCAATTTCGCTCTTGTCCGAGAGGTTGCGGCGGAAGATCGTGGAAAGCGTCCAGCGGTTGGTCAGGAAAAATGAACCGAGGGCCGCAATGCTCATATAGATTTTCACCGGATCGCAATCGCTGCGGAATACGCCTGTCACCGCGCCGCGATCGAGCAGGCCGGAGATCTCGGAGACCAGCGGCGAGTGCAGCTCGAAAATGCGTGCCGAACGCTTCAGGAAGCGGGCCTTATGCATGTTTTCCGTGCTGAGAATCCCCAGAAACTCGGGATGATCCAGGAAATATTGCCAGGTGAAGACGACCAGCTCCCGCATGCCGTCGGCGGGCGAGCGATGCGAGAGATCGAGCCGCGCCTCTGCCGAGCGAATAGCGATATAGCTGCCTTCCAAAACGGCGACGTAGAGCGCATCCTTGCCGCCGAAATAGTGATAGAGCATTCGCTTGTTGATTTTCGCCCGTTCGGCGATGGCATCGACGCGGGCTCCGCCATAGCCCCGCTCGGCAAACTCCTTGGTTGCGGCCGCCAGAATAGCCTTGCTGGTGCGTTCCGCATCCCTGAGACGGGGCCGTTCCGAAGCTGTGCGCGAGGGGGTTTGCTCTGCATTCGCAAGGTCTGCACTCTTTGCGCTGCGCTTCACGGTCTTGGCTTCCGACATCATGGCTCCCGGCGGCATTTCGTAAGGCTTATGCGGCCCATCCTCACGCCGATAAGTAACCGATCATCGCATAAGTTGACAGCCCCCGGTGAATCAGAGGCGATAGTAACCATATGGTTATATCGATTTAAATGCGGATATGACGAAGGATACGGAGAAGAAACGTGGAATTTCCGCCGCTGCCGTAACCATCTGAACGACGATGAAATTGGCCCGGACACGGCGACGATCTTGCGTTCTGCCCCCATCCGGCCCTAGAGAACAATAGGCAAGCGGCACCGGGTCAGCATGACAAAAAAACAAATCGCAATCATTGGCGGCGGCCCTGCGGGATTGATGGCGGCAGAGACCTTATCGGGGCTTGGCCATCGCATTGTGGTCTATGACAGAATGCCAACGGTTGCGCGCAAGTTTCTGCTCGCCGGAAAATCCGGTCTCAACATCACGCATTCGGAAGACTACAGTGTTTTTGCCACCCGCTTCGGCGCTGCCTCGTCCCGATTGCGCGCGGCACTGGACGATTTCCGGCCCGATGATATCAGAGCCTGGGCGGAAGGCCTGGGAACGGAAACTTTCGTCGGCTCATCAGGCCGCGTCTTCCCGAAAGTCATGAAGGCATCGCCGCTGCTGCGGGCGTGGCTGGCAAGGCTGGAAGCACTCGATGTCAGCATCATGACGCGGCATCGCTGGTGCGGCTTCGAGAATGGCAGTCTGGTCTTCGAGACGCCAAAGGGGCGCGAACTTATGCGTCATGACGCTGTTCTGCTCGCGCTCGGCGGTGCAAGCTATGCCCGGCTGGGCTCGGATGCGGCATGGGTCAGCTGGCTTCGGGCCAAAGGCATCGACATCGTCGCGTTTCAACCGGCCAATTGCGGTTTCGACGTCACTTGGAGTGCGACGTTCAGCGAACGCTTTGCCGGGGAACCACTGAAGGCGGTGACGGCGACATCGCAGGCAGGGACTTTCCCTGGCGAATTCGTCATCTCGAAAACGGGGATCGAGGGCAGTCTGGTCTACGCCCATGCCGCCTCATTGCGCGATCGGTCGGCAAAAACGGGCGAGGCCTCGCTCATTGTCGATCTGGCGCCCGGACGCAACGAGGAACGTTTGGCGCGCGATCTGGGACGGCAGGATCCCAAGGCCAGTTTCTCCAATCGCCTGCGCAAGGGCGCCGGCATCGAGGGCGTCAAGGCGGGCCTTCTGCGCGAGCTTGCCGAACCCGCAGTTCTCTCGCATGCGGAACCCCTTGCCCGCCTGATCAAGGCTTTGCCGATTCCGTTGCTGAGGCCGAGACCCATCGCCGAGGCCATCTCGTCCGCCGGCGGCATCCGATGGGATGAGCTCGATGAGCGCTATATGTTGAAGAAGCTCCCCGGCATGTTCGCCGCCGGAGAAATGATCGATTGGGAAGCGCCGACCGGCGGCTATCTTCTGACGGCCTGCTTTGCGACCGGGCATGCAGCGGCAAAAGGCATGGATGCCTGGCTCAAGAACCGCTGAGGCTTAAAGCCCGGCCTTTCAGCCGAGCCGGCCGTTCTCCATGAGCCAGGCGACCGCTTCCTGAACGGCCTGTAGCGACGTATAGCGCGGCCGGTATCCGAGTAGCCGTTCGGCCTTGGCGATCGAGCAATTCGGGCTTCGGGCCACATGTTCCCAGGTCGCCTGCGCATCCTCCGCCGATTGGCTTTCCGCCCATTTTTCGTAAGGCAGAAATTCCAGCTTCGGCTCATGTCCGAACCAGCGCGACATGGCCTCTGCATAGCCTTTGAGCGTCAGCGCACCGCTTGAAACCGCGTGGAAAGCCTCTCCCGTCGAAACGCGCCAATTGGCGATAGCACCCATGAACATCTGCGCGACATCATCGGCATGGACATGATGAACCGTCTCCAAGCCGAAATTCGGCAGGACGAGGGTTTCACCGCGCGCCAATGTCGAAAACGCCGACAGGTTGAAATGCCCGGCGGGATTGAGAGGTTCCCACCCGGGACCGACGATATGACCGGGATGGATCAGGGTTGCGGGGAATCCCCTGCGCCGCGCTTCCTCAAGCAGATGCGCTTCGATCGCAGCTTTCTGGATGCCATAATCGCCGAAGGGCCGCTTCGGCGCCTCTTCCGGGGTCGGAACCACGGTCGAAAATCCATGCGTCCAGATCGTGCCCGTATGCAGGAAATGGCCGACATGATCGGTGAGCGCCTCGGTCAGATGCCTTGCGCTGTCGAGCGTGAAGCAGATCATGTCGATGACGATATCCGGCTTCAAGGCACGAATGGCCGGGCCGAAGCTGCCATCCTTCTCCATGGCAGCGCGATCCATCGCCAGCATTTCCACTTCGCTCCATGCCCTGTTCGGCGAATAGGGCTTGGCCTGGCCGCGGCTGATCGCCACCACCTCATGCCCGGCTTCGACCAGCCGCGGCACCAGATAAGTGCCGACATGGCCCGTTGCACCGATAATCACCGTGCGCGTCATGATATCCTCCCAATGGCCGAGATCGAACGCCGGCGGCCACCGACGCTCAAGACGTGATCTGGCCAATGAGAATAGGAGAGCAAGCGGTTTTGTCATCCCCTTCGATGATGCAAAAGGACATTCATCACTGTCTTTGCGGCCATTTCAGACGGAAACATGGCTACTGACAAGACGACCATGCCTCAAATCGTGTATCATCAAGGCGGGTGGGTCCATTGCTGGCGGCGTGCGGGATGCATCGAGCATGAGAGGATTGGCGGGGCACACGGAACCGCATATATGAGCCGGAATGCCAGCAAACAGGCTCGACATGCTGCGATGAACATGACCACTGCAAATCGCGGCCGGCGGTTTGATGCCGCTTGCCAGCAGATCCGCCAAGGCGCGGGTGCCCTTGCACATGACCGCATCCAACACGGAAATACCACAAGGGAACACATGATGATGAGTGAAAAGCAACGACGTGCTGTCCGAGCTACCCGCCAGCGCCTGCCGCAACCAGGAAAGATGTTGTGTGACGTCACCATAGGCTTCGCCATCCACGCAGGTGTCGAGCCCGATTATGAGAGCCCCGCCGTAGGGTTCGATAAAATGCATTGCCGATCGGTCATGCCAATGTTCTGCCTGCGGCATGATCGCCCGCATGACGGCTCGATCATCCGAGTTGCCTGGCAGGATCAATGATCGACAGGCAAGACGATGTAGCGAAGCCGATATGAGGCCATAGCCCTCGGGCCAATTCCCGTCGATCAGATCACCCGATACCACCAGCAAATCCGGTTGAAGGACCGCTAACCATGACATAACACGGTCGAGTCGCGCTATGCTATCATTCGTGGGGCTAGCATGAATGTCGCTGATTTGGGCGATAAGCATAAGATCCGTTTCATTATGATGTGCATAGACCATACATTGTCTTGGTTTCACGCGCAGCTAAAACGGCTCAATGGCAGAACATGCTGCGATCGCGTTCCCCTCTTGCATCAGCTAACGGTAGCAAAGATCAACCGCCCATCATGTCCAACTGCGGCTCGCCGATCTCCACTGCATGGCCGTCCGGATCGTAGAAACGGAATACGCGCTGCCCCCATTCCTGCCTCTCGATCGGATGAATGAGATCGACATGCGGCGCTATCGCTTCGAATGCCGCATCGACGTCCTCATGTTCGAAATAGAGAAGGATATTTCGCCGCCCATAGGGCCCGGATGCTTCGCCGTTCGCGCCCCAGACCGTTTTCTCCAGCGACTTTCCGTCATGGATCGCAAAGCCGGTCTCGAACAGCACGAAGTTGCCGAAGTCGTGCAGGATCCTGAGGCCCAGCAGATCGCCATAGAACGCCTTCGAGCGCCCGATATCACTGACAAAGGGGATTGGATTTACGAAACGCATCGCCAGGACCCGATTGGATTAGAAAATGGGGCAGGAAGAAACAACCTTTAAACTGCTTTGCTATATCCCGGAACCGGATGCCGATATCCGGCACATGATTTTCCATTCGCCGCATAATCGGAGGCCATCCATGGCAGAAGCCGCACGAACCATGATCGTTATGGATTCAGGAATATCCCGCTTTCAATTGCGTGCCGGCGTATTGATCCGCTCCAACGACCATATCCTCGCGAGAACGACGGCTGTAAAAACCATTCCAAAAGATCAGCGATCTTTGAGATTATCTTCTTTGCCTTAGTAACGAAGGGCTTCTAGCCTCGTCTCAACCCATAAGGGCGATTTGCGTCATCACGGCTCGGACACGGCAGGCGATGGCATCACGACCCGAGAACAAAGACGAGCTTGAAAGAGGAAACCTCATTGACCTCCCATACCGCGCCGACCGGCTCCGATACATCACTGCCCACGCTCGATCTCCAGCGCTTCTACGCCTCGTCCTCGGAACGCCGGGCATTCGTCGCGGAGCTTCGCAAAGTGCTCTACGACCATGGTTTCTTCTATCTAACCGGCCACGGCGTCGACCCCAAGCTCATTGCCGATGTCGTCGCGACGGCGAAGCGCTTCTTTGCATTGCCGCTTGAAGAAAAGCTCAAGATCGAGATGGTGAAGTCGCCCCACTTCCGTGGCTACAACCGCGCCGGACAAGAGCGTACCCGCGGCGAACAGGATTGGCGCGAGCAGCTCGACATCAACACCGAAAGCGCACCCTTCGAAATCGGCCCTGATACGCCGGCATGGCGGCGGCTGCAGGGGCCGAACCAGTGGCCGGAAGCTTTGCCGGAACTCAAGCCGCTGCTGCTTGCCTATCAGGCAGAGGTGACGCGCATTGGCATCGATATTCTGAAGGCGATCGCAGCGGCTATCGGCCAAGCGGAAAACGTTTTTGCCGATATCTATGAGCCGCAGGCCTCGCAGCTTCTGAAGATCATCCGCTATCCCGGCCGCGATGTCGCCGAAACGGATCAGGGCGTCGGCGCTCACAAGGATGGCGGCTTCGTCACCGTACTGTTGCAGGACACCGTGCCCGGTCTGCGGGTGCGCACGGAAGACGGCGTCTGGATCGATGCGCCACCGGTTCCGGGCACCTTCGTCATCAATACCGGCGAATTGCTCGAGCTTGCGACAAACGGCTTCGTGCGCGCCGATGTGCATGACGTCGTCGCACCGCCTGCCGGTGTCGAGCGCTTCTCCGTCGCCTTCTTTCTTGGCTCCCGGCCTGATGCGACGATCCCCGTCATCGAACTGCCGGAAGAGTTGAAGCGATCGGAGCGCGGCATCTCGCTTGATCCCCTGAACCCGATCTTCCGCGAAGTCGGCCAGAACCAGCTGAAGAGCCGACTACGCTCCCATCCGGATGTGGCCCGCGCTCACTATGCCGATCTCTTGGCATCGGAACAGTCGGTTTAGGCCGGATCCATCAAGATCGAGGCGAGGTCGCTATATCGGCCACCTCCTCTCGAAGCTAGTTCCTAGTGCTGGCTATCGGGCACGATGACCCGCATGCCGTCGACGACACTGCTTGCGAGGATTTGACAGCTCAAGCGGCTGTTCGGCATCGGCTCCATCACGAATTCGATCATCATCGCTTCCTCCTCGGAAGGCGATGGCAGACGATCGAGATGAGGCTGCTCGATGTAGCAGTGACAAGTGCCGCAGGCCAAGGCGCCGCCGCATTGCGCCACGATGCCGTCGATGCCGCTCCTGACGGCGATGGCCATCAGCGTCTCGCCCTCCTGTGCCTGGACGCGCGTCTCGCGGCCGGCGGAATCGATGAACACGATTTCACACATTGCATTCTCCATATTTTCGGCAAATCCGCTCATGCGGCGATGAGGCGAATGTCCAGGCGTTTCGGTCCGCGCACCGACAGCCCGCGCTTGTAGGCGGGATTGTCGTCCAGCAGTTCGATCGAGCGAGTGCGCTGCAGAAGCGTCGAGAAAATGATCTCCATATCCAGCCGGGCCAGATGATTGCCCAGACAGAAATGCGCGCCGCCTCCAAACGCCAGATGGCGATTGGGCGTGCGCCCGACGTCGAACTCGTCGGGCGACTCGAATTGTTCGGGATCGCGATTGGCCGCGCCATAGAGCAGACCGATCTTCGTACCCTTTGGCAACAGCTTGCCGGCAATCGTCCTTTCCTCGGTCAGATAGCGATGGAAGAATGGCAGCGGCGACTCGAAACGGAACATTTCCTGAATGGCGGTCGACATCACCGTCGGCGCTTCACGCAACATCTTCAAAGCATGGGGATATTGCAGCAAAGCATGCATGCCGCTGCCCAGCACATCGATCGTCGAGCCATGCCCGGCCATGAGGATTAGCATGCAAGTGGAAACGAGTTCGTCTTCGGTAAGCTCTCCGGCGGCATGCGCCTCGGTCAGCCGACAGAGAAGATCGTCGCACGGCGAGCTTAAGCGCTCGGTAATGAGTTCCTTGAGAAGTTCGTAAAACTCCGTCGTCGCACGTTCGGCGATCGCCTTGCGCTCCGCGCTGCGATCGACGTCGAAATATTGTACGACGTCTTCCGACCACTTGCGCAGTTGGCCGGCATATTCCTCCGGCACGCCCAGCACCGAACCGATAATGTGGCCCGGAACCTGCGAAGCAAGATCCTCGACGAAATCGATCGTACCTGCCTGCAGGAGACGGTCGAGCAGACGGTCGACGAAATCCTGTATCATGCCGCGCTGGCGCGCGACGAGCGCAGGAGTAAATTCACGAAAGACCTTGCGGCGCAGACGGTCGTGGGTTTCGCCATCGGAATCCAGCAGGCTGAATTGCACGAAACGGGAATGGTTCGGCATGTCATGCCAGTTCTGCCGAACCTTCTGCTCCCGTATTTCCTCCGGTGAGAGAAAGAATTCGAGAGACCGCACGAGCGTCTTGTCGGCGGCAGCGGCAGCCACATCCTGATAGCGCGACAGCAGCCATATGTCGAACTGCTCATAGTAGACCGGACCCGGGCTGGCGCGCAGCACGCGGTAAGACGCATAGGGATCGTCCGTAAACGCCTGCGAGAGCGGATCGAATGCTGGAGTTGCCATCGGCATGATGAGGACCTCATCCAATCTGGTTCATCGGCCATAGAATACAGCGTCAAACGACGAAAGGACATGGATGCGAGCCGCAGCCATATGGATAAAACTCTCATTCCGAAATAGAATTAAGTCGCCATGACCCATGAAGCGATTTTACCAGAGACCCTCCCTCTCGACGACGTCTTCTTTCAAACTCCGGGCAAGTTGTCTCGGGCGTTCCCTTACACGCTTCTCGCCGCCGGGCGCCGGGTTTGCACGCCTGCTGAAATGCCGATCGCCCATCGCTTCAACCATCACACCCTGATCCTTACTCTCAGCGGAAAAGGCCTGCTGCAGGTCAATGAGGCTTCGAGCTTGCTGCATGAGAGGACGATCGCTTGGCTCGATTCCTCGATGCTCTATTCGCATCGCTGCGAGCCGCACCATTCGCACTGGTCCTACCTATGGCTGGGTTTCACAGGATATGGGCTCGATATCTTGTTCGACAGTCTCGGCGTGATCGGCAATCCGATCTTCGACACGGCCAACACCCGCGATCCAAAGGCGCTGTTCGAAGGCATCCTGCGGGAAGTAGAGACGGGCAGCTTTCTTGCTGACAACAGATGCTTTGCCCTGCTGGCACAGTTGATTTCATTCCTTATATCCGAGCGCGCCGAAAGCAGCGAACTCAGCGCCTCCGCACAACGATTGCAACGGGTCATGGAAATGGTTCGCGCCGACCTGACACGCCCCTGGGCGATAGAAGACCTCGCGACCGCCGCCAATCTAAGTCAGGCGCAATTGTTCCGCCGCTTTCGCCAGAGGATGGGAACGACGCCTCTGGATTGGCTGCGCCATGAGCGTGTGAATGCTGCGAAGCCGTTGCTGGTCGCAACGGACGAGCAGATCAGCCGGATAGCCGCCCGATGCGGTTATCCCGACCCCTTTCACTTTGCCCGCGACTTCAAGAAGCTGGTCGGCGTCACTCCCAGCGAGTTCAGGCGGCAGGGCCGGAGCGCGAGGCCATAGAGGCATGAGAGATCAAATACCTCTCGGTTTCTGAGCCAAAGGCTCCTCGACATAGTTAACCCGATTGGCGCGGCGCATATGACAGGCTAAGAGTTGCGACAGCTCACACCCGCGTCTTTCCGAAACGAACGCCGCGCCCTAGCCAGGGATTAAAAATGACGACCGAACAAAGCGTTCTGCGCATTTCCATTATCGTGACGTTCGTTCTCGCCGTCGCTGGCATTGTCTTCGGCCTTCTCTCCGGCTCCTACGCAATCGTCTTCGACGGCATCTACGCACTGACGGATGCGAGCATGACGATCGTTGCGCTGGTCGTTTCCAATCTGATCGTATCTTCGGCGACAAACACGACCGCCGCCGGCAAATTCGCCAAGCATTTCACCATGGGTTTCTGGCATCTCGAGCCCATGGTGCTCGGCCTCAATGGCGTGCTGCTGACGGGAGCAGCCGTCTATGCCTTGATCAACGCCGTCGGCAGCATCATGAGCGGCGGACGGCATCTTTCTTTCGATCAGGCCATCATCTATGCCGTCCTGACCATGATCATCGCCTTCTTGATGGCCGCCTATGCCACGCGAGCGAACAAGACCATCGGATCCAACTTCATTGCACTGGATGCCAAGGCCTGGGTTATGACCGGCAGCCTCAGCGCCGCATTGCTCCTCGCCTTCATCTTCGGCTTCTTCATCCAAGGAACGAAGCTGCAGTGGATGTCGCCCTATGTCGATCCGGTCGCCTTGGCTCTCGTCTGCCTCATCGTCATTCCCATGCCGGTCGGAACGATCAAGCAGGCATTCGCCGATATCCTGCTCGTGACGCCCGCGGATCTGCGGGACCATGTCGACCGCGTAGCGGCTGAGATCGTTCAACGCTACAATTTCCTGTCCTACCGCTCCTATGTCGCGCGCGTCGGCCGCGGCAGGCAGATCGAGCTTTACTTCATCGTGCCGCCGGATGGACCAGCGAAGAAGCTGGAGGAATGGGACCATATCCGTGACGAGATCGGCGAAGCGATCGGTGGCGAAGGCCCGGACCGCTGGCTGACGATTGCATTTACGACCGATCCGGAATGGGCCGATTAAGCGCCGCCGCACCCGCCAGTCGACCGATACTACAGAGCGAAGATCGACCTAGCCGCGATGCACAAAATGCCGAGGCAATTTGGCAATAGCACCCGCTAAAAAGATCAGGCGCTCTCAGTATCAGCTCGCGAAAGAGGAGCGGCCGCTGTCTGCTTGCTCCGTGGAGAGCGAAGCGCGAGGCCCTGAACGCGGCTCGTAAGCGGCCTCTCGACATATCTGAAAAGCGCCTTGGCAAACATGGCGGCGACAAGCGTCGCAAAAACGACGAACAGTCCGAGAGGAAGCCCTGCCCCGATCACTTTCTCCCATATCGCGCGCAGCGGCCGTAGGATGAAGGGATGGACAAGGTAGAGACTATAGGAGGCGTCCCCGAGCGCGACACCCCAAAGGACGGGCCGCCTTTGAGGCAGGACGGGGCCGATCGCGGCCGCCAGAACGAACAAAGCCGCAGGCACACCGCTTCGCAGGAATTGCGGCAGGTCCGCATCGTTCCAAAGAGTCGAGACATGCACGAAGCCAAGGAGCCCGATGGCTGCCAGCCCAAGTGCCCAGCCGCCGCCGATCCTTGCTCCACTGCGGAAAATCAGCGCGACATAGACTCCGAAGAGGAACTCCAGAATGATCGGGTTCGTCCAGAACACTATCTGCACATGCTGGGGATCGATGAGCCTTCCGACGAGCGCCATTCCGAACATGAGAACCGACAGCCATAAGACGCCCAATCGTATCGGCAGCAGAAGTGCGGCGGCGAAAAAGACGTAAAACAGCATCTCGTAGTTCAGCGTCCAGCCGAGGGCGAGCACCGGCCTGATCTCATCGACGCCGCGCCCGGATGGAATGAAGAAATAGGATGCCAGGACATGGGATAGGGAACCGATAGGAACGGCAAGAAGCGAGGGGGCTGCAAGCGCGCCAAGCAACATGACGCTCGTCAGCAGCCAATAAAGCGGGATCACACGTGCGCAGCGCCGCAGGAAGAAGCGGAGCGAAGCGCCGCTCTTGCCGAATTCCGACGCGGTCGTGTGGGTCATGATGAAGCCGGAGAGGACGAAGAATATATCGACGCCGAAACCGAGATTCCATGCGGAGCCATCGACCACTGCACGTCCTGTTGCTGCCGCCAGCATGCCCGTCTCGTGCAAGCCATGGGCAACAACCACGGAAGAGGCGGCGAGCGCACGCAATACCTGGAGATTCACGAGCGTGTGGGTGGATTTGCTGGCAGCTCGGCCCGCATCCTCACTCTCAAGTATTTTTCTATAAAACCTCACCGGAAATCTCGGCAAATATCGTCTTGGATCCCGCATTTTCTATCCAAAACGATATAACAACTCGTCGCCGCCTGCATAATTGCGCAGCGCTGCTTTAAATTATAGTTATTCTTCAGTTAAGCTTGCAGACGCTGGCGCCGGTGCCGAACCAGCCATGTTTCCTGACCTTACCCGATCCTCCCGGAAGAAGGGGGCGTCGATGCTATTGGTTGTGCCTTTAGAGAGGCTTGATCGTAAATCATTTGCTGACCAACCCTCAGGCCGGTCGCGCAACGCGATCGGCAACCCGATCCGAGGGAAACGACATTCTCAAGCAGGCACCTTTGGAGCCGGCATTAATTACCGCGATGCTGCCGCCATGGATCTGCATAATCTCCTGAACCAGATTGAGTCCCAGTCCGGCGCCACGGCCATCAGGTGAGAGGCGATTGAACGGTTCAAAAATATGCTCATGTTCGTCCCTCGCAATGCCGTTGCCCTCGTCACAGACTTCGATGGAGCCGCCTTTGGCGACACGCACGGTAATCGTTCCTTGGCGTCCACCATGGTCTATGGCGTTTTGAACTAGATTCGTCAGTGCTCGTTCCAATGATGTCTGATCGCCCGTCACTACTATCTCATCGCATTCCCGCTCGAAGGCGACCTCATAACCGGCACCAAGTGCCAGCGGGCCAAGGTCGAACAGCACTTGCTTGGCCATCGCGACCAGATTCACCGGCAGGAAATGGTTCCGCTTCTGGTCGAGGCGCTGGAGGTCGAGAAGTTGACCGGCGAGTGTCGTCAGCCGGGCCGCGTCTTCCAGTAGGTCGCGTTTGTCAGTGCCGGCGGGGAGTGCGGAAACACGCGCGTTCAGGATGGCAATTGGCGTTCGCAGTTCATGGGCTGCCTGGGCTAGAAAATGCTGATGACGCTCGTAGCCCGCATCAAGGCGGCGTAGCGCATCGTTGACCGCACAGACAAGTCCGCTGATTTCGATGGGCACATCGCTCTCCTGCAGCCGGACGCCACGCTTGTCGAATTCGATGTGGATGGCTTGCGCTGCAGTCCGAGCTAGACCGGTGAGCGCCCGGCGGACCACCAGTGGAGTGGCCAGCGACGTCGCTAGCGCCATCAACACGATGATTGGCAGTATCACCAAGATGAACCCGCCTGAAATACCCTTTGCAAGCCGCCGCGCGGACATCCTCCCTTTCGTACCCGTCAGAATCTGGACCCTCCCGGCAGGGCTTTCGACCCATTTGATCACCGCATCAGGTTTTCCGGCCAATTCCGGCCGGTCGCTCAGCCGGGCGTCGCTGAGTTGGCCGAGCACTGCGACCAGCGGTAAATAGGCGATAGGAATGTTGCCTGCTTGCAGCCGGTGCCCCTCCGGGTCGCGGATCGTGAACCACAGATCCGGTGCGTTGGCGCGAAGATGAACGAGATCCGGCGTTTCTCGCAGCACCAATCCACCAGCTGCGTCGCGCTCTGTCGCTTCGGCCAACACATCGAGGCTGCCGCCTTCATAGTCGTTAATCAGGTAGCCGGTACTCCAGACCGTTGCAATAACCATGAGAAGGACAACCGCAATCATGCCCGCCTGCAGTGTCACCAGCCTGCTGACGAGCAACCATTTCAGCGAAGGCTGTCGCATCATGCCGTCTCGCGAATGAGATAGCCGACGCCGCGGATGCCGTCGATGGTGATGCCGGCCTGTGCATCGGCGAGTTTGCGACGAACGCGTGAAATATGGGTATCAAGTGCATTTGACTCGATTTCGTCGTTCATGCCGAAGACGGCTTCCATCAAAGTTTCCCGCAGTACCATGCGACCCATACGCCGCATCAGCGCTTCAAGCACCAGCAATTCCCGGCGCGGCATGCGCAGGTGGGCGCCTTGTACATTTGCTTCACGATGGACGAAATCGAATGACATGCGACCGAGACTGATGATGTCGGGTTGCAGATGAACTGGACGGCGCAAGATTGCCCGCAAACGGGCCAGAAGCTCGTCGAAGGCAAAGGGTTTGCCGAGATAGTCGTCCGCGCCGCTGTCCAGTCCGGCGATCCGGTCAGCCAGGTCACTCTTCGCGGTCAGCACCAGTACAGGCACGACGTTGCCCCTGACGCGCAGCAACTTGACCAGCGAAAGGCCATCTCCATCCGGCAGCCGACGGTCCAGCACAACGACGTCATAGATATCGCCGTGAAGGGCGGCTTCTGCCTCCGACAGGCTCGCTACGTCGTCCACAACCATGCCATGGCGAACCAACCCGTTGCGCAGAACAAGAGCCATTGGGCGCTCGTCTTCGACCAAAAGCACACGCATTCAATAAACTCCATCCTCGCCGCATCGATAGGGCAAATGCTAGCATCGTTGCGTTGAGATAACCTTGCAAAGATCGCCCTCGTTTCCGGCGTTGAAAAGCACGTGCGGTTTTTTTGAAGTCCATCAACATGACAGGTTCTCTCAATCTGGGTGTGTAAGACCTCGCTTGCTCATCTCCAGAGGACGAACCAATCCTCGTTATCCCTAACCGCCTAGCGGCCGGTCGTCATTCCCCAATCGAGGACGTTCGTCATGTATATCACTAATGCCACCTCGTTCCTTCTTGCCTGGCTTCGTGACCCGCGCGCCATTTCGGCGATTACCCCATCAGGCCGGCGCATCTCGGCTTTAATAACCCAAGGTATTGGGACAACCACCGGCCCGGTTATGGAACTGGGGCCTGGCACCGGCTCTTTCACTTATTCGCTCCTAGAGCGCGGCGTGCGTGAGAGCGATCTCACGTTAGTTGAGCTTAACGCCGATTTTGCCGAACTTTTGCAAAAGCGCTTCCCCAAGGCGCGCGTGCTTCGTTTGGACGCAACGCGGATCGGCATGACGGATCTGTTTAAAGGCACCTCATTCGGTGCGGTCGTCAGCGGATTGGGTTTTCGTGCCATGCGGTCGCGCGAAATCCGCGCTATTCTGGGCGAGGCCTTCAAAAATCTCAGACCCGGTGGCGCATTTCATCAAATTACCTACGGCCGACACTGTCCAGTTCCGGATCAGGTTCTGGGTCACTTGAAACTCAGGGAAGCACGCATCGGCGGAACGATCTGGAACCTGCCGCCGGCTTCCGTCTACCGGATCTCCAGGGCGGCGGATTGCAAAGTCCCGAAACATCCCGAGCCGACTGGGTTGCAACCCGCGTGACGGCTCAGGAACTGGTGACGCTAGCTCCCGGCACCGTCACGCTATTCACGAGCTTTGGCCTGGCTGGCATTTTCTGTCTCGCCGTCATGGAGAAATTTGTCCCACTTTTTCCATCCTATATCCTTCTCATGCTTCTCGGCTTGACGATGCCGGACCTTCTTGCGCTTGCCTTGTCCATTGGCGCGGTGACGGCTGGTTCCGTCATCGGCGGGCTTGGCTGGTATGGTATTGGTTGGGTATTCGGGCCGCGAAGAGTGCGTCGGGTTGTGGCTCGCTATGGCGGATACCTGTTGCTAAAGCTATCCTTCTACGATCGGCTGGCCGGTACCTACCGCCGCAACCATTTCTGGGTAACGCTGTCTGGTCAGATCATTCCCGCGGTTAGGATCTATCTGGCGCTGCCGGCGGGCGCTTTGCGGCTTGACCCTAGAACCTTCCTGGCGGCGACCTCGCTGGGATGCTTGATGTGGAATGGGCCCTTCCTGTGTCTCGGCTATGCCCTGCGCAGCAGCGGAAGAGACGTAACACAGATCGGCTTGTGGGCCGCCATGGCGATCATTGCGGCTGAGGGAGTAGCCTTGTTCGTCGTGAGCGTCAGGAGCAGGACTGTGAAAGGCCGAACGCGGACGGGCTTGCCGCCCTGACCGACTGATATTCCCTTAGCGCTAGATGATTTTCGGTCGAACGATCCAAAATCTGAATCCGCTATGGGAATCGAACAGATGGAGCATGATATCCTCTGGAAGCGTCTACACTTTCGGCCTCATGCTCCAGGCACTTTGGGCAGTGGCTAAAATTACATGCGCTTGAATTTTGGCCGCAACTTCGCCACTACCATGTCTTGCTTCGATCGCGGCGGCTGCATAGTCGGTCGCGGCCTGCAGCTTCCCCGCTTCCCTGGCCTCGATTTCGTTGCGAAGCAGGGTTCCCTGACAATAGGCGATGGCCGGAATGCGCGGTGAGGACGCGCGGCTCTGCTCTGCCCTCGTTTCGATCACGATTTCAGAGAAACCGGCATCCTCGAGATCGCTGCGGATCCGGTCCACATCGTGATAGCCATGCGGCGTGCGCGCCAGAAAACGTGGCGGATCGTTCGGGAAAATCCGTGCCAGCGCCTTCGTCACGTCGTCGGCGAAAACATTGTCCTCGATGCGATCCCATACGTTGAACAGGAAATGTCCGCCTGATTTCAGAACGCGCTTTGCCTCGCGATAGGCCGAGATGCGATCGGGGAAGAACATCGCGCCGAACTGGCAGACGACGAGATCGAAGGCCGCATTTTCGAAGGGCAGCGCCATGGCATCCGCTTGTCGCCAAGTGATGCGCCCGTCCGGCTGATGTCGCGAAGCGGCATAATCTAGCATCGGCTGGTTGAGGTCGGTGACGACATAGCTTGCATCGGAGGATAGTTTCGGCGCCAAGGCGCGGGTGACAACTCCGGTGCCTGCGGCAATTTCCAACACTGTGCGCGGCTTGAGAGATCCGGCGCGTTGTGCAATGTCTGCCGCATAAGGCTCGAAAATCAACGGCACCATATAGCGGTCGTAATTTTCCGGAATCGAGCCGGCGAATATCTTGTCTGCCTCCAACATCGCCATCACCCGCTGCGCACCTGATAGACCGCAATATTAGCATATCGCGACAGATGCGTCATTCAGGCTCTGAAGAGCCCCCAAATACCGGAGAGGCTATTCGATCGCGGTGATTTCCAGCTCGTCATTGCCAAGGCTCATGACGTCTCCCACCCTCTTTCCCATCAACAACCGTGCAACGGGCGACACATAGGAAATCGACCCTGCCTTCGGATCGGCTTCATCTTCGCCGACGATGCGGTACGTCTGCACGCGGCCATCGTCACGGCTGAAGGTTACCTTGCTTCCAAAGGCAACGATCTCGGTTGAGGTGGGCGTCGCAATGACTTCGGCTGTCCGCAGCCTTTCCGCGAAATAACGGGCATCGCGCAAGGGAATGGCCGTCTGCCGGCGGCGCTCGTTGATATCCTCGATGGCGCTTGCCGTTTCATAGGCTTTGCGTGCCTCCTGAAGCTGAAATTCCAGAGCCTTCAACCCCGCTTCCGTGACGAGGTTCGGATGTGGAGAAATGGGCCGGTCGGGCAGCACGGTTTCAGCGGCCGTCTCAGCGCTTTCTTCCTTCATGAACGCAGTGCTCAACTTCAAACTCCATTGCGAGCTACAACCAAATCAGCCTCGTACTATAGACCAGATGGCTATGCCGGAGGAATAGAACGACCGCTGGAAAGCCATCGCGCCGAAAGAGACCCGAACCCGACATGGCTGTTGCAAGGGTCTTCAGATCGATTAATCTTCAAACCAGCTAACAATAGCTGATATCAAGTTTTTATGTTGCCTAAGGGATTTGCCGCGGCACGCAATTTCAGAGAGATCGATGGTCAGCCTCGGTGTTTTGACGACTTATACGGTGGTGGTGCTGGGCCTGATGGTCATTCCCGGGCCTGCTACATTGCTCACGCTCGCCAGAGCGGTCAGCGGCGGCAAGCGCGTGGGATTGGCAACCGGCATCGGCATCGCTGCCGGCGATCTTTTCCATACGATGATGGCGACCTTCGGGTTGTCGGCCTTGCTCGCCACGTCCGCACTGGCCTTCGAGATCGTCAAATATGCCGGCGTCATCTATCTGATCTATCTGGGGTTCAAGGCTTTTGTCGAGAAAAGCGGCAGCATCGATCTGCCGACTGCGCAGGCCATCACTCCTATGCGTGCGCTTCGCCAGGGTTTCTTCACCGAGATTCTCAACCCGAAAACAGCGCTTTTCTTCCTGGCCTTCCTGCCGCAGTTCATTCATCCGGAAAGTGGGTCCGTCATCGGGCAATTTGCGCTGCTGGGAGCGATTTTCGTCATCCTCAGCATCAGCGTCACCTCGCTTCTGGCGGTCGGCGCCGGCTCGATCGGTGGCTGGCTGCGCCGCAACCGCACGATCGGCCGATGGCAGGGAAAGGTCATCGGCACGATCTATATGGCTTTGGGTTTCAGGCTCGCGCTGCAGCAGCAGTAACCCGCCTTTGCGGCGACTACCGACAAATCAAACCGGCTGCCGCTTGACGACTGACAAGTTCATCTCCGAGCGGCTGCGAAGCCCATCGCTTCATAGAGAGCGATGGCCTGCGCATTCGTAATATAGGCATGCAGATAGGCAGTCTCACCGCGCGCCGAAATCTCGCCAGCCATGAAATGGAAGAGCAAGGCGCCGAGGCCGCGCCCCTGAAAATCGAGGTGGCTGCAGAGGCCACTAAGCTCGGCAAATCCCATCTGCCGCATGCTGGAGGATGCACCCTGCAATCTCAATGATTGCACTCACCGGACAGCTCCAGCAGCTGCGTCGTATCGCTGTCCAAAAACGCGCTAACGCCATGGTCGTATTCCGTTTGGATCCGGCACGCGGCGACAGCATCACTTTGACAGGAAGCTCTGCCGACCTGCTCCTTCGCAGCCGCGAAACGCTATCATCACTCCTATTACCTTGCGCGAACGGAATTACTTGCGGGCGATCAAGCCTCTGAAATTATTTCAGAAATATCCGTTCCTTCCTAGGCAGTTCGGCTTGGAAAAGAAGTTCAGTTTATACGAATATTATTTATTTAGAAATTTACATATTAACTGAATACTAATAAACGCCTTAACTTTCCGGCCAATATTAGCTAACCATTACGCAATCGGAGGTAATGGATGTGCAAGATATTGGTACAGACTCTCAAAATTATTCAGAAAGAGCTTACTCAATCAACAATAGCGCCGAGAAATCAGACCTCAGCGAGGCAGAGGCCACCCGTGCACATCTTGTTTCCGAAAAGCAGATTTCAAATCAGGAGAGCCAAATGCAGCTGGCCGACGCGCCCGAACACGCAGCCGCCATTCCCGCTCAAGATTATCCGCTTGTGCTTCCAAGCGTGCTGATCGGCGGATTGCCCATCACCGTCGTCAATCGGCGCAATGCCGCCTCCTTCATGATCGATGTAGCGCGCCGCCGCCGCGACAGCCGGCCCTATTACTTTACATCAGCCAATGGCGAGGTCGTCGCACGCGTTCATGCCGATGCCAATATCGCCAAGCTCTTCAAGGAAGCCGATCAGATCCTGGCTGACGGCCAACCCCTCGTCATGGCCTCTCGCCTGCTCTGCCGAGTACAGCTCCCCGAGCGCGTGGCAACGACCGACCTGTTCCATGATGTTGCCGAACTGGCCGAAAAGAAGGGCGTGAGCTTCTATCTCCTGGGAGCGAGCGAGACCGCAAACCATCAGGCCGTTGCCGCCGTGCAAACCCGTTATCCCGGCCTGCGCATCGTGGGTCATTGCCACGGCTATCTTGCGGGGGAAGCTCTGGAGCAGAAACTTGATGAAATCAACGCACTTGCTCCCGACATATTATGGATCGGCCTTGGTGTTCCGCGCGAGCAGATATTCGTGCACGATTTTGCCGCACGGCTTGCCAATGTCGGCGTCATCAAGACCTCAGGCGGGCTCTTCGATCATCTGGCGGAGAAAACGAAGAGAGCGCCCATGTGGATCCAACGGGCCGGCTTCGAGTGGTTCTGGCGCATGCTGATGGAGCCCCGCCGCCTGTTCTGGCGCTACCTGACGACCAATCCTTACGCCATCTACGCGATCCTGAGGTATTCGAAATGATGAACAGGCGATATCCCGAACCGTCGGCCACCGAAACGGACACCGACATAGCCATCGTCGGTGGCGGGCTTTCCGGCACGCTTACCGCCTGCCTGCTCGGCCGAGCGGGATATCGGGTGACGCTCATTGACCGTCATCGCGTCTTTCCGCAGGAGTTCCGCGTTGAGAAAATCGGTCGTGGAGAGATCGAAAAACTCGAGCAGCTTCAATTGCTCGCCCCCTTGTTCAAGGTTGCTGCGCCCTTCGACGACATCGTCAATCTGCACAGGGGGCGCATATTGGATCGGACACACGGCCAGCATTACGGCTTTTTCTACAACAGACTCGTTGGCGCGATGCGCGCGGCATTACCGGAGACGGTGAATTTCGTCGTCGGTCAAGTCACCGGCTTGCGGACGAGCGCCAAGCAGCAGCGGATTTCAATTCTCGGCAAGGATGAACTGACTGCTCGCCTATTGGTGCTCGCAACCGGTATGGGGGATATGCTCCACCGGGATCTTGGCATTTCGCACAAATCGATCGGCGAGAGGCGCCCTCTTGCATTCGGCTTCAACATTCGTCCGCTGCAATCCAATAGATTTCGCCATACAGCCCTGCGCTATCATGGAGACGGTGACGGCATCGATCGTCTCGATCTATTTCCGGTCGCCGATGCAACACGTGCCAATCTTTTCCTATTTCGCGATCCACGAGATTCCTGGGTCAGGTCACTGCATGACGATCCAAAGCAGGCGCTCATCGCCGCCTTCCCATCGCTCGTCGATCATTTTGGCGACTTCGAGATTGCCAGCAGAATCGACAGCTGGCTCACCGAAATTACGCTGGCCGAGAATTGCCGACAGGACGGTGTCGTGCTCATCGGAGACGCCTATTTGACCTCCTGCCCGGCGACCGGCCTCGGCGTCAGCCGGCTTCTGACCGATGTTGAGCGCCTATGCCGCACATATGTCCCGCAATGGATGACAGAAACAGCTATCGATCATACCAGGATCGCCGCCTATTACGACGACCCGGAAAAGGCTGATATGGATATCGGTTCGGTGCAAATGGCCGATCGCCACTTCAATCTGACCGCGAAAACCGATGTCGGGTGGCGTCTGCGCCGCCAGTTCCATTTCACGCGGCGACGCATCCTATACGGCATCGAAAGCATAAGTCCTGCTCTCGCCGCAAAGCTTCATCAGCTCAAGACGATACGCACCAGATCTACGCTGCGATCCGCCGTGCTGGACTCTAAACCCGCGGCATAGCTGGGGCGACAAGCAAGAAACACTGTTTCGAGAAATATTCACTAATAGAAATAGTGTATGTCTCCAAAATGCGAAAAACGCGACGCTACATTGATAATATTACGGAGTTTATCATGGCAGTTTTAGGCGCATTTCCTCCCGGACTTACTTGCCGACCAATCGAGGAGAGCGATTGGGATGGTATCATCGATTGTCTCCGCAGAAATTTTCCGACGCGCGATCGAAGCTATTGGGAGCGCGCCGTCACACGGATGGAAAAACGGCCTTTCGTGCCCGATCTGCCGAAATACGGCTTCGTTCTGGACATGTCCGGACGCATCGTCGGTGTCCTGTTGGCGCTTTATTTCCGGCATGAAGGATTGGAAGGAGAAGAGCTCCGCTGCAATCTATCAAGCTGGTCTGTCGATCCGGAATACCGCGCTTTCGCCGGCAAGATGGTTATCGCAGCGCTCAGACGAAAGAATGTCACCTACATCAACGTTTCTCCGGCGCCGGGAACGATAAAGGTCAATGAAGCGCTCGGCTTTCGCCGCTATGCGGACGGGCAACTGGCGTTTCTGCCGATGCTGAGTGCTGTGAGGCAGCCTTATCGGGTGCTCGAAGCAAGTCCCGACCTTACCGAAATGTCGATGCTCTCGGAGGGCGATAGGGAGATTCTTCTCCAGCATGCGGCGCTCGGATGCCTGTCGTTGATCTGTGTCGATGGCGACGAAGCCTTTCCCTTCGTTTTCAAGACACGCCGCATCTTCCATGGCATTGTCCCGAGTGCCCAGGTGATTTACAGCCGCACGCCAGAGGAGCTCAGCCGGTGTGCCGGCGCACTTGGTCGCCATCTCCTGCGAAAAGGCATATTTCTCTGCGTCGTCGACGCGAACGGGCCGGTGCCCGGTCTCGTCGGACGTTACTTTGCCGGAAGCGGGACAAAATATTTCAAAGGTCCGAAACCGCCCTCGCTTGGAGACCTGACATTCACGGAGCTCGTCATCTTCGGCTCCTGATTCTTGATAAAGAGCCGAGGTCGGTTTTTTGCAGCTTCCGCAAAGGACTGTGCACAGTCCAATCTGGCTATTCGTTCCACCGAATGAACGGCGCCATGCAAGCAAGACAGAAGATCAACAGGCTCAAAGCGAGGGCGACGGCATATGCTCGCCCGGCTGGCTGGACATGCCTCGCGAAATACCAAGCAAGCGCCATCGCGTTCCAAAGGAAACACCGACAAGCAGAAGACAGAAGCCGAGCGCGAGCGGTGAGAAGAATGCCTCTTCCTGCAATACCGCATTGGATGCAATCGTGATAATCGCGACGAAGGCAAACAGGAAATCCGGCTCACCGGTGGCGAGCAGCTGCCTGCGGGCCGACAGCGCCAATGCGGCAAGAAAGCCGAAGAAGACGAAACTGCCCACGCCCATCTGGTAGAGCATGACGCCAACAGCGCTTTCAACCGGGACGGAGGCGACGCCCTCATCCTGTGCCCGGTCCCAATCCAGATTGAGGCTCGTACTCGAAAGATTGCCGCCGATCCCCAGGCCCTGCCCGAACGGATTGTGCAGAAATTCGCGAACGCCTGCGATCAGGCCGAGAACATGGTAGTCGCCATGGGTGGCGCCGAAGAGGATGGCGGCGACCGTCCAGACGACCGCAAGCGCGACGACGGCAAGCAGCGTCAGTTCCGCGCGCGATGGGCGATAGATCAGCCGGGCGCCGATCGCGACAAGCAGCATGAATGTCGCGCCTTTGGAGCCGATGACGAGCAATAGCGGCAGGGCCGCAATCGGCAGCAGCCAGCGCCCCTTGAAGAGGAGCCAGGCAGACATGATGCTCAAGCCGTAGGCATAGCTGATCGGGTGAAAATTCGGACCGCCATTGCGGAAGATCGGCGGAAACAGGTCGCTGAACAGCTTGATGTTGAAAAAGGTCGTCATCATCGTGTCTTCGATACCGCGAAGCACGAAACCGGTCTCTCTCAGCTTCTTTTCCCATACACCGGCCTCGATCTGAGCCTTCAGACCACGGTGAATATAGAGATCGCCATGAAACAGGCTCAGGAAATCCATCCGGAAAATCTGTTCCAGATAACCGTAGATGATGGCAACGGCGCAGAGCCAAAAGATGCCCTTGCGCAGATCAACGGGATAGAGGCTGGCTGCGAGAATGGCGATGTGGAAACATGCAAGCGGCGTGATCGTATTGCGGAAATAGATGACGGCATCCTTCGGCCCGCCATGAACAGCGCCGAGCGCAAGATAAAAACTCACTATACCGCAGAGCACGAAGCTAAATGTCAGCCACGGCCGCAATTCGGTCAGAGCTCTCACCCGATACTGGAAAGAAGCCATCACGAAGGCGCCGAATGCAGTCATGAGAATGACGAAATTGGCACCGCGCAGCGCATCGAACGTATTGTGGTCGGGCACGAAAGGCGTGAACCAGGCGACCACGAGATTTTGATAGAGAAAAGAGCAGGCAACGACGATCGGGATGCAGCCGGGCTGAGCAATCGACAAAACCAGCGTCAACGCGAATGTCGCGACAACCCCGAACGGCGTCCAGACAGCGAAGGCAGAGACGGAAGCGACGACCGCGAGGATGGCGATGAAAAGATGGAAAAGGGCGTCCGAACGAAGTCCGCTCAGGCCTCCCGCCCCGAAGCCGGCGCGACCTCCGGTAACGCTCATCGCCAATCTCCATTTATCCGCATCAGTTGCCGTTCCACATGGCCATATTCCGCCGCTTTTCAGCCGCCATTGCTGTCATCCAGAAGTGCCGCGATCATGGCGTCATCGAAGCCCTCAATGCTGCCTCTGCTCCTGATGATGCCAAAACCTTGATCAAGCTCCCAATAGGCCCAGCCGATCTTGTTGCTCTCGGCCGCCTGCCGCACGGCCCGAACCCAGAACCGACGGCTTTCGGCATCGACGCAGAAGTTGAGGACGCCAAATTCGTTCATCATGACAGGGCAGTCATATGTCTCGGACCAGCGCCTCAACTTCATAAATTCGGCGGCGATCGCAGCCTCCGTCCAGGGTGTCGCCAATTGTTCCTCGATAAGGCTTGCCGCCTGCTCGTCCCCGGCCGCTCGCAGCTTTCCGATGCTCTGCTGTACCCGCGACGTCTCGATGGTCGCGGGAAAGGGCAAATTCGAAATCCGCGCCAACGGCGACGCATCCCAGGTCTCGCATTGATGAGTGAAGGCCGTGGGTGAATAGAAATGAATGGCAGCAATCTGATTATCGTCGGCAAGGGGCGGCGTCTCGCCTATTTCCCAAATGCCCTGAGAGGGTGATGGCCCCCAGATCAGCGTATGGTTAGGACATTTCGATCGCACGACCTCGGCAAGCCGTTGCCTTAGTTGAAGCCACGCGTCATTTCGCAGAGGCGGCTCGTTCAACAATTCTGCATAGACCGTCTCATCCGAAAGGTTCGCAAGGACGCTGCCTAGCGCCATCCATGCCTCGGCCACCCTTTGCGAACCGGCCTCGAAATCCTGACGGAGAGCCGTATGTAGACTTTCGGAAGGATGCATGTCGGCAAGGACCGAGAAGCCCAGCCGATTGAGATCGGCCACGCCAGCCTCGATGCGACGGAGGGTGGTCGTATCACCTGCCGACAAGAGATCGCCATTGATCGGCAAACGGATCGTTTGAAAGCCCAATTGACGAAGCTTTTCGAGCACAGGCTCGCTTGGCGCCACGCCATCGCCGCGATCGAACCATCCCGGCAGATTGATGCCGCATGAAGGCACGATGGGCTTGGCCGCCGCACGGGCCGCGCCGGCAGCCGGAAGAGCAGCCAGAATGGAGCCGCCTGCCAGCTTGAGAGCGCTTCGGCGTGATAGCAACGTCGATCGCAAGCTGCGCCCCACGGTCACCCCCTCGCAGAGATTCGGCTGCCCTGCTCTCCGTCGTCAGCCGATCGGATCGCTCGCACCACCTCGCCACCTTGCGTCTCTGTCTGCTCCGGTGCAATTGTCAACGTGGCGCTGCGCCCGGTCTGATCGGCATCGAGGCGCTGACGAAGCAAGCTGGTGATTTCCCCCGCTTCCTCGGCCGGGCTGAGCGCAAAAAGCATGAGATCCGCTTCGGCAAAAAGCGCGGGATCCCAGCTGCCAACGATGGAAGGTCCCATCAGAAGCACGAAATCGAAGGAGCCGGCAGTGGCCAAAATGTCGTCAAGGCCGAGACCTCCCGGTGGCTTCCCATTCTCGGCAACTGGCCTGTTGTATACGACCGTTCGCAGACCGCTCGCACCGCTCACGAAGACACCGTTGCCGTTACGCGCCGATGCTCCCGGACCCGGCTGATCGCCAAACTCGACCACAAGTACATTCTGTTCGGCCTGTTGCAGGCCAATGCCGACCATTGCCCCCGCCAGTCTCGCCGCAACCGGCGTATGAAGCGATGAGACCAGCAGCACGTAAGGCTTCGGATGCTCGGTCAGATGCAGAATGATGCGTCGCATGAGCTGCAACACATCCCGTGAAAAGGCTTCGTTTCCGGCCTGGAAAAAGCGTCTTCGCATCGCGCGGATGCTGAGATAGGCGCCGGAGCCGGCAAGACCAGGCAGCCGATACTCTCCAAGATTGACCGGCTCCGGTTTTACGGTCTCCTTTACGGCATGCCGAGGAGGCTCGACGCCGAGGAGGCTGCCTCTTATGGGGCTCGTCGGATCTTGCTCCGGCTGATGTTTGGGGCCGCGCACCAGGGCAAGACCACAGCCGATAATAAGGCCAAGCGCTGCACTGACCGGCAAGAGCAGCAGCGGCTTGGGCCAGGTCGGCTGCACCGGCGGAGCGGCAGCGCTGATTACCCGCGCCTCCTGTAGCTGCAGGCCCTGCATCTGCGATGTTTCCTCGGCGCGCTTCAGGAAATCGTCAAGGACAGTGCGCGCCGCCTTCGTCTTCGCCTCCAGCTGCCGCAACTGCACCTGCGCGGCATTTGAGCTTTCCAGCTTCTGGCGGAGATCATCGAGCTTTGCCTGAAGTGCTGTGACGTTTTGCGCGGCGAGATCGGACTTTGCCTTCAATTCCCGCGTGATCCGCTGCGCCTCGATGGTCATGAGGCCCTGCATCCTGTCCAGTTCGGATCGCAGCCTTTTGATGATCGGATGGCGCGGCTGATACATGGCCTCGTAATTGGCGAGGTCGGCCGCCCGCTGATTGTAGTTTTCGCGGAGTTTGACCGTCGCCTCGGAAGACAGGATTTCCGAAAGCTTGGCAAGACCCGCCGGTGAGGTGCCTGCGGCAACCGCCTGGGCATATTTATCCTTGGCCTGGTCCGCCTCGCTTCGCGCGCTGATCAACTGATCCGTAAGCTTGTCGATCTGGGACTGCAGCGTGCCTCCGGCGGAAGCATCCAGAATCTGATGCGAGACCTTGAAATCTCCGACCTCCTGCTCGGCATCGCTGACGTTCTTCTGGAGATTGCCGATCCGGCTCGCGAGCAGGGAGTTTACGTCGCTGTTTGCAGTTTCTCGCTCCCCCGACAGACCGGCCCTGTAGCGATTGACAATCGCATTGGCGATCCGGGCCGCTTTGTCGGAATAGCGGGATGCGAAACTGACATCAATGACATAGGTAAGCCCGGCACGCTCCACGGTGACGGCACGCTGAAAGCTCCTGAAGATCGAATCCTTCGTGGGATGCGAAGCCAGACCGATACGCGACAGCAGACCGCCGCTTGCAAATTCGGGATCGTTTTCGATGTTTTCACTCTCAAAGACCTTCATCAGCAGGTCGCGCGATTCAATCACGAATACCTGGCTCGCGATGGCCGCGCTGTCACTGCCGATGCCGGGCAGAACATTGTTGAGATTCGTCGCGCGCGGATCGCGTGGATCGATCATGACGGAAGCTGTCGCGGTATAGCTCGGCTTTGCCACTACAAGGTAAGCCAGCGCCAGCAGGAGCACGGCCAAAGTGCTTGCCAGCACAGTCAGCCAGCGTTGCCACAGGATAGTCCACACGGCACCGACATCGAACAGCGGCGGAAGCGAGCGCTCGTCAATGTTAAACGGCTTCATCCTGTTCCTCTCCGCGGGCCGCGGGTCTCCGGCTCATCACACATCACTAAATTCAGTATTAGTGAATAATGTTAATCATCCGTTGAATTTACACCAGAGCGTGTGATCAACTTCAGATATCGCAAGTAACCATGTTGCGACTTCGTTCTGGCGCAAGCATGAGTACTTACGATATTAGAGATACATTCTATTTCAGGCGCTATGGGCCATTCGGTCGACAGCAATCAACACGGGAACAGGTCGTTGAGTGAGAAAGCTGGCAGCAGCGATACTTTATCGGCCGAAACGCCGCCGCCAGCGAGCAACCTGCGCTTGTCGATCGGCGCTCTTGCCAGGAGCGGCGCCGTTGCCGGTGTGATCAAGCTTGCCAGCGCCGGCCTCTCGTTCCTGATGTTCGTCGCCGTCGCCATGACGACCGATGAACGGCAGTTCGGCCTTTATAGCGCCGCCTATGCCGGAGCGAGCCTGGTCTCCTTCTTCGCCATAGTCGGCCAGCAAAGCGCCGTGCTCAGGTTCTGGCCGCAATATGCCGGCAACAGCGACCTGAACTCCGCAAACGGCATGATGGCCCGCTCCATCCTTGTCGCACTCATGGGGCTTGCAGGCTTCAGCCTGCTCATTCTCATCATCGGCTTCTTGCCATTCGCTGGGGCTCAGATGCCCGAATGGCTCCCGATCTGCATGGCGACCATGGTGCTGGCCTTCGCGCTCGGCTGGTCGGAATTCGTCGCCTGTGCTCTTCGCGCCAAGAATGCGCTGATCTTCGCACTGCTGCCGCGCGATGTCGTTTGGCGAGCAGTGGCAATCCCGGTTTTCGTGCTCGCACATTTCATGCAGCTGAAGATGAGCGCAGTTGCCGCAACCTATCTCACAGCCGGGTTGCTGCTCCCGATGATCGCACCCCAGACATTTGTCCTCTTTCGCGATACGATCCGCGCCCAGCGTGGCCCGCTGACGACAGAACAGAAGACCGAATTCAAGACGGTGACGCTCGGGCTATGGGGCGTTACCGCGCTACCGCCGGCGCTTAGCCAGGCAAGCACCTTGCTGGTCGCGGCCATTCTCGGCCCCGAGGCCGCCGGCGCGATTTTCGTCGCGGATCGCACGATGCGGCTGGTCGTATTGGCACTCAACGGCATCAACCAGGCGCTTGCGCCGCAGATCTCGGCTGCCTTCTACACCGGGGACAAGGCACATGTGCAGCGTATCACCAGTCTTGCCGCTCTGGGCGGCTTCATCATCGCCTTGTGCGTGCTGGTATCGTTCCTGATCTTCGGTGACCTGATCCTGTCGATCTTCAATCATGCCTATGCCACGCCGACGATGCAGGTAACGCTGATTATCTTCGGCATCGGCGCGACAATCGGCACCGCCTGCGGGCCGACCGAAATCCTGATGCAGCTGACGGGCCTTCAGCACGCGCTTTTCAAGCTGCTGGTTATCGTCAACACCTTCGGGCTCTGTGCGACGGCCGTGCTAACCTATTGGCTCGGCCCGATCGGTGCGGCGCTCGCCATCGCCGGCACGATCATGGTTTGGTGCGTGACCGCCGTGTTCATCGCACGCCGCACCATCGGCATCAACCCGTCAATCCTCGGCTTCCTCGCCGGCGAAGACGCACTTGCCGCCCGCTCTTTCCTAAAAGGCCGTTCATGAAAATCATTCAGGTCCAAACCCAGGCGGAAGCGGGCGGAGCACAGCGAATTTCGGATATGGTCGGCGAGGGATTGCGCGCGCGCGGCCATGAGGTTCGCACCGTCTTCATGTATCGGAAGACCGAGGTCTACGACCGCGATCCGCACGCCGATTTCATCCTCACCAAGCCGCCGCGCGGCTTGCCAGGCCAGATAAGGGCTGCCATCGGACTTGCGGGTTACCTGCGCAACGCTCGGCCGGATGCGGTCGTCACCTTCCAGCACTATGGCAATATTTTTGGCACCATCGGCGCGCGGCTCGCCGGCGTGGACTTGATCATCGCAAACCAGAGCGGTGCGCCGCAGACCAGAGGCGTCAGGGGGATTCTGACGCAGATAGACAAGCTGATGGGCACTTTCGGCGCCTATCACGCCAACGTCGTCAATTCGAGTTGGACGGAAGCGCAGTTCGACAGCTTTCCGAAAGCCTACCGGCGCCGGATGTCACGCATCGACCACGGCGTTCTTGCGCCCTCAGCCGCCGCCGACAAGGCTGCGGCGCGCGCGGCCTTCGGTCTTCCTCAAGACGCCTGGCTCGCCGTCTCTTCGGGCCGCATGGCGCCGTCGAAAAACCAGATCGCGCTCGTCGGCGCCCTCGTCCATCTGTCCGACATTCATATTGCCATCGCCGGCACCGGCCCCGAGCAGGATGCGATTGTCGCTTTTGCCGAAGCCAATGGCGTCACCGACAGGCTGCATCTCGTCGGCGAAGTACCTCCCTCACGCATTTTCGAGTTCCTCGCAGCGGGAGACGCCTATGCTTTTTCCTCGTTGACGGAAACCTTTGGTCTTGCCGCAGTCGAAGCGGCCATTTCCGGGCTGCCGGTGGTTGCAAGCAAGCTCGATGTTCTGCGGGAAGTCCTGACCACAGATGAGGGCGAAGCAGCCGCACTCTTCGTCGATGCCGATGCGAAGGGAATGGCCGAAGGACTTACCGAACTCATCGCCAGGCCCGAGCTAGCCGCCCGACTGGCGGCCGCCGGACGGCAACTGAAGGCGCAATATTCGCCGGCGCGCATGTGCGCTGGCTACGAAGCCCTGCTTCTGTCCCGCTCACTTCCGCACGGCTGCAATCCCGTCGATCACCTCCAGTCGGCCTGAACGATTGAGCGTATGGATTTTCGGATAGGGCCAGTCGCCACGCGCCGCAATCGGTCGGGGCGGCGACAGCCGAACCGTCCTCTCATCCAGCTCCAGCAGCTGCGAGATGCCGAGCCCGCCGCCATAGCCGAGCGTTCCGTCCTGGACCGGCAGATAGATGCTACTCTCCTTGCGGACGAAGGCGCCGCCCGGGCGGGCCATGCGACGATCGATGAGAACCGGGTTCAACACATGCGGCCTCCAGGGGCCGGCAAGCCGTGGTGCGTGAAAGACTACGAGCGTATCGGACGTACTGCCGTGACCATCGCGATTGGTCGCAAACAACCAGAGTTGCCCGCCATGTTCGAGCAGTGTCGCATCGGAAATCTCGCCTTCGATGAGCACGGCCTCGGGAGCCCAGCGATCCGGAAACTCTATCGAGCGATAGAGGATGAGTTTTCCGCCTGAACTTGCCTCAGGAAGCATCCAGATCGCGCCGCCGTGCTCGAAGACCTGCGGGTAAGACAGATGGTAAGGCTCTTCCAGCACGCATCGCGGCTCTCCAGGCTTCCCTGTGGCATCGAATGCCACGACCGAGATGACTGCCTTGCCGGTCGCATGCGGATAATCTTCCACGAACAGGAAGAAGCGATCCTGCCATTGAAACGGAAAGGGATCGGCATAGAAGCGATCTCCGGCATCCGGCAGCACGGACCAGCCATTGCCAAGCTCACAGCTGCTCGCGACACCCGGCCCATCTATAAAACGATAACCGACACGCCAATGCGCGTGGCGAAAGCGCGCGCGTCGCATCGCTTCTCGGCCCAGGCGTGGCAAGGCGCCGGTCAGACAAGCGGATGCAAAGCCCAGCGCTCCACTGACGAGATTCTCAGATACTGTGGACACCGGTTCGTTCATAACGAGCCGGTTTTCGGCAAAGGCACGAACCGTGGAAACAGCAAGCGTGACGGCACGGGCGAGCACATCCTCCGCGCCAAGCGACACGGTTTCCCGCCGATCGATCATCGGCCAGGCTCGACCTACCACCGTTTTTCCGTCCAGGACGGCATCGATAACAGGCAAAGCGCCAGCGGCAACCGACCTCGCGACCGACAGGTCCGACCGCGCCCCGTCGAACCGCAATGTGATGGTCGGAACGTCCGATGGCACAGCGTGGCCGATAAGATCCAGCCGAAGGACTGCAGACCTATCGCGACTGCGGGCGGGGATCTCCGACAGAGGAGCGGCAAGCGCCAGATCGCGCCGGCGGAAGATTTTTCGCTCGATAGCCAAGGCTGTATTGATGGCGGCCGGCCACGCATTCGACCCGGCTTCATGTACGACAGCGATATCGTGCCCTTCTGCCTGCAGACGCGCGACCACGATTTCCTGCCATCGGCGCGGCGCAGACTTCGGAACGATGATATCGATTGATGGCATGGCGTTTCCAATCCGCAGCAGCCTCGGCGAGCCTCGGAGACCTGGAAACTATATTTATTCGGGAAAGCTTACTTTCAGGTTATTCTGAAGTTGTATTGCAGAACGGAGCTTTGCTGCTACCGTTCAACCGCCTTTTGATCAGCCGAGTTCTTCATTTGCAAACCGATCATTGCACAAAGGATCTCAGCTATCGGAGGTAGCCGCCGATTTTATCGGGAACGACGCCAAAATAGTGCAAGCTTCGGTGAAGGCGTCATCCAGAATGCGTAGTTTGCGGGCGTGCGCACGCGCATATTCCTGGTAGAAGCCGGACGAGATCCAGATGTATGAACGCCCTCGCCGGCCGCTCCAACCGACGGCACCGATCGATTCAGCTGCTGCGAGCTTGCCGCTGATATGGGCGCGCGAAAGGCCGAACGATGAGGCTAGAGAGGAAATCGAGCTGACATTCGTCGGGAGCCGTCCCTGTCCCACCACAGTTTCCGGATCTATTCCGGCGATGAGGCGATCCATCAGAAATCCCCCCGTATCGCCGATGGCAAAGATGGCATGAAGCGGCCCAGGGCTGCGTACCTCCCGGCTTGTTAACAAGGCATGTGCCGCAAGCGGTTCGATGAGTATCAGCATGCGTTGCGGCTCCATAAGGAACCGAGCCGCCCTGCCTCCTCCGTCTATAAGGTCGAGCGCCTGGAAATGCAGGCTGTACCAGCGGATCAGCATCGACAGTGTTGGGTGCGTAGGCCCGACCTCATCCGAAGGACCACCTCTGGAACCTGCGACCGGACGAATGATATTGTATCGCAGCGCTTCGTCGAAAAATGCGTAGGCGGTATTGCGGCTGGCAATCCCGTACTGCCGGGCGAGACTTCCAAAACCGTTTCTGGTCAATCCCGCCCCGGCCCTGCGAACGGCCAGAAAGTAGTCGCTCAATGCGGCGTGACATAAGAGCCGGCGTTGTTGGGTGGCAAAAAGCGCCGCAGTCCAAGGCAAGGATTCGTAAACAGCGGCGAAGCTACGTGCCAGTAAGAAAACGGCGGAAGAAAATTGCGCCGTTTCGATCAGTTCGCTCGGCTTGCCGGGAGACGGTGCCTCCATTGCCCGGGCAGGATGCGCTGGTCGATGAGGGGGGAAATCAAGCACTCTTCCCATAAACGGTTCTTTCCATTGTGTCGGCTGAGCGAGGTCCAGCACATCGGTGCTCAATCGGGGCCGCCGCGGATATCGGTGGAGAGAAACGGTTAACAATCGAGAGATTGCTTCGTTCCCGTCTTGTCCACATCTTGAGCCTCAGCTTATCAGCGGTTGATGAAATATATAAAAAAATATCGCCCGATGGTAGTTGGAACGAGATTGGATGTCCTGATGAGGCTCGGCGAGCTTCTGATATTTTCTGAAATTTTTCTGAATTATCGACTTCACCAGGCACTTGATTGCTCGTGACCGAGATCATTACCCATGAATGCAAGTGAAAATCTGTTTCCGCCTCGGCGGATATCGGCACGTTGACTGGGGAGTTAAGCCCTCTTTATACTCATGGTATTTTCGATACTTCAGATGAGGATCGGTGAGAGTAGGTGTTTTGTTTTGCTGGGTTCGTCCTCGATCCAGATCGCGCCGCGCTTCACGGACCTGACGGCTCGATCATCAAGCTGCGCCCTAAAGCTTTTGAATTGCTGAAATTCCTCGTTGCAAACAATAGGCGTGCCGTCAGCAAGCAGGAACTGATGGATACTGTCTGGCCCGGGATTCATGTCGGGGAAGACAGCCTTTTTCAATGTATTCGCGAAATACGCACGGCATTGGGTGATACGGAACGGCACATGATCAAGCTTGTGTCGGGCCGCGGTTATCTGTTTACCGCTGAGGTATCCACGAGACAGGAAGGTCCGGACCCGCGACCGGCGTTGAGCGATACGCCGATTGCCGACGCTCCGGCAACTTACCCCATCGCACCTCGCCATTGGCTAGGCTTGCCTAAAGCCTTGGTTCTCGGCGGAGCCGCACTTCTTTGCATGCTTGCCATGATTTTCGGTGTCGCTGTCTTTTCTTCGGGATTTGGCGGCATTTCAGGGAACGGCCGATCTGTCATCGAAGTGCTGCCGATCGTCGATACTGTTGGTGATGCTCAAAGCGCCGCTCTAGCACAAAGCGTTGCTGCGGAAATGATCAATGGCCTTGCCAGGATCGATGGTATCCGCCTCGTCCTTCCCAAGGAACGCGAGCCGGCGAAATCAGGCAAGCCCACCTTCAATCGCTCCGATGGAGCGGATTTCCTTCTACAGGGGGAACTGCAAAGAAGTCCGCAAGCATGGATCTTTCAAACGCGCTTTATCAATGCGAGCAGCCGGGAGGTCGTATCGGTCGCCGAAGTCAAGCTGGATGCCAGCGAGCCCGACCAACAGCGCCTCGCATCTCGGCTTGCTGCCGGGGCTGGCTATGATCTTGCCGTTCGCTTGAACAAATTCGGTCAAACCGACAGTGCCCCTCAGGCTGGCGCCGCCAGTGTCGCGATAAAGCAGGCCTCCGCCTCGATCAATCAGACGACACATGAACGGTTTGCGACGGCTCGGTCGATACTGGAGAAATATCTCGCCGAACAACCGGATAATGTCGATCTGCAAATTGCTTTGGCGGCGCTGCACCTGCGCGGAATTCAGCTTGCCTGGTACAATCCCGCCGAAAGCAGGGCTGCGGAAAATAACGCGAGATCTCTGTTGGAACGTGCTTTGAAAGCCCGGCCAAACTTCCTTCCGGTACTTGGAACCTATTGCCGCTTTTTGACCGTAACCAACCAATTTGCAGAAAGCCTTGTGGCTTGTGCAAGGGCGTTGAGCCTCAATCCGTGGGATGGGACAGCGCTGTTTCACCTCGGTTTGACGCAAGTTCAGCTGGGCCGGTTCGAGGATGCACTTGCAACATTCGAACAGGCCGATCGCTTCGATACGCCGGATGTCTCGCGCTGGACATGGTTGTTGGGAGCAGGTTTTGCAGATCTGCTTTTGGACCGCAATGAAGACGCCGTCAGATGGCTGCAGCGTTCTATTGCAATTACGCCGGGAACAGGACGCGCTCATATGCTTCTGGCAACCGCCTATCAACGACTGGGTCGGACCGATGAAGCGAAACAGGCTTTGGCGACGGCGCTGCAATTGAGGCCTGGTTCGACGGCCGCCAATGTTGGCTTGCCGTCTCGTAACACCGGTTCGGCCTATCTCGAAGCGCGCGAGAAAATCAGCCATACGCTGATCGAGATCGGATTGCCGGCCGGCGACGATGTTCAAAAGCCGGACGGCAGAGGTCAGTGAAAGCATATCTCCGACGTTACAGCGCTCGTTCGCGAAACGCCCAGTACCAAGGGCACTCAGGCGCTCCGGGGAGGCGATCGGCTCAACGGCGCGAACCGAATGGACGCAGCGCCATATGACGATTGACATCCTTGTAGAGCAGATAGCGGAACGGGCCTGGACCTCCCGCATAACAAGCCTGCGGGCAGAAGGCGCGCAACCACATGAAGTCGCCGGCCTCGACTTCGACCCAATCCTGGTTCAAGCGATAGACGGCCTTCCCTTCCAGCACATAGAGGCCATGTTCCATGACATGGGTTTCCGCGAAAGGAATGACGGCACCCGGCTGCAGGGTGACGATCGTCACGTGCATGTCGTGCCGCAGGTCGGACGGATCGACGAAGCGGGTCGTTGCCCAGCGGCCCTCCGTACCCGGCATGGCTGATGGCGTAATGTCCTTCTCGTTCAAGATAAGCGGCTCAGGATGGGCCAGCCCCTCGACGGCCTCATAGGCCTTGCGAACCCAATGGAAGCGGGCATGGGCGCCGGAGCGATTGTGCAGCGACCATTTCAACCCCGGCGGCAGGAAGGCATAGCCGCCCGGCTGAAGAACATGCTTGCCGGATGGCAGCGTCAACTCGATCTCGCCATCGACGACGAACAGCACGCCCTCGGCCTCGGCATCCTGCTCCGGACGGTCACTGCCGCCGCCTGGCGCCACCTCCATGACATATTGTGAAAAGGTCTCGGCAAAACCCGAAAGCGGCCGGGCGATCACCCAGCAGCGCGTCTCGTTCCAAAAGGGCAGATAGCTGGTGACGATGTCCTGCATCACGCCCTTCGGAATGACCGTATAGGCCTCCGTGAATACGGCACGCCCCGTCAGTAGGTCGCTTTGCGGCGGATGGCCACCCAAAGAGGAGTAGTATTTTCTTTCCATTATCGAAGCCCTTCATTCTCATCGTTTCGGGAGGCTGAGACATGTACCTCCCTGTCGTATTGCATAGCATTGGAAGCCGGAATGCTGCGTTACGTCGCCACCGCCGTTTCCAACAATTTCACGATCTCAGCGTTACCGCGACTGCGCGCATGCTGCAGCGGCGTTGCGCCATCATTGTTCCCTAGATTGACGTCTGCGCCCGCATCGATCAACAAGCTGACGATCTCAATATGGCGCGGACCGCTGTCACCGAGAATGACCTTATCCCGTTGGAGTCTCTCCCCAAAACCCTATCAGGGAACTCGGCTTCGGAAAATCGAATATCCGAGCCCCGACCGCTTGTGAAAATGAAAACAGTTTCAGGATTTTGCGCGGCAATAGCTGCCACACGCCGTTTTAGCCCGGCACTTGCGGCTTCTGCCGCCAGCCCATGTCTGTAACTGGGACAGTGGGCGGGATAGAACCGATCTGCAGGCGCACGCAAAAACCGCTACCGGTGTCCGGGAACGAAACCCGTCCGCCGTGGAGCTCAGCCGCCTTCTTGACCAGGTTCAACCCCAGGCCAGCACCGGACGAACTGGTGTTGATGCGGCGAAACGGCTCGAAGACACGATCGCGCTCCTCCGGCGGAATGCCTGGGCCTTCGTCGCAGACATCGATCGTACCGCCAGCGCCGACACGAACGATGATCGAGCCCTTACCTCCGGCATGATCGATCGCATTTCGGATCAGGTTGACAACCGCCGTTTCGATCGTCGAGGTCTGGATCACGAAGACCGCCTCCTCCGGGCTTGGCTCGAAATCGAAATCATAGCCCGCATCCATGGCAATCGGCGCAAGGTCGGCAGCGATGTTTTCGACCAGCACATTCAGGTCCTTCTTTTCCGCCCGCAGTTCGACCACCCCGATTGCCTGCATCTCCAGGAGTTGATGGGCGACGCGAGACAGGCGGTCGATATCATCGCGCACCTGCTGGCTGACTTCGGCCTCGGGGAGAAGGTCCGCTCGCGTCCGCGCGATCGCAATCGGCGTCCGCAGCTCATGCGCGGCATCGGCAAGAAAGCGATTATGCCTGTTATACCCCTCGTCCAGCTTCGAGAGGGCATGGTTGAAGGCATCCACGAGGGGGATAATCTCGGTCGGCACCTTGGATCGATCGAGACGGGCCGAGCGTGTGTCGAAATCGATCGCTTGCGCCTGCGTTGCCGTTTCCACAAGCCCGCTCAGCGACCGGCCGACGGCACGTGGCGTGACGAGCAGCGTCGCCACGCCAGTCACCGCCAGTATCGGAAAGACACCGATGAAGATGACGAATGCCAGAGCCGGCAAGACGTTGAGCCAATGGATTTCACCATTAGGACCTTTGGCAACGTCGACCCGCATATTGATCCACACGTTCAAGCCGTCATTGTCAAAGCCGCGTTCGGTGGCCGCGACGATCTGCAGCTTGCCAACCGAGGTCTCCCTGTTCTCGACCGTGGCATGGGCTCCATTGCCAGCCTCCACCCTTGCCCGATCTATCGTCCACGGGAAGTTCTCGTTGAGAGCGGTCGCCGGTATCTCTCCATATTGAAAGAGTATTCCCTTGTGATCCCGGATCATGAACCAGAGTTCAGGATAGTGCCGCTTCAGCTCTGCTACCTCCTGCGTTTCCGCCACCTGCAATTGGTCGTCATCGTCTCTTGTTACCTGCTGAGCGACGACCCGGACGGCCTCTTCATTGGCATCTTCCAGCTCGGGATTGATGATCCATATCCAGCCGACGAGAAGGACGAAGAAGAGAACGAGAAGAAAGGCCTGCAAGGCGATCAGGCGCCTTATAAGCCCCCAGCGCAACGATCGGCTGCGTTCCGCGTTCATGCCTTCGCCCGGATCAGATAGCCGATGTTGCGCACGGCTCTTATTTCAACCGTGGCCTCGGCCAGAAGCAGTTTCTTTCGAATGCGTGAAATATGCGCATCCAGGGCGTTCGAGCCGATCTCGTCTTCAAAGGCGTACACGGCCTCGACAAGGCTCGGCCGCGTGACGATGCGGTTTGGGCGGCGCATCAGTGTCTCCAGCACCAGATATTCACGGCGCGGAAATTCGACCAGCGAGCCGCCGACGAAAATGTCATTGGTTGCCGGATCGACGCTCAGATTACCGAAATTCAGATAACGATCGGATACCGTCGGGCCCCTCCTCTGGAGTGCTCTCAGCCGGGCAAGCAACTCCTCGATCGCGAAAGGCTTGGCAAGATAGTCGTCGGCGCCGCTATCGAGCCCGTCGACGCGATGGTCGACGCTGCCGAGCGCAGTCAGCACCAGGATCGGCACGGGATGCTTGCGTTGGCGCAATGCCGCCACGAGGTCCAGCCCCTCGCCGTCAGGCAGCCGGCGGTCGAGCACAAGGACATCATAGCTCCCGACACGCGCCATGACGTCGGCATCCGCAATGGTGCGGACATGATCGGCGAGCACGTCGCGGCGCCGCAGCGCTTCGAGCAGCGCGCGCGCCATTTCTGGCTCATCTTCAAGAAGCAGAATTCGCAATGACCCTCCCCCAAAGGACGGCCATCGCCATCCCTCGCCCCACTGACAGCCAAAGATTGCGGCTACATTACATGCAGATTGCACAAGTGGCACCAGGAGGATGCCAATGGGTCGCCACCAATAAGACGATGGGTCGGCTCGAAGCCGGAAACCCCATTCGAACAGACAATTGATCCTTATCGCTGCAGCATGCGCGCCAGCATCCGCCTGATATAATACTGACCGCCAAAGAAAATCGTTGCAACGATGATCGCTTTGCGTTCCTCGATCGGCAGAAACCAGACGGCCGCCTTGTCACGCCGCAGGAAGCGGATGCCAGGATAGATATCCGGCTGCAATGTTGCGATATATGGGGTTTCGACCAACCGATTGATTTCCAGATGGAGTTCGCGAATACGGTTAGCAGCGCGCTCCAGAGCTTCGTCAGCCGAGTCTCCAAGATCGAGATAGGATGCAAACAGATGATCGAAGGTCAGTTCGAAATCGAGATCGGCATCCTTGGAATATTCAAGGCTCCACACGAGGAGCTCGCTGTTTGCGCTCGATCATGCTCTCGATCCGCTCTTCCATCTCCTGAGCAGGGATCTTCGGTCCATCAACGCGACGCTGGATGAGCCTGCGCAGCCCTTCCGTCTCGGCCGCTTCGGCTTCCGTTTTCTGTCGCAGCAGTTCCAGACCTTGGTGGAGAACGGAGCTCAGGCTGGAATAGCGGCCGGTCTCGACAAGCGAACGGGCGAACGCATCCTGCTGATCGGTCAACGATATCGACGACTTGACGCTCACGAGACAATCTCCTTTAGACGCTAAAGTGCTACTCAGTCGCACACATGTCAAGATTTCGTGCGGCGCTACACCGCCCCGAAACATCGGCGCCCCCCGAGGAAGCCGATTTCGCTCAGGCGGAAATCGCCTTGCTTTGAAGCGGCGACTGGTGAACGACGATTCGCGCGTGATAGGGGATGCGCTCATAGAGGTCGATGACATCCTGGTTGATCAGGCGAACACAGCCTGACGAGGCTGCCTTGCCGATGGAGCGCCATTCCGGCGAGCCATGCAGACGGTAGAGCGTATCCTTGCCATTTTGGAAGATATAGAGCGCACGGGCACCCAGCGGGTTCTTGATGCCCGGGTCCATGCCGCCATTGGCGACGGAATATTTCGCGAGTTCCGGTTTGCGGGCAATCATGTCGCCCGGCGGCTTCCAGCGCGGCCAATGCTGCCGCCAATGAATGATACCTTCGCCCTGCCACGCGAAGCCATCGCGGCCGATGCCGACACCATAGCGCATCGCCGTGCCGCCGCGCTCAACGACATAGAGAAATCTCGATGCCGTATCGACGACGACTGTGCCGGGTGCCTCGCCTGTCGGATCGGGAACGCGCTGACGATAAAACTTCGGGTCCAGCTTTCGATAGGGAACGGCCGGAATGACATGGCCGCCATCAACCACGGACGCATAGCGCGCTTCGAACTCGGGATCCGATGTAATGATGCTCTGAGGTTCTGACGCCACAGGAACGACCGGCGGCGTGCGAACCGGGGCTGCAATCGGAGTCGGAACAGAGGCTGTGGTGGCACAGCCCGCAAGCGCCGCAGTCGCAGAGATCGACCCCAGCATGAAAGCTCGCCGGGAAAGAGTCTTTTCAGTCTTGGTTGATCGCATCCTATCCTAACAAGCCCCGCACATTAATATCGCTTCTTCGATTGATGAGGCCGAAGAGGCGACATGTCTCATCATTAAGTGATGATGACCTCATAGCCACTCGGGACCGATGATGACAAGTTTACCAATACCATGATCATACAAACTCAATCGGCGAGTGTGTGCCAGAAGCCACAGGGCCTTGCGCTTCCGCGGGCATGTCGAGCGTCCGCAGAGGCATCGACACTTAAACTTTAGATTGCATACGCAGAACACAATCGCCTCCAAGATGCAGCATGTACCGCATAGTTACGGAAGAAAAGGCCGGGCAAGATATCGTGCCCAGCCAAGGCCCTCATAACTGCCTGCAAGCAGGCTTTAGAGGTTCCGCGAGGACTCCCCGCCGGATTGATTTTGCTGACGGGATTTGCGCTCGTCGTGCAAGGTCAGATCCCGTTTCGCCCGCGCGCTCGCGGCCTCGATCGGTCCCATCTTTCCCTGCTCGGCAATGGCCGCCCGGGCCCGCTCGATATCGACCATGTAGTCTCGGGCCAGCGGCAGGGCGGAAACATTCTTCGTCAGCTGCAATTGCCAGTTCATGTGCCCCATGCGACGGAAGGCAAGTTCGGACCCGACAAGATAGAACTCGAACATGCGACAGAACCGCTCGTCGTAGAGTTTTGCGAGGGCGCTCCTGTTCTTCATGAAGCGGTCACGCCATTGCTCGAGCGTCTTGGCATAATGGAGCCGCAGGATTTCGATGTCGGTCGTCCAGAGACCGGATTTCTCGACCACGGACAGGACTTCGGATACCGCCGGCGAATAGCCGCCGGGGAAGATATATTTCGCGATCCACGGGTTGGTGCTGCCGGGACCATCGGCCCGGCCGATTGCATGGATCAGCGCGACGCCGTCCTCCTTGAGCATGGAGCGGATCTTGTCGAAGAAGATCTTATAATGGTTGATGCCCACATGCTCGAACATGCCGACCGAGACGACGCGATCGACCGGGCGCGTCCAGGAGCGATAATCCAGCAGTTCGAACGTGACCATATGCTCGAGCCCGGCGTCCTTCGCGCGGGCTTTTGCGGCCACCAATTGTTCCTCCGAAAGGGTCAGGCCCGTGACGCGCGCGCCGAACTCCTTAGCAAGATAGAGCGCCATGCCGCCCCATCCGCAGCCGATGTCCAGAACCTCCAGGCCCGGACGATCGAGCATGAGTTTCGAGGCGATATGCCGCTTCTTCTTGAGCTGCGCTTCCTCGAGCGTCTCGTCACCGATGGGGAAATAGGCACAGGAATATTGCCTGTCCTCGTCCAGCATCAAGGAGTAGAGCCGCGCATCGAGATCGTAGTGATGCGCCACATTGCGCTTGGAACGATCCGCAAAATTCAATTGATCGAGATTTCGCCGCAGCCAACGGATCTTTTCCATCAGTTTCTCGAAAGGATGGGTCCCCCCTTCCATCAAATTGAGGGCAAGCAGGTCCACCATTTCATAGAGATCGCCGGATCCTGGCTCGATTTCGCCGTCCATGTAGGCCTCACCCAGCGCCAGGGCAGGATTGAGGAGCAGACGGCGCTTTGCGCGGGTGGTATTGATTTTCATCGCTGCACGCGGTTCCGCTCCCGTACCGAAACTGCGCGTGGAACCGTCCGGAAAAGTGACCGTAAGCGTTCCGATTTTGATCAAACGGGAAAGAGCTGCTTCTAGAAACATGACAACTACCTGTTTATCGTTTCCTCGACGGTGAATTCTTGGCCTGAAGTCGCGAAGAATCCCTATCGGTGTCGAAAGCGTACTACTTAATCTGGTAAAATATCCAGATCATTTGCGACATCAAGGTTGAGTGAATTCAATCACGATTACAAAGGTGTCGCCATCCGCGGGATCAAGGCTCGACCAGATATAGTAGGCCGGCTCCGTGATTGTGAGACATCTTCCGGCGACAAATAAGAGCCTCCCGGGCATCCACATGCCAAGCGCGCTCGCTATCGCCGGAATTTTCCTGATGCCGTATGCTTCGCTCCTCAGATGTCGAAGGCACTCGGCAGAACCACGACGTCGCGAATCGTCACGTTACGCGGGCGCGTCAGCATGAACATGATGGCGTCGGCGACCTCCTTGGGCTCGATCAGGGCGCCGGCTTCCTTGGCCTTGCGCAGGTTTTCCTCCGGCCAGTCGGCAAGCAGGGCGCTGATGACCGGGCCTGGAGAAACGGAGCCGACGCGAATACCGCTCTTCAGAAGCTGGCGCCGCATGGCCTGAACGAAGCTGGTCATTGCCCATTTCGAGGGCGAATAGACAGGTTCCCACGGGATCGCCGAATGCCCAGCGACCGAACTCGTGACGATGATATCGCCCGTCCCGCGCCCGATCATATGCGGCGCGACCGTGCGGACATTCTTGATGACGACATTGACGTTCAGGTTGAGCATCCTGTCGATGGCGTCGAGATTGGCCTCCACCAGATCGCCGCCAATATAGGTGCCGGCATTGGCATGAAAAATGTCGAGATGCTCGACCTTGGCAAGGATGCCCTCCAGTAGCGCGGCGCACTGCTCCGAATCAAGCAGATCGACAACAAGCGGAATCGCAAGATCGCCCAGGCGCTCGCACACCGATGCCAATGCTCTCTCATCTCGATCGACGAGGACAACCTTCGCTCCCGCCGCAATCATGGCCTCAGTCGAGGCGAGCCCGATCCCCGATGCCGCGCCGGTTACCGCGGCGATCTTCCCTTTCAGTTCCTCCATGATCTCCTCCTTCGATCAGCTAGCTATCGTTTGATGGCTCCGCAGGCTGCGTGATAATCCGCGAGGCTGCGGGTGATACGCCATATCAAAACCTGCTCCGGCTCCAATGGCGCATCCGCGAAGTGCCGTGCAGCCGGCATGTGCTGCCAGAACAACGGAAGCGGCACGGTCTTACCGCGCAACGCGTCGCATAATCTCTCGACAGCGGATTGCGCGTCGGATGACGCCCAGTAATAGCGAATGCGATCGGACAGCGAATAATGCCGCAGCCAGCGCTTCTCCGCCTCCGTTCCGTAATAATGCTGGCTCCAGTTTTTCGGCTGCGCGAGCATCAGCGCTTCCACGGCCGCGTAGAGCGGCCGTTCGCCATAGTCGGGCACGAGATCGGAAGCAATGAGATCCAGGCCGTAAAGGGCTTCGCGCAACACGAATGTCAGCTCGGGACCAACCTTCAGAATGGGGAAGCCGTCCTCGACGAGAGCGGTCAAGGGTGTAGTACCTTGATAGTCGGTCGAATGGGCCTCGAAGACGAACTGCGGTTCGTCGGCCAGGAGCGACTTCAGTTCGGCGATCTTGCTGCGATCGTAAAAGATGACATTGTGATTGCCGAACTCGACGCCGGGCTGGACGACCAATCCGATGGCGCGCGTAAACGCCTCCCTCAATCCCGCCTGCTCGAACACGCGGCGATGAATGTCTATCGTCTTGCGGGCGGCGGCAGCCGCGGTCGGTTCAATTGTAGTCAGGGCGTGATCTGCGCCGCCCGGTGGCGGAACCTCGGTGCCGATCACATACACCGGCATGGCCCCACCACTTCTTCTAGCCGAAGCCTCCGCCACAGCGGCAAGGCGTGCGGCGCGACGGGCTGTCGTCTCGTCGTCGAGCGCGATCGGTTCGTCCTTGCAGCCCATCGAGGCATCCAGATGTATCTTTCGGAAGCCGGCCTCGATGTAGGCGGCTACCATTTTTTCCGCCTCGGCCATGGCTTCTTCCGAGGGGCGATCCCGCCAGGGATTTGGTCCCAGATGGTCGCCGCCCAAAACTACCAGCTCCGACGGGCAATCCTCTTCCTCGGCGATATGTTGCACCAGCGCTGCGAAATCGGCCGGTGTCATGCCGGTATAACCGCCCAGATGATTGACCTGATTGCAGGTTGCCTCGATCAGCACTGTGCTTGAATGCAGCCGGCCATGCCGGAGCGCAGCCCTGAGTACGAGCGGATGGGCCGAGCACACGGAGGTGATTCCCGCCTGGCGGCCTTCGGCCCTCAGCCTCGCCAGTTCGCCGAGATGGATCTGCATCAGGAATGCCTTTCAGTGGCTGCGATGAACGCGTCGAGCTGTTCCTTGGTACCGGCACCCTCCATCGGGCCGATGACGGTGACATTGCGCGCGCCGGCAGCAGCGGCATAGGTCAAGGCGTCTTTCACGGGCATGCCCAGGCGGCGGCAGGTAAGATAGGCTCCGCCAAAGCAATCGCCGGCACCGGTCGGATCGACCTCCGTGACGACAAAGGCCGGTGCATCGATGCGCTCGCCGTCGCAGCCATAATAGGTCGCGCCATTCGCTCCCCGCTTCAGCACGATCTCCTTGACGCCGATCTCGAACAGACGGCGGACCGCATTGGCTTCGCCCTCGACGCCGGTCGCACGCTCCAATTCCTCTCCGGAGGGCAACAATAGATCGGCCGCGGCAACAAGCCTAGAAAACCGGCGTTCGGTATCGTCGTCGAGTTTCAATTCCTTGCGGATGTTGGGATCGACGGACAGCGTGCCGCCGCGAGCCTTGACGATGTCGACGGCCTTGTCGATCACCTCGCGCGCACTCGGAACCGACAATGCCGAGCCCATGACATGCAGATGCCCGGCACGACCGATGAGATTGCTGACATCATCGCTCCAGCCGAAGCGCGCGGCTGCCGAGGTCGCGATATTGTAGACGAAGTCGCGAGACCCGTCCTTGCGGTAGCGGACGAAGGCGCTGCCCGTCGGATAATCGGGATCGACCGAAATAGCCGAGATATCGACCCCGTCGCCCTTCAGCCTTTCGAGATTCACGCGGCCGAAATCATCGGTACCGACGGCGCCGATCATCGCCGCGCTGCCGCCAAGCCGCCCACATTGGGAGATGAAGATTGCCGGAGCACCGCTGGCGAAAGGACCGATGAGCGGCTGTGCCTCCCTGAAACCATCACCGACCGTCGTGGCAACGATTTCCACGAGGATTTCCCCGACGCAGACCGTCGGGCCAAGCTGATCGGGAGCCAGTGCTGAACTCATTGCAATCCTGCTTTCGCCACCTGTTGCTCTCAAACCGCCGCAGCGAGTCGTCCGGCGCTATCCTCACCGCAAGGCTCATCGTTTTCCAGAAAAAGAAGTGCTGAAGCAACATATATGTTTGCCTTGTGCGGCCTGACGAGGATCTTCCTTCCTCCAGAGCCAGCTTTAGAATTTGCTATAATTCAAGCACGATTCCCCGCACTTTCGCACGCGCCGGGAATAGCCCGCTTCGTTGCCTGTAGCCAGGCTCATGTCACGGCAAAATACCGGCATCAGCCGCCTTCGGCGGCTGGCTTGCGGTCGGAGAGAACGATCAGTGAATGGCAGCCGAAGTAGGCGCATTAATCTTTGTCGACCAGATACCGACATAGGTTCCGATCAACCTCACGGCCAGGTCATCTGCCGTGTGATAACCGTCATGAAAGAATTCGAGAGCCGCTGCGACGAGAGTACTCGAAGCCTCGTCATCTGGCGCCACCTCATAGAAGCTATACCATTGCAATACAGCTTCAGCGAGTATTCGGCATTCACTTCCTTTGGGAGCGCGATGAGGCATGGCAGTCTCCTCCGAGTCCTATGGAGCAGGATGTAGCGGACCATCCTATCAAATCAAGAAGCGGGGAGCCTCCGTCATCGCGCGGACAGAAATTCCTCGACCGTCATGATCTCGGATTGAACGGAAAACCGGCGCTCCAGCAGCGTGAGCGCTGCATCATGCGCATCGTCATCGCCACTGCAGACGGCGTCTCTTAAAACGATGATTCCATATCCAAGCTCGATTGCACCCAGGGCTGCGGCCAACACGCAGACATCCGTTTCACCGCCGCTGATCACCAGGGTATCGATACCTTCCTGAGCCAGATTTCGGTGAAGGCGGCCATCGGTCCAGGGCGAATAAGTGAGCTTGTCGAAGATGCGGGCCGGCGGAACGAAACGCTGCAGCGGATCGATAAGCAGCATCAACTCGTGGGGAAGCCGACTGGCGGTCATCATCTCCCATTTCTCGTAGTAATCTTGCCATTTCCCCGGCATGGCGTCCGCCCGGGTCGGTGGAATGAAGCGGGTAAAGAGCGTACGTTCGGGAAATCGCCCGGCGACCTCGACCACCTGCTCCAGGGTGCGCGCCATCCAGGGCACATGCCAGGGCGTTTGTTCGAAGAACATGCGTTGCATATCGATGCAAAGATGCAGCCAGGTCCTCATCCGGATACCGTTTTATCGATCCGCGGCGAACGTGCTTCAGCCGCGATACTTGCCCTCGTTCATGTCTCGCGTATCGTAATTGAGATCCCAATCCTTCTCTGGCTCGGTCTTTCCGGGCGGCTTTTTGTTCATGGTTGCATCGTCCGATCCCGTAATGACCTTCGGCTTGGCGCTTGCCACACCGTTATTGCGGCTGCTTTTCACCAGCCGTCGGGTTTGGCCCTTTGCGTCTTGAGCAGGATCGCCCCTGCTCCTTTCACCGGGATTGTTCGATTTAGGCATGGCGCTGTTCCCATTTTCTCCGATATCGGATCCTGCGCCGAACAGCCGACATGCGGCAATGTTCCCAGAACACCGGAATTTGTCGATCACATCAGGAAATGATGTGGATCGCGCGACCGCTCACGCAGGCGGGAACCTTGGGGCGCCGCCGATGTTGGGATGCGGACACGTAGATCGCAGAGGAAGAACGACAATGCCAGCGTCTGACAACGGTAAATACAATGCATTGACCGTGTACATTATCCTGATCGTGGTGGTGGCGTGTGCGCTGGTAATCGGCGGCATAGCCTTTTATGACGGCGAACCTCAAAGGCCAGGCCAGACGTCCCCGCATGCTCTCGATCAAACTCAATGAAAGCCGAGTCTTCGTTCAAGGCAACTCCGCGTCTAGAACCCGAGGCCGTCTATTGATCGGCTGGCTTGTCGTCAACGCGTGACTCCAAAAACAAATCCGATGGCCGCGGCCGCCAAGAGCGAAGCGATCGGCCTTTCGCGAATTCGCCGCTCGACTGCAAAGGCTGCAAGTTTGTTGTTCGATTGTTCTTGAGGGCCGAACCGGTCCGCCTCAGGGCCGATGCCGCCAGCGACGGCGGTATGCGTCAGGGAAGCAGGATCCGAGGCTGGAAACGTATCCTCAAGCGCTTTGTCCAGTTCGTTTGCCGGCCTGCTTCTTTGCTGCTTCTGCTCCTTTCGCAAGGATTGAACCGCTGGTGACTGATTTTGCTCGGGCATTTTTCGCTCCGTTAACAACAGATCAAATCGGAATATGCTCAGTGAATGCAGGCCGCCGGTTAAAAGGCTCCCACCTGACGCAACGGCGATTCGGAAGATTTGTTCCAACAGCTCGATCGCGCCACCGGATCTCCCTATATACGGCGAATGGCAAGTCCGTTTGCTGAGATCCGATGTAGCGCGACAACACACCGTTCCTCATGGCGGGAGTAAGGGCATGCGCCGCTACCATCATCTTGTCGAAGGCATTCTCCAGCCGGAGGAGATCGATCGGCTGCAACGGATTTTCGACGTCGTGATCGCTCAACCATGGTTCGATTTGAATGATTTCAACCGCGAGGCCTTTGCCCTGGAGCTTATCAAGCTTTATCGTAGTGGCGTGGTCGATTTCACCAATCTTCATCAGCTCGGCGCTTTAACGGCCATTGCTTCTTTCAGCCGGGACATGCCGGAGGAAGAACGCCAAGCTCTCAATCTTTTATACCGCGCACGCTGATTGGAAGGTGGCTCGAAGCTGACGGAAGACACGCCGGGCTCAGCGCAGTGCCCTTTTCGCAACGCTCCGCCTTCCGGCTTCAGCGCGGATAATCAGCGGCCGACTTGCGTGGGAAGGATTGTGTCGACGGACACCTCGCCCTCCAGCACGCCCCGTTTCAAATCGGTTCGGCCGCGAGCGATCTCGATCACGGTGTAAAGCTTGTCATCGCGAAACGCACTCGCGTTACTGGTGGTCACATCTTCGGCAGGGGCGGCATCGACCTCCATAAAGTCGAGCTCCCTGCCCGTCGCCACGATGCGCGCGTCGCCCGAACTTCTGGCCGCCACGATGATCGTACCCTGATTGGGAGCATTGTCCCAGCGTGGATCGTCCGGGGCAGCGATGGGTTCCAGGCGATAGATATTCAGTGTCTCCGCACCGTCGGCTGCTGAGGAGAGCGCCGCCGCATCCCGCAACTGAGCCTTGCTCTCGACGGATCGCCCGAAGGTGGTTCGGCTGGTTGCATTGTTGACATCGTCAGTTCCCGTTCGCGAAACATTCGACATGGTGTTCTCCTTTTTCTTTCCCGCCTCTGTTTTCTAACTGCCTCGCAATCGAATTGGTTCCTGAATCTCCCGGTTTATGGCCATGATGAAGGAGGCCGCGAGAGATCGATGAGGGAGTAAAGATCCGCGCCAAGCCACGACGCTTGCAGACTTGGCCTGTGCGCCGGAGATAGCTGCCAGAGCGCAAATGTATTGGGCGAGTGCTCAAACTTTAGCTTCGGCGCCATTCGCAACGGATGTCACAGCTTCGAGGTTGTCGGTGTGACAACGAATGCCGGAACGAATTGCGGCTCCTGCCGCGCGGAAATCAGAGGGATCATCGATGGATGTCTTGCCGCCGCAGCGGAGTGACATGCCACGACAGCCGGCCTCCCTCCCCAGAAATTTGACGACCTGAAACATGATTGAGGTCGCGGTGCGGCCCGTCTTTCGGCATGATCGGCTGGAGATATAGACAGGTCCTGCTCCGAACGATCAATGATTTTCATTCCGCTTCCATTCGTCGTCGCCATTTTGCTCGTCATTCTCCTCGGCGTCGTCCGGAGCCGCGACGATAGCCCCTCGCCCAATCTTCCTTTCCAGGCGCTCATTCTTCTGAGCGCCTTTCAGTCCGTACTGTCCGGATTGCGCTGGGGTTATGCCGTTTTGCCTGTCATGTACGCCATGCCGGTCGCAGCTGCGATGGTGCCGCCACTTGCTTATCTCGGGATCTCCAGGCTGGCGCGCAAAAGCCCTCTATCGCCAATTCAGCAGATCTGCCTGCATGGTCTTCCGGCGGGGCTTATTGTCGTGCTGGTCGCGATATGGCGCGACGCGATCGATATCGGGATCATCCTTATCGATATCGGCTATGCTGCAGCAATCCTGCTTCTCATGCGCTCGGGCACGGACGCCCTTCGTCTTGCACCTTTCGAAAATGCCGGCCCGACCTACCGGGCCATCCTCTTTGCCGCAGGCGCGCTTCTGCTCTCGGCAGGGGTGGATACGTTCATTTGGCTGGATCTTGCCTGGGCCGACGGCACCTATGCGCTAAAGGTCATTAGCTTCGGAAATCTCATCGGACTGGCTATCCTGGCCATGGCTGCTGCAGCCGCCAGCCGCAGCCATGCGCCCGCCGAAAAGATGGAGAACGTTCGCCCGCCCGAATTCCTTGAAGACGCACAGACGCTTGGGGCGGTGCAGGCCTTGATGAAAGACAGGCACGCCTATCGCGATGTCGATCTCAATCTCGATCGGCTGGCGCGCAAGCTTGCGATTCCCGCCCGGCAAATTTCCGCAGCCATCAACCGGGCGACCGGCAAGAATGTCTCGCAATATGTCAACGAGCACCGGATCGCCGAGGCCTGCCTGCTGCTCGCCGAAACGGAAAAGCCGGTGACGGAAATCATGTTCGACGTCGGTTTTCAGACCAAATCGAACTTCAATCGCGAGTTCCGGCGCGTTACCGATACGACGCCGCTCGAATGGCGCGACCGGTCGCGCAGCCCTTCCAGCTGATTTCGGCCACATGCGAGGCTGACTGAATCGCGATCGAGCACGGCCCGGAACGTGTTAGAGGTCTCCGTTTCCTCGTCGGATAGCCATGCTCTTCCTCATGAGCACCGTCACCGATCACGACCAGAGACTTGCCGCCACGCTGACCTCCCTCTCCCTGGAGCGGCGGCACATAACACAGGATCCGCCCCACGCCACAAGGCGGCGGACCATTCCTCTCCTGAGCCTGGCATTGGTTGCGGCCACTAGCCTGATCATCGTCATCTATCGTCCCAGCATATTCCATCCGTCGGGAACGCCTCTCTCTTCCATACCGACCTTGCGGAGCGAGCCACACGCGACGGAAACCTCCCGCGTTGAAGAAACGAAAGACCGGGACCACAAGCAGTACGCTTTGAATACAAGGACCAACGCAGTCGGCGAAATAACGGGTGCCGGGATTGTCGTTGCTCCGCGCAGCACGACTGTTTTCTCCAAATATGAGGCCAGAATTACCGATGTCGCCGTCGAGCTCGGCGACCGGGTCGAAGCCGGGCAGGTTCTTATCACACTCGATGATGCGGTCGCGCACATCGCGCTGGAAAAGGCTGAAGCCGCGCGCGCCGCTGCCGATCTGACGGTCAAGGCGCGTGACATCGATCTCGTGCAGGCGCGTGCATCGCTGGGCCGCCTCGAGAGCCTTGCCAGCCGCGATGCGGCCTCGCGGCAGCAACTGGAAGAATCGAGAACGGCCTTTGCCCGTGCATCCAACGCCGTGGCGCAAGCCCGGCAGGATTTAGCCACGGCCGAGCTCGGTGTTCGATCCGCCGAAGAGCCCCTGACGGAACTGATGGTCCGCGCGCCCTTTGCCGGCACGGTGACACGGCTCAACGCCCATGTCGGCGACACCGTGCTTGCCCGTGCCGACAGCGTGCGCGAAAACCAGAGCCTGCTTGCCATCACCGATACCGCCAGCATGACGCTCGACGCCGACGTGGCAGAAACCAATATCGCGTCCCTCAGACCGGGCCTGCGGGGCGAAGCCGTGCTCGACGGGTTTCCCGATCGAGCCTTTGCAGTCGAGGTGCTGCGGCTCGCGCCCATTGCCTCGGTCGAAAAGGGCACGATCACGGTTCGCCTTTCCCTCATCGATCCGCCGGAAGGCATTCGGCCGAACATGGCCGCCCGCATCCGTATCCCCCTTGCAGACACGATCGCCAAGAATGGAGACAGCAAGCCATGACCCAGGGCGCCTATATCGAGCTTAAAGAGGTGCGAAAGGCCTATCGTATCGGCAAGGAGGATATCTCCATCTTCTCGGGGCTCGACCTTGCCATTCCGCAAGGCGATTTCGTCGCCATCATGGGGCCGTCCGGATCGGGGAAATCCACACTCCTCAACATGCTGGCCGGCATCGACAGGCCGGATGCAGGAAGTGTAAGCATCGGCGACCATCGGCTCGACTGGATGGGCGAACGAGCACTGTCGTCCTGGCGAGCGCACAATATCGGCATCGTCTTCCAGTTCTACAATCTGCTGCCGATGCTGACCGCGGCAGAGAATGTCGAGCTGCCGCTCCTCCTGAAGCCCCTGAGCGCAAAGGAGCGGCGTGACCGGGTCGGCAAGGTCCTCGATCTCGTCGGGCTTGCCGGCAGGGAAAAGCAGTATCCCTCTTCCATGTCGGGTGGGCAGCAGCAGCGCGTCGGCATTGCGCGCGCCATTGTTTCCGATCCCGGCCTGCTGCTCTGCGACGAGCCGACCGGCGATCTCGATCGGGCCTCCGCCGACGATGTGCTGCAGATGCTCAACTTCCTCAATCGCGAACTGGGAAAGACCATTATTTTGGTGACCCACGACCCGCGAGCCGCAGGCTCGGCCAGACGGACGCTGCATCTCGACAAGGGACAATTCATCGAAGCGGAAAAGGCAGCCTGATGACCTTCCTCGACCTCGCCCGAAAGAATGCTTGGCGAAAGCCGCTGCGCACTACTCTGCTCATTGTCTGCATCGCCGTCGCCTTTCTCATCCACGGGCTAACCGCCAGCTTCCTTGCCGGCTCGCAGGGCGTGTCGGCCGCGAGCGACAATATTCTCGGCGTCATGAGTGCCAGCGGGCGCGGGCAGCCATTGCCGATGGCCCACCGCGCCCGCATTGCGGCCGATCCCGATGTCGCAGCGGTCGCTTACGTGACGCGCCTGCGCGGCTTCGTCGATGTCGAAAAGAATATCGTGCCAATCAGCGCCGTCGATCCGGCGTTGCTGATGGAAACCAACGGTCGGGAACTCGGCCTTACGCCCGATCTGCTCGAGGCGATCGGTCAAGGCCGCGACCGGGTCCTGGTCGGACGGGCGCTCGCTGAAGCCGAAGGCTGGTCTGTTGGCCAAAACATCACCGTCACCGCCTTTCAGGTGGCGAAGCAGGACGGCGGCCGCGACTGGCGCTTCGTGATCGCGGGGATCTTCGAGGGCGAAAGCGCCAGCACCGACACCTACTTCACCATCGCCCGTTACGATTACGTCAATGCCGCCCGCGCAAAAGACAAGGACACCGTGGATGCTTTCATCATCAAGCCGCGCGACGGCATTTCGCCGGGCGTTCTGGCTGCCCATATCGACGCGCTCTTCGTCAACTCCGCGGCGCCCACGCGCACTCAGTCCGAAAAGCAGTTTCTCGAAGCCTTCCTGCGCCAGTATGCCGATATCGGCCTCATCGTCGATCTGGTCACAGGGGCTGCCTTCGTCACGCTGCTGATGATCGTCATCAACACCATGGTCTTCGCCGTGCGCGAGCGGTCATTCGAAATCGCCGTCCTGAAAACGCTGGGCATCTCACGCATGACGATCCTCACCCTCGTCCTCGGCGAAACACTGTTCATGTTCATCATCGGCGGAGCCATCGGGCTGGCCTTGGCCAGAGCCGGAGCGATATTTGCCGGCCCATCGCTCGGTCTTGTCTTCTCTGCGGTCGTGCTGCTGCATGCAACGGCGATCGTGCTTGTTCTTGGACTTGCAACCGGCCTCGTGCCGGCCGTCAACGCCATGCGAACCCCCATCATGAAAGCCTTCCGAACGAGGTGACCGATATGTCCATCCAAATCAGACAGATCATCGTTGCGACAAGAACCACGCTCGGCAGCATGAAGCGGCGCCTGGCGATTTCGCTCTCCATGGCATTGTCTGTATCGCTCGTCGTCGTCGTGCTCATAGGCTTCCTAGCAACGGCGAGCGGCTTCGAGAAGGCCTTGAGCGGCGCAGGCTCACCGCTGGTCGCCGTCGTGCTCGGCGGCGGCACGAACCAGGAGACCGGCTCCGATATATCAGCCGATGCGATCCGCAACCTCAAGGCCAGTGGCGACGATATCGGCGTTCTTCGGGATTCGGCCGGAAATCTTGTTGTATCCCGCGAACTCGTGATCCCCGTCGATGTCACCAGCAAAGGAAGTTCGAGGACCCTTGCCCTGCGTGGCATGGATGGCAGCGGTCTTTCGATCCGGAATGGTATCGCCCTTTCGCAGGGGAGGTTGTTCGCGCCCGGCGCCAGAGAGATTGTCGTCGGAGCAGGTATCGCCCGCGATTATCCCGGCTTCAGCCTCGGCGCCAAGGTGCGGCTCGGCACCGTGGACTGGACCGTGGTCGGACACTTCACTGCCAATGGCAGCGCATTCGAATCCGAAATCTGGGGCGATATCGATGCGGCGCATGCCGCCTTCGACCGGCAGGGCGAAGTGCAAAGCCTGCGATTGCCGCTTGTCAATCCATCCTCCCTTGCCAAGTTGAACGCCAGGCTGGCGACGATTACGGAGACGCCGCTGACGGCAGTTTCCGAGGCTGGACTTTATGCATCACAGGCTGGGTGCATGGCCGATCTCATACGCCTGTTCGGCTGGCCCATCGCCTTGCTGATGGCGATCGGGGCAACCGCCGGGGCACTCAATACGATGATGAGCTCCATCTCCGACAGAACGGTCGAGATCGCGACCATGCGTGCACTCGGCTTCAGCCGCCTATCCGCTTTTCTCGCAACCTGGTTGGAGGCCGCCCTCTTGGCTGCGGCCGGTGCAGCTGTCGGTGTCTTGGCATCGCGGCTTGTCTTCGAAGGGTGGCGCGCCAGCACCATAGGGGCCAATGATGCCAGCATGGCTTTTCAGCTTACCGTCACGCCGCAAGTCATGCTGACCGGCGGTATGCTTGGTCTTTCAATCGGACTCCTTGGTGGCGCGCTTCCGGCACTGGCCGCCAGCCGGCTGCCGCTGATCGCTGCCTTGAGAGCCCGTGGGTAGGCTAATTGCCCAGGAGCGTGAGTTCTCAGACCATCAACCTCGCCGCGACCATCATGCCTTTAACCAGTTTTTAATCATCAAGTTGAAGCGACACCTATCCTCGGATAAGGAAGAGCATCGCCCCTATCGTTCCATGGATAGCAAATTGATAATGGAAAATTTGCTTCGTTTGCTTGAATTCATGGAGGAGTATACCGATCGCGTTCTTCCGGTCGCGTTGCTGTTGCTCGCCGCCGAGGTCATCTTTCCGAAGTCTCGCTATAGCTATGTATCGAAACTTCGCGGCATGATCTTCTGCGTGACAAACATCCTCATAACCAAGGCAAGCCTGACCCTCTTCTACTGGTTTTGGGCTGGCATCGGCATAAAGCCGTTGTTTACCATCGACCTGACATTCCTCTCGAGATTTTCGAACGCGTGGCCGCTGCATCTGTTGGGTGCCATCGCTGCTTCCTTTCTCGTTCTGCAGGTCAGCGAGTTCTTCTACTATTGGTTCCACCGGCTCCAGCATAGCAACAGGTTCTTCTGGCGTTTCCACGCCGAGCATCATTCGCTAGAGGAAATGAGTGCCTTCAACAGCAACCACCATTTCAGCGAGGAGATCTTCAGGATCCCGTTCCTGATCATTCCCGTCTCGCTGCTTTTCGATTTCAAGCAGGACTATGTTCCCTGGATCTGGGTGTTCTTCCTTCGCTGGCAAGGTTATTTCGAGCATAGCTCGACGCGTCTGAACCTGGGTTGGGTCCGCTACATCTTTCCCGACAACCGGTTTCACCGCATTCATCATTCGATCGAACGACGGCATTTCAACCGGAATTTCGGCAGTGGCTCCGCCATCTGGGACATTCTGTTCGGGACGGCCTACTATCCGAAAACCCAGGAATGGCCTGATGTCGGCCTACCCAATATCCGCGAGCCACAGAACTTGACCGAGTTTCTCATTCGGCCCTTTCGACGTGGCAGACACAGCTAAAACGCGATCGTTTTGGCCTCAATCTCATTCGAATTTGGGCCTTATGGCCAGTCTGAAAGTGGGGCATCGTTAGAATTTTAGGCAAACCGAAAAGCAGTCCTCAAGACAATCACTCTACCTTGGGTTTGTCCGGCCGAACCGTGTTCGGCGGCACCATGACAGTGCCAAGGCATCCTCCCCAGCCGGGTTTCGCCTCAGACGTTTGCACTTTTGAACGGGGAGTCCCTGAAGGGACAAAGTGCTCAATGCCTCTCCCAGTATTTCTTCGCCGCCGCGCAGCAATGGCGGTACGCGTGCACGACACCTTATGCACGTTCATTGACGGAACGATCGTCGCCCGGGCAGATAATTGGCGCCCGCTTCGCGATGGCGACGATGCACGCCGCGCCCTCGGTCATACCTCATATCGCGGCGAATTGGTGCCGGTTTACGATTTGGCCGCCCAAATGGGCAACAGGCCCTCACGGAGCTGCGAACTCGCCATCGTCAAGATGACTGGGGGCTACGTGGCATTCCTGATCGACGAATTCATCGGCAACACCTCGGCAGCGAGCGAAGCCATTAACCTTTCGCAGCTCGAGATTTTCGGCCAAACCGCGTAGCTGTATAGTAACGTTTTACCGCGCCAAAGAACGCAGCTTCACTCGCTGTGCTATGTTTGGGCGGTCGTGCTTCTGTTATTTCGTCTTATGCCCGCGTTTCGCCGATGGCTTGATCGGCTCTGCTTCCGGCCGCGCCAATCGAAGCGCGCGGAGCTTCTCGGTCTTTTTCTCGCGATCGGCATTTTCGGCGGCGGTGATCTGCCTCGCCGCCGTATCCGTCGTCGATGCCTTGTCTTGAAGAGTTTGCCTACTCTGTTTGAAAAACTTCTCTTTTGTGGCGGCCATGATGTCTCCTGACGAATGATAAGAGGGTACGGTCAGCCCGACCGCGCAACCTTCTTTTTGGACGAGGAAAGAAGCCCTTCGCGCTGTGCATGTTTGCGGGCAAGTTTACGACTGCGGTGGATCGCATCGGCTTTTTCGCGAACCCGCAGCGCCTGATCGACGTTGTTGTCCCTGACGTCTACTTGCAAGGTAGCTCCTTCAATTACCGCTTTCTCAGGGTGATCATCGTCGCATTGATCCAGCTGGAAGACTTTGATTCAGCTGCGAAGCCAATATTCCGGGCTTTTGATGTGGACGCTTCAACGTCAATATCCAGCTGGACTACGCGGCGTTCAAAATTCTCGCCTTCGAACTGGACGCGATATTGCGTGGCGCCATCGGCTTCAGGCAGGCGCGACACAATTCTTCCTGCTCCAGAAGGACCGAAATTTCCAAAAGTGCCACGCTTTAAAACGATCGTGTCACCAATCTGGTAGCGCGGATTCTGCATACCGTTCTCCCATGGCCAAAATAAAAGGCCGGGCGTTACCCCGACCTCTCAACATCATCCATGCGCACTGCCAGTACATCCGTGGTCAGCGCGCGTGAATGACAAATTTACGCCGCCTGAAGATTATCGGCTGAGCTCTTGCCGGACCTGCTGTCCTGCACGATGTCATAGCGAATTTTCTGTCCATCAGTTAGCGAACGCATCCCGGCTCGCTCGACGGCCGAAGCATGCACGAAAACGTCCGTGCTGCCATTATCGGGTTGAATGAAGCCGAAGCCCTTGGTGGAGTTAAACCACTTAACTGTACCAGTGTTCATAACGATTTCCTTTCATAGCAATCGTTGTTGCTCCCGCGATACCTTGCAGGGTTAGATCGATTTTTTGAGAGGGAATCCGAGGAAGGGCACAGGCCCTTGAGCGACGTCACAAGCAATGGTCGATAAGTCCAAACTAGGCTCTATTTCAGATTTTGCAATGAAAACTTTAGAAATATTACCTCAGCGGCATTTCGGACTGCAAGTCAAACGAACGACCGCAAGATTGCTCGGTGGGACAAAGAACCGAGTGGAATCAAGCCAATCCCGTCCATTTCTCTGTTATCAGAGGATCTCGAACAGGTCGTATTTTACGCCACCCGGAAAGCGGCTACCCTTTCCAACACAAACGATCGCATTGATCCAATCATGTGCAGGCGAAGCGGTTTCGAAATAGGGAGTTGTCCGAAGATAATATTCCGAAGGGTCGACAGCTTCGCCGCGTCCCAAGCGCTCGGAAACTTCGACCGATGCGTGGCGAACGCCACGATAGGTCATCAGAATGTACGCGCCATCCTCAACCTCGAGCAGAACCCGCACATCCTGCTGGAATGTTCCGTCCTGCCGAGTGACCAGCAGGTCCGATCCGATCAGTGGTGAGACCTTGCCCTTGAGACGCTCTCCTTCAAAACGGCCGCCAGAGACCGGAAAGATACGGCGAACGCCCGCGGGACATGGTCCTATATCGATCGTTGGATGAAGTTCGAGATACAGCGTAAACAGAGGGCGCGATTGCAGTTCCATGAGAGGCTCTCCATGTATGGAGAGCGTGATCGCCTCCACTTCTGGGGCGCATTAAACTGCTATAATATCGGTGCGCAAAACGGGTATTCCTTACTATTATCATAAGTGAAACTACATATGCGCCCTTCACTCGACGCTCTGAAAGTCCTTGAGATCTGTGTCGCCTCCGGAAGCTTCGCCCGTGCAGCCGAGCGTTTGTTTCTCACCCCTACGGCAGTGAGCCTGCGCATTCGCACCCTTGAGGAGGAACTAGGTGAGCCCCTTTTCATTCGGCGAGGACCGCGTGTGGTGCCTACTCCGAAGGCTATGCTGCTTGCGAAGGGTGTGCGGCGCGGCTTGGACGAAATCGACGCCGCATTGGCGGCTTTCGGAGCGGCATCTCCTCCCTTGCGGGTGACCGCGCCTCCCACCCTCGCAAGCCGCTGGCTTGCGCCGCGCCTTTCCGGCTATCTGCGCTGCGAGATCGAACTCGATGTTTCGACCGAAATTCGTAATCCGTCAGATTTCGACGTTGCCATCCGCACTGGCGCCGGCGACTGGCCGGGTCTGCGGGCCTTTCGACTATTTCCCGTACAACTAACGCCGCTTCTGGCTCCATCGCTTGCCGCAGCGCTGGAACCTCTCACACCGGAGATGCTTGCAACTCTGCCACTGTTGCCGCATCCAGACTGGGAAAGATGGTTTGTGAGCGCAATCGGTCGCGTTCCGCCGGGGTTGAGGTTCGCTCGCGTGGAATATCCGAACCATGAGCTAAATGTAAATGCCGCCTGCGCGGGTGAAGGCGTTGCGCTCGTGCCGCCCGGCTTCTTCGAGCCCATCGTCAAATCAGGCGTGCTGATCGCGCCCTTCGACGAGACGCTTGACGGCCCCGACTGGCACTTCGCACTCATCCGTGATGATGACGGGAGATCAGGGCCTAAAGAATTCTGCGACTGGCTTTACGAGCAGAGTCGCATGATATCAGCGGCACTTGATACACCCGACGCCTGGGCGGATGCTTGAACGCAATCAAAAACTTCCGACCGGTCTGGTTCGGAGTGTGGCTGAGTTCGGGCATACCTGTCGCTGTACCACTGCATCATCCGGTATTGTCGGAAATATTTTCTCCATAATCCGGTTAATTTGGCAGCCCTAACAATCGCCAGGGTCGCCGTTACCAGATATTGTCGATCAAGGTACTAGACAATCGGATTTTGACGGACATAGATTTAGCGGATGAACACCCAGCGGAAAAATAACGGCGATCATAGGCTTGATCTCCACCGGAACGTTGACGGCTTTCCCATGGGTGTGGAACTGATAAATGCGATATGATCCCAACATATCCCGGTCGCGCTGGCCGCTCCCATTTCGTCAGCAATCATGGGAGACTTTGATCGGTCTGATATCCGTCATCCTCCTGGTCGGGATTATATGTGCCAACCTGCCTAGCACTTGGACCGCAGAGCGAAACACATCGGTGGCCTCTTCGAACCAGGCTCGACATTGACAGATTGAGATCGCTCCACTGCTCACGCGAAGCGATCGAAAACCTTTATTGGTTCGACCTGCCTCATCGCGTAGTGGCTTCTGGCAGTTGCGAAGGTGAGAGCTGTATTGGCTCAATCCCTGCCTTGCATCACCGCACCCAGCCCTGAATGCGACGAATCCCCCATATTCCCTTATCGAAGCCACGCGCGTAGGGCTTTGGTCTGATGTTCACTGCGACCCATGTCCCAAATCCACATGACTGAAGCCCAAGGAAAGGAACAGACTGCGGCGAAGCTCTGTTTTACCGACAGCTCCGTCAACGACGGACGAATAGAAGGTGAAAGGAGATTCTGATGAAAACGAAGGTACTTAGTGTTGCGGCACTCGCGCTTGGCCTCACCGCCGGATGTGCTTTTGCCCAATCTTCGACCGTCACCGGCGCCGCAGGTGGCGCGGTTACCGGAGCCGTAGTTGGTGGCCCGGTTGGAGCCGCCGTGGGCGGTGTCGCTGGCGCCATTGTCGGCACGGCCATCGATCCGCCGCCGCAGAAGGTGGTCACCTACGTACGCGAACAGCCCCTGCCCGAAGAAGAAACTGTTGTCCGCGAGCGTGTGGTCGTCGGCCGACCCTTGCCGGAAACGATCGTCGTGCGAACCGTTCCGCAAAATCCGAAATATGCCTATGCGATCGTCAACCACGAACGCGTGATTGTCGAGCCTTCCTCGCGCAAGGTTATCAAGATTCTGAACTAACGATCGTGGAGAGCGGGAAGCCGCTCTCCACCCCTCATTCCGCCTGGCTTGGCCATATCATACTGATCGCAAGGAGAGAGTGGCCGGCCTCCGATTTTCCCGAAATCCCGAACTTCCTGGCACTGGCTTCCGCACGCGGTCATTCCGCGGCCTACCCCCGTCGCGCACCATATTCTGTACCTGGTCATACAGATCGTGCGGCAAATTGCCTATCGCCGGATCGGGCAGCGTCTGGGGCGGAAGACCCGACCCGGCGATAGAGCCGGTGGGCGGACCGGCTAGCGAATGGCGCCCGCTGGCGCCAAACTCATAAATCGAAGCAGAAAGGCCGCCGCAATGCGCGCCTATCGATCCCGAAGTTCACAAAGCAATGCTAAGGCAGCGCCTCAATCGTCGGTTGGCTGCGTGCTCTCAGATTGTGTTGCGGTTTCGGATTTCCTTTCCAGCGCATCACGAACTTCCGCGATTTTTCCTGTATTTGTTCCAACGCCGAGGATGCTCTTTGCTTCCGCGAGCGTCTGGTTCGTCACCGGCTTGTTAGACAACTGCGCCAGCGCCGAACGCAAGGCGCTGTCGCTGAGGGCCGGGTCCGTCGGCACTGCCGTCGTTCCATATTGGATTTCGAATTCCGCATATGCCTTCACATAAGCGGAAAGCGCCGCCATCTTCGGATCTTTCGAGTTCAGGTAGGCGCGATAGTCCCGCTTGAGCGAGCTCAGGCTACCTGCACCGGGCTTTGAGACATGGCTCTTCGAACTTGCACTATGGGCTTTGGAGTGTTTATCCGCATGATGCCCCAGCACCGACGATGAAGTGCCCTGTGCAGCCGCCGCATTCGTCGAAGGGCTGCTTGTATCGTCGCCCCCGGACTTTTCATGGCCGGAGTTTCCTTCACCATGGCCGCCGCCGTTACCATCGCCATGACCGCCGCCGTTTCCGCCCTTGGCGAATGCCGTCTGTACGAAACCGACAGTAGCTCCTCCGATGGGCGCAAGGGCAAGCACCAGGCCGAGGCTTGTCGCACCAATGATGGAATGGATTTTCATGTGCACTTCCTTCGTAACATGCCCGTCGCCTATGGCAGCGGCCATATCCAGCAAATCATGCGCACTAGAATATTGCCGAAATCCCAGCTTTCTATCCCGCTCCGACCTATGCCTTGAGGGTTAGGACCATAGTCTGATTGATCCAACCCTTTGGTCGCTTAAATTGCAGGCGCCAGACGGCAGTACCCCGCTCGGGACTACGCGGCCGGTGTCGACGACCCAACAGTTGACACTCCATTCTGCTGGGATAGCTATAGAGGGTTGGGAGATCAGTGCCGATTATGCCAGTGCCGCGAGCGAATCATAAATACAAACTCTCTCCAGCAAGTCTTATCGAACGCTGGAACTCCCAATCCCTGGCCAGGCAGTTCCTGCTCGCCGGTGGCTTCGTCGCTCTTTGTGCTATGCTCGTTGTCGGGTCCATCGTTGCCAATCTGATCGAGAATGCAGTGACGCGTAATTCCGCGGCGACGACAGCCCTCTATGTCGACAGCGTCATCGCCCCGCTCCTGCCCGATATGCAAACCACTCAGGCTCTTGACGATACGGTGACGCGCGCCCTTGATGAGACCCTGGGCCAAGGTGCGCTTGGCACACGGCTGTTTTCCTTCCGGCTTTGGCGCGACGACGGGACAATCCTCTATTCCAATAACAAGGATCTTTCCGGCAAGCGATTTCCGCTCTCGGACAGTCTCAAGACGGCCTTTTCGGGCCAAATGGTCGCCAAATTCAACCGGATCGACGATGTGGAGAGCGTGGCTGAACGCAATAGCGGCAAACCGCTTCTGGAAATCTACAATCCGGTGCTTCAACCTTGGTCGGGCAAGGTCGTGGCCGTCTCCGAATTCTACGAGGTTGCCAATGATTTCGAAGGGAGCCTAACGCAGGCCCGCCTGCTGAGCTGGCTTGTCGTTGCCGTGTTCACGCTGACATTCTTTGCTCTTCTATCGATCATCGTCCTGCGCGGCAGCCGCACCATCGACAGTCAGCGCATGGCGCTCAACGGCCGCATCGGCGAATTGTCGGCGCTTCTTCAACAGAACGAGGCGTTACGCGCGCGCGTTCAACGCGCGACCCAGCGCGCCGCCGCGCTGAACGAGAGCTATTTGCGCCGTATCGGTGCCGACCTGCATGACGGTCCCGCCCAATTGGTCGCTTATGCCTCCTTGCGGCTGGACAGCCAGACCCTCATCAGCCCCACCGTCTCGCCAGAGGAGCGCGAAGCGTCGCTGGAGACAATCAAATCCAGCCTTGATGACGCCATGGCCGAAATCCGGAGCGTCTGTAGCGGCCTGATGCTGCCGCACATCGAGACGGACAATTTGACCGATCTCTTAAAACGGGCAATCCGTGCCCACGAACAGCGCACCGGCGTCACCGTCGCGCTTCTCGTCGGGGCAGCGCCGACAGATCTTTCGACCTCCGCAAAAATATGCGTCTATCGCTTTGTGCAGGAGGCCTTGAACAATGGCTATCGTCACGCCGGCGGAATAGGGCAAAGGGTCGTGCAATCCTTCAAAGACGGCCAGGTCGTGATCGAGGTTGCCGATGAGGGACCGGGATTTGATCCGAAAGAGGTCGGCGCGCAGAAGCTTGGTCTTGCCGGCCTCAGAGATCGGGTCGAAAGCCTTGGCGGCACGTTCCAGCTTTTGTCGTCGGACCGGGGCACCATCGTCCGCATGTCCCTGAACATCGAGGAAATGGAGCAGACATGACAGCAGCAATCACTTTGGCGGTCGTAGACGACCACCCCCTCTTCAGGGAGGGCGTTATCCGCAGCCTGACCGAAATGGATGGATTTAGCATCGTCGGCGAAGGCAGCAGCAAGGAGGACGCGTTGCGCATAGCGGTGCAGCAGCGCCCGGACATCCTGTTGCTCGACATTTCCATGCCGGGAGGAGGACTGGATGCCCTCTCCCTTATCCTCGACCAGATACCCGATCAGAAAATCGTTATGCTGACAGTCTCCGAGGCAAGCGACGATGTGATGACGGCGCTCAAGAGCGGCGCGAAGGGCTATGTTCTGAAAGGCGTCGGATCACGGACGCTCGCCGATATCCTTCGCGGTATCGCTGCCGGTGACAGCTATGTCGCACCGACGCTATCGGCGCGTCTGATTTCCGAAAACGGAACCGGTTCCCGGGCCAATCCTTTCAGCGCATTGACGGATCGCGAGCGGGAAGTATTGGAACTGGCTTCTGCTGGATTGAGCAATAAACATATTGGGCTGAAGCTCGATCTGCATGAAAAGACCATCAAGCATCACATGACCCAAATCTTCGCCAAACTGGAGGTGAGCAATAGAACGGAAGCTGCGATGGCATTCCGGGATGAACTCGAAAAGCGGCGTCAGTGAAGGAGTGATTTGAGCCGCTGCTCGTCGGCAGTTGTCGCATTGCGATTGACGATGGTGCGGCCCTTTGAATCCTTCATCACATAACGTCCGCTCTGTATATTTTCGCTCATACCATCCTTGTGTTGAACGCTAATCGAGCCGCCGCCATCATCGGTGGACTGGTCGGAATCGACCTGGCTTTGGGTAGCGCTCTTGGTTGCGGACGATCGGCCATTAGCATTGCCGTTTCCGTTGTTGCCATTCCCGTTTCCATTGTTACCGCTGCCGCTTCCACCTCCATTGCCGCTGTTGCCACCGCCGTTCCCATTGCCTCCCCCGTTACCGTTGCCTCCCCCATTGCCGTTTCCGCCGCCGTTGCCGCCACCATTACCATTGCCACCTTTGGCCTCGGCCATTTGCTGGGCGAATATCGCGGAAGCACCGTGAATTTTGACAGTGTAGGGAAGTGCCGTGTTGACCAAGGTCAGCATCAGGCATGGTAAAGCAGCAATAAGCTTTCGACGTAATAACACCTAAAGCCTCCTGAGGCTCCAACGACGAGCGCCCAACGTTCCATGGGCTCGAAGCGCCTCGGCTATCGCCGATTGGCAAGGGTCCGATCCATATCAAATCGCCGCTACATCGCGAAGGGTCAAGTCCTATCCCACGGATAAGTACAGCATTTGGACTTCAGCAATCCACGTCATGACCTTTCGCCGTGGCAGCGTCAGACCAAGGTCGGAGAAAGCGCCGGACCGAAGCCCAATTGCATGATCGCGTTATTGAAACCGACTTCAGCTTGTCAATATGACTGCGGGCACGCCGAAGCCTCGCCGGCACAAGATAAGCCGGTCGAGAGCCAACAGCGTCTCTGTAAGAGCGGCACGCCACACGACGTCGTCCGTGCAATCATCCGACAAGAGAGGGTAATGCGATGACCCAACACTGGAGGATCTATCTGGCTCGGGGCATACCGCCGGGGGCAATATTGGATTTCTCGGCAGCCGAATTCGCGCTCCAGGTTGCGATCAATTTGCGGTATTGCCTGAATCTCGTCCGGCCGACGTCCGACTGCATCGAATTGGTCGAACTCGTGTTGCTGCGTGCCAGAAATTACGGCGAGGCCAGAATGGGCCATAGCCCACAGTCGTTCGCAGAGGCAGAGGAAGCGCTTGCCAATGCAACGAGACTGCTCGAGATTGAACTTGAATATTGCGCGAAACGGGGCACGAGGGACAGCTGCGATCAAGCAGCCTAAATCTTCGTCATGTTATCCGGCAGCATAACAACAGGAAAATTGTGCTGATCGTGAGGTTGGAGGCGACCAATGACGCTACGCGCGGCATCTATCGGCTATGACTTTGTCGCAGAAAGCTAGCGACGGCACTGGCCCATAGCTCCTGCGGCGGCGCATACCTCAAGGGTATGCGCGCGAAAGGAAGGTTTAGTTGCCGCGAGCTCCCTTGACGGCGAACGGAATATGCGAGCGGGAAATACCGAGATCACGAAGAACATGATCGTCCAGGGCGGAAAGCTCGCGCATTGCTCTGCGCTGTTCGCTAAAGCGCTTAATCTTCTCTAATACCTTCATTTTTGCCATCTCCTTTGTTTTCGCGCAAGAGATAGGCATTTACCCGCCTAAATAAAATGCACATGCCTGCAGGATAGCCATGCTGCTTTTGCAAGGCTCATCACAACGGCAGCGGCCAACGTGCCCGTACGCCACGAATTAAGGAACCTGTCTCACATTGGGGAGCAATTGATGGCGCGCTGCTACGACATCGCCGCCTGTCGTCGCTATGCGGCCTTATGCCCTGACGCCAGTATGGCCTTGTCGCGGGCTCATGCGTCTTTCCATTTGGAAAATGTCGCAGCCTGCCCGCGCAAATTGCCTTCGCGATCCACGAGCTGCCAGACGATACCCTCCTCAATCCAGAACCGCCGTCCTGATTTTGCAATCCTCAGGCCGCGATAGTCGGAGATGAAACCGTTGCGCGTCACCGCATCCAGCAGTTGCTGACGCTCCGCACGGTTGGGAAGCTCCGCTGAAAGTCGCGAGGGAAGCGTCACGAACTCATCCCAGGGATATTCGAAGCAATTCTGAGCAGCCTTGTTGGCGTAGACGAAACGCGGATCGGCATCCGTGTTGTGGGCAAGGACCACGAAAGGTGCCTCATTATAGAGCCAGGGAGGCCCTGCTTGCGGATTGACGAGTGGACGGCCGACAATGCGTTGAAAACTGCCGGTCAGAAGTTCGAAAAATGCTTCGTCAACCGATAAATCGACGACATTGCTTTCAGGCCCGTCAGTCATCCGTTTTCTTCCCGCAATCATGGCGTCGACCGAAGCGATACCTATCAAATCGCGATAAATATCAAAAGCAGGGCAAGCGGGAAGACACGAGCATCCGTTATCAACCTTTCCGCGAAACTATAGTTTCGGAGGAGATAACTGATGGAAGTGCGTGCCACCAACCACGTTGGGACCGCTCGCCGGCTGCATCGTCCGTTGCATGACGTAAAGCCACTCCGTCGCAATCTGCCGGCCAGTATCTTATCGTTTGCTTTTTATAATTGATTGACCGGTCGGTTTATGCAAGAGTTGCACGGTCGTCATGGGAAGGGCGACGGGGAGGAAACATGTCTGAATCCGGCACCGTTCTGTCGGCGTTTGCCGACGGCGTCTTGACGCTTACGCTCAATCGACCCGACAAACTCAATTCCTTCAACGAAGACATGCATCTTGCGCTGCGCGCCGGCTTCGAGCGCGCGCATCGGGATGTAGATGTCCGCGCAGTTCTGTTGTCGGGCGCCGGCCGCGGCTTCTCGGCCGGCCAGGACCTTGGCGATCGCGACCCGCGCAGCGGCACCCCCGATCTCGGTCATACGATCGAGATCTTCTACAATCCGCTGCTCCGCCTCATCCGCAGCCTGGAAAAGCCGGTGATCTGCGCTGTCAATGGTGTGGCAGCGGGCGCCGGCGCCAATATCGCCTTTGCCTGCGATATCACGCTTGCCGCCCGTTCGGCCCGCTTCATCCAGGCTTTCGCGAAGATCGGCCTCGTGCCGGATTCCGGCGGCACCTGGAACCTGCCTCGGCTTATCGGCGAAGCCCGCGCCAAGGCACTGGCGCTGACGGCCGAACCGCTCGATGCGGAAACAGCCGCCAGCTGGGGCCTGATCTGGCGCGCGGTGGACGACGATAAGCTGATGGATGAGGCGACGGCGCTTGCCACCAGGCTCGCTGCCGGCCCGACGAAAGGCCTCGGCCTGACGAAGCGCGCCATTCAGGCGGCGGCGACGAATTCACTCGACCAGCAGCTCGATTTTGAGCGCGACCTGCAGCGCGAAGCCGGCCGCAGCGCCGACTATGCCGAGGGCGTCACTGCCTTCCTGGAAAAACGCAAGCCGGAGTTCAAGGGCAAATGAGCGCCGCGGAGAGCCTTTCGCCGCAGGCGCTCGCGGAAGCCTGCGCGAGAGCCATGTGGGACGAAGACAACGCCACGCGCCATCTCGGCATGGAGCTTGTGTCCGCCGCGCCCGGCGAAGCGACCATCGCCATGACCGTTGCAGCGACCATGACCAACGGTCACGGCACCTGTCATGGCGGCTACATCTTCACGCTCGCCGACTCCGCCTTCGCGTTCGCCTGCAATAGCTACAACCAGCGCACCGTCGCCCAGCACTGTTCGGTGAGCTTTATTGCGCCGGCTTTTAATGGTGACCGGCTAACGGCGACGGCGCGGGAGGTGTCGCGCCGAGGACGAGGCGGCATCTACGATGTCGCGATTACCAATCAGCATGGCGAGCAGATTGCGGAATTCCGCGGCCACTCGCGAACGGTCAAGGGCGCACTTTTGCCGGAATAGCATTCGCGCGCCGGAAGTACCGGCTTTTCTGGAGGAGACATTGATGGAAAACCTTTCGCCGCGTGCGGGTGAGCTTGAAGCAATCGAAATCGCCTCCCGCGAGGAGATTTCCGTGCTGCAGCTCGAGCGCATGAAATGGACGCTCACCCATGCCTATGAGAACTCACCCTTCTATCACAAGAGTTTCGACGAGTTGGGCGTGCATCCCTCCGATCTCAAGACTTTGTCTGATATCGCCAAATTTCCTTTCACAACCAAGAAAGATCTTCGCGACACCTATCCTTTCGGCATGTTCGCCGTGCCGCGCGAAAGGCTTGCCCGTATCCACGCGTCCTCCGGTACGACGGGCAAGCCGACCGTCGTCGGCTATACCGCCAGGGACGTTGATACCTGGGCAAGCCTCGTTGCCCGCTCGATCCGAGCCTCCGGCGGCCGGGCGGGTGATCTGGTGCATATCGCCTACGGCTATGGCCTGTTCACCGGCGGCCTCGGCGCGCATTACGGCGCGGAGAAACTCGGTTGCACCGTCGTACCGGTCTCCGGCGGCATGACAGAACGGCAGGTGGCGCTGATACAGGATTTCAAGCCGCGCATCATCATGGTGACGCCTTCCTATATGCTCTCGATCCTCGACGAATTCCGCCGCCAGGGCCTCGACCCACGAGAAAGTTCGCTCGCCGTCGGCATCTTCGGCGCCGAACCATGGACCAATGCCATGCGCGAGGAAATCGAGCACGCCTTCGATATGCACGCCGTCGACATTTACGGCCTCTCGGAGGTCATGGGTCCGGGCGTCGCCAGCGAATGCGTCGAGAGCAAGGATGGGCTGCACATCTGGGAAGATCATTTCTATCCGGAGATCATCGATCCGGTCACCGGCGCGGCATTGCCAGATGGCGAGATCGGCGAGCTGGTCCTCACGACGTTGACCAAGGAAGGCCTGCCGATCATCCGTTACCGCACGCGCGACCTGACACGGCTGCTGCCCGGCACCGCCCGCACCATGCGCCGCATGGAAAAGATAACGGGCCGCTCCGATGACATGATGATCCTGCGCGGCGTTAACGTCTTTCCGACGCAGATCGAGGAGCAGATCCTCAAATGCCGCGGGCTCGCGCCGCACTTCCAGATCGAACTGACACGCTCCGGCCGCATGGACGACATGACCGTTCATGTGGAGTGCACGCTGGAGGCGGTGGACGAAACGGCGCGAAATGTTTCGGCAAGGGAACTTACCCACCACATCAAGAACATCGTCGGTGTCACCACGAAGGTCATGGTGCACTCTCCAGGCGGCGTTGCGCGATCGGAAGGCAAGGCCAAACGCATCGTGGACAACCGTCCGAAAGAATGATCGGCATCGGGTGGGATAGCCTGGCAAGCATTTGATTGTATATGGGAAGGATCGGCCACCAGGTACGATCAGATCAATCGGGAATGAGCAAAGCAGGATCATATGGCACGCACGCGCGCAGTTGATTTCGAGGAAAAGCAGCGTGGCATCCTGGCGAGTGCCGCGGCTGTTTTCGCCGAGGTGGGCATGGAAAAGGCGTCCATGTCGATGATCGCGTCACATGGCAACGTCTCGAAAGCCCTGCTCTACCACTACTATCCCGGCAAGGACGCGCTGATCTTCGACATCGTGCAAACGCATCTGATGGAGCTGGAAAGCGCGATCGAAACGGCAGATCGCACCGATGTTACACCGCAAGAGCGGCTGCGTCTGCTGGTGAAGGCCGTGCTGAAAAACTATGAGGGCGCCGACAACGAACATAAGGTGCAGCTCAACGGCACGCATGCCCTGTCGCAGGAGCAGCTGGCGGAATTGAGGACGATCGAGCGGCGCATCGTCCGGCGTTTCTCCATCGTCATCGAGGATCTCAACCCGGATCTCAACAAGGACAAGCCATTGCTGATGCCGGTCACCATGTCGCTCTTCGGTATGATGAACTGGGTCTATATGTGGTTCAGGCCCAACGGGCCAATCACACGCGACGAATATGCCGACATTGCCACCACCCTCATCCTCGAAGGGGTCAAGGCCGTCCGTTGAGACGCGCTGACGCGGTCGTTCAATCGCCGAGCTTCATCCGTTCGAGGACAAGCGGATCATATTCCGGCGCGCGGATGCGGCGGCGATCCGGCTCAGGTGCCGTCAGCGGCTCGACGGCCACCAGCTTCTCCTTCGCCTCCAGCGCCAACCGTTGATAGATGGCGGTGCCCTGGCGCTTCCAGGCGATCTCTTCCGGCGTCAACTCACGAACCACGCGAGCCGGTGCTCCAACGGCAAGACTGTTTGCCGGGATTTCGGCTCCGGCCTTGACGAAGGCCATGGCCGCAACGATGGCGTTTTCGCCGATGACGGCTTCGTCCATGACGACGGCATTCATGCCGACCATGGCATTGGCGCCGATGCGGCAACCATGCAGCACAGCGCCATGGCCGATGTGCCCCGCCTCGCCGATCGTCACTTCCAGATTCGGGAAACTGTGGACGACGCAAGTCTCCTGTACATTCGAGCCACGCTCCAGCACGATGCGCCCGAAATCGCCGCGCAACACCGCGCCCGGCCCGACATAGCAGGCGGGGCCAATGATAACGTCTCCGATGACGGTCGCGGCCGGATGCACGAAGGCAGAGGGATCGATGACCGGGATCACGCCGTCATAGGAATAGATCTGCGCCATTCAGTCGGCTCCCAAACCTTCCACATCGCGACCGGTTTCGGCCACCGCTTCCATCCGTTGCGCGAACTCGCGACGCAAGGTGCGGCGAAGCTGGGCGGCCTTGTGCCGTCGGATATCAACCGGCGTGACTGGCACCAGTTCCGGCACGCGAACCGGGCGGCCGACTTCATCGACGGCGACCATGGTGAAATAACAGGAGTTCGTGTGGCGGCGCTGGCCGGAGCGAATATTCTCCGCCTCCACCCGGATGCCGACTTCCATGGAGGTACGGCCCGTATCATTGATCGAGGCGCGGAAGGTGACGAGCTCGCCGACATTGATCGGCTCCTTGAACAGCACCTGATCTACCGACAGCGTTACCGCATATTGCTTGGAATAGCGCGACGCACAAGAGAAGGCGACGCGGTCGAGCAGGTTCAAAAGTGCGCCGCCATGAACCTTGCCGCTGAAATTCGCCATGTCAGGCGTCATCAGCACTGTCATTTCCAGGCGATGCGGGTCTTGCTCGGTCGTCGTCATGCGCTCACTCTCTCCTTTTCGCCACCATCGTCAGAACGTCATATTGCGCGACGACGGCATCCAGCTGGTTGGTTACCTTGCAATCCCAGCGCACCTCGCCATGCTCGGCATTGATGCGGGGATTGATCTCTTTGCAGGTCAACTGCACCTGGAGCGTATCACCCGGATTGACCGGTGTCAGGAAGCGCAGATTGTCGACGCCATAATTTGCGAGAACCGGGCCTGGAGCCGGATCGACGAAGAGGCCGGCCGCGAAAGAGACGATGAGATAGCCATGCGCCACGCGTCCCTCGAAGAACGGATTGGCCTTCGCCGCCTCCTCATCCATATGGGCATAGAATGTGTCGCCGGTGAAATGGGCGAAGTGCTCGATATCGTCGAGCGTGACCGTGCGCGTGGCGGTGACGAGCTGATCTCCGATCTTGAGCTCAGCGAGCGACTTGCGGAAGGGGTGCTCGCTGTCGCGGCGGGTATCCGCACCATCCATCCATCGTCCCGTCACGGCGGTCAGCATGGTCGGTGTACCTTGAATCGCGGTCCGCTGCATATAGTGCTTCACGCCGCGGATACCGCCGAGCTCCTCGCCGCCGCCGGCACGACCGGGGCCGCCGTGAACGAGGCCCGGCAGCGGTGAACCATGACCGGTGGAGCTCTTGGCGCTCGAGCGGTTGCCGATCATCACGCGACCATGGAATGGTGCGAGGCCGAGAACAACCTCCTCAGCGAAATGCGGATCGTTGGTGAAGACGGAGGCAACGAGACTGCCCTTGCCGCGCCGCGTCAGATCGACGGCCTCTTCCGCCATGTCATAGGGCATGACGGTGCTGACGGGGCCGAAGGCCTCGACATCGTGAATGGCAGGCGCGGAGCCCGGCTTGTCGCAATAGAGCAGGACCGGATTGAGGAAGGCGCCGGCGCTTGCATCGCCGGACATGACATGCGGATTATCGGGATCGCCGCCGACGATCTCGGCCTCGGTGGCGATATCCCGAATGCGCGCCCGCACCTCCTCGCGCTGAGCGAGACTTGCAAGCGGCCCCATGCGAACCGTCTCATCGGCCGGATTGCCGATTGCCGTCTTGCCGAGACGATCGTTCAAGGCCGCAATAAGCGCTTCACTGTAGGAACGGGGCACGATGACACGGCGGATGGCCGTGCACTTCTGCCCGGCCTTGACCGTCATCTCACGGGCGACCTCCTTGACGAAGAGATCGAACTCCTCCGTGCCGGGCGCGGCATCGAGGCCGAGGACGGCCGCGTTGAGGCTGTCAGCCTCCATGGTGAAGCGCACGGAGTTTTCGATAATCGCCCTGTGCGTCTTGAGGCGCTGGCCAGTCGCGGCAGACCCGGTAAAGGTCACCACATCCTGGTCCTCGACATGATCAAGGAGATCGCCGACCGAGCCGCAAACGAGCTGCAGCGCACCTTCCGGCAGCAGGCCTGTTTCGATGATGCGGCGAACCATCAGCTCGGTAAGATAGGCCGTCTGGCTCGCCGGCTTCACGATGGCGGGAACGCCGGCAAGCAAGGTCGGCGCGATTTTTTCCAGCATGCCCCAGCAGGGGAAGTTGAAAGCATTGATGTGAACGGCGACACCCTGCAGCGGGCTTAGGATATGCTGTGCGGAAAAGCTCTGGTCCTTGGAGAGCTGCTCCACGTCGCCATCGAGCAGCACACGCGCATTCGGCAGCTCGCGCCGCCCCTTGGAAGCGTAGGATAGCAAGGTTCCGATGCCGCCTTCGATATCGATCCAGCTATCGGCGCGCGTGGCGCCGGTCGCAGTCGAAAGCGCGTAGAATTCTTCCTTCCTCTCAAGCAGCGCCTGCCCGAGCGCCTTCAGCATTGCGGCGCGCTCATGGAAGGATAGACGCCGCAGCGCCGGGCCGCCCTTGTCGCGGCCATAGGCCAGGATCTGCTTAAAATCGATACCGGAGGAATCGATGAACGCGACGGGCACGCCGGTCGATGCATCGAGCAGCGGCACGCCTTCTCTGGCGCCGGCGACCCAGGTGCCCCCGACATAGCTTTCAAGCCGGCGCGGCTGGTTTGCCATGATGTTCATCCGCATTTCCTTTCTTCATCTTTCCGGTGATCCGAGCGGAAAACCGCCAGGCATCTCCCGAACTGATCAATTCAAATCGAGCGCAGAGAGCTGCGCATCAACCTCGGTCTGCCATTCGGCCAGCAAAGTTTCGTTAGGCGTATGTCGCAGGCCGAAGCGTGACAATGTTTCGAAGCGGGCTGAACCGGCATGGCCAAAGCTCGCTGCAACGCGAGGATGCCAATAAGCGGCCGAAGCCCGTGCCTTCGCCCGGCCCTCGTCATCGGCGGCGATGCGGACAAGCCCAGCGGCGCCGAGTTCGGCATGCCGTCTTTCGCGCGGCAGGATGGCGCGGAAGGTCTCGGCCAGCGGCTGATAGGAAACGCGCGCCAGCTCCTTCAACTGCACGACGCTCGCGGTCCCCATCAGAACGTTCATGACGACTGCATCCACCCAGCCTTCAAGCGGGTAGTGGAACACGGAAAGCCGCATATCGCTGCCCTGCCTGACCGCGCCGATATCGGCATCGCGGGAAAGCCGTGCCGCCCAGGGATGGTGGATGGCATAACGCCCGCCATCGACGCCGAAGGTCTCCATGACCTTCAGGACCTGGCCCGCATGATCGGTCTTTTCCAGCACGATGCGCGCCGCGGAAATGCGCTCCTGAATTCCTGGCGCATCGTTGATGATGTCAGCAAAGCCGGCGGAACCCGCCAGTTCGCTATCGACGAAGCTCGCCATCAGACGCAAGAGTTCGCCGCGATAGCGCGGAGGCGCGTTGTCGGGCGAGGAGAGCATGCCGCCCTCCTGCAGATATTGCTCGATCGGCATCGTCTCGGACATCTTGTTCCTCCCTTCGATGCGCGCGCCTACTGGTCGTAGCTGACAACGATGCGGTCGGTGAGCGGGTAACACTGACAGGTCAGCACATAGCCCTGGCGCACCTCGTAATCCTCGAGCGCGTGGTTGACCTCCATCTCGACCTCGCCTTCGAGAACCTTGGCCCGGCAGGTGGAGCAAACGCCGGCCTTGCAGGCATAGGGAACATCCATCGCGTTTTCGAGCGCTGCATCGAGCAGGCACTGGCCGTGCTTCGGGAACTTGAAGATGCGCGTCGCGCCATCGAGCGTGACCGTTGCCTCGCAGCTGGTTTCATGATCGGCGGCGGCACTACTCTCCACCTTGCGCCGCGCGCGGCCCGGCTGCGCGGAGGCGAAGAGCTCGAACTTGATCTGCTCGTCGCGCATGCCGTGTTCACGCAAAGCCGCAGCGATCGCCAGCATCATCGGCTCGGGACCGCAGATAAAGGCTGTCGCAACCGACTTGATGTCGATCCAGCTCTTGAAGAGCGCCTTGCACTTCTCCGCATCGATCCGTCCCGTAAAAAGATCGATCTCCTGCGCCTCGCTCTCCAGAATGTGCAGCACCGAGAGGCGGCCGAGATAGAGGTTCTTCAGATCCTCCAGCTCTTCGCGGAACATGATCGAGCTGATCTGCCTGTTGGCATAGACCAGCGTAAAGACCGAGCGCGGCTCGCGGGCCAGCACCGTCTTGATGATCGACAGAACCGGTGTGATGCCGCTGCCGCCGGCAAAGCCTAGATAGTGCCTTGCCACGTCCGGCTCGATCGCGGTGAAGAATGCCCCCATCGGCGGCATGGCTTCCAGCGTATCGCCCGCTTTCAGGTTTTCGTTGATCCAGGTCGAGAAACAGCCGCCATCCACGCGCTTGACGCCGACCTTCAACACGCCTTCGTCCTTCCCCGCGCAGATCGAATAGGAGCGGCGCAATTCCTCGTCGTCGAACTTGCGGCGAAACGTCAGATACTGGCCCTGCGTGAAATCAAAGACGGCCCGATCCTCCTCGGCTGGCGCAAGCGTGACGACAACAGCATCGCGCGTCTCGCGGCGCACATCGGTGACAGTCAGCGGATGGAAACGTGCCATGGATGCGGATCTCGTCCTTTGGGGTCAAATACATTTGAAGTAATCGAAGGGTTCCAGACACTCGGTGCAGCGATAGCTCGCCTTGCACGGCGTCGAGCCGAACTGGCTGATCTTTTCCGTGTTCGCCGATCCGCAGCGCGGACAGGCAATCGTGAGATTGGAGCGGCCCGCAAGCCGATCGATGCGCTTCATCAGCACGCCATCGGCAGCGGTGCCATCGATCGGTGGGGCGATGCCATAGGCACGCAGCTTCTCGCGTCCCCCGGCGCTAATCCAATCCGTTGTCCAGGCGGGCGACAGCTGCCGCTCGAGGCGTACCCGATCGAGGCCCTTTTCGGCCAATGCCCGCTCGATATCGAGATTGATTACCGTGGTGGCGGGACAGCCCGAATAGGTCGGCGTCACCGTGACAACAAGCGTATCCTCCTGCCAGCCGACGTCGCGGATGATGCCGAGATCGGTCAACGAAATCACCGGTATTTCGGGGTCCGGCACCTCCGATAGCCAGTGCCAGACCTCTTCGACCGAAGGATGCAGCGCAGTCGCCATGCCAGCCTCCTACCAGGTCGCGCCCGGATAGGCGCGCTGCAGGAACTGCAGCTCGGCCAGAAGATAGCCGAGATGTTCGGTGTGAACGCCGCGCCGGCCGCCCTTGTGCATATAGCCATCCATCGGGCGGCCGAGCGTCGCTTCGGTAAGCGCATCGGAAACGATCTCGTCCCAGCCGGCCTTGAGGCGTTGCGGTTCCGGGATCACGCCGGCCTGTGCCAGTGCCGCATCGGCGGCATCGCTCACGAACATTTCGCCCGTGAAGGCCCAGAGATCGTCGAGAGCCTCCTGCATACGGCGGTGACTTTCGGCCGTGCCGTCGCCAAGGCGAATGATCAGATCTCGGCTGCGATCGAGTTGATAGGAGACTTCCTTGAAAGCCTTTTCAGCGATCTCAGCAATGCGCGGATCGGCCGAACCTTTCAAAGCTTTCAGCAATAGATAGTGCCAGGCGTCAAAGAGGAATTGCCGCATCAGCGTCTTGCCGAAATCGCCGTTCGGACGCTCGACAAGCAGGATGTTGCGGAACTCGAAACCATCGCGCAGATAGGCGAGATCATCAGCCGAGCGGCCCTTGCCTTCCACCTCGCCCGCCAGAGCGAGCCAGAGCTGCGTCTGGCCGATGAGATCGAGCGCCGTATTGGCAAGCGCGATATCCTCCTCCAGGGCAGGCCCGCGGCCGCACCATTCGGAAACGCGGTGGCCGAGGATCAGCGTATTATCGCCGATGCGTAGGAGGAATTCGACAAGAGCGGCCTGATCGACCGCCGGTTCAAGGGCAGCGATCGCCATCACATGTGCCCCACTTCATCGGGAATGTCGAAAAAGGTCGGGTGACGATAGACCTTCGAATTGGAGGGATCGAACAGCGGTCCCTTCTCCGAAGGGGCGCTTGCAGCGATTTCGGACGAGCGCACCACCCAAATGCTGACGCCCTCGTTGCGGCGCGTATAGACATCGCGTGCATTGTTGATCGCCATCTCGGCATCGGGCGCATGCAAGCTGCCGACATGGCGATGGTTGAGGCCGTGCTGACCACGTATGAAGACTTCCCAAAGCGGCCATTCACTGGACATGTTTCTCACTCCCTGACTATTCCGCCCACCTTATTCGGCGGCGACCTTTGCGGCAGCGCGGCGAGCCGCTGCCTTTTCTGCATGGGCAGAAAGGCCATCCCGGAACCATGCGCCATCATCCCACGCCTGCTTACGGGCATTGAGCCGCTCCGCATTGCACGGGCCGTTGCCGGCGATCACGTTGAAGAACTCTTCCCAGTCCGGCTCACCGAATTCGTAGCCGCCCTTTTCCTCGTTCCACTTCAGATCTGGATCCGGGACGGTTAGACCGAGATATTCGGCCTGCGGCACGGTCTGGTCGACGAATTTTTGCCGCAGCTCGTCATTGGAATTCTGCTTGATCTTCCAGGCCATCGACTGGGCCGAATGCACGGAGGCATCGTCCGAAGGGCCGAACATCATCAGCGACGGCCACCACCAGCGGTTTAGCGCATCCTGCACCATGGCCTTCTGCGCAGGCGTGCCCTTCACCATTTTCATCAGGATGTCGAAGCCCTGGCGCTGATGGAAGCTTTCTTCCTTGCAGATGCGCACCATCGCCCGCGCATAGGGGCCGTAGGAACAGCGCTGCAGCGGAACCTGGTTCATGATAGCAGCGCCATCGACGAGCCAGCCGATCGCGCCGATATCGGCCCAGGTCAGCGTCGGATAGTTGAAGATCGAGGAATATTTGGCCTTGCCGGAATGCAGCTGCTCATACATCTCGTCGCGGCTGATGTCGAGCGTCTCGGCGGCACAGTAGAGATAGAGGCCGTGACCGGCTTCGTCCTGCACCTTGGCAAGCAGGATCGCCTTGCGTTCCAGCGTCGGCGCGCGGGTGATCCAGTTGCCCTCCGGCAGCTGACCGACGATTTCGGAATGAGCGTGCTGGCTGATCTGGCGGATCAACGTCTTGCGGTAGCCTTCCGGCATCCATTCCTTCGGCTCGATCTTCTGGCCGGCATCGACGCGTTCCTGGAAGGCGCGCTCCTGGGGGTCCATCTCGTCGAGGGAACGGATGCGGGTGCCTTCGGTTTTCACCATCTGTGCATACATTGATCTTTCCTCCGTCTTCGCGCCTCCCGCGCGATCGAGAATGATCGCAAGCCTGCAGTCGCCTTGAAGACTTCAGCCAAGCTGAAACTCCACGGCACCGCCAGTATAAGCCTGTTTCTCGTTCTCCTCCACGAAACAGCGATCCGGGGCAAACGCATTAACCGACCGATCGGTCATTTATTAGCATGCGATATGTCACAATACAAATGAATTTTTAGAGTTTTCTGTGACATTCAATGCCGTGAAAGCACGTGGCAAGCCGAACTTCCCTTACTATGTACCTGAGCGGATTGATCCTTCAGCGTGCCTTGAGGTGATCGAGCCGAGCCTTGCTTGCCGGCGTCATCTCTGTAAGCTTGCCCGATTCATTCACGAAACGGCGAGCGACATAGCCGTCAGCTTTTTTTGACAGACGCAAATAAAGCTCGGCAAACAGGCGCCCCGCCTCCTCGCCCGGCCAATTATCCGGCAGGGCGGACTTGGGAAGATGCGGCTCGCGCAGCATGATCAGGCGATACTGATGCACAAGCAGCAGCCGGGCAATCAGGCAATCGAACGGCGATAGCGCGGCACAATTTCCGACGCGTTTGAAAAATGAACCGAACCGGGCAATGAATTCGCCATAGGCCTCCGCGAAGCGCGGCAGGTTCCAAGCCTCTTCCGCAAATTCCCGCAAAGCGCCGTTCTCGGTCGCCAGCTGCGCGTCGAAAACGACGACACGCCCAGGCAAAGGCGGCGCGGGATGGGTCCCCATCGCCAGGCGCGGGTTCAGCCTGGCAAATCCCTCCCGCTCAAGGCCCTGCATGATCTCTTCCGGAGCCGGTCCGTTGATCAGGACGAATTGCCAGCGGACGGCCGGCTGCGGTCCATAGAACAGAGTAGCGGCCTCCGCGAATTCGGTCTGCGCGGCCTCGGTCAGCCGATAGAAACTGCGGCGCCCTTCCCGCTCTCCTGCAAGCTGGCCCGCTGCAACCAGCCGCGACGCGGCCGTGCGCACCAGCGTTTCGCTGATCCCAACGCTCTTGCATGTCTCGATAAGGTTGCCGATCCAGACGACGCCGCCCCGCGGCTCGATGACATCGCCATAGATCGTGACGATGAAACTCGCCGCTTTGATGGGCAGATCGACGAGAAGCGCTGCGACCGCTTCGCTCAAGTCGTCTCCGAGTTTGACGTTATCAGCCGACAATAGAGCTCTTCTCCGCATCTTTATCGTTAGGATTCATTAGCGTGAGACACTCGCACTATTCAAGGCGAGTACGGACAGAGGCTTTATCGCGACACGTTCGTCGGCAACGCCGTGGTGTATTTGACGCATTTCAGCGAGAAGTGCGACGATGAGCTCAGCACCGCTTCATGGGTCAGGATACCCCGCATCAGAAGCCCTTCATATTCCCTGACATCGGCGACGACGGCACGGATCAGGTAATCCCACTCCCCCGACATGGAGTAGCATTCCAGCACCTCGCGATAGCTGGCGATGAACTGTTCGAAATCGCGGCGGGTCGCAGGATCATGGGTCTTCATCTTGACCTGGCAGAAGACGTTCAGCCCCTTACCAATCTTGTCGGGATCGACAAGGCGAACCGTCCGGCCCAGCACGCCGGCGCTTTCCAGCGCCTTGATCCTTCGCCAGCAGGACGCGGGCGATGCCCCGACCTTTTCTGACAGCGCCGCCTGGCTGATATCGCCCTCCTCCTGCAGCACGCGGAGAATCGCTCTGTCGACGTGATCAAGATCGAAATCTTCCATTCAGAAACCCGCCATGGATGAAACATCTCTTTCAAAAGCTACGGCAAAACCTGCCAAATTGAAAGGAATAGAGCTAACGCTTGAATTAAAATAGTTGGGCCATCTGTAGGAGGATCACATGGCCCAGCTAGCCTTCAAAAGCCACGAGCGGAACTCGCCCGACGATCGCATCGACTGGCGCCGGGTTGCCTATCTCGTTCACCTCTCCCGGGCTCTCGACGAGATAGAGGAGAAGCGTCTCGTTCCGGAAAAGAAAGTTCTCTACCAGTTTTCTGCACGCGGCCACGATATGGCGCAGATCCTCCTTGGAATGCAGCTGACCGGCCTGCACGATGCGACCTGTGGCTATTATCGCTCGCGGCCGCTCCTGCTTTCGCTCGGCGTCGATCCGGCCGATGCGCTCGGTTCGGCCATGGGCCGCGCCGGCGGCTATTCCGACGGCCGCGACATTGGTGTCGTCTTCAACTATCCGAACCATGCCGGCGCCTCGGCCTTGCCCATGTGCGGTGGCGTCGGAGCACAATACACGCCGACGGCCGGCTGGGCGCAGGCGATGAAATATTATGCCACCACATTGGGCCGCGAGGAGTATGCGCGGGATATCGGTGTTGTGCTTGGCGGCGATGGCTCCGTTGCCTCGAATGGCTTCTGGGCTGCATTGACCGCTGCCACGACGCAGGCGCTGCCGATGCTGTTCTATATCGAGGACAATGGCTTTGGCATCTCGGTTCCCTCGACCGCACAGACCCCAGGCGGAAATATCGCGGCCAATCTGGCGAGCTGGAAAAATCTCGCAATCTTCGACGGCGACGGATGCAAACCGGCCGAAGCCGCGCATCTGGTGCAGGATGCCGTCTCGTTTGTTCGTGACGAACGCAAGCCGGCGCTTCTCAGGCTCACTGTTCCGCGCCTCGAGGGCCACAGTTTTCAGGACACGCAGACCTACAAGAGCGAGGAAACCGTGAAGCGCGAATGGGAGCGCGATCCCCTGCCGCGCCTGAAGGATTTCCTCGTTCCCGCCGTGATGACGATGCGGGAATGGGATGCTTGCGAAAGCGAAGCGCGCGATATAGCCGAAAACGCCCGCGCGCAAGCTGAAAACAGGCCGGTCGCCGCCCCCTCCTCCGTAACCCGCCATGTATTCTTCGACGGCGATATGCAGACGATGGGCGGGCAGCATCCATCCGGATATGAGCCTCCAGCGACAACGGATGTACCGGAAACCTCCGGCCCACGCATCAACATGGTCACGGCCATTCGCAGAACACTCGAACACGAGATGACGATCAACGAGCGCGTTGTCATGTTCGGCGAGGATATCGGCCCCAAGGGCGGGGTTCATGCCGTCACCCTCGGCATGCAGGAAAAATTCGGCAGCGAGCGGGTTTTCGATACTTCGCTATCCGAAGAGGGCATCATCGGCCGTGCTGTCGGTATGGCGCTCGCCGGGCTCGTCCCCATTCCGGAAATCCAGTTTCGGAAATATGCCGAACCGGCGACCGAACAGCTGAACGATTGCGGCACCATCCGCTGGCGTACCAACAATCGCTTCGCAGCCCCCATCGTGGTCCGCATGCCCGGCGGCTTCTTCAAATGCGGCGATCCCTGGCACAGCCAAACCAACGAAGTGGCCTTCGTCCACCAGCCAGGCTGGAAGGTTGCAGTTCCATCGAATGCAGAGGATGCCGTCGGCCTGCTGCGCACCTCGATCCGCGGCAACGACCCGGTCATCTTCTTCGAGCATAGAGCCATGCTCGATCACGCTTGGGCGCGTCGCCCCTACCCCGGCGACGATTTCGCGCTGCCCTTCGGCAAGGCGAAGCTGACGCGGACCGGCAGCGCCATCACCATCGTCACCTGGGGCGCAATGGTGCAGCGCTGTGAGGAGGCGGCGGAAGGCCTGTCCGCGGATATTATTGATCTTCGCACCCTGATGCCCTGGGATCACGAGGCCGTGCTTGCATCGGTCGCCAAAACCCATCGCTGCCTCATCGTTCACGAAGATCTCGAAGCCGCAGGCTTCGGCGCGGAAATTGCCGCCGTCGTTGCAGACAAGGCCTTCACGGATCTCGATGCGCCGGTCTCTCGGCTCGCCATGCCGGATATTCCGAGCCCACATAACCCGGTGCTTCTCGACTGGGCTGTGCCGTCCACTGAGCGGATCGCCAAGCGCATTGCCGAAGTCCTGGAGTTCTAGGAATGACTGGTATCATCGAGATCACGGCTCCAATCGAACAGGAGGGCACGAAGGCGGTTGTGCGAAACTGGCTGAAGCGGATCGGCGATCATGTCAAGGAAGGCGATGCGCTTGTCGAACTGGAAACCGACAAGGTCACCCAGGAGATAGCGGCGCCATGCGACGGTATCCTGAGCGAAATTGCGATGGGGGATGGCGATGACGCCACGCCGGGGGCGATCCTCGGACGTATGAGCATCGAAAACGCGAACGGTATTGCAGCGCAAGCGGCCGAGGTTCCGTTGCAGATACAGCCGGCCTCACTTGCCACGGCCTCCGCCGCCGCTTATTATTCACCCGCCGTTCGCAAGGCCGCCGAGGAATACGGGATCGACCCGGCCAGTCTGAAAGGCAGCGGCAGGGATGGGCGAGTCACACGCGCCGATATGGATCATGCGCGGGAAATCGCCAAGCCGCATCCATCTGGGCCGGTGTCGCAGCGGGCTGAGGCTGCACAGACCCCGCCGGCAGTCGCAGCTGACGGCAAATCTCGCATCGTTCCCCATTCCGCCATGCGGCTTTCGATCGCAAGGCATATGGCCCAATCCCTGGCGACAGCGCCGCAGGTCACCGCAATCTTCGAGGCCGATTTCACGGCGATCATGCGTCATCGCGAAAGCCACAAGGACCGACTGAAGGCCGAAGGCGTGAACCTATCCTATACTGCCTATTTCGTGGCGGCATCCGTTGCGGCCATGAAACTCGTCCCCGAAGTCAACAGCCAATGGCATGATGACAATCTCGAGATCTTCGAAGATATCAATATCGGGATCGGCATCGCATTGGGCGACAAGGGCCTGGTCGCGCCGATCATTCGGCAGGCGCAGAATCTCCAACTTGAGGCGATCGCCGCAAGGCTCCTGGATCTGACGGACCGGGCGCGATCCAATGCGCTCAAGGCCGACGATATGAAAGGCGGAACCTTCACGATCTCCAATCATGGCGTTTCCGGCTCGCTGGTCGCATCTCCCATCATCATCAACCAACCGCAATCCGCCATCCTCGGCATCGGCAAGCTGGAGAAGCGTGTCGTCGTTCGGGAGGTCGATGGGGCCGCTACGATCCAGATCCGCCCGATGGCCTATGTGTCCCTGACGATTGACCATCGCTCCCTGGACGGTCACCAGACGAACGCGTGGTTGTCGGAATTCGTGCGGGTTCTGCAGGATTGGCCGCAATAGGGAAAGGGATGGGTCAATGAATAAGACAGCATTTTTCGACAGTCTTACGGAACAGAAGCCCGATCCCCTGCTTGAACTGATTGCCAAGTTCGCGGCCGACCCGAGGCCCGGAAAGATCGACCTCGGCGTTGGCGTCTATCGCGATGAAACCGGCCGAACGCCGGTCATGAAAGCTGTCAAGGCAGCCGAGCATCATCTCTGGGAAACGCAGCAATCCAAATCCTATATCGGTCCGGAAGGCGATCCTGTTTTCCTTAGAGCATTAGCGTCCGAAGTCTTCGGCGAGCGCCATGGTGGCAAGCCGGTCGTGGGAATTCAGACACCGGGCGGCACCGGCGCTCTGCGCCTGGCTGCGGAACTGCTTGCTCTCGACAAGCGACGGAAAATCTGGATCGGCACGCCCACCTGGGTCAATCACCAGGCAATCTTTGCCTGCGTCGGCCTTCAGATCGCAACCTATCGCTTCTTCGACATTGAAAAACAGGCCGTTCTCGTTGACGAGATGCTGACAACCCTGCGGAACACTGCTCCCGGCGATGCCGTGCTGCTGCAAACGAGCTGCCATAATCCGACAGGCGCCGCGTTGTCGCGGCAAAACTGGCGAGATATTGCCGACATCATCGCTGCCAAGGGATTGATCCCGCTCTTCGACAATGCCTATCAAGGCCTCGGCCGCGGCCGAGTCGAAGACGCAGCCGGCATGATTGATGTCATCGAAACAGTCGCCGAGGCCATGGTTGCCGTCTCCTGCTCCAAATCCTTCTCGCTCTATAGGGAGCGCACCGGCGCGGCCTATCTCTTCGGGGATCGGCAGGCATCCTTGAGCAAAGCTATAGGCAATCTCGCAAGCTATGCCCGCACGAGCTATTCCATGCCGCCCGCGCACGGAGCAGCCATCGTCGCCGCAACCCTTGAGGACCCTTCACTGCACCGGGCCTGGGCCGATGAACTCAGCGAAATGCGTACGCGCATCGTCGAGATCCGCCAGGCTGCTGCCGAGGCTTTTGGCCAATTCCGCGCGGAGCTCGCCAATATCAGTTCGCAGGAAGGCATGTTCTCCCTGCTGCCGATCTCTCCGGAAAATGTTCGGCAGCTTCGCTCCGAGCATGGCATCTACATGCCGGATTCCGGTCGGATCAACGTGGCCGGGATGCGGGTCAGGGATATTGCATCCGTAGCGGAGCGCATCGGTCCCTATCTGACTTGAAGGCTGCGACAACGAGCAGCCGCCATGGGCTTTGACGGACAGCAGGAGGCCGACCTGCACGCCGGCCTCGCGAGAAGCAAGCCGCTCCATAATGCGGTTCAAGACACTATTACTGCACCAGCACGGGCTGCGTACATCTCGCGTCGGTGACGCTTACATCAGCCTGGCCGATACCGATGCCGAGGAGACCGAGCGTGCCGTATAGAACCTGATCGAGCGGCGCGGTCACGACCGACAGCGTGTCAGCAATGGCCGAGAGCACGTCCTTCGGCGTTCCGAGCGTCAGGAAGAGCAATTGGATGGTGATGGTGGCGTTTTTCAGGAGCGAGGAGACCGTGGACGTCAGGACGCTGTTGGTAGAAACCGTCTTGATCGTGCCGGCCGAAATCTCCGGAGGCTGAAAGGTCAGTCGCGTCGGGCTCATATTGGCGATATCGACCTGCGCGCTCGCGATCACTTTCAGAAGAAGGGAATCGATAATCGCAGCCGGCGTGACCCGCGGTTCGGAACCGAAATTTACGAAGGCAGATGTGTTGACGTCGCCCAGATCCACCTCGGCAACACCGGGTACGGCATCTATGCCAACGACGGCGTTTGGCATGGAGCCGCCGACACAGGTGATCGAAGCAAGCTTCGCTTCAGCAGGGGCAAGCTCGATATAAAGGGGAACCCTGAGCTTCAGCCCGGCGATCAGCGAAAGGCCGGTAACGGCGACTTCAAGGGCCGCACGGACCTGCGGCGTGCGAACGATCGTGCCCGGTGCACCCACGGCCAGGGCCGGCGTCTGCTGGGACATTTCACCGATCGCCAGCGTCAACTTTGCCGTGGCGACCCCGGGGAGCGCCACCCCGAGATCAAGTGCGATCTGCCTTTGCTGGTTGGCAGCCATTGCCGTGGTGGAAATGAGATCCAGCACGTTGATATTGGCAGTCATATTGGGGGATGTGCCGACAATATTGCGCCCCAGCGGACCGAGATTGACGATATCCTGCAGTTTTACCGTCAGTTTCGTGGTACCGAGCGTTTTGCCCAGATTATTGATGAGGGTGACGACTCCGGCCGAAAGATTCGTCGATTTGCCGAGAGCGCCGAGAATCTTGTCGTAGGTGACGTCGGTTGCCAGAAGCTCGTTATAGCTTACGCCGGTAAGCTTGAGGTCGGTTGCCAGCAGATTGAGAAAGCTCAGAAGATTGACATTCGCACTGATGAGCGACTGATAGTCGACAACCTTCAGGGAGACCTGAGTTCCGAGCAGAGCGCCAAGCAGCTGGTTCAGAATACCGCCATTGAGGCTCGCAAGCCGCGATCCAACTGAAAAGGCGGCCAGACGCTCGCTGGACGCGGTGCCCGTCGCGCTCAAGGTCGGCGGCGTAGCAAAGGCGGAAGCGAAAGGCATCACCGCCTTTTGGGTGAGTGTCACCTTGACGGAATCATATGGCGCGGCTCCCGTCGACGAGAAGCGGTTTGCCAGCGGGACCGATGTGTCCGCCGTATAGGTACCGAGCACGAAATTGGCGACTGTCTCATATTGGCCGGAGGTAGCCGCGGCCGCACTGACGAGCCCGTTGCTTGTCATATAGTTGGCGCCGGCGGCAACAGCCGCGGTGGTGCCGTTGCTTTGGAGATTGTTCAAAAGTGCAGTCTGCGCATTTGTAATATTGGAAGCGGCCGATATCGCACCAATGTCGCTCAACTGCTGCAGGCGTCGCTGCTGCAGCGTCATCATGCCATAGTCGACGCCGAGACCAAGGCAATAGAGGATCAAAGGCGAGACGAGCGCGGTCGTGATCGCGACGTTTCCTCGCTTGTCTTTAAGCGACGCGAACCGGCCGAGAAGCTGTTTCATTACAGACCTCCCAAGCGAATGGTCGAATAGCGGCGGATGGTGGAATCCGGCATCGCGAAGGTATAGAGGTTCCAGATCGGAAGATCCGACGCGTCATAGCTGGCGCTGACCGTAAACTGGTTGGCATTGGTCGGATCTGTGGCGACGGTCACCGTCAACTTGGTCTTGTCGATGAAAGCATCGTTGATGGTCGAATTGGTGACGAAGCTCTGAACCAGCTGGCTTCGCTCGTTTGCCGATAGCCCGGCGATTGCCGTGCGGGCGGCGTCGGCGGTCAATTGCTGCAGCGAATGAGCGGCAGTGAGATAGATGGCAAAGGCAATCAGCGTCAGAAGCAGAAGGAAAAAAAGCGGTGCGATGAGTGCGAATTCGACCGCTGCGGCTCCCTCTTTCTCCCTGTTGAAATGAGAAACACGATACATGGTCCTGTCTCCTTTGATGACCATCGTCTTGCGATGACGGTCGAGGAGAGCTTAGGCTTCGGACGTTAATTTTATATTTCTAAATAAGATATCTTCTAATATTATTACATCTTAAACGATATTGAATATTCGACCTAATTACCGTGCATGGGCAAATGTTCGCGACGACAAACGTCAAGTATTGCCCATCCGCCAAATCGAATTTCCACGGCGTCCCACGATGGGGGTGAAGCGCGATGCTCCCTTCCCAACGTTGCTTCCTGCCCGCACCGCACGTTCGACGGCACCAGCCTCTTCGATGCCCGGATCAACAGCAGACATCTACTTTTTCTTCGGCACCAGATCCCAGCCGCCCTGGACGTTTCTCACGAAACGGCAGTTTCCCTTGTAATAAGTGACGGCGCCCGTCCGATCCACCTTGATGGAGGTCGGCAGCGATTGTGCTCCCGCCTTTAGCCGCTCGACCATATCGAGCGCCTCCTGCCTCTTTCCCGCGCGGATCAGTGCCATCAGCTTTGACTCGTGTTTCATCCTCTGTACTCCCATTGGTGGAGGTCTAAGGGCGGGCGGAATTTGCGATTGGTCAGTCCTATTTGCATATTGATCACCCCATTCGGCGTTGCATAAGCAGCGAACGCAGTGCCACAGCCACCACGCAAACGCTGGAAACAAGAAAGATTGCGCCCGACATCGCATAGATCGTCGGAGAAGCGCCGGAATTCATCTTGCCGAAGAGCACGACCGGCAACGTGTTCTGACGGCCGGCCAGATAGAACGCGCGCGTGAACTCGTTGAGCGACAGCAGGAACGAAAAGATGAAGGCACTGACGAGACCGGGCCGGATCAGCGGCAGAATAATATCCCAGAATTGCCGGAAGCGACCGGCGCCGAGATCATCAGCCGCCATCAAATAGGACCTCCTGACCGCGGCAAAGCTCGTCAGGATGACGATGAAGGCGAAAGGCATCGCCCATAGCAGATGGCCGGCAATGACAGTCAAAGCCGATGCCTTCACGCCGGCGCGGCTGATCACGGTCGAAAGCGCCAGCCCCTGGATAACGCCTGGGACGAACATCGGCAGCAGCACAGTCAAAAACCACAGGCTGCGCCCGCGATGAAGCTCACGGTGCGCCAGCACCGCGCCGAGCGACAGCAGCGTCGCAATGGCAGCCGTCGCAAACGCAATGACGATCGACTGGCCGAGCGCGGCGACGAGCGCGCTTTCCGAGCCGAGTGCGAGGTACCATTTCAGGGTGATGTCGGAGAAATGCGGCAGTCCCGGCTGCAGCGCCGGGTTAAACGAGACACCGAGCAAATAAAGCGGCGGCGCATAGATCACGATGAGGCCGAAGATGGTCAGCGCCCAGATGACAATGCGCGGGGCCATTCCTTCCCTGACGATCATTGGCCTCGCTCCTCGAATAGCGAGGAGAGGCCGAACAGGGCATCCCCGATCAGCACCAGTCCAAAGACGATGACGAGCATCAGCGTCGAAATCGCAAAGGCGAGCGGAAAATTGGCGACGCGCATGACGTCGTTGATCATCACCGAGACGATCGATGCGCCGGCACCGCCGAGCATCTGCACCTCCGTCGAGGAGCCGGCAACCATGACGAAGACGAAGAGGAAGCCGGCGAAGACGCCGGAATAGGTCAGCGGCAGCAGCACGGTACGGACCATCGTCCAGAAATCGGCACCGAGATCGCGCGATGCCGCCAGTGCGATCGGATCGACACGGCGCATCGAGAGCAGGATGGGGAAGGTTGCGAACGGCAGGTAGGAGGCGACAAGCCCGACGATGACCGCAAAATCGCTGAACAGCAGCCAGTCGAGCGGCTCGTCAGTGATGCCGACCTGCTGCAGAAGCGTGTTGATGACACCGGTGCGACCGAGCAGCAGCCGCCAGGAGAAGGAACGAATGAGATAGGACGTGAAAAACGGGATCGTAAGCAGGGCCGCAAGCACGACAGACAGGGTACGCCCGGCCAAAAAATACATCGCGTAGGCGGTGGGATAGGCAATGACGAGGCAAATAGCTGACGTCAGGAACGCCTTGCCGAGCGTGGACAGGAACACGCTCCAGCGCCCGGCTTCCAGAATGGCGCCATAGGCGGCGAGGCTGAACTCCGGCTTGATCCAGTAGGTGGCGGAATCCCAGGCACAGAAGCTCCAGACCACGACAAGAACGAGTGGCGCAAGGCCAAGCGCGATAATCGCCGCGAGCGGAGCGGTCAGCAATAGAACGGATGTCTTCATGGTCTAATCCTCCTTCTCTCGGCGTTGATCCCATCGGCTCGGGGCCGGCCTGTCCCTCGACAGATGTGCCAGCCCCGATCCATCGTGTTAAATCAGGCGTTGCGCAGCTTCTGCCACCACTCTTCGTAAAGTTGGAAATTGTCCGGCCGGCAATTCTGCCAGTAGACCTTTCCGGAGAACTTGGCCTTCACATGGTCGGCAAGCTTGGCGACGTCATCGGCCTTGTATTCATCCGGATGGGCCTTGGCGTAGGCGACGTTGTTGTCGGTCGGCACTAGGTAGCCACGCGCCTTGCCGAGTTCGCAGCCATAGAGACCGGCAAGCAAGCCATCGACAAACTTGTGCGCAACGTCGGCCTTGCCGCGTTCCGTGGCACCCTTGAGCAGCACCGTATTGTTGCCCCAGCCTTCATAGCCTTCGACGGGAGCTGCATACTCCACCTGAAGTCCGCGCTTACGGCCTTCATAGACGATCGGCTCCCAGCCGGTCATGGCGTCGACTTCCTCGTTCGCCACCAACTGCACGCCCTGTTCCCAGCCGTTCCAGAAGGTACGGAACTGGCCATCCTTCTTGTGCTTGATCAGGAACTCCATGACGAGGCCAAGCTCGGATTCCGTCAGGTTGCCCGGCTCCTTGATCGGCTTGTTTTCGGCTTCCTTGAGGTAGATGGCCGTAAAGATGGCGCTGTTGATCCACGCGTCTTCCATCGCGACCCGGCTCTTGAGCTTCGGATCGAAGATGACGCCATAGCTATCGACCTTGCCGAGCTTGTCGGGGCGATAGATGATGGAGTCGGCGTTGACGACCGTCGGGATGCCGTACTGTTTGCCCTCATAGGTCAGGGTCGGAATATCCTTCGCCCATTGCCAGATGCCCGCGAAATTCGGGATCTTGGAGACGTCCCAAGGAGCAATCAGGCCCTGCTTGGCAAGTTCCCGTTCGGCGCCACCCTGGAAGCCGCCGACATCAAAGAGATCGTTGGCATTGCCGGCGGCAAGGCGTGCGACCACCGGGCCGACATCATTGCCGTTGTCGGTAAACTCCGGCGAAACGCCGCTCTGCCGGGTAAATTCCTGCCACTTGTCGCCGATATCAAGCGTGGCGGTGCCCCAGAATGCTACCGTTGCGTCATCGGCCATGGCCGGTGTTGTGGCCAATCCACCAAAGGAGAGCGCAGCCGCGCCGGCCCCCATCAGTTTGAGCATGTCACGGCGCTGCATATTGCTCATCAAGGCGGAGGAGGCGAAATCATTGCTTTTATTCATCGTGTCATTCCCTTCCCTCATTTTTTGCTTAGTTCAGCTATTCGGGTTCTACTCATCGCCTCCAGCCAAGGCCGTTCTTCCGGAATGATCGATCAGGAGCGCAGCACCCGGCTTCAAACAAACGCGCACGCTTTCCCCCGGAGAGGGCGGAATTGCGTCCGCGCTGGTCGTTAAAACCACACGCTGGCCGTCGGCGAAAGCGAGCGTAACGTCATGGCTGAGTCCGCGATAGATGCTTTCGACAACCTTAAGTTCAATTATTTCGGCCACTTCCTCGCCAGCTGAGATAAGTTCAACCCGGTCCGGGCGGATTGCGACGAGCGCATCGGCTGGGGGCACCGCTCCGGAGAAGCTGGCACTGATGCGCTGTCCGGCAATCGTAACGAGAGCCGTGCTGCCTGAAATCGAGATGCTTTCGGGCTTGAGGAGCGTATCGATACCGACGAAACGGGCAACGAAGGCATTGGCCGGCGCCTCGAAGAAGCGCGACGGCACGTCGGTCTGCTCGATCCGCCCCTTGTGCATGACCGCCATGCGATCCGAAAGACTGAGTGCCTCGTCCTGATTGTGGGTGACGAGAATGAAGGTCGCGCCGGTCCGTTTATGAAGCCGTCCGAACTCATCACGCATTTGCTGGCGCAGCCGTTCGTCCAGCCCGGTCAGAGGTTCGTCAAGCAGCAAGATACCCGGTTCCATGACGAGAGCGCGCGCCAGCGCGACGCGCTGGCGCTGGCCACCTGAGAGAAGATTGACGTCGCGATCTGCAAAACCCGAAAGTTCGATCAGGTCCAACGCGCCATCGACCTTCGTTTTCAAGGCAGCACCGGACAACCCGCGCAACTTCAGGCCGTAGCCGACGTTCTGAGCGACATTCATATGCGGGAAGAGCCCGAGCGACTGGAAAACGGTATTGACCGGCCGGAGATTGGCAGGAACATCAGCCATGTCCTTTCCGTCGAAAAGCACACGTCCCGAGGTCGGCCTGTCGAAGCCGCCGATCAACTTCAGCAAAGAGCTTTTGCCGCAACCGGACGAGCCGAGCAATGTAAAGAACTCCCCGGCTCGGATGTCGAGCGTCACGTCGTCGACGGCACGCGTCGGCCCGTAATTTCTGACGATATGGTCGAGACCGATCGCTATCGCCATATCAGACGCTTCCCCCATCGCTTTCGCGGATGAGCAGCAAGCCCTCCTCGCTCACTTCCAGTTCCTGTCCGACAACAACCAGCGACGTCGCGGTTGCCTCTTCGATGATGAGAGGGCCGGCAATCCTCTCGGAAGACGGCAGTCGTGTGCGCTCGTAGACGGGGCAGGACAGCCAACCGGTCGTGCCGCCGAAATAGACTTCGCGGTGCCCCTTGAAGGCTGCATCCAGCGATCGGCCGACACGATCGAGTTTCGGGATGGCGATGACCGGGCCGTGGAGCACCGCTTCGAGATGGATCATCGTTATCTCGACCGGCGAAGCGGGCAGACAGAAGGTGTATGCACGCTCATGCGCGGCATGAAAGCGTTCCGCAAAGCTTTCGGCATCATCCTCCATTACGAAGAAAGCGAAGACGCCGTGCTCTTGCCCGCGATAGCGGGCTTCGACGCGGCAGACATAACGTACTTCCGCCGCATCACCTTTGGAGAAATATTTGACCGCCTCACGCTTCAATTCGTCAAACCGGCGCTTGAGATTGCTGACGGCTTCCGGACTAAGGGGAGCGAACCACGTGCTGCGGAAATCGGCGCGCGGTTCGGCCGCCAGCATTCCCCAGGCCGAAAAGATGCCGGGATGCGGCGGCACGACAGTCATCTTCACGCCAAGATCGCGCCCGAGACGCGCAGCAAGCGCAGGTCCCGCGCCCCCGGAAATGACGAAAGCGGCATCGCGCGGATCATGCCCACGCTGGACCGTCACCAGCTTCAGCGCATTGATCATCGACGCATGCGCGATTTCGACGATTGCGAGCGCCGCATCCTCGACCGATAACCCCATCGGCTTAGCAACCGTCGCAATTGCCGCGGCTGCCTTGGACTTGTCGAGCTGCATCTGGCCGCCGGCGAAGCTTGCCGGATCGAAAATGCCGAGCGTCAGCAGGGCATCGGAAAGCGTAGGCTTCTCGCCGCCCCGGCCATAGCAGGCCGGCCCCGGTGTCGATCCAGCACTTTGCGGGCCGACACAGAGCGCGCCACGCTCGTCGATGCGGGCGATCGAGCCGCCGCCGGCGCCGATTTCGACGATATCGACCACCGGCACCTGAACCGGATAACCGGGCGCGATGCGGGTATGTTCGAGCTTGTATTCGCTGTCGAGCGTCGGGCGGCTGTCATGGATCAGCGAGCATTTTGCCGTCGTGCCACCGACATCGAGCGACAGGACTTCGGATTCGCCAAGCACCGTGCCGATGCGCGCAGCACCCGCCACACCGCCGGCCGGGCCGGATTCCACCAGCGTCAGCGGGCTCATCTGCGCCTGATCGAAGGTGGAGATGCCGCCGTTCGACTGCATGGCATAGTAGGGGCAGGTGAGATCGCGCTCAGTCAACGCGCTTTCGAGCCGCGCAAAATAGCGCTTGATGATCGGCTGCACATAGGCGTTAAGCACGGCCGTATTGGAACGCTCATATTCCCGCCATTGGCGGGAAACCTCGTGGCTGCCGCAAACCGTGACATCCGGCAGCGCCTCGGCGATCGCCTTGACGCAGGCGATCTCATGTTCGGGATTGGCATAGCTATGGAGGAAAACGACGGCAACTGCCTCCACATTGCGAGCGCGGCATTCGCGAACGATCGGCTCGATATCCCCAAGCTCGATGGGTGTCAGCACCCGCCCCTTGGCATCTATACGCTCGCGCACCTCGAAGCGCAGGCTGCGCGGCACGAAGGCTTCCGGGCTCTTAAACTGTAGATTGTAGAGATCGGGACGATTGCCGCGGCCGATTTCCAGCACATCACGAAATCCCGCGGTCGTCACCAGCGCCGTCTTCACGCCCTTGCGTTCCGTGATCGCATTGATGACGGTCGTTCCGCCATGGGCGAAAAAGATCACATCGCGCGCCGAAAGCCCATCCTTCTTCTCGGCAAGTGCAATCGCCTCAAGGACGCCTTCGGACTGATCGTGAAGGGTCGTCAGGCTCTTGGCGGTGAAGATTTCGCCCGTGCGTTCATCATAACCGACGAGGTCGGTAAAGGTACCGCCTACATCCGTCGCCAGTCTGATCATGACGCCATGCCCTCTTCATATCCATACAGGCTGCGCGCCATCTCGCTGGTGATATAGCCGTCCTCGACATCGCGGCGGACCTGCTCCCGTTCGCGAGCACGCGGATCGCCCCAACCACCGCCGCCGCCGGTGATGATCCGCACGAGATCGCCGCGCTTCAGCTCGATATGCGGCTCGCGGCCGAAATTGTGGACTTTCCCGCTGTTCTCCTCCACCTGCAGAAGATTGATGCTGCCGGACTTGCCGCCTTCTATTCCCCAGGGAGGCGTGTCGGTTCGCCCAAAGCTGCAATAGGCGGAAGCGCCGTCTCCGAGGATTTCATAATCGCGAATGACGCCGAAACCGCCGCGACGGCGCCCGGCCCCTGATCCACCTTCGACGTTGAGCCCATAGCGACGCACCAGCAAGGGAAAGCGCGCTTCGATGACCTCGACGGAGTAATTGTAGGTATCGCCGTCGGTGAGCGCGATCAGCGCATTGGCGCCGTCGCCGTCCCTGCTCGCTCCCCAGCCGCCATGCTGCGGCTCGATATGGATGAACGGCTGCCCCGCCTCGTCCTTGCCGGAAACATAGACGACGCAGAGGCTCGTATAGGAACCGGCGGAGAACCGCTCGGGCATCAGCTTGGCAAGAGCCTTCCAGACGAGTTCTGAAGCATGCACCGAGCCCTCGTAATACCAGCCCGTCGGAGAAGGCTTCTCGGCAGTGAAAACCGAACCTGTCGGCGCAATAACGGAGAGCGGCCGGAACCAGCCCTCATTGGAGGGCGCTTGCGGCGCGACCAGCGCCTTGAAAATGGTACGCACCGCCGATTGCAGCGCACCGGCCGCGCAATTGATCGGGCCCGCGACCGCGGGCGGGCAACCGGTGAAATCCGCCGTCAAGCGATCGCCGGAAATCGTGACGGCAACCTTGACCGAAATAGGATCGGTGGTGACGCCATCGCCGTCGATGATATCTTCCGCCTCATAGGTCCCGTCCGGCAATGTCGCAATGGCGGCGCGCGCCTGCTTCTCGCTCACCGACAGAAGGTGATCGAACGCGGCTTCGACGACATCGGTGCCATATTTGCGCGCAAGCTCGGCCATGCGTCTGGCGGCAACGCGGACGGTCGCAACCTGCGCCGTGAGATCGCCTATCGCGACTTCGGGCAGACGGACATTCTCGCGGATGATGCGCAGGACCTCGCCCGAAAAGCGATCGCTACGCATGACTTTCACGCCCGGCAACCTCAACCCCTCTTGGAAGACGGAGGTCGCATTGGGCGCTAGCGAGCCCGGAACCGAGCCACCGACATCGAGATAGTGCGCAACATTTATGGCATAGGCCAGAATCCGGCCATCGAAGAAGATCGGCTTGACGATGGCAAAATCGCAGGCATGCGTGCCGCCGGAATAAGGATCGTTCGTAAGCAGAATATCGCCATCCTGGAGATCATCGCCGTAAAGTGCGATCAGCGATTTGACCTGCGTGCCGAACGTGCCGGTAAAGAGGGTGATGCCGTTCATCTGCGCCACCAGCTCACCGTCACGGGTGAGAAGACCACAGGCAAAATCAAGCACCTCGTAGATCACAGGGCTCATCGAGGTTCTGGCCATGACCACGCCCATCTCGTCGACGGTGGCTGCCAGCTTGCCCTCGATAATCTCCTGTGTCACCGGATCGACGACGATCACGAATCTACCTCTCATCACTATATTCGCACGAGTGCAGATTAGGTGTTTTTTCGTCTATCGATAGCCTCTCCGATGGGTGGGCGGAGGTGCCAAAACCCACCCGAACGGGTAGGTTATCGATCAAGCACGCCTTTTTGACGTGCCGCCGTCACGGCCGCGGTCCGAGTCGAGACGTTGAGCTTCGCAAAGATATTGCGCAGATGAAACTTGATCGTATTGTCGGACAAGGCGAGCATCCGGCCGATTTCCTTGTTGGAAAGCCCCGAGCTCAGCAATTCCAGCACCGTGCGCTCCCGGCCTGTGAAAACAGAACCATCTTCACTGCCGACGGCCGGCTCTTCCGATAAGTCCGCATCCGTAAATAGCGATTGAAGGCGCTGGCGGGTAATCGCTGCGACGGTCGGATGTTTGACAAGCGCACGAAGCTCTGAAAGCGCTGCCGGGTGGCCAAAACGAAGCAGGCTGCGATAATCGGCAAGCGGCGTCGTCAATACGAGATCGGATAGGCGGGCGGCGGCAGGTTCGCTTTGACCCTCCGCCAGGAGAACTTCGATTTCGATGAGCGCAAGCTCGATCGCACGCGGAACATGCGGGCGCTGCGTCTGGCGCATCATGAATTGATCGAAGATCTCGCGCGCCTTGACCTTGTCGCCAAGGGCCAGATGGGTGCGGGTCCAGAAGATAGCCGGCGTGGCTCCGCGCAAATGAATGGCCAGCGCATTGGCGCGATCCGAAGCGACTGCCTGCATGCCAAAACCATTGGCCTCGGCATGGCGGATTGCATGATCGAGATCGCCGGAGGCCATGAGCAGCATGGCGCGCTCCCCATCGATCAGCCGCGTGAGCCGTTCGAAACTACGGCGTCTCGCAGTAGCGCGGATGCGGTCCATGGCTGCATGCGCGGCGAGCAGATCCCCACGCATGCGCAGGACCCGCTGTTCGGCCATGAAGCCGGCAGCCAGAAGATCGAACCAGGTATCGTGAAGCTCGAGATGCGGCAGCGCCCATTCAAGCATCTCCGCCGCGGTTTCCGCCTCACCGCGCATCGACAGAACCTCGGCCTTCAATACCTGGCCGACGGCATCGAGATCGCTGCCTGGACCAATATTGGTCTGGGCTTCGCAGATCAGTTCCTCATAGGCCGACAGAGCGCTCGCACAATCGCCGGATAGAAAGAAGGCCTGGCCGATATGGGTATAGAGATGCATCGCGCCGAAATCGGCGCCGCCGTCGCGAAAGGCGCGAATGGCCAGATGCCCGTAATGCAGAGCCCGGTCAAGCTCGCTGCGGATCAGAAAATTGTAGGAGAGCATGTTGAGCGCAAGCGCCCGATGAATGAGCTCCATTCCATCCGGCTGCCGCAGATCGTTCTCAAGAGCGGAAAGGTCGGCCGCACTCGCCCAATGGTCGGTATAAAGCGCCAGGAGGATGCGTACCACCCGCACATCCTTTGCCAGGATCGGATCGCCGACGGCCACCCGATCGGCGATGGCGAGATAATGATTGGCCGCCGCAAGCTGCGCCGCCTTGGCGTTGAAGATCGAAAGGCCGAGGGTCGCAAGTGGAAAACGGGCCAGATCGATTTCCGAGGCATGTCCGCTCAAGGCCTGAAACAATGTTGCGCCGCCGCGGGTGGTGGCATAGACGCGCCGCCATCCGCCGGCGGTTTCGACAATGCGCGCCGCAAGATTGGCATCGCCTGCGGAAAGCGCATGATGAACCGCTCGGTCTATGTCGCCCCGTGCTTCGAACCAGTGTGCCGCACGATTAAGAGCGCGATTGGCATCTACACCTCTGCGACTGGCGGTTTTCTTGAGGAACTCGTTGAAGACGGGGTGAAACCGCATCCAGTTGCCGGGGCCGGCAAGCAAGGTCACCGGAAGCGCGTATTCGGCCAGGCTTTCGCAGAGGTCGGCACGCTCTCTGCTGTCCAGCACCGCTTCGAGCAGAGAATGATTGAAAGCAGGAAGGGCGGCCGTGTCGATGAGAAACTGGCGTATATCCTCGGGTAGATGCTCGAACACCTGCTCCGATAGATAAGAGCCCATATCCGTATCGCCGCCATCGAAAGAGGCAAGGATGCTGTCGCTTTCATCCGATTCCGATACGAGCAGGCTCACCATCTGCAGTGCGACCGCCCAGCCTTCGGTCCGGCGATTGAAAGAACCGATCTGCTCCTCCGTCAGATGAGTGCCCTTCCCGGCAAAAAGCTCTCCAGCTTCGGCATCGCTGAAGCCAAGCTCGGCAACGCCGAACTGCTTGAACTCACCACGCAGCCGCAAGGCCGAGAGCGGAAAGCGTGGTGGGCTGCGGCTGACCAGCACCAGCTTGACATGTTCGAGCGAGAGGTCGGCGAGGATCTTCGCCATCAGCGCCTCGGTCGCATCCGTCTGCGCGAAATGATAATCGTCGAGAAAGACGACGAGCGGTCCTTCGATCTTGCGCAGGCGGGTCGCCAGCACCGAAAGCAATGCTGCAGCCGGAAGGTTGCCGGCGTCGGCACCATCTTCATGAAGCAGCGTCTGCAAGGCATCGATCAATGCAAGCAGAAAGGCTTCCTGATTGGTGTGTTCGGAATCGAGCGACACCCAGCAGAGCTTGACCCCATCCGCCTTCAGCAGCTCGTACCATTGGACGGCAAGCGAGGTCTTGCCGTAGCCGGCAGGTGCGACAATGGTCGTCAAACGGCGCAGCCCGGCGCGCCGGAGCTGCCGCAATAGGTCGCTACGTTTGATTGTTTGCTGCCCGCTCGACGGGGGAGCAAATCGATTCTGTCCACTCATGGGGCGGGATGATGATGTCTTGGCAGACAGTTTGCAACCCACGCGAAAACGTTTGCAAAGCCGGTTTTACCTATCTTTTGGAAGAAACCGCCTTACAGGCAAGGGTTGATCGCTGACAAAATTGCAACGGCAAAGTTGAAGCTTTCAGAAATAAGGCATGCCAAGGGAGAAAACGACCCCAACTGCCCATGAATATGCTCGGACCAATGAAATTTTTCCGTTTCTGCCTTTAAACGGTCCGTTAGGGATTTGTTGACCATAATTGGAGGGTATAGCGATGCCGCAGGCGCGGCGCCTCTGATTTCTGTTTCTCTTAGCAAGGGCGAAAGTCGTATCCGTGCATCACGTGATCTTTTCCATTCCGGCGGCATTTTTCGCCACGACTTTCTCGTTCATCGCTTTCCGGGTGGCGCTGATCGCGATGCTGATGCTCGGCGCCTTTGCCGGTTCGGCGGCGGCCGAGGACAGGGCACTCAAGCTCTTCTTCACGCATACGGGGGAAAGGTCGACCATCGTCTTCAAGCGTAACGGCAAATATGACCCGCGCGGCCTTGCTCAAATCAACCGCTTCTTGCGCGACTGGCGAAAGAACGAGCCGACCAGGATCGATCCGGAATTGCTCGATCTCGTCTGGGAGGTTTACCGCCGCAGCGGCGCCAAAGAGGCCATTCACGTGGTTTCGGCCTACCGCTCTCCGTCGACCAACAGCATGCTGCGCAACCGCTCGCGCAGCTCCGGCGTTGCCAAGCACAGCCAGCACACGCTCGGCAAGGCAATGGATTTTTACATTCCCGGCGTAAAGCTCGCGAGCTTGCGCGCAATCGCCATGCAGATGCAGATCGGCGGCGTGGGCTTCTATCCCAATTCCGGCTCGCCCTTCGTGCATCTGGATGTTGGCGGAGTGCGCGCATGGCCGAGAATGTCGCGCCAGGAGCTTGCGCGGCTTTTCCCCAATGGACAGACGCTTCACGTGCCGGCAGATGGCAGGCCACTGCCGGGTTACGACGTAGCGGTCGCACAATCCAAAAAGCGCCCTTCCCCGATGGCGAGCAAAATCACGGCCGTTGATGACGATAGCGACGATGCCGGATCATTCACAGCGTCTCGCAACGTCGAACCCGACCGCAGCCTTTTGACCAGCATGTTGCCCACCCCCAGAAGCCGGGCCATGGATGGGCTGGAAGCTCAGCTTGGCAAGCGGGTGGCTGAGGAAAGCAAGACCCAACCCCTTGCCGACCTCGCGGCCTATGCCGTTCCGCTGCCGGCGTGGCGGCCGACCAGCAGCACCGTCGTCATCCCCACGACCGCGCCGGAAAGACCGGCTCCCACTGCCGTGCTCGCCAGCCTGGTCGTGGGACGCAGCAACGCTGGAAAGCTCGTCGTGTCTGACAATGTGGAGAATACGACCGAGAGCGCCATGGCAAAGATGCAGCCGATCGCTGCCCTTCCCTCGGCGGCCGCGCAAGATGTCTCAGCCGGTGTTGGAGACATGTCGACGGGGGCGATCGTCGCCTGGGCTTTGCGTCCGCCAGGCATGGCCGTCGACATGACGCTGCCAGGCCTCGTCAGCGCGCCCATTCCGATGCACGACGACATGGCGGAGGCCCAAGCCGGAGCCATCAGCTATGATGGCGACGATTTCGACGTCGAGCGGTTCGGCTTCGAAGGCTGAGGCGAACTTGCACGATCCAGTAATACGATGCGCCCCGGTCGGAATTGCTCAGACCGGGGCGATCCATTTTATTTCGCGATCGCGACAGATGCCACTCAACCCGCCATGTATTGAATGTTGCAGCGGCCGTGCACTGAAGATTTCTGCACATGCGCGCGCACGCTGAAAACGCGCTCGATTAACTCCTGCGTCAGCACCTCTTCAGGCGAGCCTGCCGCAACGACCTCGCCATTTTGCAAAACAGCAAGGCTGTCGCAAAACATGGCCGCGAGATTGAGATCGTGCAGCGCCACGATGGAGGTGACATCGAGCTTGGAGACCAGGCCGAGAATATCGAGCTGATGTTGGATATCGAGATGGTTCGTCGGCTCGTCAAGCAGAAGTTCGCTTGGAGTCTGGGCAAGCGCCCTCGCAATATGGACGCGCTGTCGTTCACCGCCCGATAAAGTTTGCCACGGCTGACCGGCGCGGCCTTGCATACCGACACGGGCAAGCGCATCGGAAACCGCCGCATCGTCGTGAGCGCTCCAGGCCGATAGGGGACCGCGATGCGGCGTACGGCCGAGACGGACGACGTCCATCACTGTGACCTGCGTATCGGTCGTCGCCTGCTGCTCGACCAGCGCGATGCGGCGGGCAATATCGCTCCGCGAGATCGAGGCAATATCGCTACCGCCGAGCCGGATGACCCCGCTTTTGACCTTCCGCAGCCGGCAGATCAGCCTGAGCAGGCTGGATTTTCCCGAGCCGTTCGGCCCAAGGAGCCCGAGCACCTTGCCTTTTTCCACCGTCAGGCTGACGCCGTTGACGATGAGGCTATTGCCGGCTGCAAAGGTTACCGTGTCCACAGCAATGCTCATGCCGTCCTCCGGGTGCGATAGAGAATGAGGGCGAAGGCCGGAGCCCCGAACAAGGCCGTGACGACGCCGATCGGCAGAATCTGCTGGGGAATGATGACCCGCGAGATGATATCGGCGGCGACCATAAAGATGGCGCCGGCCAAAGCTGCTGCCGGCAGCAGCCGGTCATGGCTTGGCCCGACAACGAAGCGGGCCGCATGCGGAATGACGAGCCCGACGAAACCAATCGACCCGACGATGCTGACGACCGCTGCCGTCATGAAAGCCGTCACGCCAAGCAGAACGACTTGGGCGCGCTTGACCGCAATGCCAAGCGATGCGGCAGCATCCGTGCCGAAGATGAAGGCATCAAGCACGCGGACATGTGCCATGCAGACGGCGAAGCCGATGATGGCGACCGGCCCGGAAAGATAAACGTCCGGCCAGCGCACGCCGCTCATGGAGCCGAGCAGCCAGAACATGACGCCCCTCGCCTGCTCCGCATTGGCCGAGGTGGTGACGATATAGGAGGTGAGCGCGTTGAAAAGCTGCGAACCGGCGACGCCGCATAGAATGATGCGCTCGCTCGTGCCGCCGACTCCGGCGGCAAGCAGGCCGACGAAAAGAAAGGCTGCAACCGCGCCGAGGAAAGCGCCGCCGGAAAGGCCTAAAATGCCGTAGCCAAGACCGAGGATCATGATGCAGACCGCTCCGGTGGAGGCGCCGGCGGAAATCCCGAGCACAAAGGGTTCGGCGAGCGGATTGCGCAGCAACGCCTGCAAGACCACCCCGCTCAAGGCAAGCGACGCACCGGTGCTTGCAGCAACGAGCGCGCGGCTCAGGCGATAGTCCCAGACGATCCCCTGATGGATCCGGCTGAGTTCGAAGCTCGTTCCGAACAACCGGTTCGAAACGGCCTTTACTGTGGTCGACAGCGGGATCGAAATCTCGCCGATCGATACGGCGAGGCTGATCATGAAGGTCAGAAGAATGACGGCAGCCATGGCGAGCGCCAAGAGCGCCCACCATGTCCTGCGTTTTGCGGCGAGACCCATATCTTACTGCGCCAGGCCGAAGGACTTGATGCCCTTGGCCAATACTTCAATGCCGTCGATGGTGCGGATGGTCGGGTTCATCGACTGCGCATCCATCATGACGAAACGCTTGTTCTTAACGGCGTCGAGCTGGCTGGTGACTGGATCTTTTTCGAGGAAATCGACTTTGACCTTCGGATCGTCGGCCGCATAGCGGCGGCGGTCCATGGTGGCTATGACGATCACGGCCGGGTTGGCCTGCGAAATGGTTTCCCAACCGACCATCGGCCATTCTTCTTCCGTCGTCACCACGTTTCTGGCGCCGAGCGTCTTCAGGATATAGGCCGGCGCGCTGTTCTTGCCGGCGATATAGGCATCGCCATTGACCTCCTTGCTGGAGAACCAGAACACGATCGGAAGATCCTTGGCCTTGGCAGCGGCAATCGAAGCGACTGCATCCGCCTCGCGCTTTTTCAGATCCGCGATCAGGGCATCGCCGCGATCCCTAACGTCGAAGATCTGCGAGAGCTCGGCGATTTCCTGATAGACCAGATCCATCGTGAAAAGCTCCTTGCGCACACCATCGCCGCCATCGGTATTGACCTTGGCGACACAATCGGTCGGAGCAACATAGGTATTGATCCCGAGTTCCGAAAATTGCTGGCGTGTGCCGACGGAACCCTGCGCGCCGACATGCCATTCGAATTCGGCAGCGACGAGATCCGGAGCCTTGCCAACGACGGATTCGAAGCTCGGATCGTTATCGGCGAGCCGCGGGATCTTGCCGTTGACTTCGCCATATTGCGGCAGAACCGGGCCGACCCAGACCGCCGTTCCGGCAATCTTGTCGGCAAGGCCGAGCGAAAAGAGGATTTCACTCATGCCCTGGCCGATCGAAACGATCTTGGCCGGAGCCTTTTCAAAAGTGACCTTCTGACCGCAATTATCGATGGTGAGAGGATATTGGGTGGCGGCAAAACCGGCGCCGGCAAAACCGGTCAGCCCAAGTGCAAATGCAATGGTCGTCAAAAAATGGCGCATGAAAGGTCTCGATAGGATTAAGGAAACGGGGCGGCGTCAGCGCGATCGCGCTGAGAAAGACGGCCGCCGGCTGCGGAGATCCCAATCAAGGCCGATAGGTGTCGGATAATGTCGAAGGCGCAGGTCAATCATTCTCTGTCCTTTCCGAGCATCCCCGCCCGGCTGATTGGATCGTGATCGACGGCAGGTCTCCTGGCTTGCGGATATCTGACTATCATCGGCCTTCCCGCAAGCATGCTTGCAGTGGCGCGGCTCAAAGCCTCAGGAAGGAACCAGCAGGCTGGTCATTCCCGGATGATCGGCAATCCGCTTACAGTTGCGGGGGCAGCCACGGTCTAGGTCCCGCTTGGGTCATCCTCACCGTGTTCCCTATTAATCCCCGCGGAGTCTTCCTTGGGGAACCGTCACGTCCAGTTATTACGGACTGCCTCGTTCCGTCAAGGACGCTTGGATAGAAATGAGACAGAGCACGCCATGCCCATGGGAAGGAAAGGCGGCGGGCCTATGCGGCCTCTGCCAGTTCCACACGATTTCTCCCGCCCGCCTTCGCCCGATAGAGCGCCTTGTCGGCGGCCTCGAGCACATGTTTGAAATCTGTCGTCGGTTCGAGGGAGCAGGCGATGCCGATGCTGACCGTGACATGGACGGCCTCCTGCTCGAACATCAAGGTCGTGTCCTCGATGTCCTTGCGAATTTTCTCCGCGACGGCAGCGGCGGCTCGCGTATCGGTGTTGGGCAGCAGCACGACGATCTCCTCGCCGCCATAACGGGCGGCAATATCAGTCTTGCGGACGGTTTGCCTGATGACATCGGCCAACCGCGCCAGAACGGTGTCACCGAAGGAATGGCCCCAGCTATCGTTGATCTTCTTGAAGTGATCGATATCGAGCATGATGATCGAGAAGGGGATACGCCGCATACCCGCTTCCTTGCTGCATCGATCGCCTTCGCGCTGCAGCACCCGGCGGTTGGGAAGCCTTGTCAGCGGATCGAGGCTCGCTTCGTTCTCCAGCGCGCGCTGGATGCCAATGCGATATTGCTCCCGCTGCAAGAGATCCGACAACAGCATGACGCCGAGGATATTGACGATCGTCACCGGAAGTGTCGCCGAGATAAGAAGGGCGCGCGCAACCGTCCACGGAAAAAGGAAAACAACCACAATGGATGAACAGGTCGCCAGACCGAACAGAGCCGATCGCCGCCATCCCGTGCCGGTCCATTGCCGCGGCAGCAGAGTGAGTACATAGCCCGCGATTGCAACGATTACGATGCCGGCTACGCCGACCACCGCGCCCATGCCGCCCACCATGTACCGAAACAGCGCCATCATCGCCGCAGCGACAATGGTTCCCAAAAGGCCGCCATAGATTGGCGTAAGGACAAGGAGGATCGACCGGCCATCCTGGATCACACCTGGCATCCATTGGATGGGATCGCCCATGGACAGGATGCCGACCAGCCCGAACAACAGCCCGACGGCCACGGATTTCAAAGCGCCGCGCTCGACGATACGGATGACCCAGGAATAGGCATAGACAATAATCGCCACCTGGCCGAGGACACGTATTAGCGAGATCAGATGTGTTTCGACTTCCATGGCGATTCCCAGTCTTCGCAACGCGCCGCGATAGATGAGCTGCGGCGGCATGGTCGAAGTCCTTATGAGATACCATGCGATCTCTAAAAATAGTTTATATGCCTCTCATCGATCGGCAGTGCGGCGGCATCGCGGCACGAATTGACGCATTGCGCTTGTGATGCGCCTGCCCTATGACTGAAACCTTATCCGCGAATGCGGTGGTGGGGACAAGCATGCGGAAGACGATTTCGCGAACATTTCAGTGGAGCGCGCGCATTCTTTGCGCCGTTGCGCTGTTGCTCGTCGGCTTCGCCCATCAACCGATCGTCGCAACCGCGGACGAAATATCCCCGATCGAGCTTGCCCAGTACCGGCTTCCGGATGGCTCCCTGCCCGTTCTTTGCATCACCTACAAGGATGCCGACGGCAAGGTGCACGGGAAAGCCTACGCACCCGGATGCGAGGCATGCCGGATTGCGTCCGCCGCGATGCTGCCTGCGCCTCCTACCGACATTTGTGAGCGCCTTGCCTCCCCGCGTGGAGAGACGGTCGTCGCACGATCGGAGGCGTTCCACCGCCAGCTTTATCCGCCGAATACAGGCCCGAGAGCACCACCCCTCCCCGACATCGTTGGCTGAACCGGCATTGCGGCTTTCGTCGCGATGCCCGCCGTCAACGCTGCCGCTTGCGCGACCATCACGTCGCGACATCTGAGGATTGGTGTTCACAGCTGCATCTTGCCGAACGAAGCAGGCCGATTGGTCGGCTGCTCAGGGAAAGCAGGCTCACGCCAAACGGCGAACCATCTCGCCGCCCCCTCCTCAGATCGCCCCTTGCGGCAGCCTGCCGATCTTCGGAGGATTTCATGTCTGCCTTTACCGCTGCAGAGCCTGCAGCCGCAGCAACCCACAATATCTCGCTCTATCGCGCGATCTGGCGCTGGCATTTTTTCGCCGGCCTGCTCGTCATCCCTTTTATGCTCAATCTGGCGATCACCGGTTCGTTGTATCTATTCAAGGACCAGATTGCCGATACCTTCTATTCGCATCGCTATCTCGTCACCGAAGCCGGCACCATGCTGCGGCCGCAGCAGATCGCCGACGCGGCGCTTTCGGCCTTTCCGGGCGCGCGCGCAACCTCCTATCACGAAGCGTCGGCGCCGAACCGCTCGGCCTGGATAACGCTGTCCAAGGATGGACAATCGACCATCGTCTACGTCAATCCTTACGATGGCAGCATTCTAGGATCAGTAGGGTCGAAACAGGAGTTCGGCTGGGTCGTCAAGCGCATCCACAGCCTAGAATATTTCGGCAAATGGACCAATCGCCTCATCGAGATCGTCGCGGGCTTTGCTCTCGTCCTCGTGGTGACGGGCATCTATCTGTGGTGGCCGCGCCAGCAGACGGGCGGCGTGCTCACCGTTCGCGGCACCCCATCACGCCGCGTCTTCTGGCGCGACCTACATGCCGTGACGGGAGCGCTTGCCGGCATCCTGATCTTCTTTCTCGCCTTCAGCGGCATGCCGTGGTCCGGCTACTGGGGCGCCAACGTCAATGCCTGGCTGACCGCTCACAATTTCGGAACACCGGCGGCAGTCTGGGACGACGTTCCGAAATCGACAAAGGTCACGCAGGATATCGTCAGCCGCGCCGGCTGGGTCGTCGAAAACGCGCCCGTTCCGCTCTCCGATATCGCGGCGCAATCGGCCGAGCCGATCGGTCTCGATAAGGCCGTCGACGTCATGCATGGGCTGGGCATGGTCGCCGGCTCGGATCTTGCGATCCCATCAGATGGGACCGGCGTCTATACCGCCAGCCATTATTTCGGCGACCTTGGCAAAGAACGCACCGTCCATATCGACCAATATTCCGGCAAGCCGCTCGTCGATATTTCCTACGATCAGTATCCGGCACTCGGCAAGGCGATCGAATGGGGCATCAACGTCCATCAGGGACAGGAATGGGGGCTCTTCAACCAGCTTCTGATGCTGGCCGCTTGTCTGGCCATCATTCTTTGCTGCGTGACGGCTGCGACCATGTGGTGGAAGCGCCGGCCATCGGGCCGTCTTGGCGTACCGCCGATGCCGCCGCAGAAGTCCGTCTATGTCGGCCTCTGGTTCATTGCCATCGTCTTCGGCATGGCTTTCCCGCTGACGGGCGCCGCCATCGTCGCGATGCTTCTCCTCGACCAGCTCCTGGTTCGCTTCGTGCCGCCTCTCCGGCGCTTCTTCTCCTGACGAGGTGAGGCGGAGCCAGAGGCTTCGCCCGCCTGCTCTTCTCCGGATCAAGGATATCGATCATGCAGAAACCCATCTCTGCCCTCGCTGCTTTCGGGCTGGCATTCCTGTCTTCCTCTCTCGCTTCCGCCGACGATGTCAAAATCGGCAACCTCACCATTTCCGCACCCTATGTTCGCGCCATGGTGCCGGGAGCTCCCGTCGGCGGCGGTTATATGACCATCACGAATACGGGAGGCACCGACGACCGGCTGATGGCAGCGAGTTCACCGCGCGCCGCAACGGTCCAGATTCACGAGATGAAGATGGACAATGACGTGATGATCATGCGCGAGCTTGCCGGCGGCCTAGCAATACCGGCCGGCAAGACCATCGAGCTCAAACCCGGCGGCTACCACCTCATGTTCATGAAGGTCGCCACGCCCTTCCTTCAGGGCCAGACGGTGAGGACATCGCTCAAATTCGAAAAAGCCGGTACGGCCGAAATCGATTTTCGCGTCGGATCGATCGCGGCAAACAAGGAGGCATCCCATGTCAAATAGACGACGCTTTGCGGCAACGGCCGTCGCCCTGGCGCTTATCGTCGGCGCTGGTGCCATCGGCTACGCAACCTTCCTCATGACGCCCAAGGTCCGGGCGGCCGGCAGCTTCGGTGCAGCCTTCACGCTGACGGACGATCGCGGTGAACCCATCACCGAAAAAGCCCTGTCGGGTCATCCCTCGCTTGTCTATTTCGGCTATACGCATTGCCCCGACGTCTGCCCGACGACGCTCTACGATATGGCGGGCTGGTTCAAGACGCTCGGACCTCAAGCCGACGGGTTGAAGGCCTATTTCTTCACCCTCGATCCAGAGCGCGATACGCCGGAGATCATGCATAGCTACACCGGCAATTTCACCGACCGGATTATCGGCATCACGGGCGATCCCGGTGAAATGCAGAAGGCGATCAAAGGCTGGCGCATCTATGCCAAAAAGGTGCCCAGCCCGGACGGCGGATACACCATGGACCACACGGCGTCCGTACTGCTCGTCGATGCCGACGGCAATCTCAGGGGTACGATCGCCTACCAGGAAAATACCGATGTCGCCCTGCAGAAGATCCGAAATCTGCTGCAACAGAATTAATTCCGGGGTGCGTAATCGGCTCCGGGAATGGGAATTCCGTCGGCCCTTGCGGCAACGGATATCGGTGATCGACCGATCGCCATCACACGATCCGCGGGCTTTCCCCGGATCACCAACATGATAAGGAAATCAAATGCCCCCTATCAAGAAACTGCTTCTCGCTGCAACTGCAATCAGTATCGCCCTTGCCGGCCAGGCTATGGCCCATGCCCATCTGAAATCCGCCGTTCCGGCGGCCGACGGCTTGGTCAAGAGCGCCCCGTCGGAGCTCGACCTGACCTTCTCGGAAGGTCTCAATGTGAAATTCAGCGGCATTAAGATAACCGGGCCTGACAAGGCAACCATCAAGACCGGTGAGGCCATGCTGATGAATAGCGGCACCACGCTCATGGTGCCGGTAGCCGACAAGCTTGCGCCAGGGAAGTACACGGTCGAATGGCATGTGCTCTCTACGGATGGCCACAAGACCAACGGGAACTATAGTTTCACCATAGCGCCTTGAACGGCCTGGAAACTGCCGGCAACCATCGGTGCGCAAGCTAACTTACTTGCGATAGGCGGACGGATTGATGCCGTGGCGCTGCAGGCGTGCATAGAGACTGCGGCGCGGCAGTCTGAGCGCCTGCGCGACTTCGGCAATATCCCCTTCGAAGCGTTCCAGCGTGGCCCGTAGAATGTTTGCCTCGAAGTGATCCATCTGCTCGGAGAGGCCAAGCTCCGGCGCGGGCTGACTGCGAACGGAGGAGAGGCCTAGCGCCGCTTGGGTCGCATAGTTACGCAGCTCCCGGACATTGCCCGGCCAATCGTGTGTCAGAAACCGTGTCTCCATCGCGGCATCGATGGGCGGACGCGGCACGCCGTGCAGGCGGGCGGCCTCGTCGAGGAAGGCGCTGAACAATAGGCCGATATCGGCGCGGCGCTCCCGCAGCGGCGGAATGCGGATTCTCACGGTTTCCAGCCGATAGAGCAGATCGGCGCGAAAAAGGCCATCGGCGACTGCAGCGTGCAGATCGCTTTTGGTGGCAGCGACAATGCGGAGATCGACAGGGGTCGGCTCGCCGCTTGCCGAAGGCAGCTCGCGTTCCTCGGCGACACGCAGAAGCCGTCCCTGCAGCATGGGCGACATGCTGTCGATCTCGTCGAGAAACAGCGTGCCGCGATCTGCCTCGGCAATGCGTCCGCGCCGAACGCGGTTTCCGAACAGAGCCTCGTCGGCGATCGCGTCCGGCAAGGCGGCACAATCCACCGCGACGAAACTGCGGGCACGCCGCCTGCTCCAGCGGTGAATGAGCCGGGCCACGAGCTCCTTGCCGGTCCCGGTTTCGCCTTCGATCAGAACATCCACATCGGCGTTTGCGACCTGGCGGATCGTTTCGCGCAACCGTGCCATAACCGTCGTCTGGCCGAGAAGCGGCGATGCATCCTCCGCCTCGGCAGCCGCCTGCCGCAAACGCCGGTTTTCCAGCACCAGGCGGCGCGTTTCCAGCGCCCGGCGCACCGATGCGATCAGATGATCGGTAGCAAAGGGCTTGGCAATGAAATCATAAGCGCCCTGTTTCAGCGCCCCGACAGCCATGGCGATATCACCGTGGCCAGTCATCAGGATAACGGGCAAGTCCGGATCGCGCGCCAGCACGGCTTCCAGCAGATCGTGCCCATCGATGCGCGGCAGACGGATATCGCTGACGATCACGCCGGGCAGTGCGGTTGCAAGGCTTGCCAGCGCCGATTGCCCGTCACCATGCGTCTCCACGTCGAAGCCCGCTATGGCGAAGGAATCCGTAAGTGCGGCATTGAACGGGCCGTCATCCTCGACCAGAAGAACTTTCTGCGACGCTTCCAGGGTCATGCTCGCCTCACCGTCATTACGAAAGCCGCGCCACCGAGCGGCGAAGGGCCGATGGTCAATGATCCGCCGAGATCATTCATAATATCCTGGGCAATCCCGAGCCCGAGACCAAGTCCATCGGGCTTGCCGGTAACGAACGGACGGAATATTTCCTTTGCCAGTGCCGGATCGATACCGGGACCATTATCGGCGACGGTCAGTTTCACCATATCCTTTCCGGCAGCGTCGACGAGCAGAGCAACATGCGGATCCTCGATACCGGCAACCGCATCGATAGCGTTCTGCAGCAGATTGACGATGACTTGCTCCAGCCGCACCCGCTCGGCAAGCACATGGGGCTGGCCCTGCCCCGGCAGCTCCAGCCGCACGCCGGCTTTGCGAAACCGATTCCCCACCAGCAGTAAGGCACCGGCGATGATGGCATCGAGCGGTTCCGCTCCGGCTGCACGCCGCCCCCTGCGTGAAAAACGCCGCATCTCCTGCGTGATCGTGCCGATGCGCGCCGTCACTTCGACCGCGGCATCCAGATTGGCGCCGACGCGATCGAGGCGATTGGCCGCGAGATGGTGGCGCGCATTCTCGGCGAGAGTGCGGATGGTCGCGACAGGTTGGTTGATCTCATGCATCAACCCCGCCGTGATCGAACCGACGGAAGCAAGCCGGTTCGCTTGGGCAAGTTCCTCACGGGCATCGCGATATCGATCCTCGGCGCGCGCACGTTCAGCCATCTCGTCGTGCAGCTCGACCGTGCGTGCGGCGACGGCCTCCTCAAGTGCTCGCCGATCGTCCGCTGCCCTGGCCGCTCGGGTCATCCGCCACCAGATCGCGGCGACGATGACTGCCAAACCGACAATGACGGGCAAAGCCAGCAGCCAGGCCTGCGCCTGCGCCTCCTGTAGCGCCGCGCGGGTGTCGAGAAGATGCAGGAGACGCAGATGCGTCCCGGCCACCGGCTGCTCCGCAGCGATCATGATCCGGCCTCGCGGATCGCGTATGCGACCGGCCTCCTCGGCGTGATAATTCCCCTGCGCAAGGGCGGCGTCGCGATATTGGCCGCTTGCGGCGATGCTGGCCCGGACTTCAGGCGACAGAGGTGCAAGGGTCGTCAGCACCTGTGACGGGTCGGATGCGGCAAGGATGATCTGATGTTCGTCGACGACAAACGTTTTTCCGCGATCGTTCGCCCAGATCCGCGACACCGCGTCGAACTCGAATTTGACCACGACGACTCCCGCCGGAGCGGCGGCATCGCCGACCCTGCGGGCAAGAAACAAGCCCGGCCGGCCGCTGATGGCTCCAGCGCCGTAATATTCCGCCGTGCCGTCTTTCAGCGCCTCGGAAAAATAGGGACGGAAGCTGAAGTTCTTGCCGACAAAACTGTCTTCGGTCCCCGCATTCGACGCGGAAATGACAAGCCCCTTCTGATCGACGAGATAGATGATATAGGCGCCAGTTTCCCGCGCCAGAAAGCCAAGCTTGTCGTCAAGTCGGCGGGCGGCATCCGTTGTGGGGCTCGCGAGCGCCTCACCAAGATCGCGATATTCGCCGAGCACGATTGGAAGAAGCCGGAAGCGCGCCAGCTCACTGTCGAGCAGGCGGATATGCTGGACCGTAAGGCCGCTCGCCTCCGCATCCAGCCGCCTGAGAGCGTCCTGACGGGAAAGTGAAAGCGCCGCGTACCAAATGCCCGCGGCAGCGGCTAAACCGGCCACCACCAGCAGCACAATTCGCTTCAGACCTGCTCCGTTCATTTGTGCAGAATATTGCACAAACCGCGAAATAGCCATGCAGAATCTTGCGCGAATTTTTCCAAGAGCGACGATCTCATTCTGAGAAAAATGAAATATATCAATAGAATATCCTGAGTGGGCTTCAAACCTCGTGCGCCGCGCTTTCCTCACATATCAATAGCGCCACTGGGAGAGTGGTCCTTCAATACGCACAACAGTCGGCTGTTGGCCAGATAATGGCATTGCGGATACCGCCTTGATAGCGGCCGCCAGCAACCCGAATGCGCGAGGCCTTCCCTGGCGAACCCGTCGTGTGCAGAGCCATCGCTGCGTAACGACGATCCGAAGCAAGAACGGGAGGAGAGGAACAATGCTGAATACACTGGATCCCATCACGACGACGGCAGCGACGGAAGCAGCCGCGCGGCGTCAACGTCTGAAATCGATCATCGGCGGCTCCACCGGCAATCTCGTCGAATGGTTCGACTGGTATGTCTATGCGGCCTTCGCGCTCTATTTCGCACCGCATTTCTTCCCCGCCGGCGACCAGACCGCGCAGTTGTTGAATTCGGCAGCGGTTTTTGCAGTGGGTTTCGTCATGCGGCCGATCGGCGCCTGGATCATGGGGCTGTATGCCGACCGCAAAGGCCGCAAAGCCGGCCTCGCCCTTTCGGTGACGCTGATGTGCGCGGGGTCGCTGATTATCGCGCTAACGCCGGGATATGAAACCATCGGCGTTGTGGCACCGGCACTTCTGGTCCTCGCTCGCCTGATGCAGGGCCTCTCCGTCGGTGGCGAGTACGGCGCTTCGGCAACCTATCTTTCCGAAATGGCCGGCCGCCAGCGCCGCGGCTTCTTCTCATCCTTTCAGTACGTCACGCTGATATCCGGCCAGCTTCTTGCAATCGCGCTCTTGATCCTGTTGCAGGCCGTGATGACGACCGAAGCGTTGAACGCCTGGGGATGGCGCATTCCCTTCTTCATGGGAGCAGCGCTTGCAGTCGTGGTTTTCTGGCTGCGGCGCGGCCTAGCCGAAACCGAAAGCTTCAAAAATGTGCGCGCGAGCGATACACAGAAATCCGGCTTCTGGATGCTCATCACCCGCCACCCCAAGGAAACCGCGCTGGTCATGCTGCTGACGGCCGGCGGCACGCTCGCCTTCTACGCCTATTCGATCTACATGCAGAAATTCCTGGTCAACACCTCCGGGTTCAGCCGGGAAACGTCGAGCGAGATCAACGCAATCACGCTGTTCATCTTCATGCTGCTGCAGCCGATTGCGGGCGGGCTCTCCGACAAGATCGGCCGCAAGCCGCTGATGATCGGCTTCGGCCTTTGCGGCGTGCTGTTTACCTATCCGATCTTCTCGGCGCTCGAAACCACGAAAGATCCTCTCATTGCCGGCCTGCTGGTCATGGGCGCATTGGTCATCGTCACCGGTTACACATCGATCAATGCGGTCGTGAAGGCGGAGCTGTTTCCTGCCCATATCCGAGCTCTCGGCGTCGCGTTGCCCTATGCCCTCGCCAATACGCTCTTCGGCGGCACAGCCGAATTTGTGGCGCTGAAATTCAAGAGCAGTGGCTGGGAACAGGGTTTCTACTGGTACGTGACGGCGATGATCGGCATTTCGCTGATCGTCTATCTCTTCATGCGGGATACGGCCCGAGACAGCGCCATCCAGGAAGATTGAGATAGCAGGCGCGGCGAAAAGATTTCTGCCGACACAAGCACAACCAGACAGGAAGGGCGGGACATCCGTGATGTTACGCCTAAGGCTTTTAGCAGTCCACGGACCTTCGACGGTCGCAACCGTCAGTGCACCAGCCCGCGGCTTTTCTTGCGTCCGCTCAGCAGGTGAATGAAAGTAATCCCCTGCTCCAGCAGCAGTTCGGCTGCTTTCAGATCATTCGGGCCGAGATCGGACGAACAGCCGCGAAGATTGCAAGCCAGAAACAGGGAATTGGTGACGGCAAGCGTATCGCCGTCCTCCTCGGCCTCTTCGGCAGTGGCTTGCAGTACATCCGCAACGGCTGCCATAAGATCGGCCCGCTCCTGCAGGTTCATTTCACCAAGACTTTTCGCGATCTCATTCATGGCTTCTCCTTGGCGCGCACGATTGCCCACGGCATCGGTCGGTATCGGCGCGGCTCACAACGTGGAAATGATTGGAATGCGATTGGTAAGTGAGAAATATGGCGATGAGCGCGCGAAGCAGCAAGGCATGGCTTCCATGTTGGAAACGCATGGCATTGCTGTTGGTTCACCATACATGAGATGGGATATCGGCGCTCGCAGGACCCAGCCTGAAGCCCTGCCTATGCTCAATGAGTTTTAAAGCTGCGCTATCCAGCGTGGTCCGGATGCAATCGTTTGAGCCAGAGGCGTAAGTCTGCTCTTCCTAAAACGACATGTCCGGGGCCGATCGTCCGGCCCCGGACACAAGATATCTCCACTGCAAACCGCTCAACGCGGACGGCGGATCGCCCGCAGTTTGCCGCTGCCGCCACCACCGGCGTAGAAGCGGCCCTTGCCATCGGATTCCAGGCCGGAAACGCCGGTACCCTCGGGCATTTCCAGCAGCTCCAAAACCTCGCCGGTCACCGGATCAACACGGCGGACGTCGCTTTCGTCGCCCTCCCAGGTGCCGTGCCATAACTCGCCATCCACCCATGTCACGCCCGTAACGATGCGGTTGGATTCGATGGTGCGCCGGATGGCGCCCGTTTCGGGATCGATTTCATAGATCTTGCGGCCGCGATGCTGCCCGACCCACAGGCTGCCCTCGCTCCAGGCAAGGCCTGAATCGCCGCCATGGCCGGGCGCCGGTATCGTGGAGAGTATCTTGCCGGTTTTCGGGTCGACCTTATGAATCTGGTCTTCGGCGATCTGGTAGAGGTAGCGGCCATCGAAGGCGGTGCCGGCGTGCGAGGCAACGTCGATCGTGCGCACTTGCTCGCCGCTTTCGGGGTTCAGCGCGTGCAGCTTCTCGCCGGAGGCGAACCAGACGTGCTGGCCGTCGAAGGTGACGCCGTTTACGCGCGGCGCGTTGTCGAAGGGGCCGTATTCGCGAATGATTTCCGCTTGGGACTTTTTCATGCTTCCTCCTCCCGTCGGGATCGGTTGAGTGTCGATAATAAGAAGCCTAATCGCTCGGCAGCGGTCCGGGGAGTAACAATGTTGTCGGGAAGCCGACGACGGGCGGCATCATCCAGCGACAGGCCCGTCCGTTGCCAACGCTTTGCACCATCCCTGCCGCCGCAAGCGCGTCGAGCGCACGCTGCACGGTACGCGGACTTGTCGACAGGGCAATCGACAGTGCCGAACTCGACCAAGCCTCGCCATCCGAAAGCAGGGCAAGCACGGAGGCATGCTCGACCTCGACCGGTGGTGCCAGCACGACGACATCACCTGGCAGCCGAGGCGTCAGCACGAAACCTTCCGCCGTCGCCCTGATCTCTGCGAGCGGCTCCAGGGCCGCGCGTAGCCTGCCGACCTCGACACGCAGCCGCGCCCTGTGGGATTCGTCGGCATGGCGGGCGCCGAATGCGCGGGAAAGCAAAAGCGCCCGCGGCGCGTCGGCAGGAGCCGCTTCAGCGAGCAGGCGCGCAAGGGCAAAAAGCACGGGCCGACTCGCAAGCGATATGATGTCTCCGGCGCGGCGCACGACGTTGCGACAGGCGTCCACGACCAAGGCATCGGACGCCAGAAGCGCCTCGACCTCATCCAGCGACAAGGGTCTTTCGCCTTCTTTAGCCACCAGGCGCGCGGCTGGCTCGTCGAGTATGCGCGCCGCATCCTGCACCTCGGCGATGAGTGCTGAGATTCCTGCCCTCTGTGCCGCTTCCGCCGCGCGTATCAGGGCGGCACGTGCCGGCTCGATACGCAGGCGGCGGATGGCAATGCCGGCAACCGCCAGTTCGTGGCTTGCCCTTGCGGCGGGAGGCAACGGCGATGGGTCGAGCTTCGCCAGCAAGCGCTCCGCCGCGTCCAGATGACCGATGAGCAGAAGGCGGCGTATCTGCAGATTGCGGGCATGAGCGGCGTTGATGCGGTCGCCATGTTTTTCGAGAGCGGCCCGCGCCGTCTCCAGCGCCTTTTCCGGCCAGCCCAGGTCGCGTGAGACAAGGGCGATCTCCGCCTCGGCAACGACGCAACGGGCGCGGGCGATGGCCTCGCGCGGACCGAAGGCGCGCGCCGCGCTCTTCAGGAGCGCCTTGGCGCGGGCGAGATCGCCGAGCTGGGCCATGGCGATGCCGCGAAGCGCCAGCGCCGGAGCATCGTCGCGCAGTGCAACGCGCTTCAACGCCCCCAGCACATCTCCGGCAGCGAGCGCCTGGGCGGCCGCGACGATCAGTGAGTCCATCGAAATCCCGTCACACTTGTAACTCCCACCCCTTCGCACTCCAGCCGTAAGGTATCGCACATCGGCAGGCAAGACGCGGCGCCGACGAGGACATATGTCGCTGACAAGAGGAGATCAACCATGACGATGCATGCGACTGGAACACGCAAAGAGTGGCTTGCGGCACGACTTTCCCTGCTGGAGCAGGAAAAGGAGCTGACGCGGCGCAGCGACGAGATCGCCGCCCGCCGCCGGGAATTGCCCTGGGTGAAGGTGGAAAAGGACTATCGTCTCGAGACCGAGCAGGGTGTCGTCCCGCTCTCGGGCCTCTTCAAGGGGCGCTCGCAGCTTCTCGTCTATCATTTCATGTTCGGGCCGGATTATACGGCCGGTTGCCCGTCCTGCTCGTCGATCGCGGACGGCTTCAACGGCATCGCCGTGCATCTTGAAAATCACGACGTCGCCTTCTCGGCCATTTCCCGGGCACCGCTCGAAAAGCTGCAGGAGTTCAAGCGGCGCATGGGCTGGACTTTCGACTGGGCCTCTTCGGCAAACAGTGATTTCAACCATGATTTCAATGTCTGGTTCACACCGGAAGAACAGAGCGGCGGCAAAATCGAATATAATTATCGCCGCGAGCCGCCAATGCTCGATGCTCAGGCGGGCAAGACGATACAGCAATGGGAGCTGCGCGGCAGCGAAGGCCCGGTTGAACTGATGGCGTCAATGACGGGGACGGATATCGCGACTTACACGCGTGACCGGCCTGGTGTAAGCGCCTTCGCCATGCAGGACGGAGATGTCTATCATACCTATTCCTCCTATGCCCGCGGGCTGGACGGGCTCTGGGGCATGTATCAGTGGCTAGACCGCGCTCCGCTCGGCCGCAACGAGACCGGCGTGTGGTGGAAACATCACGATCGGTACGGAGCAAACTGATGTTGCGCCTATCCGAAAGCAATGAAGGGGCCGGCGTGCATCTCGCCGCCCCCAACCTGCCCCTTACCGCCAGCCGATGGCTGGCACTGGCGGCAGCGCCGAGCTTCGCCCTCATGACCGGGCTGTCTGCCTACGGTGCGGCCGGCGATATGATCTGCTCGGCGCAAGGCGGTTCGATGCTCGGCGGGATGGTCCCGATGTATCTGCTTATGAGCCTGTTTCATTGCGGCCCCTGGCTGAGGCTGCTTGCAAGGGAGGCGGGCGCACATGCCGGGGCTAAGCCTCGGTAGCATCGACCGGTTTGCTGCAAAGCCCTCGGCGGCCGGCAAATGAAGGATCGCTTCCCCGTCCGCCATAATAGGTCAATACGATGATATTGCGGTACTATCAGAAGCGTTGCGGCGAAAAGGGTGCCAGATCGATGGCTGATCTCTGTCCTGTGAGGAGATCGGCGACCAGACGCGCCGTGCCCACCGACTGTGTCAGTCCGAGATGACCATGGCCGAAGGCATAGATCACATCCGGCGTAACCCTGGCCTGGCCGATAGCCGGGAGGCTGTCCGGCAGCGATGGCCGGAAGCCCATCCACTGCACGCCGCCCTCCGGTTTGAGACCGGTCAAGAAAGAGCGGGCCTTCTGAAGCAGGGCCTCAGAGCGGCGAAAATTCGCGGGCAACTCCAATCCGCCCAGCTCCACCGTACCGCCGACGCGGATGCCGGTGGAAAGCTTGCTGACGACGAAGCCATGGCCGCCAAACGTTATCTGGGTGCGCAGGTCGAAGGCTTCGGATGGAAGCGTCGTGTTATAGCCGCGCTCTGTCTCAAGCGGGATGCGCTCACCCAGCGTTTTGGCGATCCGATGCGAGAAGGCACCAGCAGCCAGGACGACCTTGCCGCTCTGGCGCAGTTTTCCATCTGCCGCCGCCACCTCGACACCCGCGGGGATCGCACGGAGCGCGGAGATATCAGCCGCCTCGATGACACCGCCGTGGCTGCGAAAATGCTCAGCCAGCGCCAGCGTATAAAGCTTCGGGTCGGCAATGGAATACCAGCCGGGCGTGAAGGTGCCGAGTGTGAAGCGTGACGCCAGCCCCGGCTGAATCGCTGCCATCTCGTCGGCTTTCAGGTGCTGGAATTCAATGCCGTGATTGCGGCGCGCATCCCAACCGGGCAGCGAAGCACGGAATTCCGCCTCGCTTTCATAGACCTGGAGATTGCCCTCCTTGCGCAGCATCGAGAGCGTGTCGGTGGCAGCCAGAAAAGGCTCCAGTTCCGCCTTGGACAGATCCATGAGGCTTGTCTGGGCCGCGATGGAATGGGCGACGCGTGACGGCTGGCAGGCGCGCCAGAACCGGAACATCCAGGGCGTGATCTGCAGCGCATAGGCGGGAGGAACGGAGAGCGGTCCAAGCGGATCGAGGAGCCACTTTGGCGCCTTCTTCAGGATACCCGGGGAGGCAAGCGGCAGGATATCGGTGAAGGCGAAAGCGCCGGCATTCCCCGCCGATGCGCCTGCGGCCGGTCCTTCGCGATCGAGGACCACAACCTGCAAGCCGCGCTTCTGAGCCGCGATCGCAGTGGAAAGACCAATCACGCCGGCCCCGATGACGATAACATCCGGTCTGCTCATCTCTGTATTTCCGCAATCTGCGTCGCTCCGCGGGCAAACGCTGTTCCAGGTCTCAGGCTGATCATGGGCATCCCTCCTCCCGGTATGGGATCAAGCGCGGATATCGATAGGTTAAGCAATTATCGTCAAGCGTTATGGCAAACCGAAATGCGCGACGAAACAGCGAATCCACCTGTCGATTTCTTGTATTCTTTTTGTATTTATAATTTCCATGTTTATGATGCAAGCAAGCATAATAAGGGAGAACCGAAATTGACCGATGTGACCACCCTGACATCCGCTGCACTGCAAAGCCGCGTCGAATTGATCCTTTCCAAAGCCGGCTTCAATGCACCACAGGGAGCTGCGATCGCACGGACGATCGTCGCGGGCGAACGGGACGCCTGTAAATCGCATGGCATCTACCGCATCGAAGGCGTGCTGCGCACGGTCAAGGCGGGCAAGGTTCGCCCGGATGCAGTGCCCGAATTGGAGCACCGGGCCGACTCGGCCATCGTTCGCGTCGATGCCAGGAGCGGCTTTTCCAATGCCGCCTTCGAGCTCGGCGTACCTGTACTCGCCGAACAGGCTCGCCGTTTCGGTATTGCTGCGCTTGCCATCAACGACTGCACGCATTTCGCAGCACTCTGGCCGGAGGTGGAAGCGCTGACGGAGCGCGGCCTTGCCGCCTTTGCCATGTGCCCGAGCTATTCCACCGTCGCGCCCGCCGGCGGTACTGCGCCGCTGCTTGGAACCAACCCGTTCGCCTTCGGCTGGCCGCGCCTCGACAATCCGCCTTACGTCTTCGACTTCGCGACTTCGGTTGCGGCGCGTGGCGAGATCGAATTGCATCGGCGCGCCGGCAAGCCTTTGCCTGAGGGTTGGGCGATAGATACCGATGGTCAGCCGACGACCGATCCGGAAGCGGCGCTCGCCGGCGCCATGCTGCCGTTTGGCGGTCACAAGGGTTCGGCGATCGGCACCATGATCGAACTTCTGGCTGGCATCATGATCGGCGATTTCACCAGCCGCGAGGCACTCGATTATCTCGGCTCGACCGCGTTTGCGCCACGTCACGGCGAACTCATCGTCGCCTTCTCGCCAGAAGCCTTCGCGGCGGGCCGACCAGGAAATCCGCTCGCCCGTGCCGAAATGCTGTTCGAAGCGATCGTCGGCCAAGGCGCGCGCCTACCCTCGCAGCGTCGTTTCGCCGCTCGCGCTCGTGCGGAAAAGGATGGTATCCCGCTGACATCAGAGGAATTGCGCCAGCTCGATCGGCTAGAGGAGCTTGGCCTCGATGCTGTGATCTGAGCGACGTTGAAATGCATGTGAAGGCCAAAGTAAGAAAGAGGCCCCTCGGGGCCTCTCGCATATCGAGCCTAAGCTGACCGTAACAGCTTAGGCCTTATACTTTTCCACGGCGCCGGGAAGACTGCTCCACTCGGCGTACCAGCTGTTGAACAGCTTGAACTGCGTCTCGACATAGCCGCGCTGGCTCTCGTTCAAGACATCGCTTTCATTGAAATGAAGCTCGTATTCCTTGTCGCCCTTCAGCACCATCATGTACTTGAAAAAGAGAACCAGATCCGGTCCTTCGTCGAAAGAAGACAGGACGGCAAGCGCCTGCTCCAGCTCGAGCGCGCGCTGGCGTGCGTCGACGTCACCCTTGGCGGCGGCCTGGGCAAGGTTGCAGAGATGGATGACTTCCTTGGGCAGCACGTTGCCGATGCCGGTGATTGCGCCGGTCGCGCCGCAATTGACGAAGCCGTGGAAGACCGCCGTATCGACGCCGATCATGAGCGATACGTCATCGTCGCGGCTGGTAATGTTCTCGGCGGCATAGCGCATATCGGCCGGGCCGCCGAATTCCTTGAAGCCCACGAGGTTCGGATGCTCGGCACGTAGCGCAAAGAACAGATCGGCACGCGTGGCAAAGCCATAATAGGGGCTGTTATAGATCACAGCCGGGAGATCGGGGGCCGCCGAGAGAATCGCCTTGAAATGTGCCTTCTGGGCGGCGATCACCGAGCCGCGCGACAGCACGCGAGGGATCACCATCAGGCCCTTGGCGCCGACCTTCTGAGCGTGCGCAGCATGGGCAACGGCTGAAGCGGTATTCACGGCACCGGTGCCGACGACGACAGGTACGCCTGCCTGGGCCAGCCGTTCTACCCCTTCCATGCGCTGCGCATCGGTCAGCAGCGGCCAATCGCCCATGGAGCCGCAATAGACAACAGCCGACATGCCCTCGGCAATGAGCTGCTTACCCTTGCGCACGAGCGCATCGAAATCGGGGCTGCGATCGGCCTTGCACGGGGTCATCAAGGCAGGGATTACGCCGGAGAAAATGCTTGCGGTCATCTGTCTATCCTCTTGTGGCTTCGGCTCGAGTGGATCGGCACCCAGCCGCATTCGCCGCCACGCCTCACCGTCTGTGCAGCATTCATACAGCCTTGTATTTAATTTGTCGACAAGAAATATGCAGGCTAAAGACTGACGTCGAGACGCTCCTCGCGCATCAGCAGTTTCTGGATCTGGCTGACGATCTGTTCGGCATGTTCGCGCGCCAGACGCTCGGCAAGTTCGGTATTCCGCGCCTCGATCGCGGCTATGATTTCATCGTGCTCCTCGACGAAACGGCGCGGCAGCTGATCATTATAAGATTGATAATAGAGGCGCAGGAGGCGCCGACCCTCGTTCAGCAAACGCAAGAAGAGGCTGGTGAAATAGGGATTGCGGCCGGCCTCTGCGATCGCAAGATGCAGCGCGGCATTGGTCGAGATCATGGCAAGCGCATCCTGCGCTTCGACGGCATTGGCGAATTCAATCTGGAGAGCCCTCACGGCTTCCAGATCCTCCGGACGGTGATATTTCGCCGCGAGCTGCGTCGTGACCCGATACATCAGCACCAGCGCATCGAAATAGCTGTGCATGTTGAGGAAGTCGATCTGCGACACCATGGTCGAGCGATTGGGCAGCGTATCGATCAGCCCCTCGCCCGCCAGCCGCACCAAGGCTTCACGGATCGGCGTGCGCGACATGCCGAAACGTTCGGAAAGCTGCACCTCGTCGATGGGGCTGCCCGGCAGCAGCTCCAGATCCAGAATCTCGTCGCGCAAGATATCGTAGACAACCTTCACGCCAGAGCCGCGCTTGCGCTCGTTTCGGAGGCTTGTTTCATGATCCATGGCTGACTGACCTCTTCTTTCAGCGAGAGAAGTAAAGGGGCATGCCAGGTAAATCAACGGCGCTTGCGAGCCTTCACAAAAATCGAGACTCGGCTTCGTACGTATTCAGTGGCACCGCAAGCTGCGGTCTTCACGGACCACCTCTTCCGGCGCCGACGCATCACGATCTATGGTCAAAAGGGCAAATAGTCCTGCAGCCTTCAAATTATGATGAAGCTGCGTCATATTTGGCCGGCCAGAGTGCCCACTTTATTGTGAGAACGCTCCCTGGTCCGTGCACGGCCGCAAAGAGCAGCCCTGCCAGGAAAACGAAATGGTCCACGAAGAAGCCGAATTCGGCTTGGTTGCCGGCCCAGCGTGCCGGACCGTGGAACGAGAATCCGAGGAAGATGACATAAACGGCTGCAACGAGTGCCGCCGGGGTAAACAAGGCACCGGTCAAGAAGGCAATGACGAGCAGCACTTCAAGGATCGCAGCACACCACGCCAGGAACAATGGAAACGGGAAACCGGCGGCGGCGATATAGCCGGCGGTCGCGCCCATATCCATGAATTTGAACGAGACAGCCATCAAGAAGACGACAGCGAAGATCAGGCGAGCGGCGAGAATGGCGGCAATCTGCCAAATTGATTGAGCATTTTCCACGATATTCCTCCAGATTGAAGCGGTTGATGCTCCAAGGACGACCGACAGAAGGCGATTCCGACAAGCGGAAGAAAATTATTTTGATGGTGCAACCGCCTGCGGATAAAGAAACTGATCGAAGCCGTTTTCGTCAGCTTAGCGCCCTGCATTCCGCTGCAAGCCAGGATTGAACCTTGCAGAGACGAGCCTGCAAAGATTGACCCTCTTCGCCGCCTATGCGGCAAGAGTCACCCCAGGCTCAGAGTCTGCGACATTTTCGCGGGACCGCTTGTTACGAATTCGAGATTGAGAGAGGATGCGCCGCGTACGCGCTACCTATCGCGGCGCCGCAAAAACTAGCCAGCCAACTATGAAAATCTCGTTAACCAAACTTGCTGCAGAACAACGCACCTCATATATGGACGTCGGCTTGGCGTGAGGGCGAACAAGCGGCGGCGGATTTCGTTGCCGTCCCGTCAAAATCATTTCACAATCAAACCGTAATGGAATTGCACGCAGAGGAACGATTTGATGGAAGAACCCTGGACGACCAATCGCGAGCCGATCGTGGCGACGGAGCTCGACATCAAGAAGGCGGCTGCGATCAACACGCTCCTGCTTCACCCCATTGGCATTCTGCCCGTCAAGGCCGGTGATCCAATTCGTCCCTTTGCGCTGGGTCTCTGGAATGAATTCCGTCCGCTTTTGAAGCCCGATGTGCCAGTCATGTCGCTTCGTCGCGCCACCAGCGCGTTTCTGCATTCCAAGCGATACTATCATGCCTGCGCTCAATTGGACTCCATGCGGCACGATCTCGCCGGCAATCCCGTCGAGCCGCTTTCGGCAGAGGACAGGCTTGCCGCGCAGCAGCGCCTGATCGCGCTGCGTCAAACACACGCCAAGGCGGCAGCTCAGCGCGAAGAGCCGCCTCCGCCGCCGGTAGTCAACAAAGCAGAACTCATTCGAGCCTCCCTGCTGGGCAGACGATCCGACCGCGCCGCTCGCTGACTGAGGCGCGCCTCCTATATTTTCTCATTTTATTGCCGAGAGACCGCAACGGAAGCGCCGTTCGTTCTTCCGTGAGGGTGGTGCGCTGTATTCGCTACACGGCCGCCATTCGAGATAACATTTGCCAAATCTCGCCTGCTCGACAGAGCCGAATGATTCCCCTGGCTATTCGCGCCCCTTTGGGTTTGAAGAGCGGTCACATCGTGCCATGGGACAAACTCGACGTGACGGATCCCGGCCATCTGAAGCTGAAATGCACCGTCGCGGAGCTCGACGCGAGGCCTCGATGAGCATGCGCATTGCCTCCCGATGATGTCTATGCATGATCGCCTTCCGCTTCGGATCGCCTGGCAAACGATACAACCGGACCCAAGACTAGGAATATCGATTGGTTAAGAGCGGATAATGCGCTAACTTAGCCTTGCAGAATATTTGGATTGCCAAGATGTTTGACGCCAAGAAATTCATGTTGTCTGGATTATCATCTGCTGTTGGCAGGTTTCATAAGAATAAAACTCTGCAAAAAGCTATTTTCAACGCCATTCGCCTGAACAGAGCGGAAGTAGCCGACATCATACTGGACGACAATGCCAGGTTCCTCAGCTATTGCATGGCCAGGCGAAGCTGGTCGCACGCGCAGATCATGCAGGATCTCTGGGTCTGTTTCGAGCTGGCAGAGAAAAGAAACGGATTTTTCGTGGAATTCGGCTCGACCAATGGCTTGAAGAATAGCAACAGCTGGCTCCTTGAAAAGAAGTTCGGCTGGAATGGGATCCTCGCCGAGCCGAACCCGATCTGGCATTCCGATCTGGCGGCCAACAGATCCGCCTCCATCGAGCATCGATGCGTATCATCGAGTTCCGGCGCAACAGTCAAGTTCATCGTTACGGATGAAACTGACCCGGAATTGAGCTCCATTGCAGATTTTTCTCAGGGAGATCATTTTTCCGGCGTTCGCAGTCAGGGGAGACAGATCGAGGTAGAGACCATATCGCTGGACGACCTGCTTGATACCTACAATGCGCCGACCGTCATCGACTACTTTTCGATAGATACGGAAGGCAGTGAGCTGGACATACTTTCTGCCTATAGTTTCAGCCGTGAATTTCAGCTTATTTCCGTGGAGAATAATCCCAAGACCGAAACGGCGATCCAGATGCTCCTTGAGGGCAAGGGATACAGGCGCGTATTTCCGCAGTTCTCGCAATGGGACGGCTGGTATGTTTCGCGGACACTCAGAAGCGGAGAAACGCCCCAAATTATAGCGCCTGAATCCTGAGCGACGCACGGCCTTCCTTGCAAAACAAAGGCACAGACCATCGCACGGCTTTTCTTTCAGTCCGGCATCCCGGGGCGAGCTTTGTCGACACCTCCGCGCTCAGCTTTCGCAGAAAGCCTTGCATCCGAATGGGCTTGAAAGAGATTGTTGGTGAAGAGGTCCGACCCGTTCCTCGAGTTCGACCTGCCGATATCTCGTCCGAGCACTTTTACATAGATGACGTAAAGTAACATCCGCGGGAAAATATACCCAGCCTCGAGCACGGCAGCCAGAATGAAAGACCATGCTAAGATGTCGAGTGCAGAGCTACCAGAGCCGATATTGGAAAGTGCGTAGCCGACCATCACAATGAGCACGATGATCGTAAAAAGCAGAATTGGTACTCTTAGGGCACATAAAGCCCCGACTACGAAAGAGACAATGAGACCCCAAGCCATCAAACGTCCAGCTCCGAGTAGTTCATCTTCGATCAAAAATAATACCTGTTCATAGTATCCGTGATCTGTGCCTCTGGGACAAGTCGAATATTTCCAGCTTATGCGGTTATACGCCCAATTTTCAGAGAAAGACTGACGATGAGGGTGAAATTACTACTCTGAGATGATTATTGGCTGCGATCGATACGCGCAAAATGCGAAAGCCGCTCTAAAAGCATCCTCTGCTTGCAGGCCTTTTGGATTTGCCCGAATCTACGGAACCGTCTTGTCATCACGGAGACAATGCCGGGCCTAACCCATTGTCTGTCGTTTGAGTCAGCGCCTGCGGCTTTTCATCTTCGACGCGAATGACATCGCCGGGCGCGACCGGGTCATTGTCGCTCGCAGGCATGCTATGTAAGCTGCCGTCGACGATACGATCTATCGTGGTCTTGAGCGTGCGCCGCGGATCCTCGCTTGCCAGACTTGCCGCAGCCGCGGGGGCACGCGCTTGAATATTGTCGAGAAGAGCTTGGGTCGTTGCTGACTTCTCCCTGTTGGCTGCGAGGCGATCGCGCACATCTGCCGCCTCGGTCAATGCCTGCGTACGATAGCGATTGCTGACATCGGCAATATCGCCATCCGCCTTCGCGATGTCCTGCCGTGCCTTGAGATTGGCAAGTGCCACGTCAAGATTCTGGCTTTCGAGCTGGGCCAGGTTCTGATTGGCGTTAAGCTCGCGCGATGACACGGTCAACCCCTGGGAGATCAGCTTGTTGACCGTTCCGACATCCTTGTTGGCGAGTTCTATCTGCTTTGCAAGCGAAGCGGCCTTCGAGGTGAGAGCTTCGATCTGATTGCTGGCGAGAAGCTTTGCCTGGTTCAGCGCATCGGTCTCGGTGCGCAAGGAGCGCTGTCGCGTATCGAACAAATCCTGCTCTTCGTCCATCATGCGGGCGATAAGCGGATCGTCTGCACGCTGCATCAACTCCGGGGGAAAGCTGATCGAGGGCTTGTTGTCGATGACGGCGTCCAGACGCGCCTGCCGCGCCAGAAGGCTGAGCCGCTCGACATCCAAAGAGCGCAGATCACCCCGGGCGACCACGGCGTCTCGCTGCAGACCGACAAGCGTCGGGTCAGTGACACCGAATGTCCCTCCGGCCATGCTGAGGGCTTGAATGACCGTAAGGCCGGGACTGTAATCATAACGCCCGGGCTTGGCCACCAGACCGGTCAGGAAGAATGGCCGGTATTGCGCCACCTCCACCGAGGCGTTGGGACGCTTTTGCATGCCGACCTGCGTCTTCAACCGCTCGCCGATGCTCTCGGCGACCTGCTCGGAAGTCATGCCGGCTGCCGGTACGGTCCCGATGATAGGCAGCGACAGGTTACCCGATGCCGATATGACAAATTCGCCGGTCAGCGGCTCCCATTCGACAGCGGAGCCGGCCATCGGGCGCCATTCATATACGCGTATGCGCAACTTGTCCTGCGGGCCGAGAATATAGTCATCCGCACGAGCGCTCGACATCCCCAGCACGAAAGCCATGCCGACCGCAGCCAGAATAGGCAACCGATACACAAAACGCCGATTAATTTCCCCGGCCACCGACTTATTCAGCTCCATGGCTTCCACTCCTATTCGAGGGTGAAGGCGCCTCATTGGTGCCGCCCTCCGACAATACTTAGCCATGAACGACCTTAGGCTGCCCGCCGGTCGATCTGTTGACGAAGGACGCAAATCTTCTCATGAAGATTTCCGTTCTGAATTCCGCGGCACGCGCGACGGCGTCACCCGGACGAAGATCCATACGCTCGAGATGCTCGACTGCCTCGATCAATGCATCGACGGTCTGGGTCTCGAAAAAGATCCCCGTCTTTCCGGCAACGACCGTTTCGGTTGCCCCTCCGCGATTGAACGCAATAACCGGCCGACCGCTCGCCATTGCTTCGACCGGCACGATCCCAAAATCCTCTTCACCCGGGAAAACCAACGCCCTGCAGCGCGCATATTGCTCTTGCAGAACCCGAAACGGCTGCGGCCCCATCATCGTTACCGTGGGCCCCGCCATTTTCTGCAATCGTTCCAGCATTTCGCCGCCGCCGATGACGACAAGCTTCGCCTTCATTCGGTTGAATGCCTCTACGGCAAGGTCGGGTCGCTTATAGCTGACGAGTTCGCCGACCATTAGATAATGATCGCCGACTTCCGACCGGGGCACAGGATGAAATGCAGAGGTATCGACCGGCGGGTGAATGATTTCGGCATCTCGCCGGTAGTAGCTCTTGATACGCCGCGCAACGGTGAGCGAATTTGCAGCAAAATCATCGACGCGATTGGCGGTCGCCACGTCCCATGTTCTTAGATAATGCGCGAGCGGCGGCATCATCAGGCGGGTCATGAGGCCGGAACTATCATAATAGCTATTATACATGTTCCAGATATACCTCATCGGTGAATGGCAATAACACACATGCAGAGCCGTCGAATTGGGTATTATTCCCTTGGCCGGCCCGGATTCGCTGCTGATAACAAGATCATATTCATTCAGATTCACCTGCTCGAGCGCCATGGGCATCAACGGGAGATATCTCTTGTACATCCGCTTCGCATAGGGAAGCCGATCTATGAAGGTCGTATATACACGATGTTTCTTGATGACGTCGGAGATGACCGAGGGATCGTAGACATGCGTAAAGATATCGGCACCGGGGTACATCCGGCAGAGGGCCTCCAGAACCTTTTCCCCCCCACGCATTCCAACCAACCAGTAATGTATGATTGCGACACGCATGAAGTACCCCATGAACCGAACAGTTAAACTATATTCAATGTATAGTCTGGAGTTATACTGATTTATTCAGCCGCTCCGACATATTCAGGCTTCGCGCTTTGACATCCGTTGCACTTTTCTGCCGTAGCGTGTGCCGGGAAGGCTGAGCCGTATCGGAATTCAGCCATTTATACGGGCTTATGCTTTCACTATGACGCTCGATGAAAGCCCGCATATCAGCTTCCAACTGGCTCGCTGATGTCTGAGCGCCAGGCGGTGACCGCCTGCGGCTCATTTCCCCGAACCAGCTCTCGACCTGACGCAACCAGAAAACCGGTGTAGGTGTGAAATGCAGGTGATAGCGGGGGCGATGCATCAGCCAGGACTGAACCAATGAGTTTTTATGCACCTCGCTATTGTCCAAAATGATGTGAATATCGATCTCGGGCCGGGCGCCCGCATCAATCTGTTTGAGAAATTCCAGAAACTCGCCGGCGCCATGCTGCTTGTGATATCTATCGATTACAAAACCGCAAACAATATCGAGGGCGCCGACCAGCGAGACGGTCCCTTGCCAAGGTGCGGGATGGGCCTGACCTTCGCCCCCCGAGCGGTTTGACGACCCCACGGATCGCTCGTCGTCAAGCTTCTGAAGAAGGCCGCGCTCGTTGACACCCAACACCAGCGCGCGATTGGGCGGAGACATGTAAAGTCCAAGAATATCAATGACCTTATCGATGAAAAGCGGATCAGTTGAGAGCTTGAATGTCTGCATGCGATGAGGCTGAAGACCGAAAGCCGCCCATATGCGCCGAATTGTCGTATGCGAAAATCCGGTCGCCGCCGCCATCGAACGGATCGACCAATGGGTAGCGTCGGGCGTGGATTGAAGAGTGCGCTCAATAATGGCCGCAATCTGTTCGTCATCGATCGTGCGCGGCCGACCCGGCCGCTCCTGATCGAGAAGCCCGTCTGTACGATTTTTCAAGAAGCGCCGCCGCCACTTGCCGACGGTGTTTTCATGGATTCCAAGCTTCGCCGCCACGGCCTTGCTGGTCATGCCATCTGCGCAGTAAAGGATGATCTGGCATCGTTCGGCCATAGAGCGCGCTGCCGCCCGACGCCGATGCACTTGCAGCTCCAGATAATCTCGCTCTTCCTTACTCAAAACCAAGGGCTCTGTGGGCCGTCCGGTCGCATTTGCCATCGCTAAGCTCCCTGCCAACAAGTACTCATTAAATAACTCGAACTTATGTTCCGGTCACCATTCACACAACCAAATATATATAGAGACGATAACCGCCGCATATATTAAGATATACAAAAATAAGTTGTGTAATAACTCGAATTTATCGGAAATAACGCACATATATTGCAGAGCAACAAAGACATTGTCAAATTATTTATTATTTGTTAATCTCAAACTACATTCGATCTCGGCGCGGGACAGCGCCTTTCTAAACATTGCTGACGACATTTCTTTGTTTCTTCCGAATGCGGGGCAAGCTGATGAGGGAAATTAACGTTAGACGTGAGCTCGATACACTGGGCGATCTGGGAACGCGTCGCAGCAGCGGCACGTCCATTCGTCGGGCAAACAACAGAACTCCAACCTCCAGCACGACCAAGCGTTGCGTTGATGCCACCCTGGCCGGGATAGCATTGGTTGTATTGGCGCCAATGATTGTCATGGTCGTGGCTATTCTTTTGGTAACGCAGGGGCGACCGATCTTCCATTCGCATCGACGCGTTGGCAAAAATGGGGTCCTGTTTCCCTGCCTCAAATTCAGAACGATGGTCAAAAATGGCGAGGAAGTTTTAGCCCAGCATCTTGATGCCAATCCTGCCCTCAGGGCCGAGTGGAACGCGACGCGCAAGCTCAAGGACGACCCGCGCGTCACGCAATTCGGCAGGCTGCTGCGCAAAAACAGCATCGATGAAATTCCCCAGCTTTTCAACGTGATACGGGGAGAAATGAGCCTTGTCGGGCCACGGCCGATCGTCGCAAGTGAAGCCGAGTTGTATGGGGCACATTTTGCCGACTATATCCGTGTCAGGCCCGGCCTGACAGGCCTTTGGCAGGTCAGCGGCCGTAGCGACACCAGCTATGATACGCGCATCGCACTTGATGTGCGCTATATTGCTGAACAGAGCCTATGGGGCGACGTCGTGATCATGGTCAAGACCATTCCGGCCGTCTTGTCGTCTCGGGGCAGCTACTGATCAGGCTGCCTCGGATGCATATTACATGCGATTGCATACGAGCTGCGTAAGCTTCCATTTTCGTAAGCTGCAGCTACCAAACGACCCAGTATAGATTTCCAGAACCTCCGCGGCAGTCGACAGGAGGTATAAACTCCTGGCAGGGAAGGGTTAGCTTTGCACGATATTTATCTCACCGACCAATATGCCGAACTGAACCCAACGTGGCACGAGGAGGATTCCCCGTGGAAAGCACATCAGATCGAAGCGATTATTCGCAAAAATCGGCTGAACTTCGATACACTTTGCGAAGTCGGCTGCGGTACGGGTGAAATCCTCCTAAATCTGTCGCGCTCCTTTCCAAAGGCACATTTTACCGGCTATGAGATTTCCCCCCACGCCTATCAAAGAGCAAAGACGAAGGAAACCAGCCGCGTTTCCTTTCAACTGGGCGATATACTTGAAGAGAAGGATAGTACTTTTGACGTCGTCGTCATTGCCGACGTGATCGAGCATGTCGAAGACTATATTTCCTTCATCAAGGGACTGCGCTCTTGCGGTCGCTACAAGATCTTCCATATCCCGCTCGACCTTTCCGTGCAGTCGGTCCTGCGTGCTTGGCCGATCGCGAATTTGCGCGATAATGTCGGGCATCTACATTATTTCTTCAAGGATACGGCGCTTGCTACCCTGCGGGGCTGCGGCTACTCCGTTATCGACTATGCGTATACTGCAAGCCGCCTGGAATTACCCAATCAGGCTTTCAGCAGTACATTGATGCGGCTGCCGCGCAGGCTGCTTTATTCGATTCATCCGGATTTGGCAGTGCGAATCCTTGGCGGCTACTCTCTCCTCGTTCTTGCAGAGTAGTCATCCATGGCATCAGCGCAAACCCATGCCGGCGCCTGCGATGGGGCAGATTTGCAGCTTCGCCCCGACGTCTCCGCCTCGGGGGGCGCCCCGAACCGCAACGCTGTCCAGCGTCGATCTCGTCGCCGCGAGGCTCTGCCATGAGTATCGAGCCGATCGGTATCGCTGCCATTCTATGCGGGCTCTTCTGCCTCTTCCTCGGCGATAGTGCAACCGTCATAGCCCTGGGGGTGGCGGCTGTATTCGGATCGGCAGCGGCAATGTTCGTCGGAGCCGCCAATATTCAGCCCGGCCATGTTATGCTCGGCTTCCTGCTATTGGGTGTCATGACGCGGGAACGTGCAACACGCGAATTTCTCCACGCGTTGAAATTCGGCGAACCTGGCTTCTGGTTTGCCCTCCTTGTCTTTTATGGCGTGCTGAGCGCATACTTTTCGCCGCGGATTCTGTCGGGCGTCACCCAGATCGTACCCCTCGGCACGACAATATTTGACGATAGCCGATCGACAGTTCCACTTGTTCCTGTTTCGAGCAATCTTACGCAAAGCGTCTACATGGTTGGCAATCTTCTTTGCTACGCGTTGACGGTTGCGATTGCCTCCAATTGGCGCGGCTTTAATGCGGTCTTGACCGGGCTTCTTGCCTATGCCGTTGCCAACACTGCCTTTGCATTTCTTGACGTCGCCACCTATTCCACGGGCACACAAGGCATGCTCGCCTTCATACGAAATGCCCAGTATGTTCTCCATACCGACGATCAGATTGCCGGCGTCAAACGCATCGTTGGATCATTTACAGAAGCCTCTTCCTTTGCACGCTCAACCCTCGGTGTCTTTGCCTTCACCGGCACGCTCTGGCTCTGTGGCCGCCGTCCTTATCTCACTGGTTTTGTCGCCGTAACGTCGCTTATCCTGGTTGTGATGTCGACATCTTCAACCGGCCTTGTCGGCGCACCCGTGATGGGTTTGATCCTTTACCTGACGGCAATTGCCGTCGGAGGGCATAAGAATGCCCGCCGCTTCAGTACCCTGGCGATCGTATTCATACCGACGATTGCGACCGCGGCGGCGCTACTGATCGCGATAGATCCTGAGGTGTCGAAGACGGTATATAATTACATCGACATCATCGCACTCGGCAAATCCACGTCCGACTCCGCCGTTGAGCGGGGCTCCTGGAACATGGCCGCAATCCAGAATGTCGTCGACACCATGGGCGTAGGCGTCGGTCTCGGCACTGCTCGCACCTCCAGCTTTGCCCTTGCCCTTCTTGCAAATGTCGGCATCGCCGGTACGGTTTTCTATCTGCTTTTCGCCTTCGGAGCATTGATCAGGAAGCGTGGAACCCCGGGCAGCCTTACCGCGGATGCGCGGCTGGCGGCCTGCAACGGCTGCTTCGGCCTCCTTGTCGGCGATATGCTCGTCAGCCCCGTCATCGATCAGGGCCTATTCTTCTGCATGCTTGCCGGACTGGCGTCGGCCCTACCGGAACGCAGCAGACAACATACACGCACCGGTCGCCCTATAGGAGTAGTCACCATATGAGCGCTGGCGCCCTTTTTGCGGTCAACGGCCGCTTCCTCGGTCAGAATCCAACGGGCGTACAGCGTTACGCATCGAATGTGGTGCGCGCGCTCAACACGGCGCTTGCCGCCGCCGATGAACGGGCGGCGATCATTGCCCCTTCCGGGACAACGGATCCGGGGTTCAGTCATATGCCGCTAATGCAATCCGGAGCGCTTTCCGGCCATCCGTGGGAACAGATCACCTTGCCGGCACAATGGCATGGCCGCCTTCTCAATCTCTGTAACACGGCGCCGGCGACCAAGGCGGATCAGATCGTATGCATCCACGACGCCAATGTCTTCACCACGCCGGATAGCTATAGCCGGGCTTTCCGGATCGTCTATCAGACGCTTCAACCGCTTCTCGTAAAGCGCTCGGCTCGCATCGTGACCGTGTCGCATGCGGCGGCGCGCCAGATCACTAGGCATCTGCCGATCCGGATCGAAGACATCGCCGTTCTTCCCAACGGTCACGAACATGCCTTTGGCTGGGATCCGGCGCTTGCGCAGATTGCGCCGAGCTTCGTCGCCGAAACTTTCGAGCGATGCGATCGTCAGTTCATCCTGGCACTCGGATCCAAGGCGCGACACAAGAACCTTGCACTACTCGTCGACGCCGCACCGGGGCTCGACGAGATAGGTATCGATATCGTCATTGCCGGTGGCGATGCAGGAATTTTCGTCCCGGGCGCACTCAAGGAACGGCCGAACGTCCATATGATAGGACGTGTTTCGGATCACGACTTGGCTTACCTGCTCGAAAGAGCGCTTTGCCTTGCCTTTCCATCCCTAACGGAAGGCTTCGGTCTGCCGATCGTGGAGGCGATGGCGCGTGGCTGCCCTGTCGTTGCCTCTTACTGTGCAAGCATACCGGAAGTCTGCGGCGACGCTGCTCTGCTTGCCTCGCCGACCGACCCGGCGGCATGGGTTCGACAAATCAGAACGCTGAAGGAATCTCCGGGATTGCGCATCGATCTGATGGGACGAGGATACGACCAGATCAAGAATTTCTCCTGGTCGCAAACGGCTGCCGGCTATATGGAGCTGCTGGCGCAGCCCATCGCGCGGCCAAAAACCTATAAGCCTTCCGGAATCGGAACTCCCCATATCGCGGTGATCGTCGCGACGCGAGGACGGCCGGCGACCGTAAACGCGACCGTGCGCCACCTGCTGGCCACACAGACGCTAAAACCCAAAACGGTCATCGTCTCCTGTATCGATGCCGCCGATGCCGGTAATCTCATCGGTCATCCCGACGTGACAGTCGTAACAGGCCCCGGGGGGTTGACGAAGCAACGAAATACCGCGCTGTTGAACATCCCCGAGGAATGCGAGATCGTCGCCTTTTTTGACGATGATTTCCTGGCAGACGGGAACTGGCTTGCGGCGGCGGCAAGGGCGTTTCGCGATGATAATCAGATCGTGGGCTTCACCGGCCGTGTGCTGGCCGATGGCGTCGGCGGTCCGGGAATCGGCCTTGAGGAAGCATTGCGCCTTGTCGAGACCGCGCCGGCGAGCGACGGGACCTGGGTAGAGCCCTATAGCCCGTACGGATGCAACATGGCCTTCCGGGCGGAGGCTATCGGTGAAACACGCTTCGACGAACGTCTGGTTCTTTATGGCTGGCTGGAGGATCGCGACTTTGCCGCAGCTCTCGGCAAGCAAGGGGGTCGCTTCGTTAAATGCGCGGAAGCGTTCGGAGTGCATATGGGTGTCAAAAGCGGCCGCGTCAGCGGGGACCGCTTTGGCTATTCGCAGGTGATCAACCCCATCTATATGCTGCGCAAGGGGACAATGACGGGCCCGATGGTCGCCAATCACATCTTCTGCAACATGGCCATGAACTTCTCGCGCGCCGTCTGGCCGGAACCTTTCGTCGACAGATGGGGGCGCGCAAAAGGCAATCTCATTGCAATCAAGGATCTCCTTTATGGGCGCCTTGAACCCGAACGGGCGGCAAAATTGCCGACGCGAAGCAAGGCAGAACAACTCAAGTCAGAGGTGAGGACTAGATGACGCAAAACGCTCCGTCTCTACTGGAACGGTCGTCACGGCTTTGGCGGTTGGACGAACTGCCCGCGGACAAGACCAGCGAAGGGCCGGTCGCGCTCCTGCGATCGTTGTGCATGCTCGCCCTGCGACACAAGACGAAGCTTATTCTTTGCACGGCAGTTGGCGTCGGCCTGGCAGCAGCCTATGCCCATTCATTGCCGCGCACCTACACGGCGACGGCCACTGTCCTGCTCGAACCTCGCCACCTCTCTCTGACTTCAAGCCAGGACGCCCAGAATTTCGACCTCAACAGGGCCGACGGCGAGCTTCAAATCATCCGTTCCGAGCGTCTGCTCTCGGCCGTATTCAGCAGCCTTAATCTTGGCAACAACCCGGAGCTTGGCCCGCAGCCGCCAAGCATAAGTGCGTTTGTCATCGGCAACATAACGGGTGCAATAAACTACGTGTGGTCTGCCATAAGCAGCCCCAACACGGGGAAAGCCCCTCGTTCCGATACCACGTCGGGCACACCGGCAAATAGCTCGGCTGGCGATGCGTACCAAGCAGCCTTCTCGAATTTCACACAGCATCTGGACGCGCGCCGTGTCGGTCAATCCTATGTTATCGAGATCAGCTATTCCTCGTCCAATCCGACGCTTGCGGCACGCATCGCGAACGCTACCGTTTCCGCCTACATCCTACAGGCCGTGAGCTTCAAGGACGAAATGGCCCGGGCGGGAACCGAGGTTCTTCAGTGGCGCCTCGACGCGCTGGCAGCCCAGGTTGCTGCCGCGACCGATGCCATGAAGCTGGGAGCCTTGCCTGCCGTACCGACGCCCGACGGCGATGCACGAATTATCGGCGCGGCACTCGTACCGCTCAGTCCATCGGGGCCACGCGCCACCTTGATTACCGTTTTGGGAGGTATTCTCGGCGTGCTCTTCGGCTTCTCGATCATCGTTCTCAATCTCGCCTTCGATCGCAAGGTTCGCAATGCGAAAGATCTGGCGCGGGATACGGGGGTACCATGTCTCGGAAGCCTTCCGGATCCGGCTGGCCGGGCGAGCACCTTGCGTGGGACCTACAGCAGAAAGTCCTCGGTTGCCATCAATCAGCCAGGCAGCGCGTACGCCATGGCCATTCACAATCTCAGGACATCCATCGAGATCGCATGCTCGACCATTCGAAACGAGCGAGGACTGATCATCGCGATTACCGGATGGGAGCCGGGTCAAGGCATCTCGAAGATGGGCGTCAGTCTGGCGCAATTCCTCAGTCGAAGCGGCCGGCATGTCACCCTCTTTTATGATGAGGCGGGCCAGCACAATCACAGCAATCGCGAGTCGGATGATCTGCTGATGACATCGCTGGCAGATGCCCTCGTCGACGATATGCGGCCCGAGCAGATACTGCTCTCCAACGGACGCAATGACGGACAAGGCATCGCCCGTTTTCCGATCCATTCCACCAATGCACTGACAAATCTCTATGTCGATTTCCGCGACAGAAGGGCAGGACGGATCGTGGAGACCGCAAGGGCCAGAGGCGACGTCCTCCTGGCGTTACCTCCCGTCGGCAGCTCGTCGGATGCGGTCGCATTGTCAGTCCACGCCGATGCCGTGGTGGTGATTGCCAGCGCCGGCAGGACAACGACCGACCAGGTCAACGATACCTTGCTACAACTGCGACGCGCCGGCGCCAATGTCATAGGCACGGTCATCGATCTGGCAAAGGCATGATGCACGTCAAATCAAATCGGTAGTACTTGCTTCAAGGCACCTGCCATTCAATAAGATAAATTCCCATGAAACCGCCAAGAATTGCCGTCATCATTACCTGCTGGAATTATGAAGCCTATGTGGCGAATGCGATCCGCAGCGTCGTATCGCAGGATTGCGATGAATGTGAACTTATCGTCATCGACGACGGTTCCACCGATACATCATGGGATGTCATCCAACGCGAAGGCGTTACAGCCTATCGCATTGAAAACAGCGGTCAGAGGGCGGCCGGCCTTTATGGCCTGGAGCGCACGCAGGCGCCCTTCGTGCTGTTTCTGGATGCGGATGACGAGCTGGCGCCGGGCTCCCTTGCGACGATCCTCTCGGAATTGGACGACGACGTTGCCAAACTTCAATTCTCTCTGACACGGATCGATCATCGCGGAGACACTCTCGGCGCCGGCACGACCCTCGAAGGATTTCGAGATCGCCACGTGATTGCAGACAGCGTGCTGCATACGGGTGTTTATACTACCCCTCCGACATCGGGAAACGTCTTCAGACGCGACGTCTGCGAATATTTGAGAGAAATGGATTACGATCCAGCGATCGATGGATTGCCGCTCTTCGTCGCCCCTTTCATGGGCGATATCGTCAGCCTGCCCCAAAGGCTTGGGCGCTACCGCATCCACGGCAAAAATTTTTCCGGACTAGGACGCGCAGTCGATCCAGCCCCGTTGCGCCAAGAGCTGCGCCGATTTGTTATGAGGATGGAGCACTTGCGCCGAATTCTGGAGAGAACCGGACGCGCAGACGCGCTCGTTCGACCGGAAGAGGCCTATTATTATATCGAGCGCAATTTCTATCTGGCGATCGCGGAAGGCAGGCGCCCCCCGATCAAGTGCTTCCTTTCTCTGCTGCGAAAACTCCAACACCAGCAATACCCGTTGAAGACCAAGGGGACGATTGCGGCATTTTGCCTGCTCACGATGATATTGCCGAACCGGAACGCCCGCCGCGGCCTCGCCTACCGGCTGAACGGCGGCAACCGTTCGACCGTCGGACTCCTACAGGCGTTGATGTAACAAAGGCATCCTTCACGCGTGGCACAATCGAAGCATCACCGACGATCGGCCAATTCAAACCGTCCTTGGCCGGCGATCAAGCGCATGCCAAGCGCCAGCAGCGTGCCGACATAGGCCGCTGCACCGGTTCCAGCCACGAAGACAAGCTCGAGAACATGGTTCAAGGCACGACCTGACAATTCGTCGCGCAGTATTACGACCCATAAGACCATGACAATGGCAGCAAATCCGATTTTCCAGAGATTCTTCAACTGTGCCCATATTCCAAGCCCCAGTTGCCGCCGCACCTCATCCAGATAGAACGCGAACATGATGGTCGAAAGAAGCACCCTTGCAGCACTGACGCCCGTGATCGAGAAAAGATAGAAGCCGATCGATATCAGTATGACCCGCAGGCACAAATCGATGCTATTCAACCTGAAAAGCACATGCGGGCGATCAAGCGCAAGGCTGACCGAATACAGCGTCTGAAAATAAGGTATTGGGATCACGGACAGGGATAGAAGGCTAAGCAAAGGAGCGGCGTCTTTCCATTTCTCACCTAGAAGCAGATCCGTGACGAGGTCTGCCGTCAGAAATATTCCGATGCAAGCGGGGATCGAAATAAGCATCGCAAACCGAGCCGCCTTTAGAAAGGCCAGACGCATTCGCTGCCGATCAGAAGTTATGAGCGAGAATGCAGCCATGACCGGCTGCAATGCGGGACCGATGAGAGACTGTGTTGGAACGACCGAGACATCGCTGGCAATTGCATAGCGTCCAAGCGTCGTGCTATCGGTCGTCGCGCCGATAAGAAAGCGATCGAACTGCCAGTTGAGCGCTGAAATCAATTGTGCGGAACTAAACCATCCAACGAATCCGGCGAAATCCGAGAGACGCCGCAGCGAAAACGCCGGCCGATATGGTGCAAGAAGATAGGAAACCACCACAGCCGCCACTGAATTGGTGACGAAATTCGCGGCGATTGCCCAATAGCTGCCTCCCGAAAAGACCGTGATCATCGCAATGACAAAGGCACATAGTTTCCCGCTGAACTCCAGAAGAAAGGTTTGACGAAAGCCGAGCTCCCGGACGAAATGTACCATCGCTGGACTGCAGAAACCCCTGGCAATCGGCCCGATCGCCAGAACGGCAATCAGCGGAGTGAGTTGCGGATTGTGATTGATCCACGAGAAGGGCCACGCGGCGGCCAGGACGATGAGCGCAATCAGGCCGCTTCTTACCACACTCAGCGTAAAGCCCGTATCGAGGTGGCTCTTGTCGACCATATCGAGCCGAACCATCGCCTGCGTGACGGGCACTTCCAACACCGTATCGACCACCACGACAAGCGACATCGCCAGCGCCGCCAAACCGAAATCGGCGGGTGTCAGGATACGAGCGAAGAGCAGAAGCGTGCAGAAATCGACGAGGCGGCCGATAAAGCGTGAAACGACGAGCCAACCGGCTCCCTTGAAGGCTTTGAACGCAAGCATGCGACCCTAGCGCTCCGTCTGTCTGGGACCCGGCCCGCGGCTGCGACGGCGCAACGCAAAGACCTGATGTCGAAAGCAGCTCATCGCTGACGACCGCTCCAAGGCTTTGCGAGTCGGAACGATCCCCGTGCCCCATCCGGGATCCGTCGCTCTCCTAGAGAAACCGTTATGCGCCATATCACTCATGTACATATCCTTGGCAGCCTCCGTTGTTCAGCGATACAGCCGGGCCGAGACCCCTCGCAGCACATGCGCCATTTCCAGCGCTGCAAGCAGCGGCGGCTTGAAGCGGGGGAAATCTCGAGCGATGGCGCCCTCACGCCAAAGATGGGATTTCACCGACATCAGCTTCGCGGCCAGGGCGACTTTCTGCGAATGATTGAGCACTTGAACATGATCGGACCGGCCGAAATCCACGGAGCGGGCGCCGACGTCGAGCGCGATCACATCACTCGGACTTGGATTGATGATCGCCTGCTTCAGACGAAGCCATGCACTCCCGGCATCCCGCAGGACCTGACCTCCCGTCTCGACCTGTTCGATATATTGCAGCGCGCCAGTCAGAAGCGGATTTCCGGCCGACGGATCCACCGCGCCGAACCGGATATCCCCGGCATTGGAGACGACGGCACCCTCAGCTGTCTCACTGAAATGACGAACGGAAGAGAGTGCCGGCTCGAACAGGCTTTCGATGATCTGCCAGTACCGTAGAATGACGGTTTCCGGCTTGAAAGGGTTATAAAGATTCTGCTCGACGACAAGGCCGGCGACCCTGGGAAAATGATCCTCACTCAGACCCTTGTAGTTGCACCGGGCAAACTGGATCGTCTCGAAGCGCCGTTGAGGAAACCCCGCAGACAGCAGGCGCTGCGTGCTGCCGTAAAAGCCGGTATCGCAAAGTATGATGCGCTGCGCTCCGGCAGAGATCTGTTCCAGGTGGCGAGCAAAGAGAGCGTTCTGTTTGCGAATGTCATCAAGAACGTCTCGCCCAGCATCCGTATCCAGAAGGGCAAAGAACCGCGCGGGATCGAATATATGGCGCCAGGTATCAGGCAATTCATAGGCACGCCCGCCCAGGGCGCGAGCGACATCTGCAAAGCTTCCACCCTGGAATTCGCGTCCAAGCTCATCCAGGACCGCGGGGCTTCGAAGCACGACCGCCGAGCGCGCGGCCACGAGCCTTGAAATCTGGATATTGTCACGCTTGAGATCGAGTGGAAGCCCCAGCTTCTGCACGAGGCGTTCGAACGCCTCGCGGATGCCGATGCCGCCACGCGCGCAGAAGAGCAGCGCGGTGTCATGCCCAAGTCTGGCCTGCGCAGCATAGAGCCAGATATAGAGACAAAATTCTGCAACGATCGGCCCGAAGACATCTCGGCCAAACAAGACTTTGTCGCTTAGCGTGGGTGGCGCAGGGACGTGCCGCCAAGGCTGCTTCCCCAATCGACTGATCGCCTCGGTTTTTGCTCCGTCCACGCGCGAGGCGTAGCGTTCCAATCGGCTCTTGGGCAGGTGAAGTGTACGCAATCCCATCGAGTCCGGCATTCGAAAATCGGCGATATCGTCATCGCCTATGTGCAAGACGCGAGATGGAGCAACGGACTCGTTCTCGAGCATGACGGAGAACAATGCGCCATAGCGCTTGCTTGCCTGGGCGTCAGCGCTCGAATAGACGCGATCGATCAGGCCTGGGCCATGAAAATGATTGATCAGCACCGTAAGCTCTGCAGCAGAAAGCGCTGTATCGCTGACGGCGACGATACGGGTTCCCGCCTGGCGAAACTGCCGCAGCAGGGCAGCAAGCCAGGCGTTTGCGCGAAGAGCCGTCTTCTCGACCGAAAGCTCTATGGCGATGCGCTCTCCGACAAGATCGTCCGGCAAGCCAAGCAATTGGAGCTGCCTGCGGATAATGTCGCTCAGTTGCACTTCGCCAACCCCTCCGCCCATGTTGAGCGCGCGATAGGCGAACTTCTGCGCGAGAAGACGACACCTGACCAGTTCAGCCTTCTCGACAAACAGTCCCTTTTCTTTCAGGAGGCGGGCAAACCGGGTTTCGCCGGCGGCAATGCGCGAACGCTGCGACGTTCCGCGGCGCAACATCAGTGTGTCGAATACATCGGTGGAAATCAGGTCGATTTCGCCAAGATTCTTGTAGACATCGTCGAGGCTTGGCCGCAGCACGAGATAACTCCCTCGGCGTTCACCGGAATAGTAATAATCGACACAGTCGTAATTTATTCGCAATCAAATCTGGCGGCTCATCAGAAGACGAGCCGACCCGCCGATGATCTAACTACACAAATACGGATATATCAAGTAAAATTGCAATATATATTGAGTATTCACTCGAATTTTTGTTCCATATAGAACTTACACAGATTTGTGATACACCATTAATGAAGTGAGTTCCGAGCACTTTTCGACTTAAACTTTCAATAAGCAAAATTTAATCTAGTGCATGAAAAGCCGCAGCAGGGGACGCTTCCATGAACGATGCGGGTCATTATGCCGCCAACGATGTTATCGCCGAAGTAGAGAGATTTGATGCCATAGTACTAGGGGCAGGCATCTCTGGGCTGGTCTCCGCCTCGGTCCTCCAAAAGCAGGGCTATCAGCGCATCCTGATCGTCGACACCTACGGCCATGTCGGGGGCAATCACATCGACTGGTCGCATGGAGGATATACATTCGATATCGGCAGCCTGATCTTTCAGGACGACTCCCCGTTGCTTGCCCATTTTCCGGAATTGCTGCCGCTCTATGTTCCGATCGAACCGACATGGGCGCGCTTGAACCCTCAGGGAATGATCACTGCCTATCCGATTTCGGTACGCGATGACATTTTCAGCGCCGGCGTCGCTGAAGTAGTCCGAATTTTCTCCTCGGTCATTTTCGCGCGGCTCTTTCAGCGAAAGATGCGCAACGCGAAAGAATTTGCCCGCTATTGGATCGGGAGCCGCCTGCTGCATCGCTCCGGCCTGGAATCCTACATGAAGCGTTTCTATGGAGCTGCCGTCGAAAGCATAGACATCGATCTCGCTCGCAAGCGGATGCTCTGGATCAGCGAGCATGCCTCCTTGAAAAATCAGATCGCGCGGGCATTCAGACGCAGTCACAAAGGACCGAAAAACCGGCAGATGGCTCGCCCGAAGGAAGGTTTTCAATTCCTCTACCGGGCTGCAGTCGAACGGTTGGAGCAGCGTGGCGCGGAATTTGATTTGGCAGCGGACATGCAGACGATCCGCAAGGTTCACGATCAGCTCCACCTGCAACTGCAAGACAGGGTCGTGGCTTCACATCGCGTTATCTCGACCATACCCATTCATATGGCCGAAAAACTGTGTGGCCTCGATTCCGGCCGGAAGCTTGAGACGATCACCCTCATCTCGCTCTATTTCAGCTTTTCCGGCAATCGCGGCTTTTCGCAACCGATCATCTATAATTTCTCGCATCAAGGCGCGTGGAAGCGCCTGACGATGTACTCCGATTTCTACGGTCGGGTCGATGATCGCGAATATTTCACAGTCGAGGTCATCGGCAACCAGATTGGCTGCTCGATAGAACGCGCCGAGAGCGACTTCAGGGATCATGTTCACGCCAACGCCCTTTTTGAGGGTGATCTCAAATTGGAAGGCAGCGACATGCTCGCAGAAGCATATCCCATCTATAGCAAGGGTGCTGCTGGCCATGCTGCCCAAGCAATGCAACAACTCCTTGCGTTCGGTCTCGAATCCTTAGGCCGCCAGGGTGGTTTCAACTATCAGCCAACAGCACGGGCTTCAACAGTGGAAGCAGAAGCAGCACTGCAAAGGCCAATACCATAGGCATTGACAACAGCACTCCTGTATAATTGGAAATACCATTCGAGATAGCAGCGAATTCTTTAATATAAACGCGATGCTTTATCATTGCCATGCCAGGACAGCTAAAGCATACTACGTCAGCATCCTCGATATATCGTGTTTATATTTATCACACTTATATAAGGTGCATTCATGCGGATCTTGCATATACTGAATCACACGAACAGGCTGAATGGACATGTCCATGCAGCAGTCGATCTGGCATGTGCACAGGCCCAATTGGGACATGACGTATGTATTGCAAGCGGCGGCGGTGATTTCGACCCGCTGCTACACAAGAATAATGTCGCAACGGTAATGGTTGACCACCAACGAAAGCCGGTCAATCTTTTGAAATCATCCTTCGCCTTGCGCAAGCACGTCCATGCATGGCAGCCCGATATTGTCCATGCCCATATGATGACAAGTGCAGTTCTGGCGTGGCCGATTTGCAGGTTGTCGGGCACTCCGCTCGTCACCACCGTTCACAATGAATTCGAAAAGAGCGCGATCTTGATGGGCCTTGGAAACCGCGTCATCGCAGTCAGCGAGGCCGTGCGCGCTTCCATGCTCAGGCGGGGGATACCGTCATCGAAGCTTTGTGTGGTCCTTAACGGGACGATCGGCTCGGTCCGCTCCGAAGGCCGCAGCAGAACGCCGGTCGATCTGCCATCTCCGAGCATCCTTTTCGTCGGCGGCCTACATCCGAGGAAAGGCCTGCCCGATCTCTTTGAGGCCTTTCGCCTGGCGCACGAACAGCATCCCGAGGCCAGACTTGTTATCGTCGGAGAAGGGCCCTTCCAGACCAACTACATGGAAATGGTGGCAAAGATGGAGTGCGCTTCGGCTGTCGCTTTTCTGGGAGCGAAAGAGGATCCATTCCCCTGGATGGCGGCGGCGGATATTTTTGTGCTGCCGTCACATGCCGATCCGGCACCGCTGGTTCTCTCCGAAGCCCGCGAGGCAGGGTGCGCGGTTATCGGCAGCAATGTGGACGGGATCCCGCAGCTCCTGGAATATGGGGCGGCGGGAATACTGGTGCCGCCGCACGATCCGCCCGCTTTGGCCGCCGTGCTCAGCGAACTCCTTGGAGAACCTGCCCGAATGCAGGAGTGGAAGGATAAGAGCCAAGTTCATCTCGACCGCCTGACGATCAGTCGCGTCGCCCATGAGACGCTTGATATCTATGGCAGCGCCCTTGCAGCCGGCTCGAAGAACGCAGCCGTCGCCGCGTAGGACTTGAACCGTCAGGGACGATGCAATCGATCGAGGAGAAGCAGCAATGCCAAGCCTGACATCCCGGCGCAACGTGCTGATAGGCACGGCATCGTTGGCAGCGGCCGGCGGCCTACTGCTTGCAAACCGTCATCCGGCGGCGCAGGTACAGCAGGATCCGACCGCAGGCCGTACCGTCATCTTCGATGAAAACTTTACAGCGCTTGATCAGACGACCTGGCATGCCGGGGCCAAGGCGACCACCTTTGACAGCGGCTTTTATGGCAGATCGGCCTTCAGCCGCTTCGGTGGTGAGGAAGGGTTCGATCCTTATGCGATCGTCGACGATCCATCCGCCAGCAACGGCAAGGCACTGCAGATCTCGGCTCAATATATTGGGCGCCCCATGCAGGTGCCGAACTATTACGGCAACAATCTTCCCGAATATCAATGGATATCGGGCAATATCCAGACGGCGAGGCCTGACGGCACGATCCTGAGGGGTTGGCGACAAGGCTATTTCGAGGCGCGGATGTGGTTTCCTGCCCATCCCTTGAGCTTTCCGGCTTTCTGGCTGATGAATGGCAGAAGCATTCTGTTCCCAGCAACGAGCAACGAACTCGACATAGTCGAGCAGAAGGGCTGGGAGCGCAATTTATACGGCGCCTATCTGCATGAATGGGGCAAGCCTGGCGAGCATCACGAAGGAGTGGGCGTTCCCACCGACGTCGATATTACAACCGGCTATTTCCGCTATGGCCTGCTCATCGAAGGTGCACGCTGCCGCTTCTATTTCGAACGCAAGCAAATCGCCGATCCGAAGACCGGCGGGCTCATCGAGTGGACGCTCGGACGCGCGGCAGAGATGGACGCGCAGAACGATGTCTTTTGGCCGCTCCTGACGCTTGCTCTGCGCTCAGATGTCCCCTTCCCCGATCCCTTGCAGCCGCAGGATCGCCAAACCCACATGCGTGTCGACTACATGCGGGTCTATGCATGATATCCCTAAGACCCGGCGAGCGCCGGGTTTCATGATGCCGTCATCTTTCAGGCAATGAGCGGTGCAGGTCCCATGGCGGCTATCCGCAAGGCATCTGCATGAACATCCACGACGCGTTCTGTGTCGTAAATATCAATGAAGTTTTGCCGAAATTCGGCATGCGCACGCTCTTCCTCGATATGGTCGCAATAGTAAAGCATCGCCCTGACAAGCTCCTCGCCTCCGGAAACCGGCACGAGAAGGCCGAGGCGTCTATCGACCAATATGTCGCTCGGGCCAAATTCACAATCGGTCGAGATGACCGGCAGCCCAAATCGCAACGCCTCACATATTGCCAACGACCACCCTTCCCAGCGTGATGTCGACACATAGACATCACTCGCCGCCAGTGCCGGTGAGGGATTGTCGGGATGGTGTTCGACGCTTACTACGGCTGCGAGCCCCAAATCCCGTATCTGGTTACGCAGTTCAGCCTCGCCGTCTCCATAACCCACGACCTTCAGCCTGATATTAGGACGAAGCTTGTAGGCTTCGGCAAATGCCGTGAGGAGAATGTCCTGCCCCTTCTGGAAGGAGAAGCGACCAACATTTACAAACGTGACGTGCCCCTCTTCTCCCTCGGGCTTTTGAAGGGCATCGAAGCGTCTGACGGGATTGGGCAGCCAATATTGCCGGATGTTGCTTCTGAACATCGCTTTGAACGATTCAAGCTGCCTTGGCGACGTGCCGAACACATAGGTCAGCCGCTTAATGAAATAGATCCTCATCAGGAAGAACAGGATCTTCGCTTTCAGATGGCTCGGCTCCAACCGCGGGTTGCCATGCAGGTGCATGGCAAAGTTCCGCCGGATGCCGATACAGGCAATCATGCAGATCACTGTCGGCTCGATCTGCGGAACAACGACCAAGTCATAGTCTTTTGCGCCGATGACATCGCGCAAGACCGACATGAGCTCGCGTCTGTTGTGCACGATCCTGTCGATTATGTTGTAGCTCTGTGTTCCGTGCGGCCGATTTTTATGCTCGGACGTGTAGAGAACATCGATATCGAAATCGGCGGGATATTTATCGGAGAGGGCTGAGCATATCGTATCGACAACTCTCTCGATACCGGCAAACGAACTCGTTCCCGGCTGGATATAGAGGATTCTCTTGGGGGACGCAGGCGAAGCCTGATCCGTCTCAGTCGATAATGCGGCCTTCATCTGCACGCGCCCTCTTCGACCTGTCCGTTCGTCTCTAACTATACTATCAATGCTAAAGCTATATGAGGGAATATTGCCTCAAATTCGGGAGAAATCTACACGAATAATGCCGGCGATCGAATAAGTTCTCGTTCGCGACTATAAACCTCGCCTTACGCCTATTCGAGCATTCGATCTTGCTGCATCAGCCAGTTCCAGGAGCGGTAAACTGGTCGTGCGTGTCGCACAGAGCTGACCGCCAGCCGTCAGTCGGCGCATATCGGCCCTTCACCGCAATCTCTCCGCAATGGCCTCGGCGACCTTTCTTGCCTGCACGCGAATATCCGGCACGGCGGTAATTTCCCAGAATTGGCCCGCAGTCAGCGCGCCAACGGCATAGATGACCGCTTCGCTGCCGCTCGAACCAGGGATGCGCGAGCGAGCATCGACCACCAGTCCAAGACGAAGCGGGTCTGCCTCGATCAGGCCTTGGCGCTGCATCTCCTGCAGCAATGGAGAATGGGCGATGCCTGCCCGTTCCATGCCGGTGCAATTCACGATCCAATCCGCCTTAATCGATACGGTAAAGCGCTCGCCGCGAGGCCGGTAATGAACGGTCAAAGCCTTGGTTTTCTCGACATTCTGCAGGTAGCCGGCGCGGACCGAAACCTGGCCGTTCTGCAGCATCCTCTCAAACCTCCGGAACACATCCGGGGCAACCCGATGACGATGGATGTTCCACCAGGGTAACGCATGGCGCAAAAAGCGGCGGCGCTCGGCCTCCGGCAATCTCGACCAGAGAGCTTGCGTTTTCGGGCGCAACCCATCCATGACTCTGCGCCAGTCCCCCGCATCTTTGCTTTCGCGACGGAGAATATGCAGGAGTTCACTCATTCTCGTGGGCAAGGCTCCGACGTCGATCTCGACCGCCGGCTTCGGATGACTGACGTGATCCTGCGGAACCCGACCGCGCCGCGACAACACGATTATCTTGCCGGTGAAACCGTGAGCAGACAGTGCCAAAACCTGATCGATCATCGTCAATCCCGAACCCAGGATACAGACAGTATCAGTCTTACTGACGCGCCTCAGCCATGACAGTCGCCATGGATTTTCGATGATGTGGGAGCGCAGGCCGGCAGGCAATCCGGTCAAATCGAAGGGCAGTTGGGCATTCCCCACTCCCAGACAAAGCACGACGCTTCGCCCGGCGATCTCATTGCCGTTGTCCAAAATAAAACCGAGCGCGGAACCGTAGCGTTCAACGCATCCGGTCGCCTTGGCCTTGATGAAATCAACCCGGCAACGCCGTTTCCTGTTGCGCAGCAGAGCAGCCAAACTGTCTCGAATATACAGGCCATAGTCCTGCCTGGAGGCGAAATCCCCCGCATCCAACGGTCGCTTATGCTCCCGCAGCCATTCGACGAATGCATTCGGCCGGTCTGGGAAGAGGCTCATACGGCCGGCGGGCACGTTCAAGCGATGCAGATAGAGCTCGGTGCGATAGGCGGTTCCGCGGCCAAATCCGGGATCGTCTCCGACGATGGCGATGGATGCGGTTTCGGGAAGCAGTTCCACGAGGTTGCAGACGGTGGAGATGGCGGAAAAGCCGGAACCCACGACAACGGCATCATAGATCATGGCTTGCCTTCTTCACTTTCGGGCGCTGCGGGAATTGCCAATAAATTCCTTTCGTCTGATTTAGGGCGGATGGATTTCGATCCAACATGCGACGATGTCTTGCCGGGAGATATCCAATGTCGCCCTACCTTCTTCCGCTCATGACACGGCCGTGCGCTTGGCACGCTTTCCCGATGGCCAAGATATTATCTATAAATTTCGTAGATTAAAAGAATAGGTTCCGCCGCCTTCCCTTGAATGGGCAAATGAATTTCTTTGTCCTGCAGGTAGCTCTCCCCAGCGGCCGGCAGCGCATTTTCTCAGCCGCTTATTGTTCCAATGAAGGAACTCTGGGTGCCGACATGAGTTGGGGTCTTTCCTTCAAGAAGGATAGAGACATGTAAGTGAACGCAGCAATGACACGCGACGTGCGCGTCGCAAATCCCAACCATTCCATTCGCGAAGCTGCGACCATGATGGCCGATCTCGATGCCGGCATTATCCCCGTCGGCGAGCATGACAGGCTCGTGGGCATGATCACGGACCGCGACATCGCGGTACGCGCAGTCGCGCAAGGAAAAGGACCGGAAACCAGGATCGGCGACGTGATGTCGGCGGAGGTCAAATATTGCTTCGAGGACGGATCCGCCGGCGCTGCACTCGCCGAAATATCGAGGCCCGGAGGAGCCCATTCGCAGAGCTGAACCGGCGACTATCGAAGGAGTGACGCGATGTCTGCATCAAAAACAACGACGGATCACAAGCTGATCCGCCAATGGGTGGAATCAAGAGGCGGACACCCATCCCGCGTGAAGAACGCCGGGGGCGCTGGCGGCCTTTTGTGGATCGATTTCGGAGCGCCGGAGAAAAACCTGAAGGAAATCGCCTGGTACGAATTCTTCCGGATCTTCGACGAGAACAAGCTGGTATTCCTCCATCAGGAAAAGACGGAAAAAGCTCGCTTGCCCAGCCGGGCCGAACCTCTTGCGAACGCAGTGCGATTCGCGTCGTTGCCTGGCGTTTAAAGGCCTTGCCCGTTCAGTAGGAAATTCGCCCATCTACGATTGGCGACGATCCCGAGGAAAGCTGTTGTTTCAACACCTGCCTCGCATCGTCGCTGATGATCGACATCGGAGCTGCGACTGCGACCTTTGCCGCCGAGCCCGCCAGATCCGCGGTTCGCACGGCCGCAATGCCTACCCTATCCGCAAGCGAGACCTGGCCAGCGTCCAATGACTGCCCTGCCAGCCGCCGTCCGAGCAGTTGGACCATGTCGCGATTGTCCGCAAAGGTATTGTGGCCCAGCGCGTCGTCCGGTTTTACGGAACTCGTATCGACGACCGTGATCCCGAGCTTGGTCAAGTCTGCCGCATAGGGTGTTGAATCGAAGCCGCCGACCCGATTGACGCCACCGGAGAGCCACCGCGAAACCTGTAGCGCCTTGTCCTTGGTGGAGGAAAAAATCGTAAAGTGCGGTCGTTGCACGCCCATCTCGATCATCTGCCGGCGGAATACGTCGATATCGATGTCAGGCGATGCAAGGATGACATTCTTCACCTTTGACGGAATTGTCTTGTTGCGCATGGCAACGCCGCGCAACGCCTCCGCCGTCAACCATGATCCCATGGAGTGGGCAAGGATCGTCACCTCACCGACATCGGGACTTTTGGCAGCCTGCAGGATCATATCTTCGAGCGCTCGTCGCGAGAAATTCGTGCTTTCCTTGTCGTAGAGATAGTCGAAAACGTTGCCGCGCGAGGGCCAGGTGAAGAGGATCGGCGCGGCATCCGTTCCGGAATCATGCATGATCTGCGCGAAGCGGAAGACGGCGTCGGCATAGGTATTGTTGAAGCCGTGCACGAAGATGACAACCTGCCGCTTGGCATTGCGATTCTTGCCGAACCATTCGAAAATATTGCGCTCGGATGCCACCTTTCCGACCTTCAGGACTGCAAACTCTTTCTCGGGATTGGCCGGTACATGCGATGGCCATTGCACTTCGCCGATCTTGCGATTTCGATCGGGAGGAATGGAAACGACGATATCGTTGAGAGAAATCGCCGTTCCACGTTCGCCGGAATAAAGCTCGCCTGCTTTGTCGGTCGGCTGGCGTGTCGTGGCCACCATCATGTCCACGGTGCTGGTGCCTGGTCCCGCCGTTGCGACCGGCTGGAGAACATTCTCCAGCCGCCCCGCGCAGCCTGCCAGGACCGACAGGGAGATCAGAACGGAAAGACCAGACCGCTTGAGAGCAAATGAGGTCAAGCTGCGCTGTGCGCAGGCAGCATAACGGGTGCTGCCGGCGAGGTCCCTTCGTCCAACCTTCTGCATCGGACGCCCCTTCAGTGTTGCGCGTCGTCGCGAGGAATTCGGAACCAGGCAACATAGAGTGCCGGAAGGAAGAGCAGCGTCAGAACCGTACCGACGACGATGCCGCCCATCATCGCATAGGCCATGGGGCCCCAGAATATCTCCCTGGAGATCGGGATCAGCGCGAGCGTTGCGGCAGCCGCCGTCAGCATGATGGGCCGCATTCGATGCTCGGTCGCCTCGATGACCGCTTGCCAGGCCGGCACACCCTCGCTTCGAAGGTGCTCGATCTGTACGACAAGGATCACTGAGTTGCGGATCAAGATACCTATGAGAGCAAGTACGCCAAGGATTGCGACGAATCCCATGGGCGCATTGCTGAAGAGAAGTGCGGCAACCACACCGATAAGCGCTGTGGGAGCAACAGCAAACACCAGAAACAGCCTGCTGAAGCTTTGCAGCTGGATCATCAGGATCGTCGCCATGATGAACAGCATCAGCGGCGCTACCGCCACGATCGGCCCCTGCGCTTTGGCGCTCTCCTCGACCGAGCCGCCATCGACGATGCGGTAGCCGCTTGGGAGTGTCTTGCGGAACTCGTCGACCTTCAGCTGCAATTCGTTGACGATCGTCGCCGGCTGCGTCGGTCCGACCACGGCAGCCTTGATGGTGATGGTCGGTATGCGGGTACGCCGCCAAATCGTCGGCTGCTCCAGCTCGTAGTGGAAATTCGCAACTGCGGACAACGGTACGGATTTGCCATTGGAACCGCCAAGCTGGAGGTTCTGCAGCGTCTCGATCGAACCTCGCTCGGAGGTCTGGGCGCGGCCGATTACATCGATGAGATAGATATCATCCCGGATCTGCGTGGCCGACGATCCCTCGACAATGCTGTTCAGTGCCGTTGCAATATCCTGCGAGGAGACCCCCAGCTGCCGTGCCTTGTCCTGAAGGACATCGACCTTGACCACGCGCGACGGTTCGTTCCAGTCGAAGGTCATGTTGGACAATAGAGGATGCTGACCGACGATACCGGCAAATTTCTGGGAAATATCCCTGACCTTCTGGATATCCGGCCCGCTCACCCGGTACTGCACCGGCTTGCCGACCGGGGGGCCGATGTCGAGCAGCTTCACGAATGCATCGGTTCCGGGGAAGGTCTTCGTCAGATAATCCTGCAGTTCGGCTTTGACCTTGTCACGAACGTCGAGCCCCTTGGTGACGATCACGGTCTGACCGAACGAGACATCGGGAGTCTGCACGTCAAAGGACAGGATGAAACGGGGAGCGCCTTGGCCGACATAACTCGTCCAGTGATCGATATCCTTGTTGTCGGCCAGCATCTCGCGTTCGAACCTGGCCATCTGCTTGTTCGTCTCCGAAATCGAGCTGTTCTGCGGCAGGTTCCAGTCGACGATCAGTTCCGGTCTGTCGGAGGACGGGAAAAACTGCTGCTGCACAAGGCTCATCCCGCCGATGGAAAGAGCGAAGGCTGCAACCGTTGCGGCGATCGTAACCCAGCGCCAACGCAGGGCGGCACGCAAGAGCCATGCAAAGGCACGGGTAAAACGGCCTTTCTGTTCATGATGGGATTTCATGGTTTTCGGAAGGATCGAAACGCCGAGCAACGGCGTGAACAGGACTGCAACGATCCATGAAACCAGGAGCGAAACGGCAATGACCACGAAGAGGGTGAAGGTGAATTCACCGGCGGCGCTGGTATTGAGGCCGACCGGGATGAAGCCTGCGACGGTCACGAGCGTACCGGTCAGCATCGGGAAGGCGGTCGAGGTATAGACGTATGTCGCCGCTTTTCTCAGGTCGTCGCCCACTTCCAGTCGGGCAACCATCATTTCCACCGCGATCATGGCGTCATCGACGAGAAGGCCAAGGGCGATGATCAGCGCGCCGAGCGAAATACGCTGCATGGAAATATCGCAATAGGCCATCACGAGGAAGGTGATCGCGAGGACGAGCGGAATGGAGATGGCCACCACGAGCCCTGCCCGGACGCCGAGGCTGATGAAGCTGATCGCAAGCACGATGACGATCGCCTCGAACAGCGCGCGCGTGAAGCCCGACACGGCCTCGTCGACGACGGCGGGCTGATCGGAAACGCGCTGGACGTCCACGCCGATGGGAAGATCTGCCGTGACCTGCTCGATCTCCTTATCGAGCGCCTTGCCGAATTCAAGGAGATTCGCCCCAGTCTTCATGCCGATGGCAAGTCCGATCGCCGGCTGGCCGTTATATCTGAACAGCGCCGAGGGAGGATCGACGTAGCCGCGTTTGATCGTCGCGACGTCGGTCAACGGGAAGAAGCGGTCGTTGACGCGAAGATTGATCGATCTAAGGCTTTCCTCCGACGTGAACTGGCCGCTGACCCGCAAGGCGATGCGCTCGGGACCGGCATCGACGAAACCTGACTGGGTGACGGCATTCTGCGCCTGCAGCGTGTCGATGACGGACTGCTGGTTAAGACCGAGGGCTGCGATTTTCCGTGTAGAAAATTCGAGATAGATGGCCTCGTCCTGCGCACCGATAATGTCGACCTTGCCGACATTTGCGACCGTCAGCACCTTTGCGCGCGCAGTCTCGACGAGATCACGAAGCTGTCGCTGCGTCAGTCCGTCGCTGGTAAAAGCGTAGATATTGCCATAGACGTCGCCGAAAGTGTCGTTGAAAAACGGTCCGACGACACCGCTCGGAAAATCCCCCTTGATGTCGCCGATCATGTTGCGGACCCGCATCCAGATGGCATTGACATCCCTGGCTTTGGTCGTGGGCAAAAGCTCGACGAAAATGGTCGTCTTGCCGGCAACCGTCTCGCTCCTGGTATAATCGAGGGAATCCAGCTCCTCGAGCTTCTTTTCAATACGGTCGGTGACCTGTTTGGTCACCTCCTCGGCCGACGCACCAGGCCATTGCGCCTGAATGATCATCGTCTTGATGGTAAAGTCAGGGTCTTCTTCGCGGCCGAGCCCAACATAGGAAAACGCGCCGGCCAGAATGAAGACAATCATGAAATACCAGACGAGCGAACGATGTTCGAGCGCCCAGTCGGACAGGTTGAATTTCTTCACGGGAATTTTCCTTAATCTACCCTGACGGCCTGGCCGTCGGCAAGCTTGTGAACGCCGGCAGTAACGATGCGTTCGCCGGGGTTGATGCCTTCGGTGATCTTCACGGAGCCGCCCTCGACGAGATCGCCGTCGATCTTGATCGGCCGAATGGAGACCTTGCGAGCTGCGGTATCGACCACCCAGACGTTCGGCGTTCCATCCTTCATCAGAACGGAGGACGACGGCAGCAGGATCATTGGATCTGCAACAACAGTAGCGGTTGCAGTGACGACGGAGCCGAGACGAAACGTCGCCGGCGGATCGATGAGCGTGATTTTCGTGCGCCGCGTGCGGGTCGTCGCCTCGGCTTCCGGGGCGATCTCTCTCACGGTGCCGCTTGCGCGAATGGTCGGATCGAGCTGGAGAGCGATCTCAAAGGGCGATCCCACCTTAAGGCCATCGAAGCTTGCCACGGGTATGTCGATGATGACATCGCGCTGGTCGGGACGGGCGACGGTGACGATGCTTTGGCCTGCGGAGACGACCTGCCCCACTTCGGCCGAAGTCGCGGTCACGACGCCATCGAATTCCGCACGAAGCTGCGCATAGCCCAGCTGTTCCTCCGCCTTGTCCAGATTGGCCTGCGCCTTGGCAACGGAAGCACTCGCACTCTTGCGCCCAAGCTGCGCTTCTTCAAACGCCGCTTCACTTCCCGATCTGCTCTCGAGCAGGGATCGCTGGCGCTCCTCGGTGGATGCAGCATTGACCAACTGCGCCTGAGCATTCGAAAGCTCGGACTGCGAACTCTTGACGGCAAGTTCCAGCGAAAGCGGATCGATGGCGGCAACGATGTCGCCCTTCCTGACGATATCGCCGACGCTGACCTTGCGTGCGATGACCCGTCCCAGGACTCGAAATGCAAGCTGGGTCTCGATCCTGGCCTCGACCGTCCCCGGAAGGGTCAGGGCGGAGGCAGCGGTGGACTGGGCGACGACGGAAAGTACGGGGCGCGGCGGCTCGTAATGGGCTTCATCCTGCTTCTGGCAGGACGTCAGGAGCAGCAACGCGAGGATCGCAAGGCCGCTTGTGGCTCGGATGTTCATTTTGCGGCTCCCTTGTCATACGCAACGGTCTGGCCCGGTCGCAGGAATTTCGCGCCATCGGCGACGACGATCTCGCCCGGCGACACGCCTGTCCGTACTGCGAAACGGCCGGTTTCGTAGCTGGAAACATCGATCTGGCGCAGCGACACGCTTGACGAAGAGGGATCGACGACCCAGACGGCCGGTTTTCCGCTTTTGGAGGCCATTGCCGACCATGGCAATTCGATTGCGTCCCGAGCGGTTGACCGGAACAAGCCGATTACCGGAGCGCCAAGCTGCATATCAGGCGCCCCTTCGAGCCCCACCTTGACCCTGATCGTTCCGGTCGACGCATCGATCGTGGGGGAGATTTCGCGTACGGAAGCCTCAACCTTATGCGATGGCGCCGAAAGGAGGCTGACGGCGACCTTGTTTTCCAGATTGCGGCCCAGATAAAGGGACTCGAAAACGTTGAAGACCGCGTCGCGGGGACCGTCATGAGCGAGCGTAAAGATCAGCTGTGCGGCTTGCGCCACCTGCCCGACTTCGGCATTCCTGGCGGTGATGACGCCATCGGCATCCGCACGCAATTCCGTATAGGAAAGCGCATCCTGAGCCGTGTCGAGCTGCGCTTGTGCCGATTTCACGCTTCCCTGGGCGGTCAGCAGCGTTTCCTGGGCCTGATCAAGGGCGGCACGGGTCGTAACCTGCGTCCTGAAGAGGTTTTGCTGCCGGTCGAAGGCAAGCTGAGCCTGCGTTTGCTGGGCTAGCGTCGATTGCAGGTTGGCGGTGGCAACATCCAGGTCGGCCTTCTGCTCCTCGGCGTCCATCCGTGCAAGCACCTGTCCGGCCTTCACTGACGAGCCGACATCGACGAAGCGCTCGACAATGCGCCCGCTGACCCTGAAGGAAAGGTCGCTTTCCACGCGTGCGCTGATTTCGCCGGTGATGGCGCTGTTTTCCACGACCGGCGTGAGCTTGGCGACGACGGTTTCCACGTTCTTCGGCTTTGTTTCACTTTCAGCCTGCTTTTCGCATGAGGAGAGCGCGACCGCGCTCGCACCCAGCCATGCGATGACAAGGATAGTTTTCATGATCTGACCTCTTGCATCCGTCGGCGGGAGGAATATTATTGACTGACCCATTAGTCAATAGAATTTATCTTGACGCCAAACCGTCAATCACGCTCAAGGTGCGGCCATGACCGATCTAAAGAAGCTGACGCGCGCGGAGCAGAAGGCCCGACGCCCCGTACAAATCCTGGATGCCGCGTTTGAGGAGTTCGTGGAACGCGGCTATGTCGCAACACGCGTTGAAGATATCGCCAGTAGGGTCGGCGTTACGAAGGGGACCGTCTATGTCTACTTCGAAAACAAGGAACAGCTTTTCGAGGCGATGATCCGGCACATTTCCGGGCCTCTCGAAAACCTCTTGTCAAGCGCGAATGAACTGAAAGGGACCGCCACGGAGCGGCTTCAGCAAAATATCGACCTCATCTACGATCTTATCATCAGGGATCGCAAATTGCGGGAGCTGATGAGGTTCGTCATCGCCGAAGGTTCGCGGTTTCCGCAGATCGTCGACAGGCACCACGACATATTTATCGATCCGCTCGAACGGCAGATGCAGTCCCTTATCGACGAAGGGGTAAAGCTTGGCGAGTTCCGCCAGGCACCGGCGGCGTTCTGCGACGCGGTCGTGGCACCGGCCATTGCCTTTCTATTCTTCAAGCTGCTTTTCGACGAGCGGCGAACCCTGGACAAGGCAAGCTATGTGAAGGCACATATCGATCTCGTCCTGCATGGGCTGCTTGAGCGGCGTTGAACACGCAACGCTCTTTTTCCTTTTGCCGGACATAGTGCCGTAAAATCCACAGACGCCCGGCAGCTCGCTGCAGTTTCGTTTCTTCGTCTTCGGCCTAAATTTAGCACACCAAATAATAAAATTTACGCGCGTTACCTTTTATGACGGCGCGAAACGCAAAAGAACTTGCCTGGATCTTACGTTTCCGGTTGCGCTCTCCTCCCTGCAGACGCATAAGGCGTCTGACATGGGTAACAGGGAGAATGGCCGAGGTTCGATGGAAAAACTGACGCACAAGACGATGGAGGACTTCGCGAAGTCCTGCGGCGTCTCCCGCCCTACCCTTTCCAAGTATTTTGACGATCCGACCAGCGTGAAACCGGCGACCCGAGCGCTGATCGAGGCGGCACTTCGTTCGTCGGATTACCAACCCAATCTGTATGCGCGAAACCTCAATCGCAAAAGAACCCGCAATATCGGCATCCTGGTTCCAGCCCTTACTGACCCCTTTTATGCCGAAATGGTCAATCGCCTGGAATTGCGGCTACGCAACGAGGGTTATTGGCCGATCGTGTTCTCATCGCACGGATTACCCGAACTGGAAGCAGAAGCCGTCAATACGATGTTGTCGTTGAAGGTGGCCGGTGCGCTTGTCGCACCATTGGGACAGAAATCCGACCCGCGCACCTTTGAAAAACTCGCGCAGAACCTGCCGATCGTCTACTTCGACACCTATATCGAAGGGAGCACGCCGTTCATCGGCAATGACAACTACCAGAGCGTCGCAACGATCGTCGAATATCTCTGCCGGTCCGGGGAAGCGCCGGCCTATCTCGATATACCGCACGTCAATCACAATTCACCCGAAAGGCTGGCAAGCTATATCGCCACCATGGAAGCCGCAGGCGGCGAGCCGCTGGTGATCAGCACCAATGCCGACTACACTTGGGAGTTCGAGCGAATCGGTTACGAACAGATGGATAGCCTGCTCCGGGCAAAGTCTCTTCCCCGCAAAACCATCCTCTGCGCGAATGATCGCCTCGCCTTCGGCGTGATGTCAGCCGCATTCGCGCATGGGCTCAAAGTAGGGCGTAAAAAGGGTGATCATCTGCGCATAGCAGCGCATGATGACCATCCCTTGAGCCGATACACCTGCCCGCCGCTGACGACGATGGCGCAGGACTTCGCCGCGATGACGGCAAGCGGCGTCAATACGCTGCTGACATTGCTCGGAGACGCGAGTGCGCCGGTTCAGACGATCCCGCACAAGCTCAGCCTGAATGGAACGCTTGTCATGCGGCAGTCGGCCTGAAGCCGCGCCTGCTGTTCATCCTACCGAGAGCTAGCCTCGAAGCTGTGCCAGGCTGCTACGGCCGCCTCCACGGCCCGCCGAGCCTCCGCCACGTACCTTCCCATCGACACGAAGCCATGGATCTGTCCCGGCCAATGACGATGCACCATAGGCACGCCTTCTTCCCGCAGCCGCTTGGCATAGGCCATGCCTTCGTCAACCAGAATGTCGTGCCCGGCTGTTGCGACGAAGGCCGGCGCCACCCCGGCGAGGAGGGTTTCAGCCCGTAGCGGCGATACCCTCCAATTGGTGATATCGGCTGTGGTGCGGACATAGTGATCGCGAAACCATCTCATCGTAGCGGCAGTCAAGCCGAAGCCCTCGGCATAGCGATAGTAGCTATCAGCCACCTGGGTGGCGTCGGTGTTGGGATAGATGAGCAGCTGGGCCGCTATCGGCGCGGCTTCGCCGCGGCGCGACATCAATGCCAGAACGGCGGCCAGATTGCCGCCGGCGCTATCGCCGGCGACGGCGATCCGCGTGGGATCGATACCGAGATCTGCAGCAAATTGAGCTGCGAATGCCAATGCCGCGGCGCAATCCTTCACGCCGACGGGGAATTTGTGTTCCGGCGCCAGCCGGTAGTCGGGGCAGATCACGGTACACTTGCCAATATTGGCGAACCATCGGCAAATTTCGTCGTGCGATTCGAGATTACCGATTACCCAGCCGCCGCCGTGAAAATAGATGAGGCCCGGACCATCCTTCAAAGCTGCGCCGATACCGCGATAGATGCGTAAGGCGATCGGACCATTGGGACCGGTGATCTGGCGATCCTCGACCGAAGCGACGGCCTCCTTTGCACCTTGGAGCATCGGGCAAGCGACATCGTAGTCGATACGAGCCTCTTGAGGTGTACCCGTTTCAAACGGCCGATCGTTCGATCCGCTGGTCATGGCGAGCACGCGCCGGGCGCTTTCATCCAGCTTCTCCATTGATTATCCCTCCTCTGCAGCGATCAGGCGAGAAAACTGCGTGCTTCGTCTTCGTCAAGACGCGGGGGCGGCGTGAATTGCGTATTGATCCTGACCGACTGTCGGCTTTCACCCGACCGTAGGATAGCCTCCATGATCTCAAGGACATGAAGGGCCAGCTCTCCGGATGCGCGCGATGGCCGGCCCTCCTGAAGTCCTCGCGCGAGGTCTGCGACGCCGAGCATGCGGTAATTTGCCCGGTCCGGAGAGTCAAAAGGCCAGTTTTTCGCGCCGTAAAGTTCGCCGTCGCTTTCGAAATCGCGCCAGTTCGCGCCATGCTCGGACAGTGACACCGTTCCGCCGAATGTGTCCGGGTCGGGCAAACGCAGTGAACCTTCGCTGCCGTGCAGCTCGATTGGATGATTGGAGTGACGAAAGACGTCCCAGGAGGCACCGAAATTCACCGTCGCGCCAGATTGGAATTCCAGAAGTGATAGAATGTTTGTAGGCGTGCCGACCTTGAAGCGCGTGTTCTTGAACGGGCCGTCGGCGGTGATCAGGCGCTCTTCCTGGCCTTTCGTCGCCATTGCCATGACCCGCACGACCGGACCAAGCAGGTTCACCATCATCGTCAGATAATAAGGCCCCATATCGAAGACCGGACCGCCGCCCGGCTGGTAGTAGAATTGCGGATTGGGGTGCCAGTGCTCCATGCCGCGTCCCATCATGAAGGCGGTGCCGCTGACCGGACGACCGATCGCGCCCTCATCCATCAGGCGCCGCGCCCGGCGGCCTGCCGCGCCGAGGAACGTATCGGGTGCAGATCCCAGCCGCAGTCCGCGCCGCTTCGCTTCCGCCACAAGAATGCGGCCGTCGGCCGCCGACGTCGCAAGCGGCTTTTCGGTGAAGACGTGCTTGTCAGCCGACAGGGCCGACATTGTCACGTCGAAATGGACGGCTGGAACAGTAAGGTTCAGCACGAGATCGACTTCGGGATCGGCCAGCAATTGGTCGACGCTCGAGGCGCGAGTGCCATATTCGCGGGCACGCAAGGCCGCGGCGTCGGCGGATATGTCGGCACAAGCCCGCAATTCGACGCCGGCAAACAGCGCCGCATTGCGCAGATACGTCATCGAGATGTTACCGCAGCCGATAACGCCGATGCCGAGTTTAGCTTTTGAATTGCCAGCCATATTACCCAATCCTCCCTGATCTACCACATCTATTCGCTGCGTTTCGACGCATCCGACGATGACTCCCGGATCGATTTAAAGCATCTTATTTCTTGACGCGCGACAAATTTTTATAAAACATATGCGAATACTGGCGCGGAGATTTGGAGGTCGCCGGTCTTCCTGGGAGGGAAACATGACAGATATCAAGAAGACGCCGGCTCACGCCAAGAGTGCCGGACAGTCGATAATGCTTGATCGTCGTCAGCTAGTGCTGGGTGCCGCCGGCACCGCCATCGGTACGGCAATGCTTGGTGTTGCCTCAGGCCTGGGCATCCGCCCGGCACGCGCGGCCGATCGGACGGAAATCAGCTTTGCCAGCGCCAGCTTCTTCGGCAAGGAAGGTCTTGGCGATCTCGTCAAGGCTTTCAACGAGTCGCAAAGCCGCATCACCGTCAAGTTCATCGAACTGCCGCCGCCGAGTTCGTCGACGGAAGTCTATCAGGGCCTCGTTCAGCAACTCGCCCGCCGCAACGGAACGCCCGACGTCTTCAGCCAGGACGTCATCTGGATCGCCGGTTTTGCGTCTGCCGGCTGGGCGCTGCCGCTTGACGAATATTTCCCGAAGGACAAGCGCGCCGATTATTTCCCCGGCACGGTGGCTGCCTGCACCTACGGCGGCAAGCTGACCGCACTGCCATGGTTCGTCGATTCCGGCATGTTCTACTATCGCAAGGACCTGGTGGAAAAGCACGGCGGCAAGGTGCCGGAAACCTGGGCCGACATGGCGACGATGGCGGCAGAGGCGCAAAAGGCCGGCGATGCCAAATTCGGTTATCTCTGGCAGGGCAAGCAGGCCGAGGTTCTGGTCTGCGATGCGGTGGAAATCATTGCATCCAATGGCGGCTCCATCCTTTCCGCCGACGGAAAATCCTCCGTCATCGGCGACGATGACGCCGTTGCCGCGATCCAGTTCCTGTATGACACCATCAACAAGACGAAGATCAGCCCTCAGAACGTGCTCTCCTGGGACGAGGAGCCATCTCGCCAGCCGTTCACCTCGGGTGAGGCGATGTTCATGCGCAACTGGTCCTATGTCTATCCGATTGCGCAGGACCCGAAAGCCTCGCATGTGGTCGACAAGGTCGCCGTCGCGCCGTTGCCGCATTTTGCCGGCGGCAAGAGCTCGGCATGCCTCGGCGGCTACCAGCTCGGCGTCAATGCCAACTCCAAGAAGCGGGAAGCGGCGATCGAATTCCTGACCTGGATGTCTTCACCCGAAACCCAGACCCGACTTGCCCTTAATTTCGGTCTTGCGCCGTCCCGGCCTGCCATCTTCCAGGATGCGAAGCTGAAGGCAGAGCAGCCGTTCATGGCGAGCCTTCAGAACGTCTTCACCGGAGCCACGCCGCGGCCGATCACGCCGCAATATGCCAAGGTGACGCTGGCACTGCAGTCCAGCATCTCCAAGGCACTGGTCAGCGGCAACGTCAAGGCGGAACTGCAGGCAGCCGCAGCCCAGATCACTAAGATCGTCAGCTGACATGGCAGTAACGATGACGGCTGCCGTTTCCGGGCAAACATCGGGCAAGTCGGGGGCGCTCTCAAGCGCCCTCTGGCCCTGGCTGTTGCTGCTGCCGGCATTTCTCTCGCTCGCATCGGTATCCTTCTATCCGATCGTCAATGGCGTCTATCTATCCTTCACCAACCGCTCGCTGATTACCCAGGACGATGATTTCGTCGGTATCGCCAATTATGTGCAGCTGCTGGCCGATCCGCCATTCTGGAATGCCTGGTGGCACACGATCTGGTTTACGTTGGTTTCGACCTTGCTCGAGACCTTCATCGGCCTGGCGATGGCGCTGATCCTTTGCGAGACCTTCGCCGGCCGGGGCATGGTTCGCGCCGCCATGCTCGTGCCCTGGGCCATGCCGACCGTGGTGACGTCGAAAATGTTCGGCTGGCTCTTCGACGGTCAGCACGGCATCATCAATTTCATCCTCCTGCATGCCGGACTCATCAACCAGAACGTCAATTGGTACGGCTCGCCCGACACGGCGCTGACGACGATCATTCTTGCCGATGTTTGGAAGACCACGCCATTCATGGCGCTCCTGTTGCTGACCGGGCTGCAAACGGTTCCGAAATCGCTGATCGAGGCGGCACGCATCGATGGTGCCGGAGCCTGGACGATCTTCTGGCATATCCGCCTACCGCTCCTGATGCCGACGCTGCTGATCGCCGGCCTTTTCCGCGCGCTCGATGCCTTCCGCGTCTTCGATCTCGTCTACGTGCTGACGGGCGGCGGTCCGGCTGATTCCACCGAGACCCTTTCGACGCTGTCCTATAAAGTGCTCTTTTCGACGCTTCAGTTCGGCTATGGCTCGGCGGTCTCGACCGCCATGTTCATCACCGAGGGGCTGATCGCTATCGGCTTCTGCGTCTTCCTCGTGCGCCAGATCAGGAGGACGACATGAACGGAGAGCGCTCAGTCTTCCAGAACATCCTCATCTATCTCGGCGCCCTGTTCATCCTCATCTGGTCCGCAGGCCCGTTCATCTGGCAATTTTCGACATCGCTCCAGCTCGACAAGGCACTGACCGAGGGGACGCCCTCGCTCATACCGAACCCGTTCACTCTGGAGCACTACTACAACGCCTTCGTCGAAAAAGGCCTGCATCACTATGTGCTGAATTCGCTCGTCGTTTCGCTGGCGACCACCGCCCTTTGTCTGATCGTCGGTTCGCTGGCTGCCTTTTCGCTATCGCGCCTCGATGTGAAGGGACGCTTCGGCATCCTGACGGTCATCCTTTCGGTATCGATGTTTCCGCAGATCGCGCTGGTCGGGCCGCTTTATCTCATCGCCTCCGATCTCGGGCTGCTCGACACCTATACCGCGCTAATCATCACCTATCTTGCGCTCGGATTGCCGCTGGTGACCTGGGTACTGTTCGGCTATTTCGAAACGCTTCCGCGCGAAATCGACGAGGCAGCCCGCATAGACGGCGTCGGCCCTCTCGGCCTGCTCTGGCATATCATCCTACCGATGTCGTTGCCGAGCCTTGTCACGACCGGCCTGCTTGCCTTCATCACCGCTTGGAACGAGTTCCTGTTCGCGCTGGCCTTCACCTCGGACAGCGACAGCCAGACGATTCCGGTCGGCATCGCCAATTTCACCAACCAATATTATGTGCCTTGGGGAGACATCGCAGCCGCATCGGCCGTCGTCACCATACCGCTCATCATTTTGGTGCTCTTCTTCCAACGACACATCATCGAAGGCCTGACCCAAGGCGGAATCAAGGAATAGCGGGAATGCGCAAGGACATAAAAGTCGGCTGCCAGACGTTTACATGGGAAATGCTCGGCAATGCCTGGACAGGAACGGCTGACGACCTGCTGTCGGCGATTTCCGCAGGCGGTTACTACGGTATCGAAATTACCGACACGATGATCGGCCGCTATGGCGCGGACCCGCATGCTTTCGCAAATGCGTTGCGAGATTGCGGCTTGACGCTCGTCTCCTTCGCCTTCGGCTCGAAGAGCGGCTTTACGGTGGCCGACGCGATGAAGGATGATCTGGCGACGGCCAAGCGCTGGATCGACTATGCAGCGCATTTTCCCGGCGCACTCGTTTCCATCGGCTCGGCGACCGTCGTTTCCGACGGTCCGCGAGACGACAAGTTCACCATTGCCGGCGAGTTCTACAATCGCGCCGGAGAGCTGGGCAAGGCCGCCGGCGTCGAGGTCGCCGTACATCCGAGCTCGCATCACAATACGCTGCTGTTCGACCGTGCCGATTACGACCGCATCTTCGCACTGCTCGACCCCAATCTGGTCGGCTGGGTGCCGGATACCGGTCATATCCTGCGGGGGCATGCCGACATGCTTGATACGATGCGTACCTATCAGGACCGTATCCGCTACCTGCATCTGAAAGATGTCGATGCGCACGGCCGATGGGCGATGCTCGGCAAGGGCGTCCTCGATACGCCCGCCGTGATCGACCTCGTCTCGGCAGCTCCGCACTTTAACGGCTGGCTGGTGCTGGAGGAGGAATCCGAGACGGCCAGCGCCGATCCTGCAGCTGCGGTCAAAGCCAATCGCCAAACCATGCGCGGCTACGGCGCATAAGGAAGAAGACCATGATCGAAAAGGAAAGTCGCCGTCTTCGCGTGGGAGTCCTCGGCTGCGGGCCGATCGCGCAATTCGCGCATCTGGAATCCTGCGTCAAGGCGAGGAATGCCGATCTTTACGCGATCTGCGATGCGGCCCCCGATCTTCTGGCCCGCATGGGCGCGACCTATGAGCCGCAGAAGATGTACGACGATTATGATGCCATGCTGGCCGATCCCGAGCTGGAGGCGGTAATCGTCGCAACGTCCGACGCCTATCACGTGCCGATGTCGATCAAGGCGCAGGAAGCCGGAAAGCATGTGCTCTGCGAAAAGCCGATCGGCGTGTCGGTCGAGGAAGGGCAGCAGCTTGCCGAGGCCGTGCGCCGGTCCGGAAAGATCCTGCAGGTCGGGCATATGAAACGCTTCGATCCGGCGCTCGAGGCGGCGCGCGATTTCGTGCGCGACGATATAGGCCAGATCTTTGCGATGAAGGCCTGGTATTGCGATTCCACTCACCGCTATACCAATACGGATGCGGTGCAGCCCCTGCCCGTCACCAGCAAGCTTGCGCGCAAACCATCAGGCAACCCCAAGGCCGATCTCAGGCAATACTTCATGCTGGCGCATGGCTCGCATCTGGTCGATACCGCCCGTTTCTTCTGCGGTGAAATCGTCGCTGTTCGCGCCCGGCTTCTGGAACGCGCCAGTGCCTATTGCTGGTTCGTGGAAACCGAATTTGCCAACGGTGCCCTCGGTCATCTGGACCTGACGGTTGCCGTGCGCATGGACTGGCATGAAGGCTTCCAGCTTTACGGCGAAAACGGCTCTGTTCTCGCAAAGACCTTCAATCCCTGGTATTTCCGCTCGAGCGAAGTGGAAATCTTTCACGAGAAGGATGCGACAAGCCGGAAGCCGCTGGGCGCCGACGGCCATTTCTTCCGCCGGCAGTTGGAGGGGCTCGCCGACACTGCGCTGAACGGCGCGCCGATGCGCGGCGCGAATGTCGAGGACGGCCTCGCCTCCATCCGCGCGATGGTGGCGATCGCCCGATCGGTGGAACGAGGCGAGCGCGTCGAACTCGCATCGGTTTCGGGAGCGGTCTGATGCAAATCGGCATATTCGCCAAGACCTTTCCCGGAACGGAGCCGCTCGGCGTTCTCTCGGCCGTGCGGGATAGCGGTTACACATGCGCGCAGTTCAATCTCGCCTGCTGCGGTCTCCCGTCTATGCCCGATACCGTTTCGAAAGAAACGATCGCTGCGATCCGGGCAGCCGTCGAGGCGACGGGTATCTCGCTCGCTGCTCTATCGGGCACCTACAACATGGCTCACCCCGATATTGCCGTTCGCCGATCGGGCCTCGCCCAGCTCGCCGTCATCATCGAAACGGCGGCCGCACTCTCTATTCCGCTGGTGACGCTTTGCACCGGAACGCGCGACCCGAACGACCAATGGGCACATCATCCCGACAACGGCGATCCCTCCGCCTGGGCCGACATGGCCGCTGAAATATCGAAAGCCCTGGAGCTGGCGGAACGGCATGGCGTCGATCTTGGCATCGAGCCGGAGCAGGCCAATATCGTCACCTCGGCACGCGACGCCCGGCGGCTGATCGACGAGATGGGATCGCGGCGGCTGCGCATCGTGCTCGATCCCGCCAATCTCTTCGAAGAAGCAACGCCGGCGCAAGCGCGAGCGATCGTCGCAGAGGCGGTCGGAATCTCCGCCGGTCATATCGCCCTGGCGCACGCTAAGGATCGCCACGGCGACGGCCGTTTCGCGATCGCCGGACAAGGCGTGGTGGATTTTGCCGATTTCATCGCGCGGCTGCGTTCGGTGAATTTCGACGGACCGCTCGTGACACATGGCCTTTCGGCTTCCGAAGCGGCCGGCGTCGCCGGCTTTCTCAAGGCGCTGATCTGATGGGACAGAAATCGTTCAAGCGCGGCGATGCGGAACTGGCCATCTATGAGGATGGACAGGGGCTTCCGGTCATCTTCCAACACGGACTTGGCGGCGATGAGGCGCAGGTCGCGCAGAATGTCCCCGCTTCGGCAGGCATTCACCGACTAACGCTGGAATGCCGCGGACATGGTGCATCCTCGCTGGGCAATGCGCGACCCTTTTCGATCCATATGTTTGCCAAGGATGTTCTGGCCGCAACCACCGAATACGGGTTCGACCGCTTCATCGTCGGCGGCATTTCGATGGGCGCGGCCATTGCGCTGCATCTTGCCCATCATCACGCCAATCGGGTCGCCGGCCTCGTTCTCGTGCGTCCCGCCTGGACCTTCGAGGCATCGCCCGACAATCTCGCGCCGATCCGGGCCGTTGCCGCCCTGATCCGTTCGCACCCGATCGAGGAAGCCAAAAACCGTTTTGTCGCCTCTGAGACCGGACGACGGATCGCCTCGGAGGCACCGGACAACTTCTCCTCCCTGCTTGGCTATTTCGACCGACCGGATGCTCTCGCCTTTGCCTCCGTTCTGGCTGACATCGCCGCAGACGGACCGGATGTGCCACAGGCAGCGGCAGCCGCCCTCGCCGTGCCCACCCTCGTCATCGGCAGCCGGCACGACGCGATCCATCCGCTCTCCTGCGCGCAGACGCTCGCCAACGTCATTCCCGGCGCAAGCTTTGTCGAAGTTACCGCCAAGGCCATCGACAAAGACAGGCATTTTGCTGAGGTCCAAGACGCCATCGCGCATTTTCTAGCAGCCCAAACACCCCGGAGTTTCATTCCATCATGACGTCCAGACCCCTTTCCGGCCCGGCGGCCATCGCAGCGCTTCCCCGCAACAGGCTTCTCGGTGAATTCTCGCTCTGGTCGGCCGATCTTGCCAATATGGAAACCGATCTCAAGCGCATAGAGCCTTATGTCGACCTGCATCACATCGATGTCGCCGATGCGCGCTTTACGCCGGGCTTCCTGTTCTTTCCGGATTTTGTCGCGCGCATCGCCAAGTCGACCGCCAAGCCGATCCACGTCCATCTCATGGTCGAGGCTGAAATCGTCGAGGAGCAGACGCGGCAGTTCATAGAAGCGGGCGCGGATTTGATCAGCGTCCATGCTGAAAACGGTGATGCAGGCTTGCGCGCAATTGCGCTTGCCAAGGAGTTGGATGCCGAAGCCGGCGTAGTGCTGCGGCTGGAAACGCCCGTATCGGCGATCGACCCCTTCATCGATCATGTCGCCTTCGTGACGCTGCTCGGAACCTCGATTGGCGTCAAGGGACAAAGCCTTTCCGAAAAAGCCTGCGACCGGCTGATCGAAGCCCGCTCCCTCCTGAGAAAAGCCGGCCGCGAGGATCAGATCATACTCGCAGCCGACGGCGGCATTCGCGAGCAGACGGTGCCGCTGTTACGCCAAGCGGGAGCGCAGACGGTCGTTCTCGGATCGCTGGCATTCGGCGACAAGAACCTTGGCGACCGGATCGCCTGGCTGCATGGACTGGAGAGCCGGGTTTCGTGAAAAAGGTCGCTCTTGCATTCGATCTCGGTGGAACGGAGCTTCGCGCCGCGCTTATCGATGATGCGGGACGCCTTCTGTCGTTCTCGTCGCTGTCGACGGATGCGGCCGGCGGCCCCGCCGCCGTCATCCGCCAGATCGAACAGCTGGCCGAAACGGTGCTGGCGCAAACGCCTGGTCTTTCGCCGATCGGGATTGGGATCGGTGCGCCCGGCCCGCTCGATCCGGACGCCGGTGTCGTCATTGCCGCGCCGACGCTCGTCGGATGGCATGAGGTTCCGTTGGCGGACATTCTCCACGGCCACTTCCGGCTGCCTGTGCGGCTTGAAAACGATGCAAACGCGGCAGCGCTCGGCGAATGGCGATATGGCGCCGGCCGCGGGGCGGCGTCTATGGTGTTCGTCACGGTATCGACCGGTATCGGCGGCGGCGTGATTGCCGATGGCCGTATCCTGCATGGCAGGCGCGGTCTGGCTGCCGAGATCGGCCACATGACGATCACGAACGAGGGCGAGCGTTGCTTTTGTGGCGCAATCGGCTGCTTCGAAGCCGTCGCCTCCGGCACGGCACTCGGCAGGCGGGCAACGGGCCGCACCAGGCCGTCAGACGGATCGATGCTGCGCAAGCTCGCCGCCGATGCCGATGTAACCGGACGACACGTCGTTGAAGCCGCGCGAGAGGGCGACGCTGATGCATTGGCGCTGCTGACTGACGAGGCGCGCTTGCTGGGGATCGGCTTTACGAACCTGCTTCACCTCTATTCGCCCGACGTGCTTGTTATGGGCGGAGGAATTTCGCATGGCTTCGATCTTCTGCACGATCAAATGGTGATGACAGTTCGCGAGCGCGCCATGCCTGCCTATCGCGACGTGCCGATCGTTGCCGCACAGCTCGGGCGCCATGCCGGCTTGATCGGCGCGGCCAGCCTCATCTTCGACGACGAGGGAAGCTCGCTTGCCAAACTGAATTGACGATCGGGCGGCCTTATCGTTGGCATTAAGTTTCATCGGGGCATCGCCATCTCGCTGAACACCGATTATTCGTGCAAGTTCCGGATCGTCGCCTCCAGTCAACGCTTACGAGGTCGTGGCGATAAGCGTTTTCCCGAAAATAACGACCCGCCTTCCCCCAAAGCGGGCTTCAAATCACGACGTCGCCGGGAATGCGCCGGCATGATCGAGCCAGGCTCGTCCTTGGGCAGCGAAGAATTCTTAGAAGTCGAGCGACGGGTTCAGCTCACTTGTCCGTTCAAACAGCGTAAGATCTGGCGAGAGCCCTGAAGGCTGGTTGAGATCGAGGCAGACTGTGGCTCGATGACGGAGAGCGAAAATGGTTGCATCAGTCGAAATGCCGGTGGGCCGGAAGCGTGTATATTCAGCGATGCTCCTCGCCATGTTCATTGCCTGTATGCTGCCAATCACCACACGCGCGGAAGCCTGCAAGGTCCCGCCGCCAATGTCCGCTTTCGATCCACCCGGATTCTACGATGATCCGGATGGCTATAGCAGGGCGATAAAGCCTTTGCATGCCTTCATCGAACAGGTGAATAAGGCGGCCGACATTGGCGACAAAGCATGCGTGGTCGCACTTCTGGACACTTGGGCTCGTGCAAATGCCTTGATGGGGCCGATCAACGGTTATCAGGGATATTTTGAGCGTTCATGGGCAGGCACAGATTTCGCTTTGGCTCTGCTCAGGTTATTTCCCCAATCGAAGAGTGCCGCGCCTGCTGTTTCACCGGCAATCTCGAAATGGCTTATCGAGATTGCAACGTCTACGCGGGATGCGGATGCCATCAACCATCTGCACAACAATCTGGTTTACTGGGCGAGCCTCGACCTCACGGCCATAGGAACGCTGACGAAGCAGCCCGACCTGGTTGATGCGGGCATTGCCCGTGCACGCGAAGGCATCAACGATATTCAGCCGAACGGCACGTTGGAGCGCGAGCTGAACCGTGGCGATCGAGCACTTCACTATCACAATTTTGCGCTCATCCCGCTGGTCTTCACCGCGGAGCTGGCGCAAGCACGCCATGTTGATCTTTATGCCGAAAATAACGGCGCCATTCGGCGTCTGGCCAATCTGGTGATCGAGGCGGTGCTCGATCCAAGCAGTTTCTCAGCCTACAGTTCGACGCCGCAACATTTTTTCCCCTGGACGTTTGCCGGCGACCTCGCCTGGATGGAGCCATATCAGGCTCGCTTTCATGATCCACAACTGATGGCCCTGATCGCTCAGCGTCGGCCTTTCATCAACCCAAGGCTTGGCGGCAACGTGACTGTTGCCTGGAGCGGACGTCCGGCAACAGGGCGTTCTCAATGACACTATCCGGAACAGCCCCGATTAACCCGCGCCTCGGATTTGCCTGAGACGGTTCAATGGAGAACCATAATGCATCTAACACGCAGGCAGTTTGCCATTATGGCTTGCGCTTTGACGCTCCGGGCAGGTCAAAGTGCTGCGGCAAGTGAAGAGAAGGCCGTATTTTGGCAAGCGAACCTGGCCGATCGATCGATCAATATTTTCGGTTATGAACGCGTCAATGCCGCACTCGTGTCTGACATCGTTCGGGATGGGGAGCGGATATCAGAACAGGCGATTTCTGTTTATACCGACATCGGGCCGAATGCTCCACATCTTAAGTATTCGACGAACATAAAACAAATACCACCGGTTCTTCCATATTTGCCACCGGCTGACGCTGAATATCTGCGCCGCATTGTGTCGGCTGCCGCGGGCGCTCCGGTCGATCGACTTCCTGGATACGTGGTAAGCCTTCTGTTGATGGGGGAAGGGCAACACCCATGGACGCCAAGTGTCGAGGGTGTGATCATGGATCACGTGCGTTCCAGTGGAAAACAGATATCGCCGTTAATAAGCGATACGGACTTGATGTCCATATGGTCGCCACCTGATAGCTTCACGCTGGAAGCGGTCGGCGCCCATCAAATCAGTTATCTTCTCGAGAAACGTCGCCAACTGGGACCTATTGGGGGATACATGGAAACACTTTACGAGCAGCGGCGTGTATCCGAAATCACCCAATTGCGAGAAGAAATCCTCAAGGAGGGCGTGGTCAATCCGCTCGGCTCTCTTGCGGGACCACAATTCAAAGCGCTGCTACTGAAGCAGGTCTTGAAGATTGAGGCGACGCAGAATTTCCTTCTTCTCCCATTGGCCGTCTTACTCGGGAACAACGGTCTTTTGGAACTCATGAAGGCGAATGGCTTTCAAATTAAAATGTTGGCATAGCATTACCTCTTCCGCCTGAACTGCACGTCGTGGCGGGTGCAGAGCATTATGACTTTCTTGCACCCTGCAGCGCCGCGCTTGCCAAACTCGCCCCGATCATATGTACCGACCCGAACGGTTTCGATCGCGTGGAATTCCATCGCCTGATGAATGCGCAATTGATCGATTTCTTCCGCAGTAAGCTCCAGTAAACAAGTCGCTGCCAGGAGATTTACTTTACCGGCTGGCCAATGCAACAACGCGATCCGCAGCCGCTGAGAAGCCTTGCAGAGACACTTGGAAGCCCAAAGCATTGCCGCCATCGGCAACAACCTTGAGGTTCAAGCGGGAGCCGGTTCGCAATTTGGCAAGTGTCGGAGCGTCGATCGGAAGCAAGGCTATGCAGCCGTTCGGCAGGCAGGTGCGAAAGCGCACCGGCTTCAAGGGAGGCTGATCGTCGATATTCGGCGTGACACCCGAGTCGAGGACAATTCCGAACGGCAACAGCAGCGTCGCAAGCGCACTGCCATCGGGACGCATCTGCATCTCGACGGCGAGCAATCTTTGACCGTTCTGCTGAGTTTGATCTTGCGAGAGCGCACAAGAAGGTGCCTTATCGCGCTGATTGCACGCAACATGCCAGTCCTGATACGTCTCCTGCAGGCTGGATGCACCGTTCGGCAGGGCCGATTGGGCAAAGGCCGCAGGTGCAAGCGTCAGAGCAAAGCTTGCGGAGATGAAGGCGAGCACCGCATAAGAAATGCGGCCGATTGTCCGAAGTGAAATGAATGCGGAATTTGACAAGGGATAAGATCTCTCAGCTTTGAAATGCGACCTTATGCAATCGTTTCCGCAAAGGCCAGGATGAAGAGCTAGCGTCGGCAGCCACCCTTCGACGCGAACCGGCGCGCCCAAGGGCGATCTCGCGCGGAAGCGCTCACGTGCATACCCATTCCCGCACGCTGCAGCGGGAGCCGGAGCCCTCGCATGCCTTGAGCGCGAGATCTTCAGCTTCGCGGCGTGTCGGCGCCGAATTCGCGCCCCACGGAGTGACGCGCTTGCCGCCTTCCTTGCCGGTGGCAAGCGCGCCGCAATGATTGTATGGAAAGCCGGTCTTATCGTCGTCATCCCAGTGACGATGATTGCGGAAGACACTGACGACGACGCAGCTTTTACCCTTATCCCGCTCGCAATGCTTGAGGGCGATATCCATGGCTTCCTGGCGCTTGTCGGCTCCCCAGAAGAAGCCGTATTTTTCATCAGGTGCGGAATAGGCGATGGCTGCCCATATGCCGCGCTCGTCCGGCGGGGGAGCCGGCGGCTGCTCAGTCGTGAAGAGATCGGCAGCCCACGGATGGGCGGCGGAGACAAGAAGCATGCCTATCGCTGAAATCGCGGATTTCAATCTCATGTTTAGCTCCCTTGCTTTCCTGCTGCCGAAGCCACGGAAATGACGACGCATCCGCTTCCTGTCGGCAAAAGCATGGCATCGCCACCATCGTTGCCGAGCTGGTAGACACCGACCTGGTCGAGATTGTTGACGAGCTTGCTTCCGTTCGGGAACTTGGCCGAAACTTCCGGGCAAGACATTGTGAACGGTGCGACCCGAACCATTGCTCCTTCGCAGCCGGATGCGACCGGTGCTGCAAATACGATGCCGGCGGCCGGACCGCTATAGCCCTGCGTGGCATAGTTCATGCCCACAAGTGCCTGCACGGCATGCTTGTCGGCTGCCTCCTTGTTCCACACCGATTGGACATTGTACTGCGTGCCGTTGGTCAGCAGCTGCCCTAGAACGGGGAAAATCGTCGAACAGGAATGCAGTCCGGCCTGCTTGGCGTGCTGCAGGAACGGCGTATCGGGCAGCGCCTGATTGGCGTCGTTCGCTGCAGCGACCGCCGGCTGGGAGAGAAGATTACCCAAGACATCATATCGGACGGCGGCATAGCCGCCAGCGGCGACGATTGCGATCGCCAGCACCGAAAGGGCGGCGGTCTTTCGCCAGCTTCGCTTTGGCTCGGTTTGCTCGACCGCCAGGTTCTGAATTGCGGCATCCTTGGTGTTTCGCGACATGATGCGATCGTGAATTGATTGCTGGGTCATTGAAATCCATCCGTCACTTTATCGCCTTTACGGCGGTGGAAAGGCCTTTGAGATTTGCGGTCACGCTGATCGTCCTCCCATCCGCTGTCGGATAGGAAACCGTTGGCGCCGTACTTTTGGAAATCTGCTCGCGCAGTAGAGGTCCGACCGGCAGCATGCCGACGCACACCGTGTTGTTGCAGCCGTTGAACCGGACCTGTATCGGCTCCTTGCGGCCCTCGAATTGCAACAGGATACCGCCGTCGCTTTTGGCAACCGGGGCAGCGCGCAAGATCATATAGGGATCGCCCTTTTTCGTCGCTGCGAGCGACCAGCTGAATGCGACCTGCCCGGCATCGTTCTCGATGATCTGGGTGACGTTGCAGACCCGCTGGCGAATTTTGAGATTTTCGTCGCAAATCAGCGTCCAGTTCTCGAAGGGACGAATGGTCCGCTGATAGTCGCCAAGCTTCACCTCCCCGGGAACAACGACCTCGGAAGGTTTTATACGAAACGCAGGAGAGGCAGCATCCTGTCCGGCTGCAATCGAGCCGAACAGGAGCATGCACATCAGGAAAGTCGGGACGCCGTAAAGCGTTCCTTTGATCATGACAGCCTCAATTCAGAGTGAAGCTGACGCCAGCGCCGACACCCACGTGTCCGCCGGCGGCCGTACCGGACAAATTCGCCCGGACGCGGCCGTTCTCGCTGGTGTAACCGGCGCCGAAGGCCACCGCGCCCTCGCCTCGCCAGACACCGCCACCGAGAGCCACGCTTGCCTTGCCCGGACGGTCATCATAACGAAGCGATGCCGCTGCAAGTCCGATTGCGGCCGCCTGCCTTGCCTCGGAACGGACGTCCCCAAGTTCCTGGTTCAGCTGGCCGAATTTCTGGTCCGTATAGTTGTTTGCGGAGGCCAGCGTGGTGGCGGCAGCCGTATCCGTATAGGATTTGACCTGGGTAATGCTGTCACCCAACTGGGCAACGTTCACCGCATCCGTGGGAGCGACACCCTTGCCGACGTTGGAAATGACCACCGGCGCGTTCACATCACCGCCCTGCAGCGTGATGCTGTTCTTCTTGCTGCCATCGGGATTGAGGTCATAGGTAACGGCGTTCTTGGTGATCGTTCCGACACCGGTCTGCAGGCTGTCGATCGCCTGATTGGTCGCATAAAGCTGCGATCCGTTGATGGCGTCGGTGCTGTCGGAAGAAATACGGCCGGCAGCGACGTTCGTGATGGTTCTTTCAGCCCCTTGAGAACCCACACTCACCGTTCCGACAGGCGCGGTGCCGGCAAAGTCGTAGTGCGTGCCTTGAAGGGTCGTGCCGGATGTGCCGACAGCAGCCTGTGTTGTGGAACCGGAGCCCAAGGCCACATCATTGGCATTGTTGGCCTGCGCACCCTGGCCGAGGGCAACCGCACCCTGCCCCGTCGCCGCAGATCCAAGCCCTGCCGCCAGGCTGCTCACGCCGCTGGCGACACTCTGCGGACCGATCGCAACGCTATCGGTGCCGCTGGCGGTGGAATCCGCCAGCGTCGAGTTGGCGTGGAAATACTTGATGCCGCCGCCACTCGTGATGTTGGTCAGCGTGTTGTTGACCGCGCCGAAGGCATCGTAGACCGTGGTGTAGTTGTTGCCCTGGACATTATAGGTCGGGCCGGTGATCGAGCCATCCGGATTGACCGTCGTGCCGCCGCCGATCAGGTTGGTGATGTTGGTGCCGAGACCCTTGAGCTGGCTGACGTTGACGGCGTCGGTGTTTGCCGAACCGGCGGCCAGATTGGTGAGCTTGCGCTCCGATCCGGCCGAGCCGATCGACACTTCGCCGACGGAGGTTTGCGGGCCCGTCAGGGCAAAGCCGGTATAGCCCGCCTGAGCACCCACGGTCGTTACCGATTGCGCGCCGAGCGCGACACTGTTGATATTGTTTGCCTGCGCGCCGGCGCCCAATGCGACCGACTGCACGCCCGCCGCCAGCGAGTTTGTGCCGAGGGCTACGCCGTCGGCCAGCATGACATGGGCATTCTGGCCGATGGCCGTGCCGCCAGGCGCGACCTGGTCGACGACCGCGCCGTTGCCGATGCCGATGCCGTTGTCGCCGTTGACCACGGTGGTCGGGCCGACCGCCACCGATTCCGCACCGACCGCAAGGGAGTCGCCCGCCGCCGAGTTTGCATGGAAGTACTTGCTTGGGGTCGTCGCTACCGAAGCGATGGCGCCCTGAAGCTGGCGAACGGTGACGGCGTCCTGCGCGTTGGTGCCGTCGGCAACATTGATGATCTGTCGATAGGCCGTGCTCGAACCGACCGAAACCGCGCCCAGCAGCGTTTTATCCGTCGTGTTGTATTGGATGAAGTTCGTCGGGCCGGCCGCGATCTGGCCGCTGGTGGGTGCCAGGGGACGATCGGAAACCGAGTCGGAACCGAGGGCGACCCCGCCTTGGATGGTGGCCTGGCTTTGTCTTCCAAGTGCCAGGGCATCGCCTGCCGCGGCGGTCGCGTTATAGCCGACGGCTGTGGAACCGACGCCCTGAGCTGAGGAATCGCTGACGGCAAGCGTGCTGTCATTGGTGCGCACATACCGGATGCCCTTACCGTTTGCATCGGTATAGGTCGTCGATGTGTCGCCGGCGATGTTGTTGATCGTATTGCCGAGATTGGTCAGGTTGCCGTTGATGGTGGTGACCGTCGTGTTGAGACTGTCGACCGCCTGGTTGGTGGCAAAGAGCTGCGAGCCGTTGACCGCGTCTGTCGAGCCGCCGTTGAGCTGGCCGGCGGCGACATTCTGGATCTGGCGCTCGGCGCCCGCCGAACCGACCGAGAAGGCGCCCGCCGGAGTTGTGCCGGCAAAGGTGTAGGCGGTACCGCCGATTGTTGCGCCCGAGACCGCCGTCGTCGCACCCGATGCCGAATTCAGACCTATGGCCACATCACCGGCATTGTTGGCGACCGCATTCGGGCCGACGGCAACCGAATCCGTCCCGAGGGCTTGGGAATCCGGCAAGGTGGAATTGGCATGGAAATATTTGATGCCGCCACCGGTGTTGATGTTGTTGACGATATTGCTGAGATTGGTGATGCCTGTCGTGTTCAGGTCAACCTGCTGATTGGTCGCAAAGAGCTGCGAGCCATTGACGGCGTCCGTCGAACCGTTGTTGAGCCGGCCCGCCGCGACATTGGTGATGGTGCGCTCGGCACCCACCGCGCCGACGCTGACCGTCGAGGCCGGTGTTGTGCCGGCGAAGTTATAGGTGTTGCCGCCGATCGTGGTGCTGGGGGTGCCGACCGCGACAGCGGTCACCGAGCCCGAGCCGAGGGCGACGTCGCCTGCGTTGTTGGCGACGGAAAGGGCGCCCAACGCGAGGGCGTTCTGAGCGCCGGCGCTCGCTCCTGCGCCGAGAGCGCTCGCTTGAACACCGGTCGCAAACGCATTCTGGCCGATTGCGGTGCTAGATGTCGCCGTCGCATTGGCATTGGGGCCAATGGCGGTGCTGTAGTCGCCCGTCGCCTTCGAGATGTATCCCAACGCCGCTGCGTCGAGGCCGGAAGCAGTCGCGCTGTTGCCGGCCGCTATGGCGTTTGCGCCCGCCGCCGTCGAGAGAGGTCCGATCGCAACCGATTCCGCGCCCGTCGCCGACGAATCCGCCGCCGTCGAATTGGCATGGAAATACTTGATGCCGCCGCCCGTATTGATGTTGTTGACCGTCGTACCGATGGCATCGACCGCCTGATTGGTGGCAAAGAGCTGCGAACCATTGATGGCGTCGGTGGATGAGCCGCTGATCCGGCCCGCCGCGACGTTGGTGATGGTGCGCTCGGCACCAACAGCGCCGACACTCACCGTCGAAGACGGGTTGGTGCCCTGATAGGCATAGGTCGTGCCGTTGACCACCCCACTGGCGGTGCCGACCGCCGCGGCGGTCACCGAGCCCGAGCCGAGCGCCACGGCGCCTGCATTGCCGGCCGTGGCGTTGGCGCCCAGTGCGAGCGCATCCGCGGCACTAGCATTTGCCTGTTTGCCGAGAGCGGTTGCCTGAACGGCGGTGGCAAAGGCATTCTGGCCGATCGCGGTGCTGGACGTGGCTGTCGCATTGGCATTGGGGCCCATGGCAGTGCTGAAGTCACCCGTGGCCTTGGCTATGTATCCAAACGCGGCCGAGTCGAGGCCGGAGGCACCCGAAGCGTTGCCCGCCGCAATGGCATTCGCCCCCGACGCGACCGAGAGAGGTCCGATCGCAACCGATTCCGCACCCGTCGCCGACGAATCCGCCGCCGTCGAATTGGCGTGGAAATACTTGATGCCGCCGCCGGTGGTGATGTTGTTGACCGTCGTACCGATGGCATCGACCGCCTGATTGGTCGCAAAGAGCTGCGAGCCGTTGACGGCGTCGGTGGACGACCCGCTGATCCGGCCCGCCGCGACGTTGGTGATGGTGCGCTCGGCACCAACAGCGCCGACACTCACGGTCGAAGACGGGTTGGTGCCCTGATAGGCATAGGTCGTGCCGTTGACCACCCCGCTGGCGGTGCCGACGGCGACGTCGGTCACCGAGCCCGAACCGAGGGCCACGTCGCCGGAGCTTGCCGCCGCCGTCGCGCCGTTACCGAGTGCGACATTGCCGACGAAGCCGGAGGCACCCGCCGTGGAACCGTTCCCGAGCGCAACCGAACCCTGGCCGATCGCCTTGTTGTTATTACCAATCGCGACCGCTCCGGGTGCCTGGTTGGCGGCGGTGGCGCTTGCCGTGCCATCGCTGTTGGCGATGTTGTTGGCACCGCCGGTGAAGGCGCCGGTGCCGCTCGCATAGCTCGGATCGCCGATCGCGACCGCGCCGTCCCCGTACGCAGTGTTGCCGGAGCCAATGGAGACGGCCTTGCCGCCGGTCGCAACTGCATTGTTGCCCACGGCGACCGCTTCGGCAGAAGTAGCCTGAGCGGCTGTTCCGACTGCAATTGCGTTGGCGCCGGCTCCGTTCGCGTTGATACCCAAAGCGACCGCCTGAGCCCCGCTGGAGACAGACCCGCCGCCGATCGATGTGCTGTTCACACCCGTGGCATTGGAGGACTCACCTAAAGCAAGGGTGTTTGACTGGCTTGCGACCGCGTTCGCGCCGAACGCTGCCGCATTAATGGCAGTCGCTTTTGCATTGAATCCCATGGATGCGGCCCCACTCCCCGAGGCATTCGCAGCAGGGCCGACCGCTGTGGCTAAATTGGAGCCGGCATTTGCATTGTTGCCGAGAGCGACGCCGGAGGTCGCACCACTTGCTACAATTGCACCCGAGCCTATCGCAACAGCACCACCGGCAGCGAGCGTCTGTGCCTGGTTGCCCAAAGCAACACCAAAGGCTCCCGACGCTACCGTGCTGGGGCCGGCGGCGAGTGAGTTAATGCCCGATGCGGCCGCTGACTTGCCGATAGCAATTGCGCTCGTGCCCGTCGCCTGGCTTTGCCGGCCGATCGCTGTGGCGTCGACTTGAGAGGCCAATACGTCCGTGCCGATGGCGATGGAGCTCTCTTGAAGGGCGCCCATTCCCGCGACGGTTCGGTTACCGAGATTGACTGCATTGATCGCGGTCGCGTTCGCCCCAAAGCCTATGGCTATGGAGTTCTGATTGCTTGCGGTAGCGCTATTACCTTGGGCGATCGAATCCAGTCCTGACGCCGTCGCTCCGAACCCAAGCGCGGTGGCACGCAGCCCCGTCGCCCGGGTAACATAGCCGATCGCCGTCGAATTCGTTCCGTCGGCACGAGCGTTCAGGCCAAAGGCAGCAGCGCCTGTGGCTGCGACCGAGTTGACACCAACGGAGCTTGCTCCGTCTCCGGTAGCCTGGGCATTGCCCCCCAGCGCGAGTGCGTTGACACCCGTCGCGCCCGCGAAGACACCTATGCCTATAGCATTAAGGCCATTTACACCCATCGAATACCCAATCGCGATCGAAGCATTGCCAGTGGCGCTGTTAGAGGTGCCCAACGCCACGCTGTTCGCGCCATTCGCCTGGGTACCGTTACCTATGGCGACGGCATTGCCCGCTGACGCGGTTCCACCGCCGGCGGCATATTGTGCAAGGGCGGGCGTCGCGACACCGCCGAATGCTATCGTGCCCAGCGCGACCGCCGCACTGATTCTCAAGGACTCGAGCGCCAACCTTTTGCCCTGCGCGACGGAGACGCTCGGAGATCTTTCGATGCAGGCGACCTTACCCGTCCCTGCTGCACCAATTCCCAGATCTTTGCGGCGCATGCCAAGCATGCGAGATGCCATCCGCAGTACAGCCATAAGGCGGCGCCGATGCGATCGATCGGTTGAAACAAAGTTTCCAGCCAATCCTATACGAGATTTAGTCTGCAGATGTTCCCCAACGCATTCCCTCATGCTGCCTTCTCCTCGCTGCTATCTGGACGACCGAGCACGCGTGAACCCGCATCTGCGGCTGCGTCGTCGTTGAAATTATGCGCTTGCAGAAGCGCGCGACCCATTTTGGCGGCTTGGCTTTCGAGCTGCTCGCGGACGGTATCGACCCACGGCTGCGTCAACTCCGGAACGGAATACAAGGCGGCATCCGCCCGATCGGGGGGAAGCTTCATCGTCACCAAAGCGCGGCAGACATCGAAATGGAATAGCGGCTCCCCTTCTCCGTAAGCCGGAGAGGTCAAACCGAAGACCAGGCAGGCAAATAGATAATCGACTTCCGCGCCGCTCAAGCGGCTGGCATATCGGTCTTGCAAGGCAGTCCAGGCTACCTCGATCTTCGGAGCAAAGATTTCAAATTCAGGGAATTGAATGTCCATACCGCACCGGATAGTTACCGTCCGGGAAGATGGCCTTATTTCAGCGCAAGCGTATTTTATAAAATTCCGGATTTTTTTTAGAAAATTACGGTTTTTTGCCTAGCCGGCTGCGGGTGTAGCCACTTTGCCACACTTAACCTTAGGCTGTTCTGCACGAAGAGGCGAACCGCCGGACGATGAGCACCAAGCGGTTCTTTCCATTCCGAAAAATCTCTTCTGCCGCATGAGGGGAAGACGCCCATCCCCGCCATACATCTCTCGCATGGACGCGGGAAATAGCGAATTTGGGAATACTCGAATTGGTTTGGGACAGAAGCGGGCTTGCGTTCAAGCCCATGCGGTTATCGCATATATCGAAGCTCTGTAGGCGTGCGTCCCCGGTATCTCTTCATCGTGGTCGCCAAATGGCTTTGATCCGAAAACCCTGCCATATAGGCAATTTCCGCGATCGCGATTTCACCTTCGGCCAGCAATTTTTCGGCGAGGTCTAACCGCAGATTTATGAGGTAGCGGTGAGGCGGCATGCCGAATGTCTTGGCGAATCTTACGATGAAATGATTGGGTGAAATGCCGGCGACAGCCGCCAGTTCCGCGACATGAACCTTTTCCGTAAAATGTTCACGGAGATACTCTTCAACGCGACGGGCGCTTTTGGCGGAGAGCCCTCCCCTTGGCGACGGAAGCTGTTTCATATTGCTTGCATAGTTGCGGATGAGATGGGTACTAAAGAGCGTAACCAATGAATCCAGAAAGAGTTCATTCGGAGTTGCCTTCCCGGTTAATTCGACAGAAATCCTCTGCGCAATATCGAGCGCGATCGGATCGACGGTTCCGAAGGCAGGTGGCCGGAGTTCTACGTTCGCGAGATCGAACTCCTGAAGCGCCAGCTCCGACAGAGTGTCCGGAGGAATGGCGACGACAAGATTTTTCCTGGTTTCGGACCAGGCAAGGCTGCTATCCACACCGGCGGGATTGATGATGAGGCAACCGACAGGCGCATCATATTGGGTGATTCGGTCGCTGCCGAGAGAGGCTCGCAAGCCGCGCATGGGAGCCAGTACAATCCCCATCGCATGCTCTTTGGCGAGAAATGTCTGCGATCCGGGATTGCGTACGGAATTGATAACGCTCCCGCGGGCGGTCGTCTTTCTCGGCCCTGCATGTTCAGGGATTATATCGAACACATATCGTTCGGCCCGTTCCCGGACCTCACCCGCATAGCCCATTCTTCATCGCCCCGCCCGAACGAAGTCCTGCAAATACCAACAGGCAGATCAGATCCCACTTTCATTTGAGATCTCATTTCCCAACTCTGCCCGCCGCTTGCCGCCGCAAGCAGCTTATTGCGGAAGATTAAATAGTATAAATCGCCAAGTTTGGAAGGGGAGATAGCCATATAGCTAAGAAAGGGTATGCCATCAGACCATTTCTTCTTTTGGTTGAGATAGAATTTTCTAAAAAACCATTAAAACGTGCAGTCAGGATTCAGTCTATACTTCCCTTAAAAGTGGGAAAACGATTGCGCGCTATGCGACCTAGGCGTCATCTCGACGCTTTTCATAAAGATCCCAGGCAACGTCCACCATCGCTAGAAGCACATCTTTTTTGTCCCATCCAGCTGCTGCTGCTGCCTGGACGATTTGACTGACAATAGGCCGCAACTGGCGCTGACATTCCTTTGAGAGATCTTCCGCATTTCCTCGAGGTGGTTCGCTAAATTTGAATTCTACCATTCTCGCTCTCGCAGTCGCAATATATGTCAGCTAACACAGCCTCACCACAAAATAAATCTGAAAGGACGCTCGCAGATTTTCATGGGCCTGCGCCAAGTCACACTATCACTATGCTGTAGGCAAGCCAAACTTGATTACAGCCATTAACTCTATATCATTGGGCAACTCCCCGGCCGAGCCGCAATAGATAAAAGAAAAGTAGAAGTTATTCTACTGTCCAGGCAAGTGGACTTCAAAGCACTCCGGCAAATCTCTGATCCTGATCGACCGCCAGAAACAGCCATAATTATGGCCGCAGCATCACGGTGCCGGCGATTGATGCAGGTCGACGCGGTCGGAAGCGGGAAAGTCAACCAATCCGCGAACATCTATCGCCGAAATCAAGCGCGCCTGCCCCAACGCTGTGCGTCCGATGGATTGAGGTGAACTGCGAATCGCTGCCAATCATGCCCCGTCACGACAGGTAAGATGCAAAGCCGCGGGTCTCCGGATCATTGGCCAAGCCCTGCAGACTGATGTTATCATCGGCTGCCGTCGTCCGCCCCGGGAAGGCGGTGAATATGTCTCTACGGATCAAGCGAATTTACGAACCCGCGGACGGCGGCGGCGGCAAGCGTATCCTGGTCGACCGTTTATGGCCTCGCGGCATCAGCAAGAGCTAGGCCGGCGGTGTTACGCCGCGTCAGGTGCAGCGTTCGATGGTAGCGATAACTGTCTCCACCGTATTCAGATGACCACCCGCGCCGGAATGTCCTTCTTCGGCAGGAGCCGTGCCATGGCGCTCAAAAGATCCGTCTGCGATATCAGACCGAGGACGCGCCGGTCGGCATCGACGACGATGACCGCATGCGTTCGTCCGTCTGTCAGAACGGGCAACAACGACAAAGCGGGATCGGCAGCATCGGCAACCGCCGGCTTCGATACGGCGTGCACGATAGTGTCGAGGCCTGCCGAGAGCTCGCGCAACCCGACCGTACCGATGAGGCGACCCTCCGGGTCCTTCACCGGCAAGGTGCGAATATTGTGTTTCAGCAGAAGTTGCCGAGCGTGCTCCGGCCCTGCGTGCTCGTCAATGGCGATGACATCGCGCGACATGATGTCGGCGCAGCTTATATCTCCATGCGATCGTATCGCTGCCTGCAATTCGACCTGCCGCAGAAGGCGGCTGAGGTCGGCGCGATCAATATCGAAGGTCTCGTCAAACACGCCCAGGGCAGCATCGACGTCCTCCTCACGAAAGCCTACCCGCAAAGGCGGCGGCAGATCGCGCGTCTGATGGGTGTTTTCGGCTGGCTTGGCGGCGACATGCGGATAGTTGCGCCTGGAGAGCTTGTGAAACACCAGGCCGAGGCCGACGAGTATGCAGGAATTCAAGGCAACCGGTACGAAGGGAAACAGAAAGCCCCAGCCCGCAACGACCGGGCCGCCGAGAACGGCGGTCAGCGCGGCCGCGCCGCCCGGCGGATGCAGGCATCGCGTAAATGACATGGCTCCTATCGCAAGCGAGACGCCGACCCCGATCGCGATGATCGGGTCGTGGATCAGATAGGCCGCGATAATACCCATCATGGCCGAAATAGTATTGCCGCCGATGATCGACCACGGCTGGGCGAGCGGACTTGCCGGAACCGCGAAAAGCAGCACTGCGGACGCTCCCATCGGCGCAACGATCAGCGGAAGATGCGGCCCCTGCCCGAAGAGATAACCGCTGATGACCCCCGTAAGGCCAATGCCGATCAAGGCGCCAAGGCAGGCGATCAGCCGTTCGCGCAAGGTGGCTCCGGCGAGGATCGGGGAAAACAGGCGGAACCGGCTGGAGCCGGCCTTGTGGGGCTCTGAATGCTGCATGATGGAACCAGTTTAAGGGAGAATCTCTCGAGGATGAACGGCAGGACGCCGGCTAGTTCGGCAACGACGGCACGCTCTTTCCCTTAGTGGCGCCGAGGACTTCATGAAACGCATCGAAGGAACTCGGGCGATCGGTTTTGCGAGAGATCAGAACCGTATCGACGACGGCAAGCTGATGCGTCGCCGCCGGCGCCGGCCAGTGCATGAGATCGAGAACCGACTTTGGTATGACGCCTGCCGCATTGCCGGTCGCTACACTGGCCAGGATGGCATGATAGGAACCAAGTTCGGTCGTCGGCAAAGCGCTCGACCTGCGTGCCCAGCCCTCTGCAATCCTGCGATAAGTGCATCCGGGCTCCAAAGCGGCAATCGATCCGACCCGCAAATCGGCGGCGGATCGGATCGCAGGATGCCCGGATGGCAACAGCAGCAGCAGATCCTCGACAAATACCGGTTCGGCTTCGAGCTGCCTGAGTTCGTCCGCGAAATCTGGATCCTCATCCAGCATCGCTTTCAGCGGCCGGGCGATCAGCGCGCAATCCAACACATCGCGCAGAACATCTCGGGCAAGATCTCGGGAAGCGCCAAGCGTCAGTTGGAGCGCCACATCCGGCCACATATGATTGAACCGGCTGAGCGCCGCGGGCAGCCGGCTTGCCGCCGTGCTTTCCATCGTTCCCAAGCGCAAGGTGCCTGTTGGGCGCCGGGGCCTGACCGCCTGGCGTGCCTCAAGAGCAAGCGCCGAAAGACGATTGGCATAGACGTGGAACGTCTCGCCCTCTTTTGTCAGCGTCATCTTCTTGCCGTCACGGCTGAAGAGCAGGACGCCGAGGTCGTCCTCCAACTGCTGGATGCGCGTCGTCACGTTCGACGGCACGCGTCCGACGGCCTTCGCAGCCTTGGTCACACTGCGATCGCTCGCGACCGCCAGAAATATTTCGATCGATGAAAGGTCCAACGAAAAGATCTCGATTCAGGAATTAAGCTGCCTTATCATTCCCTATATAAAAATCATTCCCGCAGCTCAAGCATGTTGGCCTGCCCGGACCGGGAGCATTGGAACGCATGGCAAAATCGGATCGACACGAAACCGACGAAGACATCCGCGAATATGCGTCGCCCGCCTGCATGCTGCACGAAGTCGACCCGGCTTATAGCAGCATCTCACCCCACGAGAGCCGGATCTCGGATATTTTCGCGTGGCGAAAGATGCAGCGGCAGCGCTTGATCGATGACCGAAAGGCGTTGCCATCGGCACAGCGGAAAGCCTATACGCGCTCGATTGCTGATCATCTCGATCAGATCGTTGGTGACGTCAGCGGCAAATGTATCAGCCTGTTTTGGCCATTCCTGGGAGAATCGGACCTTAGAGAATGGATGGCAGCCGCAACGGCGCGCGGCGCAGATTGCCTGTTGCCCGTGGTCGTGGCGAAGGCAACCCCGCTAGTATTCCGATCCTGGAAAATGGGAGAGAGGCTTGAACGCGGGGTATGGAACATTCCTGTACCCGCGGAAGGCAAGGAAGCCATTCCTGATATCGTCATCGCGCCATTGGTCGGCTTCGATCCCTATTGCTACCGTCTTGGCTATGGGGGTGGATTTTTCGATAGAACCCTCGCCGCTCTCGAGCGCAAACCTTTGGTCATCGGCGTCGGCTTCGAATCGCAGGCGATCGACACCATCCGTCCGCTCGCTCACGACATTCCGATGGATGTGATCATCACGCAAACGGGACCGCGCTATCGATGATCTCGCTGCGCAATAACCGGTTCGCTCGGCATATGTCAGACCGATACGCGCAGCAGCATCATTCAACATCCAGATCAAAGAAGTGCTGGGTCGCAAGGGCGGCAGCCCCCCGCGCCCACGAACCTGGCACCCAGTCAGGAAGTAATTCCGGCATATTCAAGAAGACATATTTCGCCATCGAACGCCGTATCGGCTCGAGAATCGCTTCGCCGAACTGCATGGCTTCGCCGCCGGCAATGAGAACCTCGGGATCGAACAGGTTCACCAGATCGGCCAGATGGCGCCCGATCAGCTCGCCGGCTTCCGCCATGACTTGGAGAGCCGCCGGATCGCCGCCATCGATCGCGGCTGCGAATTCGTCGCGATTGGCCTTTGCGCCTCTCTGTCGGCCCCAGTCCTCGATCATCGCAGCCTCGGCTGTGTGAGCCTGGAGGCAACCCCGTCTCCCGCATTCGCAAAGTCGGCCGCCGGGTACCGTAATGACGTGACCGAGCTTTCCGGCCAAGCCATGGCTTCCGTGATAGATCTCTCCTCCCATAACCAGCGAAGACCCGACACCGGTACCGACGGCGATCGTCGCGAAATTGCTGTAGTTGCGGCCCGCACCGAAGAGCCGCTGCGCGACGGTGAAGGCGCTGATGTCGTCGTCGATCCAGACCGGGACATGGACCCGTTCACGCAGCAATTCGGGAAAGGCAAGATTGCGCCAGCCAAAGCGCGGGCTCTGGATGCAGATGCCGTTGACCGCATCCACCTCGCCGGGGATGGAAACGCCGACGCCCATAACGGGTGATCCGGTGCGGCCGGCATCGGCAAGAAGTTTCGGGATCGCCGCCACAATCGCCTCGACCATCGTTTCCGGCCGTGTGTCCGACACAGGCATATCGAAAGAGGCGATCGGCATCGTGGCGAGATCGGTAAGGACGCAGTCGATGCTGTCGTGGCGAAGCTTGAAACCGACAGCCAGGTGGCCGTCGTAATTGATATCGACCGGCACGGGCCGCCGTCCCGTCGCACCCGTCTGTGCTTTTCCCTCGATGACGAGCCTCTCGTCGATCAATTCCGTGACTACAAAAGTCACTGCCGCGGGGCTCAGGCCCGTCACGGTGGCGATTTCGGCACGCGGCATCGCCCCCCGATTTCTGAGCAGGTTGAGGATGAGCCGCCGATTAAGGGCTCGGGAAGTACCAGGGTTGCCGCGCACGATGATCCTTAAATTAATTTTGTAAATTAACTATTGTCGCTTCTCGGAAGATACGGTATGCAATAGCACATGGCAATGGAGGAATGTCTGCTTGTATCAGCACAAGCGGAATTGCCGGTTTATTGCGTAATTTCTGAAGGTTAGCGGCTGCCCATATCTGTGGGCGGGCCTGGATTTGATGTACCTAGGGAGGAAATAGATGGCATCGAAGAACGAACTTTCACTCGTCAATGCAATCAAGGCGTCTCGGCGCCAGTTCATGATCGGCACGGGGGTCGCCTTGGCGACCACGGCGCTTTATCGCCCGGCAATTGCCAATGGCGGCGAGGTGACGATCATTTCGGATATCGGCAATGCTGGACAGCGGGCCGTCCTTGACCGCATCGCGGCTGATTTTACCAAGAAGACCGGGACGAAAGTCACCATCAACAATATGGATCACGAGGCCCACAAGACGGCCATCCGTAGCTATCTCGTTGTCGGCGCTCCCGATGTCTGCTTCTGGTTCTCCGGCAATCGAATGAAGGCTTTTGTCGATCGCGGACTGTTCGACGACATTTCCGACCTGTTTGCCAAGGAAGGCTATAGCGACAAGCTCGGTGCCACGATGACAGCAGTTACCGTCAACGGCAAGCAGTACGGTCTGCCGCTCGGCGGCATTCTCTGGGGTCTTTTCTATCGCAAGGATGTCTTTGCCGAGAAGGGCTGGACAGCGCCGAAGAACTGGGACGATTTCCTGAAATTCGGCGAAGCGGCGAAATCCGCCGGCATGACACCGATCAGCATGGGCACGAAGGAACTCTGGCCGACCGGCGGCTGGTTCGACCACATGAACCTGCGCATCAACGGTCTGGACAAGCACCTCGCCCTGATGGAGGGCAAGATTCCCTATACCGACCCGGTGCTGAAGCCGGTCTTCGACAAATGGGAAGAGCTCATCAAGGCCAATTTCTTCTCCGCAAGCGCGCCGTCATTCGGCTGGGAACAGGCGGGGGCAGCTCTCGCACAGAAGAAGGCCGCGATGATGGACCTCGGAGGCTTCATCAAATCCGCCTTCCCGGCAAGCGACGAAGGCCAGATCGCCTTCGCTCCCTTCCCGGAAATCGTCCCTGGCGTTCAACGCTATGAGGATTTCTCGGTCAATTCCGTGCACATCCCCGCCAAGGCGAAGAACCGACAAGGTGCGCGTGATTTCCTGGCTCACTTCTATCAGCCTGACAATCTCGGCGCATTCCTCGAAGCCGAAGGCACCATTCCGCCACGCAACGATTGCCCGCCGAGCAAGGACCCACTGGTCAATATCGCCGTGGAATCGCTCAAGAGCGTGAAGGGAACGTCGCAATATTACGACCGCGATACCGATCCGGACATGGCGCAGGACGGTGTAAAGGGCTTCCAGGAATTCATGGTCAAGCCGGAGCGGCGTGACCAGATTCTGGCGCGGCTCGAAAAGACCCGCGCGCGCATCTTCAAATAGTCCTCCCGGACCAGGGCGCGGCGGGGCGTCGGCTTTATACGACGACCCGTCGCGCCTCTCTTGAAGAATCGCGCTTTCAGAAATGTCCTGAATTATCGAACCAAGAAGTCTGAGCCATGTGGAAAAAACACAGGAACTGGCTGACGCCCGTCCTCTTCATTGTGCCTGGATGCATCCTGTTCGGAACGATCATCATCGCTTCTTCCGTGGAATCGATCTGGATTTCGTTTTTCGATTGGGATGGCGTCGGGCAGAAGAGCTGGGTGGGATTGGCAAACTATTCCGAACTCTTTGCCGATCAGCAATTCTACGTCTCGCTGAAGAACAACATCATCTGGCTCGTCATGTTCATGGCGGCACCGCCGCTCGGGTTGGCGCTGGCGCTGCTCGTCAACCAGCAGATCGCCGGCATGCGGATCTTGAAGTCGCTTTTCTTCATTCCGCTGGTGCTCGCCACAGTCACGGTCGGCGTCGTGTTCGGCTGGGTCTATGATCCGAATTACGGACTCCTTGCGCTCATCTTCAGTCTCTTTGGAGCGACGGCGCCTGCCCTGCTTGCCGATGAGCATTTCGTGACCTTCGCCGTGGTTATCGCCGCGCTCTGGCCGCAGATCGCCTTCTGCATGGTGCTTTTTCTCGCTGGTCTTAACAATCTGAGCTCCGACATCATCGGCGCCGGGCGCGTCGACGGAGCCCGCGGCTGGAACATGCTCTGGCACGTCGTCCTGCCGCAATTGCGCCAGGTGGGTTTCATTGCCCTTGCCGTAACGGTGGTCGGCGCCTTGCGATCCTTCGACATGATCGCGGTGATGACATCGGGCGGCCCCTTCGGTTCATCGGAAGTGCTGGCCTATCAGATGTACGAGCAGTCAATCTTCTCCTATCGCTTCGGCTACGGCGCTGCCATCGCCACTGTCCTCTTTGCAATCATGATCGTTTTCATCACCTGGTATCTGCGCGTCATGGTGCGCATGGAACGGGAGACACGCTGATGTATCCTCGCCCAATCCCTGAAGAAAAGCCCGCGCCTCGCGGCCTTTATGCCGGCTTCGTCGGCCTGATCCTCATACTTTGGCTGCTGCCGCTCGTTGCCGTCATGCTGACGGCGGCCAAGACGGCCGATGAGATCATGGCCGGAAAATACTGGACCTGGCCCGAGCATTTCAATCTCGTCGAGAATTTCCAGGCGGTTTTCCAGCAGACCAACATGTGGGGCTATTTCATCAACAGCCTCATCATCACCCTGCCTTCGGTGCTGCTGGTCCTCGTATTCTCGACCCTGACGGGCTATGTGCTCGCCCGCTATAATTTCCGGGGCAACGCCCTGCTCTTCTCACTCTTTGTCGGCGGCAACTTCCTGCCTGCGCAGATCATGATGATCCCGGTGCGCGATCTCATGGTTTCGGTCGGCCTATACGATACCTATTTCGCGCTGATCATCTTCCATGTCGCCTTTCAGACCGGCTTTGCGACCCTGTTCATGCGTAACTTCATTGCGGCTTTGCCGGACGAATTGTTCCAGGCGGCGCGTGCGGAAGGCGCCTCCCCCTGGCAGACGATGCGCCATGTCGTCATACCACTGATGCGGCCTGCCCTTGCCGCGCTTGCGATTCTGATCTTCACCTTCGTCTGGAACGACTATTTCTGGGCAATCGTGCTGACGCAAAGCGATGTCGTCAAACCGGTGACGGCGGGCCTCAACAACCTCAGGGGCGAATGGACATCCGCTTGGAACATCGTGGCGGCAGCAACCCTGTTCGTCGCCGTCCCGCCGGTCCTGATGTTCTTCCTGATGCAAAAGCATTTCATCGCGGGCCTGACCATGGGCGCCGTCAAGGGCTGACATGTCCCGCACCGCGCGAACAGATTTGGAGTATCATTCATGAGCCATGTACAGCTGATCGACATCGACAAACATTACGGCGGCTACCACGCCCTGCGTTCGATCAATCTTTCCGTCGACAAAGGTGAATTCATCGTCATGGTCGGCCCGTCGGGTTGCGGCAAGTCTACCACCCTGAAGACGATTGCCGGGCTCGAAAACATCAGTTCGGGCGAGATCTGGATCAACGGCCGCAATGTCACGCGCGAGGAGCCCGGCGATCGCGGCATTGCCATGGTCTTCCAGTCCTACGCGCTTTATCCGCACATGACGGTCGCCGAGAACATGGGTTTCGGCTTGAAGATGGCGAAGCGCCCGCAGGTCGAAATCGACGCTGCCGTCAAGCGCGCGGCTGAAATCCTCAGAATATCCGACCAGCTCGACAAGCGCCCGAAGCAGCTTTCGGGCGGCCAGCGCCAGCGCGTCGCGATCGGCCGCGCCATCACCCGCTCGCCGGAGGTGTTCCTCTTCGACGAACCGCTCTCCAATCTCGATGCGGCATTGCGCACGCAAATGCGCGTCGAGCTTTCGACGCTGCATCAGCAGCTTGGCTCGACGATGATCTATGTGACGCATGATCAGGTCGAGGCGATGACCATGGCGAGCCGCATCGTCGTGTTCAACAAGGGGATAATCGAGCAGGAAGGCGCGCCGCTCAATCTCTATCACAATCCGGCGAACCAATTCGTCGCTGGCTTCCTCGGCGCGCCGCGGATCAATTTCATCAATGCGAAGCTCGTTTCCCTTCGTGACGGTGTAGCTGAAGTCGCACTCGAAGGCGGCAACACGACGGTTCTCGTTCCTGTAGCCGATGTCGGCGATCTTAAAGCACAGGCGAGCCTCACCCTCGGCGTTCGGCCAGAATCGCTGAAGATCGGCGCCGCCAGCGAGGACACCGCAATTGCCTTCGATGGCAAGGTCCGCCTCGTCGAGCAGCTCGGACGCGAAACTATTCTCTACGTAGACGCGGGTCCGCTCGCAACGGTCGGCTCTGAAAGCGGGACACGCAATTTCACCGTTCAGCTCGGCAACGCGACCGGCTTTTCGGCTGGCGAGCAGATCAAACTGTCCGCCGCCACATCCTCCCTCTACCTCTTCGGTCCCGATGGCAGAACCCTCAGCCGACCGAAGTCCATCATTGCCTCTTTGTAAAGAAAGCTTGTGACCTCATGAAAGTTTTGGAAAGAAAGCCGCTCTCTGTCTGGCGGACGCTCAACCTCGACGGCTTCATGGTCGGCGTTCCGCATTATCCCGAACATGTCGACGGGAGCTATTGGGACCGCGATGCCGAACGCATGGCCGCTGCCGGGTTCAACACGGTGCGCATGGCGGAATTCGCCTGGCATATCATGGAGCCGCATGAGGACCATTTCGACTTCTCTCTCTTCGACAAGGCGATTGCCGTCTTGGCCAAGCACGGCATCAAGACCATTCTCTGCACCCCGACGGCAACACCGCCCCGCTGGCTGACGGCAAAATATCCGGAAGTCCTGCGCGTCGATGCCAATGGCAGAGAGGCAAGCCATGGATCGCGCCAGCATTGCGATACGACGAGCCCGGTGCTGCGCCGGCACAGCCAACGGATTACCCGCGCGATGGCCGAGCATTATCGCGACAATCCGGATGTCATCGGCTGGCAGACGGATAACGAGCTGAATACGACGACCTCCGAAAGCTATTCGCCATCGGCGCTCATCGAGTTCCAGAAGTTCTGCCGCGCAAAATATGGAACGATCGAAGCCTTGAACTTCGCCTGGGGCGGCGACTTCTGGGCAACGGCTTACCAGACCTTCGACCAGATCGTCTTCCCGCAGCCGATGAACCCGTCCTTCTCCAGCCCCGGTCACGTGCAGGACTATCATCGCTTCCTCGCCTTCGCGACGGCGCTCTTTCAGCATGATCAGGTCGAAATCCTGCGGGCGACCAATCCGGCATGGTTCATCTTCCATAATCTGGGCGGCCTTGTGGACATCGATTTCCGCGGCCAGTTCGGCCAGGATCTCGATTTCATCGGCTTCGATATCTACCCGTTCCTCTATGACGAGATGCGCCGCGGCGGCGGTCATGCGGTCACGCAGGCCTTCCATCTAGACCAATGCCGCGCTTATTCCGGCAATTTCATCGTTCCGGAACAGGCGTCCGGCCTCGGCAGTCAGCCGGGCTTCTCCTCCTCCGTGCCGGAGCCCGGCGAGATGCGCCGCATGGCGATGACTTCGGTGTCGCGCGGCGCGGACGGCCTTATGTTCTTCCGCTGGCGCCCGGCGCATTTTGGCGCCGAGATCTACTGGAACGGTATTATCGATCACGATGATGTTCCGCGCCGCCGTTACGAGGAAGCAACACAATTCGCATCCGACATCCGCAAGATCGAGGGCAAGCTGCTTGGCACGACCGTCCGCATGGATATTGCCATCGCCGGCGCGGATTTCGACAATCAGGAAGCCTACAAGACCTATGCGATCGGCCTGCCAAGCCCGATGCAGGATGCAGCCCATCTGCACCGCGCATGCTATCAGGCCGGTATTGCCTGCGGCTTCATCCATCCGGAAGATGATCTCTCACGCATCAAGGCGCTCTATGTTCCCCATTGGGTCATGTGGAAGGAAGAGTGGTCGGCAGCGGTGGAAAAGTTCGTCGCCAACGGCGGCACGCTCATCCTGTCGGCAATGACAGGCACCCGCGATGACAACAACCACATCATCCGCACCCAGGCGCCGGGCACCGCGCTTTCCAAGCTTTCCGGCGTCAGCGTCTACGAATTCGGACCAGTCTCCGCTCCGGGGGCGGATGGGTTGTTCAGCGGTTTCCGCGAGGGCGGCATCGGCAGCCATCAGCCATCCCCGCGTCCGCCGGCATCCTCGGCCTCACGCAAATATGCCTATACGATCGGCAATCGTCAGCTTGAGGCCGGGCACCTTTACGAGAAGCTGGAAACGACCGCAGATACCGAGATCGTCGGCCGCTGGTCCGACCGCTTCCTGGAAGGCACGCCGATGCTGACGCGCCGCCGGCATGGCAACGGGCAGGTCTATTATCTCGGCACCTACCTCACCCCGCCGCTCGCAGAGGTCATCGGGGAGATTCTCGTCAGCAACGGCGTTGCGGCACCGCTGGTAGAGAACCTGCCTGCCGGCGTCGAAGTGTCGCTGCGCGAGAGCGATGACAGGAAGCTGCTGTTCGTGCTCAATACGGAGCATGAAACGAAAATCGTCGACCTGCCTGAAGGGATTGACCTGCTGACCGGCAGGACGATATCGGGACGGAGCGAGCTTCAAGGCTACGGCGTGCTTGTGATCGAGCAATCCGTCTGACACGATCCGCAAAGCGCGGCGCCGGGGGGAAGCCTCGGCACCGCGGCTACACCTCGATCAACCCTCATCGTCACCGTTTGCCAGCGGCACGAACAATCCAAGCTTGACGTCACGTAGCACCACATTCGTATGCATGCGCCGAATCTGCGGATTCTCCGCCATGATTACGGCGGCGATATCGTCATAGTGTTCCACATCCCGCGCAGTGACGATCGCGATGAGATCGACAGCGCCCGTGACATAATAGACTTGCTGGATATGGTCCTGCTTTTCCGCCCAAAGGCGGAATTTCGCAAGCGCATCGTAGTTGTCCCGCTCGATCTCCATGCCGACGATGAACACCATCGGCGTCCCGGTCGCCTTGCGATCGACAACTGCGATTTCCGCCTTGATGATACCGTCCTCACGCAGCCGTTTCAGGCGCCGTTGTACCGCTGACGTCGAAAGCCCGACCTCCTCGGCGATTGCTTCGGCCGTGAGCTGGCAATTGCGCTGGACGATATCGAGAATATCGCGATCAAAACGATCCGGACTTTCCATTTCCCCACTCCTTTAGGCGCGATGAAATCAGGCGACGACATCTCTATTCCATCATAAAAGATGCACAAGAAATACATTTTTGCTTTTTTTATGCAAATTGATCGGAAATTGCGCGCAAATTCGGCTGCTCTTCGCGATATTCTCCGCAAATTGTTTTTCATCGGAATTATATATGACAGAGCTGCCCTCCCAGGCTCTTTGTGTGGAAGATCTCCACAAGAGCTTTGGGTCACATCAGGTCCTCAAGGGCGTTTCAACCACCGCCAAACAAGGGGACGTGATTTCTATCATCGGCTCGTCCGGCTCCGGGAAAAGCACGTTCCTGCGGTGCATAAACCTGCTTGAGATGCCCGATCGCGGCCGCATCGTCGTCAACGGCGAGGAAGTCGCTCTGAAGCAGGGGCGCCATGGACAGATGCAGCCGAAAAGCTGGCGCCAGATCGAACGCATGCGCAGCGGATTGGGCATGGTGTTCCAGAGCTTCAATCTCTGGGCTCACATGACCGTCCTCGAAAATATCATCGAGGCGCCGGTGCATGTCCTTAGCGTTCCTCGCCGCGAGGCGATTGAGAAGGCAGAGGCTCTTCTCAATAAAGTCGGGCTTTACGACAAGCGCGATGCCTATCCCGCCTTTCTCTCCGGGGGACAGCAGCAAAGAGCCGCGATTGCCCGCGCGCTTTGCATCGATCCGGCCGTGATGCTCTTCGACGAGCCGACATCGGCGCTCGATCCCGAACTGGTCGGCGAAGTCCTCAAGGTCATCCGCGATCTCGCCGAGGAGGGACGAACCATGCTGCTGGTCACCCACGAGATGCGCTTTGCCCGAGACGTCTCGAACCATGTTCTCTTCCTGCATCAGGGACGGATCGAGGAGGAAGGGCCGCCAAAGCAGATCTTCGACGCCCCGATCAGCACCCGCTGTCGGGAATTTACCGGCATGCTGACGACCTGATCCACTCCAATTCGCAGACAACACATTAGGAGAATCCCATATATGAGACTGGTTTCCACATTATTCGCCGGACTGGCCTTCGCGCTTTCCTCGATGGCGGCGCAGGCCGAGGTTCGCTTCGGCATCATGAACGAATCCTATCCGCCCTTCTTCGCCAAGGACGCCTCCGGCAAATGGCAGGGCTGGGAAATCGACATGATGGACGCCGTCTGCGAGCAGATGAAAGAGAAATGCTCGATCGTCGAGCTTTCCTGGGATGGTCTCATCCCGGCGCTTCAGAGCAAGAAATTCGATGTGATCTGGTCATCGATGTCGAACACGGCGGAGCGCTCGAAGATCATCGATTTCACCGACAAATATTATAATACACCCAGCACGCTGATCGGCCCCAAGGACCAAAAGACTGGCGCCACGGCAGACGACGTCAAGGGCAAGACCATCGGCATCCAGGTGTCGACCATCCAGTCGGAATATTACAAGAAGTACTTCGCCAAGGTCGCGGATGAGAAGACCTACCAGACGCTCGACGAGGCGTTTCAGGATCTCGCTGCAGGCCGCATCGACTACGTCTTCGGCGATTCCCTTGCGCTTGACGCCTTCCTGAAAAGCGAAAGCGGCAAGGATTGCTGCGCCAAGATGGGTGACGTCGCCGACGACAAGGAAGTCCTCGGAGCCGGCGTTTCCGGCGGCCTTCGCAAGGAAGACACCGAGCTGAAGGCAAAGCTCAACGCGGCAATCGCCGCGGTGCGCGCAAGCGGCAAATACGACGAAATCACCAAGAAGTATTTCAGCTTCGATATCTACGGCGCCAAGTAAACGATCGCGACGATGGCGACCTCCTCACAAGGCATTCTGGACCTGCTCTCCCCCTATCCTCCGGGATGGGGTGGAGTGCTCTTGACCGGGGCTGCCTCCACGGTCGCCATCTCCGCCGGCGCTTTTCTGATAGGCCTCTTGCTCGGCACAGGCGGAGCATTGGGCAAGCTCTCGGGCATCAGGCCGCTCCGGCTACTGCTCGAACTCTATACGACCGCCGTCCGCGCCGTTCCGGAGCTGATCCTGATCGTCGGCCTCTATTACGCGGGCATGGATGGCCTCAATCGGCTCCTCGCCGCGCTCAATCTGCCGGCGTTCGAGCTGAACGGCTTTGCGGTCGCGGTCGCCGTGCTCGGTTTCGTGCAAGGCGCCTATATGACGGAAGTGCTGCGTGGCGCGATCCTCGCAATCCCCGTCGGCCAGATCGAGGCAGCAAAGGCATTCGGCATGGGTGCACGCCTGCGCTTCCGTCGCATCATTCTGCCCGCCTTGCTGCCCAATGCCCTGCCCGGCCTTGCCAATCTCTGGATGTCCGTCACCAAGGATAGCGCTCTCGTCGCGGTGGTCGGTTACCAGGAACTAGCCCTCGCCACGCGTCTCGCCGGCGCTAGCACCAAGCATTACTTCATCTTTTTCCTGGCATCCGCCCTCATTTATCTCGCCCTCACACTCGTCTCGAATGCCATATTCAATCTGGTCGAGCGGCGAGTGCGGCGCGGCCAGCCGAAGCTGGCCTGAGGAGTGTTGGCATGACCTTCTCATGGATATCCGCCTATTGGCCGCTTCTGTTGACGGGAGCCGTGCAGACGCTGTCGCTGCTTGCGATCTCCGTCGTCTTCGGCTTCGTGATCGCCATCGGCCTCGCCTTCGCCCAGGTCAGCGGCGGCCCCATCCTGCGAAGCCTTGCCCGTGGTTATTGCACCTTCTTCCGGGGCACGCCGCTGCTGATACAGCTCTGGCTGCTTTACTATGGGGTCGGCTCTCTTCTGCCTGTCATCCCGGGTATCCGTCAGAGTCTGTTCTGGCCGATCCTGCGCGAAGGTTTCTTCTTCGCGGCCGTCAGTTTCACGCTCAACTATGCGGCCTATGAGGCGGAGGTTTTGCGCGGCGCATTGCTTGCCGTTCCGAAAGGCGAACTGGAAGCCGGACGCGCATTCGGCATGCGACCCTTCACGCTGACGCGGCGCATCTGGCTGCCGCGGGCCATTCGCATCGCATTGCCGACGATCGGCGGCGAAATCGTCATGCAGCTGAAGGCCACTCCGCTCGCCTTCACCGTCACCGTGATGGATCTCTACGCCGTTGCCACAAAAGTTCGCCAGGACACCCTGCTGGTCTACGAACCGCTTGTTGTCGTCACCGTCTTCTATCTCATCATCACAGCCATCATCGCGCGAAGCTTCCGTTTCCTGGAAGCGCAGGTGCCGGTGCGGCGCTAACCCACGGCACGAAGGAGAGATCAAACCTCTCCGCTGATCCGAACCATTCTGGAGATCCCATTCATGAGCAAACCCTTGATCCTCGACGGCGGCATGAGCCGCGAACTGCTGCGTCTCGGCGCGGAACTGAAGCAGCCGGAATGGTCGGCGCTCGCGCTCGTCGATTCGCCGGAGATTGTCCGGCAGGTGCATGACGAATTCATCGCCGCCGGCTCGGACGTTGTGACCACCAACAGCTACGCGCTCGTCCCCTTCCACATTGGCGAAGAGCGGTTCTGGAAGGAAGGCGCCGATCTCATCGCGCTTTCCGGACAGCTGGCTCGCGACGCCGCCAATGCCTGCAAGGATCGAAAAATCCTGGTCGCCGGTTCGCTGCCGCCCATCTTCGGCTCCTACGAGCCGCAGACTTTCGATCCGTCACGCGTTCAGGACTATCTCAAGGTTCTGGTCGAAAACCTCGATCCTTATGTCGATGTCTGGCTCGGGGAAACCCTCAGCCTGATCGCGGAGGGAGAGGCGGTTCGGGCCGCGGTCGCCGAAACCGGCAAGCCGTATTGGATCTCCTTCACACTGGCCGACGATGCCGCGCAAAGAAATGGAGCCTCGCCCAAGCTCCGCTCCGGCGAAGCCGTCGAGGATGCGGCTCGCTGGGCCGCATCATCCGGTGCCGACGCGCTTCTTTTCAACTGCAGCAAACCGGAGGTCATGCGAGAGGCCGTCGATGTCGCAGCGGAGGTCTTCCAGCAGAGCGGCCATAATCTGCAGATCGGCGTCTATGCCAATGCCTTCGAAGGTGAACAGGGCGAGTTGGCCGCCAATGAAGGCCTTCACGCGACCCGGCAAGATCTGAATGACGACGCCTATTCGCGCTTTGCCTGTTCATGGGTCGATGCCGGCGCAACGATGGTAGGCGGTTGCTGCGGGATTGGCGCCGGGCATATTCATCGGCTGAAGAAGGCTCTCCTTACTCAAAGCGTATAGCAAGAGCCGCCACGAACATTGATCCGGAAGGCGATCGTTGGCCATAGGACCGAGATAGGTCTTTTAGTCATGCACCGTTGCTGCGGCCTGCGGAGCCGGGCCTGGAGTCCGGCTTTGCAGGAGTTCGCCGCGCTCCTCCAGAACGGGATAGGCGGCAGCGGCGACCAGATGGGAATTGATCTGTTTGAGATCGCGTAGCAGGTCGAGGTGAAGAGAACTGGTCTCGACGGTCTCGATCCCGCCTTGCCGCAGGCGCTGGAAATGAGCCTCCGTACCCTCACGCTCCGCTTTGCGAAAGATAACCTTCTCCTCCGCCAGCATGCGAGCGGTGCTCTCGTTTTGGGTCATGAGCAAGGCCGCCGTCGTGCGCAGGTTCGTCTGCAATCGATCGAACAGCCGCGCCAATTCAAGCTGGCCCTCCTTCGAGAAGTTCAGACCCCGGCGCAGACGTTTGGCCAGATGCGGCAAGAGGTTCTGATCGAGAACGTCGCCGGCGTGTTCCATATTCATCGAGAACAGCAGGATCTCGTTCAAGCGTCGTCTGTCGGCCTCGCCGAGTTCATCGGGATCGATCGAGGTGAGATAGGTCTTTACGGCCGCATTCAGACTGTCGAGGATATTGTCCAGCGACCGCAATCGCGTCAGCGCCTTTCGATCCGTATCCGATAGGGCAGCTTTGGCGCCGGCGAGCATTTCGGAGAGGACATCGACCAATCTCAATGCCTCCCGTGCTGCTGCGCCAAGCGCGACGACAGGCGTCTCCTTGGCAGCCGGGTCGAGATACCGGGGACGCGTCGGATCGGCCTCGTCAATCTTCCGCGGCAGCAATTTGGTCAGGAGATCGGCATAGGGCCGCAATAGCGGCATGAACACCATGGCCAAAACGACGTTGAAGGCGGTATGAAAATTGGCGACGGCGCGGGCGCTATCGCTATCCACCAGCGCCGACAGGCGCGTGACCGGTTCGAGAAAGCCAATCAGCGCGATCACGCCGACAATGCGTGTCATCATATTGCCGATGGGCAGGCGTTTAACCGATAGATCGGTCCCCGATTGCCCTTCGATGAGCGGATTGATCGCGGTTCCGAGATTGGCGCCCAGAACGAGCGCAAAAGCCTGGTCGACATCGACAAGGCCCTTGCTCGCGAGAGACATGATGAGCAACACGACGGCCACGCTGGAATGGGCGGCCCATGTCAGAATAGCGGCAAGGAGCATGCTCAGCACCGGCGTCGCGGCAATCGCATCGAGGACATAAGCCAGCGCCGTCGACCCCTCATACTGCGTCATCAAGTCGAGAAGCTGATGCAGCGCCAGAAGCATGAAGCCAAGCCCGATCATGACCCGGCCAAGATCGTGCACGCGTGAATTCCCGGTTCGGCGGAACATCAGCACGCCGATCAGGATCAGCGCCGGGGAAGCCGCCGCGACATTGAAAGACAACACCTGGACGATCAGGGTCGTGCCAACATTGGCTCCCAGCATGACGGCAAGCGCCGGCACGAGATCCACCAGGCCGCCGGCCGCGAAGCCGGAAGCCATCAGGCCGGTTGCCGTGCTGCTCTGCAGGATGGCAGTGACGCCGATCCCGGCAAAAAACGCCTTGGTGCGATTGCTAAGCGCGCGGCCCAGAAAAGACCGCAGATCAGGTCCGAAGGCGCGCTGAATGCCGGTCTGGACCATACGCGTGCCCCAGAGCAGAAGGGCGATGTGGCCGGCCAGAGCAACGAGGCCGAGGATAAGCGCCATAATGGTCCTCCATAAGCCTGCGATCTCTCCCGAGACAAGCGCTGGGAATCAAGATTGCAGATTGTAAACTTTCATTAGCCGACTATGTTCTTTGTCTTTGCACCTTTTGCAAGGGCGGATTGTCATAAAACTGTTATTGTAATATTTTTTTCATTTAAAATCAGCGAGATAAACCGACACAGATACGATTGCCTCGCTATGACGAATAAGCGCCTTACCGGAAAAGATCGGTCCAAAAACGACGGTTTCTATCCACGGCAACACAACCTCGCCTTTTCCCTGTAATCCAGGGTATATCTGACCAATGTACCTATACAGCGATCTCAGCCTGCGCCAGATCCCGTCCGCCGGCTGAGGCGATAGCTTGGCGAGGAATTCGAGATGGCGCATTTTGTCTGCATCACATGCGGTACGCAGTTCAGCGAGAGCGACGTACCGCCGCGAGCCTGCCCGATCTGCGAGGATGAGCGTCAATTCGTACCCCAATCAGGTCAGGAATGGACCGATATGGCAAGCATCGGCCAGACGCATAGCGTGATCTGGACCAAGCAAGCGGAAGGCGTTCATAGCCTGCAGATCAAGCCCGATTTCGGTATCGGCCAGCGCGCATTTCTGATCGAAGGGCCGGATGGTAACATTCTGTGGGATTGCCTCAGCCTCATCGATGAGGCCAGCAAGACGCGGATTGCTGCGATGGGCAGCCTGAGCGCGATCGCGATCTCCCATCCGCATTTCTATACGTCGATGGTTGAGTGGAGTGCCGCTTGCGGCGGCGCACCGATCCATATCCATGCCGACGATAGCGAATGGGTGCAAAGGCCGGATGCGGCCTTGCATCCATGGAGAGGCACGACGCTGTCGATCGGCCCGGCGACCATGATCCGATGCGGCGGCCATTTCGACGGCAGTTGCGTGCTCCATTGCCCCTGGCTCGAAGGCGGGCGCGGCGCCCTCTTCGTCGGCGACACGATGCAGGTGACCATGGACCGTAAATTCGTGAGCTTCATGCGCAGCTACCCGAACCTCGTTCCGCTCGACGCCAAGGTGGTAACGAGGATATTGGAAGCGGTTCGGCCCTATCGTTTCGAAGCGATTTACGGCGCATTTCCCGGCCGAACGGTCGAGAGCGACGGAAACCAAGTAGTGGAGCGTTCGGCGGAAAGGTACCTGAAGGCGATCGCAAACTGAGAATCTTGTGCCGGAAATGCCGTAGACCTAGTTTTCCAGCGCCGCTTGTCTGTCCTTGACCAGTCGCGCCGGCAGATTGACGGTGACAGACAAACCGCCAAGGCTAGAGCGGGCGAGCGCCAGCTTGCCGTCATAGGCCTCGACCAGATCCTTGGCGATCGCCAGGCCGAAACCGGTTCCGGCGATGCTTTCATCCAGCCGCCTGCCGCGGCGAATGAAAGCCATCTCGGCATCCTCCGGCAGGCCCGGACCGTCGTCCTCGATGCACAGTTCCACGCCCTCGAGCTCGGGCAACTGCGACAGGCGAACCTTCACCTTGCCAGCCGTCCACTTTCTGGCATTGTCGATCAGATTGCCGGTAATGTCGGCAAAATCCGCCTCGTCGATCGCCAGCCACATCTCGGGCGGCGCCACAAGCTCGAAGTCGATCTTGCGCTCGCTCGACAGCCGCCGCATGACGGAGATGATCTTCTGAAGATCGGCGCTGGCATCCATCACGCCGACGGTATGGGCGGCCGCCAGGCTGGCACGGGTTTGCGCAAGCGTTCGCTTGATCTGCGCCTCCATCCGGCTGACCTCGGTTTGGATGGCTGCGGCCCGCTCCGACATGCCCTCTTCCGACAGAAGGCGCGCCGTCGCCTCCAAGGCCGCGAGCGGCGTCTTCAGGCCATGCGCCAGATCGCCGGCGCGCGCGCGTGCCTGTGTCAACTGCGTTTCACGCGATGCAAGCAGCCCGTTGAGATCGTCCACGAGAGGCTGGACTTCCCGCGGAAACTGACCGGTGATCTTGCGTGCCGAACGCTCCTGCACCGCCATCAGGGCTGCGCGCAGATCATTGAGGGGTCGTAGCCCGTATCGCAGAAAAGCGATGACAGCCACGATGAGGGCGGCTGAAAGCACGCCAAGAGATGGCGCCATGGCGTAGAAGAAGCGCCAGCGCGCCGGCGCAAGCTCGCTGTTGTCGAGCGCCATGACGATATCGACGATCTGGTCGCCCGTGGCCGAGGGGATCGAAATCGACCGCTCGACGGCAAGAAGACGGCTGCCGTTCGGCCCTTTCATATCCGTCGCTCGCCCGGCATCGCGAGGGCGGGCACGCAGCCAGGGCAGGTTCTGCTCCCAGAGCGATTGGGAGCGCAGCTCGACGGTGCCGTTGCGGCCGACCTGCCAATAGAAGCCACCATTCGGAATGCCGAAGCGGGGATCCGTTGGCGTGTCGTCGAGGAAGAGCTGATTGGAGGAATTTATATCGACCGCCGCCAGCAGAACGCGCAACTCCTCATCTATCTCCGAGAGGGCAAGCGCCCTGACGGCCAGCCCGGAAATGGCGTTGATGCCGACCCCGGCAAGAAAGGTTGCAACGATGATCGCCACCACGGAACCCAGCAGCAACCGCCCTCGCAGCGAGAACGGTGTCATGACGGCGGCGCCTCGCGCGGAATGATGTAGCCCTGGCCGCGCCGGGTTTCGATGACGGTGCCGTCGAACTTGCGCCTGAGACGCGCTACAACCACTTCTAGCGCGTTCGACAGCAGCTCCGTCTCTTCATCATAGATGCTGTCGGCGATCTGCGTTCGGGAAAGCACGGTGCCGGCATTATGCATCAGATAGGCAAGAAGCCTATATTCGAGTGCCGTCACCTGAACCGGCTGCCCGCGAAACGAAACCGTGCGCTGGCGTGTGTCGAGCTCCAGCACGCCATTGGAAAGGATCGGAGAGGATTGTCCGGCGGCGCGGCGCATCAGGGCGCGCACGCGCGCCAGAAGCTCTTCCATGCGGAAGGGTTTGGTCAAATAATCGTCGGCACCCGCATCCATGCCGTCGACCTTATCGCGCCATCCGTCTCGCGCCGTCAATATGATGACAGGCATGCCGCGGCGTTCTGCGCGCCAGCGTCGCAGCACCGTCAGTCCATCAAGCTTCGGAAGTCCAAGATCGAGGATGACAAGATCAAAATGCTCGATATCTCCGCGATACCAAGCTTCCTCGCCGTTGCTCACGGTCGAGACGACATAATGCTGATCCTCCAGGCAGCGGCGCATATCCGCCACAATACTGGGCTCATCCTCAGCAATCAAAATGCGCATTCTCAGCGTCTCTCGATCACGGCAAGTGTTGCGCCGTCGAGCACTATATCACCACGTTTGCCATCCGGCTTCAACACACGCACGGCATAGGCCTGGCGCCCAGCCCGGCGAACCCGCTTGATTCGCAGCACCTTTCCCGGCATTTCGCGCGCAACGACCGCATAGATGTCGCGTAGCGGCCGCAAGCTGCCGGCATCTTCGACCAGAACATTGCTATGTATACGAGCCAATGCTTCCATGCCTGGCAAGCTTAGCAGAACCGCTACCAAGAGAACGGACAGCCAGCGGGGCCAGCCGGCTCTTCGCCCGAATATGCGCAACGATATCAATCCTTCTTTCGAGATGGCACACAGGGCTCGCCCTGCAGCGAACCAAGCATAGCTTTCCCAACATTACAATTCACTGACAACGCCCGTAAGAGAGCTGCAAATTGAAGGGTGTATAAGCACGGGCAGATGGCACGCTGATTGTGCCGAGTTTCGTTCCGCAGAAGATACCATGACTATCCAGATTTCTTCGATTACCCCAAATGCCAGCCTCTCGGTCTCCTCAGGCGGCATTCGGCCTGAGTTCGTCCGCAATGAAACCCTGGTGGACATCTTCAAGGCCACGGTTGCCCGCAGCCCCGACAAGACGGCACTGACCCTGATCGGAACCAACCAGGCGATGACCTATGCCGAACTGGACCGGCTTTCCGATGAGGCAGCGCGTGCGCTCAGCCGTCGCGGCATCGGCCCCGGCGATTTCATCGGCCTTTGGTTCCAGCGCTCCCTCGAGCTACATGTCGCACTTCTGGCGATTCTCAAGGCCGGCGCTGCCTATATTCCCTTCGATGCCGCTGCCCCTGCCGACCGCGTGGCCGTCAGCCTCGCCGATTGCGGCGCGAAATGGCTGCTGACGCATGATGAAAAGGCGGCCCTCGCGCCCGAATTCGACGGCCAAACCCTGATCCTCAAGGCACTGCTCGCAGAAGACGATGATGGCGTCGCGCCCCGCGCCGCCGCTCACGATGATCCGGCCTATGCCATCTATACGTCCGGCTCCACTGGCAAGCCGAAGGGCATCGTCATCACGCACCGGAATATCTGCCATTATCTGCGCGCCGGTAACGACGTCCTCGGCATGGTCGAATCGGACGTCGTTCTGCAGCAAGCTTCGGTCGCCTTCGACCTTTCGCTCGAAGAAATCTTCGTTCCCTATCTGGTCGGCGCGACGCTGAAGGTTGCGACGTCCGCCGTCATGGCGGAGCTGGACAGGCTCGCGGATGTGCTCGAAGCGGAAAAGATCACGGTCATCGACACCGTACCGACCCTGCTCACTATGCTGGAACGTGACGTCGAAAGCCTGCGCGTCATCATCGTCGGCGGCGAAGCCTGCCCTCCGGCGATCGTCAGCCGCTTTTCCAAAGCCGGCCGGCGCCTGATCAATACCTACGGCCCGACCGAGACGACGGTGGTTGCAACCTACGCCGAACTCGATCCTTCCCGACCGATCACGATCGGCTGCCCGATCGCCAACACGACCGCCTACGTCGTCGACGAAAACCTGCTGCTCGTTGCTCGCGGCGATACCGGCGAATTGCTGATCGGCGGACCGGGCGTTGCTGCCGGCTACAGAAACCTGCCGCAGCTGACCGCCGCAAAATTCGTCGCCAACCCCTTCGCAGGCCATGACGATCCGGTGCTTTACCGCAGCGGCGACGCCGTGCTGATGGACGAGGAAGGGCAGCTCCATTTCCTCGGGCGCATCGACGATCAGGTCAAGATTCGCGGCTATCGCATCGAGCTCGGCGAGATCGAAACCGTCGTGGGCGAACTTCCCGACGTGAAGGCCGCATCCGTCGTCGTGCACCGCCCGCCGGATGGCGAGGACATGCTGGTCGCCCACATCGTTACCACGGTTAGCAGCTTCGATCGCGACAAGGCCCGCGCCGTGCTTGCAACCAAGCTGCCGCCCTACATGGTACCGGCCGCCTGGCATAGTCATGTCTCTCTGCCGCGGCTTCCTTCCGGCAAGATAGACCGCAAGACGCTGGCCGCGATCCCGCTCGTAGCCGACCAGCCGACCCAGGCACAAGAGCCGCCGCGCACATGGACGGAAGCACAGCTGCTGAAGGCCGCGACCGAGGCGCTTCGGCTGCGTTCCATCGGCTTCGAAGCGGATTTCTTCACCGAACTCGGCGGCCATTCCATGCTGGCGGCCCGGTTTGTTTCCGAAGTGCGCAAGATCCCGCTGCTCGCCAGCATCGCCCTGCGCGACGTCTATGCCGGCCGCACGCTGCGTGGCATTGCCGCGATCCTGGAGCAGCGCGCCGAGAGCACCTCGGGACAGGAGCGCAGGAGTTTCGAACCGGTGCCGTGGCGCCGGCGTTTTTTCTGCGGTCTCGCTCAAGCCGTGGTATTGCCCTTCATCGTCGCGATCGCAACGCTGCAATGGATCGGCCTGCTGCTTGCCTCGATCCTGCTGATCGATGACGGTGCATCGCTCTGGAATGAAATCCTCATTCTCGGCGGCGTCTACCTCGGTCTCAATCTCGGCGAGAAGCTGATCGTCGTGGCGTTGAAGTGGCTTGTGATCGGCCGCACACGGCCAGGCGTTTATCCGCTCTGGGGCACCTATTATTTCCGCCTCTGGCTGATGCAGCGCATCGTACAGCTCACCGCTCCGAAATTCCTCAAAGGTTCGCCACTTATCCGCGTCTATATGCGCGCACTCGGCGCCCAGGTTGGCAAGGATGCGATGATCGACGAGTTCGAGGAAGGTGCGATTGACCTTGTGCGCATCGGCGCAAGATCCAGCCTCGGCGTCAAGATCAAGCTTGCCAATGTCGAAGTCATCGGCAACGAGATCCATGTCGGCACGATCGATATTGGCGAAGGCGTGCAGATCGGCAATGGCTCCGTCATCGGTCACAACGTTAAGATTGACGACGGTGCCGTCATCGGCGATCTGACGGCGATTGCCGCTGGCACGCATGTCGAAGCCCATACGCGCTGGGACGGCTCGCCCGCCCGCCAGACCGGGCATGCCGAGCACGAAGACATGCCCGCTCATCCGGAGCTTGGAACCGTCGGGCGCGTCTTCCAGTTCGCAGCCTATTTCGTCGCCTACAATCTTAGCCTCGTCGTCGGCCTGCTGCCGATCTTCCCGGCCTTCTATCTGTTCTCTGCCGTGCAGCAGATCTATGCGCCCGGCTCCGACGAGGCCTTGTCGTGGGGGATGATCGCCGCGCTCTCCTGGCCGGCCGCCTTCCTGCTGATCGTCGTGTCCATGGCTGTCGTCGTGGCGCTCAGATGGGTGCTGTTGCCTCGCGTCGTGCCGGGCCGCTACTCCATCTTCGGCAATCTTTATTTCCGCAAATGGGTCGTCGGCCTGACCACCGAGGCGATGCTGGAAACCCTGAATTCGCTCTACGCGACCGTCTTCATGCGTAATTGGTACCGCCTGATGGGGGCCAAGATCGGCAAGGGCACGGAGATCTCGGCAAACTTCGCCGGTCGCTACGATCTGATCGAAATGGGCCGCGATAACTTCATTGGTGACGAGACCATCTTCGGCGACGAGGAAATCCAGAACGGCTGGATGATACTCAAGCGCCTGAAGACCGGCGACCGCTGCTTCTTCGGCAACTCCTCCGTCATCTCGCAGGGTGCGGTGATCGAAAGCGATTCGCTCATCGGCATCAAGACGCGCCTGCCCGACTCCCTGCACGTCAAATCGGGTGAAACTTGGTGCGGCAGCCCCGCCTTCCAATTCCCGACGCGCGAGAGGCTGGAGGCGGCTGCGAACACCACCTATGCACCGCCGCTCCGCATGCGCCTTGTGCGTATTCTGTTTGAGGCCATGCACACATCGCTGCCGACAGCCATCCTGATCGTCATGGCACTCGCAATGTCCGACATGCTGGCCAGCGAAATCGACAATGGTGCCTGGGGCAGCCTATTCTGGACACTGATGGCCGCGGGCCTGGCGACCTCTGGCATCCTCTATCTCGTCGCTGTCGCCTTCAAATGGACGCTGATTGGCACCTACAAGCCGATGAACCGGCCGATGTGGTCGTGGTGGGCGATGCGTACCGAGGCTGTCGCCGTGTTTTACGGCGGTCTCGCCAGCAAGATGCTGCTCGACTATCTGCGCGGCACGCCTTTCTTGCCCTGGCTGCTCCGTCCCTTCGGCGCCAAGATCGGCCAGGGTGCGTGGATCAACAGCACCGATATCTGCGAATTCGATTGCACCCATATCGGCGACCATGCGGTTCTCAATATGGGATCCTGCCCGCAGACCCATCTCTATGAAGACCGTATCATGAAGGTCGGCCGCATCACGATCGGCGAAGGCGTCTCCATCGGCTCAGGCAGCACCGTGCTTTACGAGGCCAATGTCGGTGATTTCGCCGAAATCGGATTGCTGACCCTGGTCATGAAGGGTGAGGCCATTCCGCAGGGAACGTCGTGGGTCGGCGCACCCGCCCAGGCAGTTCAAGCCGAGCAGGAGCCGGCTCCGGTCGCTCACAAAGAGACCCTGCCCTCCGCCGCTGCGTGAGCGCGGTATGACGACCCCTCGATTCGAGGTCGTCCTGGCGGTCGCTGATGCGATCGCCATCCTCGTCCGCCCGATGCCCGGCGGACGAGCAGAGCGTGATCAGATCGCGCAAATGGCCTTGAGAGAAGCCACACAACGGGACGATCTTTCCATCTATCGCCGGCCCAGCGAGCGGCCGGCGCTAAGGCCTCCGTATCACGAGCTGGGCGTTTCGCTTTCGCATCGCACCGATGTGCTGCTGGCGGGCTATTCGCCTAAAAGCGCTGTCGGCGTGGATATAGAGGTTGAAGATATCAATGGTTTCGAACCGGTAGCCTTTGCCGCCGACCACTTCTCGCCAAAGGAAGCGGCCGCCGTGGCCACCCTCGATAGCGCAGCGGCGCTGGAGGTCTGTTACCGACTCTGGGTCGCCAAGGAGGCGGCCTTGAAGATCAGCGGCCGCGGTATTTTCGACGGGCTGGACGAACCTGATCTGTCGGCGCAGTTGAACCTCCTCCGCACCGATGGCGCAACGATCCATCTTGGCGCCGGGTCGCGGCTGCCGCCGATTGCGCTCGCAGTGACTCGATTTTCCAACGCTGCGGATCAATCTGTCTATTGTGCCCTTGCCAGGGATATGCGCTGAGCGACGATCCCTCGGTTGCGAGCATCTCGGCCGGAGAGGCCGCCGATGGAAACCGCTGCGCCTTCCCAACAGCGTATATATTTCAGGGACGCGGCGGTGCGTCTGCGTCTTCGCGCGAGGCAAACCAGTTTGCCAGCGTCGCGCCGGAAATATTGTGCCAGACGGAAAAGATCGCGCTGGGAACCGCGGCGATCGGCGAGAAATAGGCCGTCGCCAGCGCGGCACCCAGGCCTGAATTCTGCATGCCCACTTCGATAGCCAGCGCCTTGCGCTTGTAGAAATTGAGTCCGAGCACTTTCGATGCATAGTAGCCGAAGAGATAGCCAAGGCCGTTGTGCAGGATAACGACGGCGAAAATCAGCAGGCCGGACTGCACGATGGCCGCCTTCGACGCACCGACGACAGCCGCAACGATCAGTACGATGCCGATGACGCTGACAAGAGGCAGAACCGGTATTGCCGCACGAACCAGACCCGGCACGGCTTTCTGCGCGACAAAACCGAGCAGAAGCGGCAGGATGATGACCTGCACGATGCTAATGAACATCGACCAGGCATTGACGGGCAGATACTGGCTTGCGAACATCCACACGAGGAACGGCGTGACGATCGGCGCAGCCAGCGTCGTCACACTCGTGCATGCGACCGACAGCGCTACGTCGCCGCGCGCAAGATAGGTCATGACATTGCTCGAGGTGCCGCCCGGGCAGCAGCCGACCAGAATGACGCCGGCGGCCACTTCCGGCGGCATCGGAATGATCCGCGTCAGAAGCAGTGCCAGCGCCGGCATGATGCCGAAATGTGCAATGACGCCGATCGCGACCTCATGGGGACGACGCGCCAGCTCGCGAAAGTCATCAACGGATATGGTCAGTCCCATGCCGAACATGATGATGCCGAGAAGCACGACGATCCAAGGGGCAAGCTGCTTGAAGACGTCGGGCAGGAAAAAACCGAGGACGGCAAACAGGATGACCCATATGGAAAAGGTCTTGCCGACGAAGGCGGAAAAGGATGCCAGGAATTTCATAGAATCTCCGGGGGGAAGGAGCGCAATGACATTCGGCCGGTCTAAACCCGGCGCATCGGGTGTCAAGGCTTCGAACCGCTCGATCCGTCCACTTCCATCATCGATACGGTATGAATCCGTCGACGAGCACAGCAGGTTTGTCCTGCAAGGAGCCAATACATGACCGTTACCGAGCCCGAGCCGATGTCCCGCACGAAGGCCTTATGCTACGCGATCGGACTGCCGCTGGCGCTGCTCGTACTTATCTTTCTGCCCGCCGGTCGTCTCGACTGGCGGCCTGGATGGGTCTTCATCGCGTTCCTGGTGGTGAGCTATGGAATAGCGTTTCTGATCATGCGGCGCGTGAATCCGGTCATCTTCCAAGCGCGCAGCCGCTTCCAGGCCGGAACCAAAGGCTGGGATCTCATCCTGGTCTCGCTGATCTTCCTGGGCATGATCGCCGAAATACCGCTTGGAGCCCTGGATGCCGGCAGGATGGAATGGTCGGTGATGCCAACCTTCATCGTGATCCTCGGTTATCTCCTGCTCGCGGCAGGCATCGCGCTCGCGACATGGGCTCAGGCGGTCAATCGCTTCTTTGAGCCCGGCGTGCGCCTCCAGCGCGAACGCGGCCAGCACGTCATCAGCGACGGTCCCTACGCCTACGTGCGTCATCCCGGCTATGTCAGCGCGATCTTGGTATTTGCGGGACTGGCATTGGCACTGGGTTCCTGGTGGGCCTTGATCCCTGCCGCCTGGGCAAGCGCCGTGCTGATCCTGCGCACGAGTTGGGAAGATGCGCTGCTTCATAGCGAGTTGGAAGGCTATGCCGACTATTCCAAGCGCGTTCGATTCCGATTGCTGCCGGGTATCTGGTGACGCTCTGTTTCACCGGCGCTAGGTGTTGCCATGCCAAAGGGAGCGGAGGCCACCAGCCTCTCCTTTCAGCGGATCCCTTGCCGGTATGCCAAGTTCGTCGATCATCGCCTGCTGCTCGGCCGTTGGCATTTCCCGGCAGAGATCGGCCTCCTGACCTGGCGGATAACCGCCGATCACGAGCAGGTCGTTGCTCGCCTCCAGCCGGCAATGGCCGGTTCCGGCCGGCAGCAGCAGGGCATCGCCGGCTTGGACCGCGATTTCCTTACCGGCGGGTCCACCGATCATCAGCCGGGCCTGACCCGCGGCGATGCCCAATATTTCATGGGCCGTCGAATGAAAATGGTGAAAGGAATAGACGCCGTTTCGCCAGAGGCCACCCCACCCATTGGTATGAAATAGCCGTTCGAAAGCCCCTGCCCTGTCGGGGCCGTCAAGCACCTGCCGATAGACGATTACCGGAAATCGCCTATTGTTGGGAACCCAGCCGGACTGCTCGAATTGGATTGCCTGCTCCATCCGTTCTCTCCCTGTCGATTGCCATCATAACCGCCGGACCTCGCTGCGGTTCCTGCGGAAACTCGGGAACGATTGCCTGCCGCTGGGGTTTGGAAACGGGAAACCGATCAACGATACAGCGAAAGGATAGATCATGCCTTCCATCAATTCCGCACATATTCTCATTCTGGCGACGGACGGCTACGAACGTTCAGAGCTCCGCGTTCCGCTCGACGAACTCAGCAAGCGTGGCGCCGACGTCAAGATTGCCTCCGTTAAGAAGGACAGCATCAAGAGCTGGGACAAGACCGATTGGGGCGACAGCGTCGACGTCGATCTCCTGGCCAAGGATGTCGACGTGCACCAGTTCGACGCGCTGGTGCTGCCGGGCGGCCAGATCAATCCCGACAAGCTGCGCCTCGAAGGAGACGCCATGCGTGTCGTCCGCGAGTTCCTTAATTCCGGCAAGGTGGTCGCCGCCATATGCCACGCACCCTGGCTGCTCGTCGAGGCCGACGCATTGCGAGGACGCCAGGCAACCTCCTATTGGTCCATCAAGACGGATGTCAAAAATGCTGGTGCGACCTGGAAGGACGAAAAGGTCGTGACCGATGAAGGCATCATCACGTCCAGGTCGCCCGACGATCTTCCGGCCTTCGTCGACAAGATCGTCGAGGAAGTTCAGGAGGGCCGGCACCGGCGGCGAGCAGCCTGACCGCCCGATTCCAACGAAACTTGCGAAGCCCCGGCAGCAACTGTCGGGGCTTCGCATCTTTTCCTTGCAGCAGAGCGAGAGCAGAGCCAATCCGCATATTGACTGGCCGGGCATGCTTTGATCTGTTGGCCGAACATGACAATGCCTGATGTCCGCCGGAGGTAGACGGATATCTGGGAGGAAGCAGGGCATGACGATGGAGGCTGTGAGGGCGGTCAGCCTGAAGCAGGTGGCGATTTCCTTTGAAATAGCCGGCAGGACACGGTTCGATGCCGTGGCGGCGACCAATCTGGAGGTCGGAGCGCATGAGTTCGTGGCTATCGTCGGTCCGACGGGTTGCGGCAAATCCACCCTTCTCAATGCGACGGCGGGCCTTTTGACGCCGGCGTCAGGGGCGGTCGAAGTCTTCGGCCAGCCGCTGAAATCCATCAACAAACAGGCAGGCTATCTCTTCCAGCAGGACTCGCTGATGCCGTGGAAAACGGTTCTCGAGAATGTTGCGATCGGGCTTGAGATCGCGGGTGCGGATAGAGCCGAGGCAAGACGGGTTGCGCGGGATTGGCTGGGTCGCGTTGGCCTTGCCACATTCGCCGATCGTTTCCCGGGCATGCTCTCAGGCGGCCAGCGCAAGCGGGTCGGTCTCGCGCAGGTGCTCATCCGCAATCCCAAACTGCTCCTGATGGACGAACCCTTCGGCCCGCTCGATGCGCAGACCCGCCTGATCATGGGCGACCTGCTGCTGAAACTCTGGTCCGAGGACCGCAAGGCGGTGATGTTCGTCACCCACGATCTCGATGAGGCGATCGCCCTTGCCGACCGTGTCGTCATCATGTCGGCCGGTCCGAAATCCCGCATCATCGGCGATTTCAAGGTCCCTTTGGAGCGGCCCCGCGATATCGGCGAGATACGCCACGATCCCGTATTCAACCGGCTGCATCGTGATATCTGGCAGGCGCTGCGCGATGAGGTGATGACTGCCTATCGCCAGAGCAGCGGAGAGATCGCATGAACCGTTCTCTGCTTCTCCTGCTGCAAATCCTGGTGGCTGTGGCCCTTCTGACTATCTGGCATCTCGCAACGAATACCGGCCTTTTCGGCAACCCGAAAACCATATCCTTCTTCTTTGCCGATCCGCTCAAGGTGGCGCAGCGCGTCATTCAATGGTTTGCGACCGGATCGATCTGGTATCACCTCTGGATCACGCTATCGGAATCGATCCTTGCCTTCCTGCTCGGCGCCTTCGGCGGCATCGTCTTCGGCTTCTGGTTCGCCCGCCGGCCTCTAATTGCGGCTGTCTTCGACCCTTATGTGAAGGCGGCCAATGCACTGCCCCGCGTCGTGCTGGCTCCGATCTTCGCGCTGTGGTTCGGCCTCGGTATCTGGTCCAAGGTAGCGCTCGGCATCACCCTCGTTTTCTTCATCGTCTTTTTCAACGTCTATCAGGGTGTCAAGGAAGTCAGCCAGCCGGTGCTGTCCAACGCCCGGATGCTCGGTATGAACGAGCGGCAATTGCTGCGCCATGTCTATTTGCCATCCGCGCTTTCCTGGGTGTTTTCCAGCCTGCATACCTCGGTCGGCTTTGCCGTCGTCGGCGCCGTTGTCGGCGAATATCTGGGCTCGGCCGCCGGCCTCGGCTATCTCATCCAGCAGGCTGAAGGTGTCTTTGACGTGACAGGCGTCTTTGCGGGCATGGTGGTTCTGACCGCATTCGTCCTGCTGGTGGATTGGGTCATGACGATGGTCGAACGGCGCCTGCTCTCCTGGCGCGGCCAGTAGCGCATCGAGAATAGCGAAGTGGAGGAACAAGGACATGGAACGCAGGACATTTCTGATCGGAACGGCAGGCTTCGGTATCGGTGCATCGCTTGCCGGCATCCTGCCCGCCGCGGCACAGGATGCGAAACCGGAAAAGCCGGATCTGTTGATCGGCGTCGGCGGCAAGCCGCTGCTCTATTACCTGCCGCTGACGATCGCCGAGCGAAAAGGCTTCTTCAAGGAAGAAGGTCTCAATGTCACCATCAATGATTTCGCCGGCGGGTCGAAATCGCTCGAAGGCCTGATCGGCGGCTCCCTCGATGTCGTCGCCGGCGCCTATGAACATACGATCCGCATGCAGAACAAGGGGCAGGATATCGTCGCGATCTGCAATCTCGGCCGCTTCCCAGGCATCGTGATTGCCGTGCGTAAGGATCTCGCCGGCGAGATCAAGTCGATGGCGGACATGAAGGGCCGCAAGATCGGCGTGACCGCGCCAGGCTCCTCGACGGCGCTGATGTTCCAATATGCCATGCTGAAGAACGGGCTGAAGACTGACGATGCATCGCTGATCGGCGTCGGCGGCGGGGCCGGCGCGGTTGCCGCGGTCAAGAGCGGTCAGATCGACGGCCTTTCTCATCTCGATCCGGTTATCGCGCAATTGCAGTATGACGGCGACATCACGGTGCTTCTGGATACGCGCACCGAGGCCGGTACGCGTGCGCTTTTCGGTGGTCCGAACCCGGCCGCGACCGTCTACATCAAGCGCGAATTTGCCAAAGAGAATCCGATCACCGCGCAAAAGACGGTCAATGCCTTCATGAAGGCCCTGAAATGGATCGCGGCAGCAAGCCCCGAAGATGTCGCGGGCGTCGTTCCGGAGGAATATCTGCTCGGCAATCGCGACCTCTATATGCAGGCCTTCAAGAATTCCAAGGAAATGTATTCCCCGGACGGCATGGTCACGATGGAAGGCTATAATTCCATGATGGGCGTCCTGAAAACGCTCGATCCCGAACTCGCCAATGCCGACGTGCCCTTTGAGAAGACATTCGATCCGACCTTTGCCAAGGCCGCAAAGACCTGATCGCGCAATAGACGACAAGCGATAACCCGAGTGCCGCCGTCGTCCACGGCGTCACGTCGCTACGCAAATCAGCCCTTCTCGACCCGCAATCCTTCGAGAAAGGTGCGAAATGCGCCGACCGCCCGTTTCGAGGTCGTCTCTGGATCGTCCGAATTGGCGATCCATTGCGCCGCGCAGCTGCTTGCCGCATTGATCAGGCGAGCGCCCGCTTCCGGGTCAATATCGACGATGATACCGTCTTCGCGAAGACAGCGAAGGCTTTCTGTAATCGTGGCGATACAACCGTTGGCGCTCGGCCACCCTGAGGGTTCGCCGAGCACGGCCGGACCGTCACGAAACATGATGCGCTGAATTTCCGGCTCCAGCGCCATCTCGACGTAACCGACATTCTCGTCAACGAACGCCTGCCAGCGCGACGGTGCTTGAGATGAGATCTGACAGAGCCTTGCGGTCATTTCGGCATCGATCTCGTTGACCACGGCCTGCAACAGGCCCTTCTTGTCGCCAAAGTGGTGGTAAAGGGCCCCTCGCGTCAGCCCCGCCGTCGCTGTAAAATCATCCATCGATGCCTCGGCATAGCCGACGCTGCCGAATGCCTTACGGGCGGCGGTCAGCAGCTTGGCTCGCGTTTCGGCAATCATTTCACTGCGAGGTTTGCGCATTGCGTCTCCGTCGGCTCTCTGCATTCACTTGCATACGCTGCGTATATTAGTTGACATACGCGACGTATGCAATTATCCATTGACATACGCCGCGTATGCGTACGCAATCTCGTTCAATTCGGGGAATGTTCCGATGTCCAATCCATATAGAGAGATTTTCCGAGCGCCCGGAGCCAAGGGCTTTTCAGCCGCCGCCTTCTTCGCACGTCTTCCGCTTGCCATGGCGCCGATCGGCATGGTTGCCATGCTGTCGCAGACGCGTGGCGAATATTGGCTGGCCGGCGCGGTTTCGGCCACCTTCGCTCTGACAAATGCTTTCGTCTCGCCGCAGATATCGCGCCTCGTCGACCGGCTCGGTCAAAGTGCCGTTGTCGTGCCGAGCACCATCGTTTCGGTCCTCTCCTTCATCCTTCTGGTCGTCGCGGCAAATCAGGGCTGGCCCGCCTGGACGCTGTTCGCATCGGCCTTTTTCGCGGCTGTCATGCCGAGCATACCTGCCCTGGTGCGCGCGCGCTGGACGGAAATCTTTCGAGACCGGCCCGAGTTGAACACGGCCTTCGCATTCGAATCGGCAGCCGATGAGCTCGTCTACATCACCGGCGCATCCTTTTCCGTTGGACTTGCCGTTTCACTGTTCCCGGAAGCCGGGATAATCGCCAGCACCATCTTCCTCGCGCTCGGATCAGCAGCCTTCCTGATGCAGCGATCGACGGAGCCCAAGGTTCGTGCAATCGATGCCGAAGCGCCGCAGCACTCGGCGATCTGGCAGCGGCCGGTCCAGATCATCACGCTCGCGCTGATCTTCGTGGGAGCCACCTTCGCTACGGCGGAAGTCAGTGCCGTGGCCATCACCAAGCAGCTCGGCGAACCGAGTGCCGCAAGCATCGTCATTGGTGTTTATGCGCTCGGCTCCTTCATCGTCGGCCTCATCATTGGAGCGCTGAACCTCAAAATGCCGCTGCAACGTCAGCTGCTGGTGGCCGCCACCGTCCTTGCCATCACCTCCCTGCCACTTCTTGTAGCCAGCAGCTCGGTCGCACTGCTCGCCTTTGCCGTTTTCCTCAGCGGCGTCGCCATTTCACCGACCTTCATCACTGCCTTCGGATTGATCGAACGCCGCGTACCGGAGGCCATGCTGACGGAAGGAGTGACCTGGGTCATGACCGGCATCGGTATCGGCATGGCACTCGGCGCCTTCGTCTCCGGCTGGGTGGTGGATAGTTTCGGCCCCGCCAACGGCTTCTGGGTTTCAGTCGCGGCAACCATCGCAGCCGTCATCGTCATAGCGCTCGGCCAGGCAAGCCTTTCCGGCACCCGGGCGCCCAGCTCCGCCACCGCTACACAGCTGGCCGAATAAGGAGACAGGAGAGCCGCCTGCAGCGGCATATTGCTCCGTGACGAATGTGCCCCGGAACAACTTTGCCTATTCCCGCAACCTATGCGCGCCGAAAGACCCGTTGCCGGGTGCTGACCCAGTCGAGAAAAGTCAGCACCCCTCCCAGAACCAGAAAGGCTGCTGCCAGCAGCCCCATGTTCTGCAGGACGGCTTCAAGGCCGATATCGCGGACATCCAGGAACGGGTATGGGTAGAAGTGAGAGATATATCCATGCGCAAGCGTATAAGCGGAATAGGCTGCGGGAAAAGCCAGCCACCAGAGCATATCGCGCCAGCAAAGCCTGCCGCGTTCACTCAGAAAAATCCAATCCAGGGCATACAGCACCGGAACACAATAATGGAGTATCTGGTCTCCGAGCAGTTGCCAGCCGCGAGGGTGCCAAACGTCCCTTAGCATCAAAACATAAACGATACCCGCAATCCCGACGTAAATGAGAACGGCGCTTCGTATTGACGGCTTGCTCGCCCATCGGCCAATCGACGAGCGCGGCGCGATTTGCGCGCAAAGCAGTATCGCGGCGAGGAGAAGATTGGACTGAATGGTGAAATAGCTGAAAAAATTCAACGTCATGGTCAGCCGCGAAACATGCGCGCCGGGTATGATGGCGATATATGAGATCGCGATACCCGACAAAGCAAGCAGGGCAAGCAGATAGCGATAGAGGCGAATCAAGCCTGCCATGATCCCCCGCCCGCTGAATTGACGCCAGAGCGGAGGCTGAGGGAATTCAACATCGACTCGCTCGATTTCATCGAAATTCTATAGCTCATTGAGGACAAGGCGCGCCTTGAAACTTCCGCCAATCCGCCGCCCACCGTGGCAAGATCGACGGTATTGGAGGCATATACCGTCTCGCAGAAGACCATTCGATTGCGGCAAATCAAAAGCAAGCATCGAACGGCCGACGAAATCCTTCGGCCATGAGGTGACGACAGCTCTTGGCCAAGTCGATGTCGACATGTTGAGCCCTGAAAGCGGCTTTGCCTCTCGTGCCCTCGCAGGAGATCGTCAGATGCGCATGCGCGGCACGTCATTGGGATCGAGGCGCAGCTCGATCAGCACCGGGCGATTGCGATTCCGGATGGCGCCCAGGGCGCCTTCCAGCTCGTCGACCGAGCTGACCGCAATACCGTGGCCGCCAAGCGCGGTTGCGACCTCGGCAAACGAAGGCCAGTTAAACTGGGTGAGCCCCGGGTCCATCTTCCGATCGCGAAACTGGATATGTTCGGCACCATAGGCGGAATCATTGCAGACGATGACGATCAGATCCTGCCCAAGACGCACGGCCGTATTGAACTCGTTGACGCCGCTCATCATGAAACCGCCGTCTCCGGTGAAAAGCACCACCGGTCGATCCGGCGCGGCAACGCTTGCGCCGATCGCTTCCTGCAACCCAAGACCGATCGAGCCGAAATTTGCCGTCACCACGAAGCTCCTCGGGTCGCAGACGGAAATTCGGCACCAGACCTCGGTCATGAAACGCCCGCCGTCTGTGACAAGCACCCTGTTCTTCGGCAGAGCTTTTTCCAGCTCTTCGAGCGCCCAGATGTAATTCACATATCCCGTATTCGTCGTGCCGCGCTGATCGGACGGGTGGGTGGTGAGCGAAGGGACATCCAGTTCGTGCGTGAAGCCGCTCGGCGGAATTTCCGCCTCGTCCAGCCAATGAACGAAATTGTCTGCCGTCAATCCTGCATCGGCTACCAGGGCTACATCCGGATGAATGTTCTTGCCGATGGCGCGCGCATCCCTATCGATCTGGACGATGCGCTTGCCCTTCAGTAGCTTGCTCCGGTCGGTGGTGAAATCATGCAACCCCGCTCCGAAACAGATCAGGCAATCCGTCCTGGCAATCAGGTCATAGGCTGCAGGCGTGCTGAGCGTGCCGAAAATGTCCATATTATAGGGATGACCGCCGAAGAGCCCCTTTGCTTTCAAGGTCGTCGCAAGCGGAGCCTCCAGCCGATCCGCCAGCCGGATCAGCTGATCGCGCGCACCACAAGCCCCGCCACCCGCGAGGATGAGCGGACGCTTTGCCGAAGCGATCATGCCGATGGCCCTGTCCAGCGCGTCACCCTCGGGCACATATGCGGGAGCATCGAAGACTTCGAAGACAGCCCGCTCGTGAGGCTGTTCGGACCACATGAAATCGGCCGGCATGTTCAAGACGATCGGACGCCGCTCGACCCGGGCACGGTAGAAAGCGCGAGCAACGTCCCGGGTTGCAGTTTCCGGTGAGCGCATCTGCTCGAAGCCGGCGCCGGTGGCCTTGACCACCTCGCGCTGATCGATGCTCTGCAGATGGTGCGGGTTGACGACCGGCGTGTCGCCCGCCAGGAGCACCATGGGGATGGAGCCGCGGACACCTTCAGTGAGCGCGGTGACGCAATTGGTCAAAGCCGGACCGTGAGTCACGCTCGCCACGCCCACCCTGCCCGCGACGTGAGCATAGGCAAGCGCCATCAGAACCGAACTACCCTCATGCGCTGCCGGCACGAAGCGGCCGCCGCATCCGCGCACATAATGGTCGATAATAAAGAGATTGGCATCTCCCATGAGACCGAACATCGTGCCGACATCGTGATCGCGAACCGCACGCGCAATCGACTGGTACACATAGATCACATTGTCGGTCATTTTTTGTATTTTCCCTCCCGCAGCCCGGCAGATCGTTGATGCTCAGAATATCAGCAAGGCCATGCAAGAGGTGCGCGATTTTGAGATTAAAATCTTCTTTCTGCGCACGATAATTACTTCTTTGTCAAATAGTATGCACGATATATGCGGCGATAGATATGATGTTTCAACACGCCCTTTTCAGGCTGATGATGCGGTGTCATCTCAACCTTTTTAAAGGGAAGTGGGCACCGAGATGGCACTATTGAGGTGCGGGCAAACCCGCGCGGGCTGGCCAAGAGCCCGAGGCATCCACACAACGGAACGGGCTCGTTGGCAACATTCATCATTGGCCTGGGAAGGCATCTGCCCTCTATCAGGCATGATAACGCTCGCCCGCAAATGTCTACCTGGCGTCGTCGAGCTTGTTGTAACCTGCCTGTATGATATCAATATCGCATGCGTGACCGATACCGGCCAATTTGTAGAGCACATCGCCGACGGCTATATCCACGCGCGGCTTACTCGTCGAATAGACTTTCTCAACCATCGGCTGGATAGCATCTTCGGTGCCACCGGCCGCAAAATAAAGCTCCAGAGCTCTGTGCAGAAACGCATCTCTGCGATCATTCAAATCCATCAGAGACTCATCGCTTACGGTCGATGCCAGCATCCTGACGGCCTTATTTTGGTATTCGCTCATACAATCCATCCAAATCTTCTGAATGATATTCGAATCGCAACTCTGCTATAGGCTCTGCACATACAGTCTTTCCCGAGACTGTATTGGTTCGGCAGATGCATAAGTCCTGCGACAATGCGTGCCGACATCAGTTTTCGCCCTATCTCAGTTGGACCAAGACCGGGCATTTTTAAACGGCCGCCGGCGGAGAGCGGTATCTGCCTACGAAACCGGGCGCGGCCTGCCGATAAGGTGTTTCGCATTTTTCTATAAAGTCTTGTGACGGCGCTCGCCGTAACGTGCAGCCCTCGTTTGGAGGAAACGAGAAACGCAAAGGTATGGAGGAGATTACCTTGGCAGCAGCAGAGGAAAATACCGCGCGCCTACCCCCCGAAGATGAAAAACTCAGCATCGGCGCCAACCTGGCCTATGGCCTTCAGCATGTTCTGACGATGTATGGCGGCATCGTCGCCGTTCCGTTGATCATCGGCCAGGCATCGGGCCTGACGCCGGCCGACGTCGGTCTGCTCGTGACCGCATCGCTGTTTGCCGGCGGTCTTGCGACCATCCTGCAGACAATCGGGATACCGTTTTTCGGCAGCCGCCTTCCCCTCGTACAGGGCGTATCCTTTTCCGGCGTCGCGACGATGATTGCCATTACCGGGCATGGTGGCATACAGGCCGTTCTCGGCGCGGTCATTGCAGCATCCTTCATCGGGCTCCTCATCACGCCGGTCTTTTCACGCGTCACCCGCTTCTTTCCGCCGATCGTCACCGGCATCGTCATCACGACCATTGGGTTGACGCTGATGCCGGTCGCAGCGGGCTGGGCCATGGGCGGCAATAGGAATGCACCGGATTTCGGCAGCCAGGCCAATGTCCTGCTCGCCGCCGCGACACTCATGATCGTGCTGCTGCTCAGCAAGCTGGGGAGTGCTGCCATATCAAGGCTCTCGATCCTGCTCGCCATCATCGTCGGCACGGGGATCGCCTATGCAGCCGGCATTGCCGACTTCTCGCGGGTGATGAACGGGCCGCTTGTCGCCCTGCCGCAGATCTTCCATTTTGGCTATCCCGTGTTTGATATGGCGGCGATCATCTCGATGTGCATCGTCATCATGGTGACACTGGTCGAAACCTCGGCGGATATTCTCGCTGTCGGCGAGATCGTCGGCACCAAGGTCGATGCGCGCCGGCTCGGCGACGGCTTGCGCGCCGATATGCTGTCCAGCATCCTCGCCCCGGTCGTCGGCTCCTTCACGCAGAGCGCCTTTGCCCAGAATGTCGGCCTTGTGGCCGTGACCGGCATCAAGAGCCGATTTGTCGTGGCGACCGGCGGCCTTTTTCTCGTCGCTCTCGGCTTGCTGCCGATCGTCGGCCGCATCGTCGCCGCCGTTCCGAGCTCCGTCCTCGGCGGGGCGGGGCTCGTCCTCTTCGGGACGGTCGCGGCAAGCGGTATCCGCACACTCGCCAAGGTCGACTATGAAAACAACATGAATCTCATCATCGTGGCGACCTCGATCGGCTTCGGCATGATCCCGATCGCGTCGCCTGGCTTCTACGAGCATTTTCCCGCATGGGTCATCACCATCTTCCACTCCGGTATCAGCTCGGCGGCATTGATGGCGATCATGCTGAACCTCCTGTTCAACCATCTGACGACCGGAAATTCGGATCAGCAATCGGTCTTCGTTGCGGGAACGGAACGTCTGATCCGCTATCAGGACATTGCCGGCCTGCATGACGGCGATTATTTCCTGAACGGTAAGCTTTACGACGCCAATGGCACGGAAGTTCCATTGGTCCCTGCGGAAGCCCATTAAACCACAGAGGGACCTGCTTCGGCGGCTTCAAAGCATTCTGCACGGCTGAGAACCTTGTAGGCCGGACGGTCCCACAATCGCGCCGGTCTCGCAATCCAGCCATTTGGCCGGGGGACATGGGCTGCTGAAGCATTGCCCGAGTTCGCAAGTGGCCTGCGGCCAAGTTCGGCTTCAGGCGCACTGCCGAGCGGCACTTTGCCTCTCCCCCGCAGATCTCCGATCCTTCTGCAACCCCTCTAACTGACTTGAGTGAGATCGCATCAGGATTCGCCCTGCAAGCACACCTCAGCAATTATTGTATAGTTTGTATTCTTTACTTATTACTTTTACAAAATTTCGATTAATAACATACATCTTGTACGTTTATTACGTATAGATTTCTAATATACTTCATTTACATACTAAGATCGTGTGATTTTATGGTGTATTTTTGCATCTTTGACGAATTTATGACGGTAATTACTTTATCACTTCGAATTATTCTATTTCGATGCGTCAAAAGCACCGCTAGCGTGCCGATACGAAAGTCTTTCGGGCTTTCGGTTAGAGGGAACGCCTAATCGATGAACGTGGTGGAAAACCTCCGGCTACGTTCCGATCCGGCAAATCGATTGGAGAAAAAATGAATATCAAGAGCCTTCTTCTCGGCTCCGCTGCTGCGCTTGCAGCAGTATCCGGCGCCCACGCGGCTGACGCAATCGTCGCTGCTGAGCCCGAGCCGCTGGAATACGTTCGCATCTGCGACGCATACGGTGCTGGCTACTTCTTCATCCCGGGCACGGAAACCTGCCTCAAGATCGGCGGTAAGGTTCGTACCGAAGGCAAGTGGTACGACGCCTACAGCCCAGACACTCACTTTGGCACTCTGTGGCACACGCGTGCTGAGTTGCAGCTGCAGACGGCAACCGACACCGAATACGGCCCGCTGAAGACCAACACCGAGCTGCGTTGGGACTGGAATGACGGCGGCGCTACGGCTACCAATCTGCTGCATGCCAGCATCAGCCTCGGCGGCTTCACCGTTGGTAAGGAAGACTCGCAGTTCAACGTCTTCACCGGCTACGCCGGCGACGTCATCAACGACGACGTGATCGCTGATGGCCCGTACGAATTGAACCAGATCACCTACAACTACGACGCCGGCAACGGCTTCACGGCTGTAATCTCGGTCGAAGACTCGAACTCCGGTAAGGGCGCAACTGGCGCAAACGGCGAAGACAGCACGAACCACTACATCCCTGACGTTGTTGCCGGTGCTGGTTACAAGGCTGGCGCATGGTCCTTCAAGGTCGTTGGCGGTTACGACTCGATCGTCGAAGAAGGCGCTATCAAGGCCCGTGTCGATGCCGACTTCGGCGTATTCGACGCCTTCTTGATGGGCGGCTGGAACACCGACGGCAAGAAGCTCAACAAGTATGCGCCTGGCGATTCGATTGGCCAGAGCTGGGGCGACTGGGCTGTCTGGGGCGGCGTTGGCGTACCGGTCAACGAAAAGCTGAAGTGGAACCTGCAGCTCGCCTACACCGACAACAAGACCTTCTCGGCAACCACGAACGTCAAGTGGAAGCCGGTCAAGAACCTGCTCATCGAGCCGGAAGTCACCTACACCAACTGGGACTCCATCAACAAGGACCAGTGGGCTGGCATCCTCCGCTTCGAGCGCAGCTTCTGATCTGATCTGAACTAGACCTCCGATCAGAGACGGAGGAAGACCTGGTTTCCCTCCGGGTCTTCTTCCACAATTCGTTAAAGCCGTACCGGCTGCCATATCCAATCCGCATGATACGCGCCTCCCCGCTATGCGAGAGGAAGCGCACGCGTTACCGACGCGAAACTTTTCGGCCTGGTGGCCTGCGCCTACTGCGATGAAGGCGCGCCAGGAACTAACATTGCTTTCGCTCGCCTCTCCGTTGTCGCACATTGCCCGTCGCGAGACCCAAGAAAGCTCCTCTGCTCCTCAAAATCCGAGGACGTTATCCCCGATGCACCTCGGCATGGCCAAGAAACGTTTCGCGCAGCATCTTCTACGGCATTCCAAGGTCGAATCCGGTAGGACCAGCTTCGTATTCGCGGCTGTGTAGACCGTCTTCGCACTCGCGTAACACAAATGTTTCGAGAATCTTTCCCGAAGGAAAGCATCTGTCCGGTTGCCAAAAAACCATAATTGTTCCACCTAGATTATAGATTGAACATTTAACGTTGAGAATCGGGCCAAGACTTGATGCGTACGAAATATGGTTTCTTCTGCCTGTTCCTGGCATTTGCGTCATCGGCATATGCTCTGGAAGCCGGTTCACCGCCAGTTTTGACACCGCTGCCGCAGCAGGCGCAGGCCGCTCATTTGACGGCGCAATTTCTGCAGCGCTTCCACTACAAGCCCGTTCCGCTCGACGACGTTCTCTCCGCCCGGATCATGAATCGCTTCATCAAGTCCCTCGATCCGGATCGTGTCATCTTCCTGCAGAGCGATATCGACAAGTTCATGGCGGGCAGCACCAAGATCGATGACGCCATCAATCAGGAAGATTTGAACATCCCCTTTTCCATCTTCAACGTCTATGAGCAGCGCGTCGTCGACCGCATGACCTATGCCCGCAGCCTCCTCAATCAGAAGCTGGATTTCACCGCCAAGGAAGAGTACGCGCTTGCGCGTGACAAGGAGCCTTGGCCACAAACCGAAGCTGAAAGCGATGATCTCTGGCGCAAACGCGTCAAGAACGACTGGCTGCGCCTGAAGCTTGCCGGCAAGGATGATGCCGCCATTCGCGATACGCTCGACAAGCGCTACGAAAACTCGCTGGAGCGCGCCTATAAATACAAAAACGACGATGTCTTTCAGACGTTCATGGACGCCTATACGACGTCAGTCGATCCGCACACCGACTATTTCGGCGCGACCGCCTCGGCGGAATTCGATATTTCGATGAAACTTTCCCTGGTCGGTATCGGCGCGGTGCTGCAGGAAAGGGACGACTATACGACGATCCGCGAACTGGTTGCCGGCGGCCCGGCGCAATTGTCCGGCAAGCTTGCGGTCGGTGACCGCATCATCGGTGTCGGTCAAGGTGAGAACGGCCCGATCAAGGAAGTCGTCGGCACGCGGCTCGATGAAATCGTGCAGATGATACGCGGCGCCAAGGGTTCGGTCGTACGCCTCGACATTTTGCCTTCTGATGCCGGGCCGGACGGCAAGCATCACGTCATCAGTCTCGTCCGTGACAAGATCAGCCTCGACAAACAGGCCGCCAAGCAGACGATCCTATCCGTGAAGGACGGCAATACGACGCGCAGGATCGGCGTGATCACCCTGCCGGCTTTCTATGAGGATTTCGAAGCCCGGCGCAAGGGCGATAAGGATTACCGCAGCGCCAGCCGCGATGTCGCCAAGCTTCTCGGCGAATTGAAGCAGGAGAAGGTCGACGGCGTCCTGATCGACCTGCGCAATAATGGCGGCGGCTCGCTGTCGGAAGCGATCGACCTGACGGGGCTCTTCGTCGGCAAGGGTCCTGTCGTCCAGCAGCGCGATGCAGGCGGCGAAGTGGAGGTCGAAAGCGATGATCTTGCCGCCCCGGCCTGGACCGGCCCGGTCGGCGTGCTGATCAATCGCGGCTCGGCATCGGCCTCCGAGATCTTCGCCGCAGCGATCCAGGATTACGGGCGCGGCGTGATCATCGGCGAACCGAGCTTCGGCAAGGGCACGGTGCAAACCGTTGTTAATCTCGATCAGGTGGCCCACAATCAGAAACCGAAATTCGGCGAGCTGAAACTGACCGTCGCTCAATTCTTCCGCATCAACGGCGGTACGACGCAGTTGCGCGGCGTGACGCCGGATATCAGCCTGCCCGGAATTTCGGACCTCAAGGCCTTCGGCGAATCCAGCTACGACAACGCGCTGCCTTGGACGCAGGTGAAGCCTGCGAACTACAAGCCCTGGGGTGACCTCCAGGCGCTGCTGCCGCAGTTGCAAAGCCGCCATGACGCGCGAGTGAAGGACGATCCGGAATATAAGCGCTTCGTGGAAGACCTCACCACGCTGAAGGAGCAGCGCGACAAGAAGGTCATCTCTCTCAACGAAGCCGAACGTCGCAACGAGCTGACCGCCCAGGCAAACCGCATCAAGGCGCGCGGGCAGGCGAATGATGGCATCGATACCGGCGAGGATGATGGCCTGCAGGCCAATGAGCGCAGCTTGAGCGCCGATATCGCCATCGAGAAGGCCCGCAAGAACGCAAAGGATATCCTGCAGAACGAGGCGGCCTCCATCGTTGCCGATGAGGCTGACCTCCAGGCCGGCATGTCCAGGGCCGCGGCAAAGTAGTCGCAGAGTTCCATCCTGCCTCTCACGGCCGAGGAATCGACGTCGCCGACGTGACGTCGACCGCCTCGCCGGCTGCGGGTGCATGAGACTCGCGGCTAAAGCAAAATGCCAAAAAGTGTGGATGGCCTTCGGGCGACCTCCCGTTCTATCACCTTGATTTCAAGGCGAATTCGGATTTCAGGTCGAAGACCATAAGATCATGGAGCTTCAGAGCCTCAGCTACGTTTCAGCTAGCCGTTGTACACTGCGTGCGTGCGAATACTTGCGCCCCCAACAAAGTTTCGCACGAGGCGCCGATAAGGCTCTCTGCTCTGCCTCATGCAAATGAGGCAGAGCTTTCTCTGCCTGGATCATGCTCGACGAGCTTCGGCTACGCCATCGAAGGCCTTGGATACTTTCCACGGCTATGCTCATCCAATTCATTATATCTCACCGCGCGCCACCGCATGTCTTTTCGGGCGGCGGCAGCTGCCTCTTCGCAGCGTGCACGAAATTGGCTAAGAGGCCATATGTTTGAGCTTGTTTCGATCGCCACCGCCAATCAGGAAATCAAGCGAAGCCGGTTCGTTGCGACGGCAGCTCCGATCGCTGATACCGAGGCGGCAAAGGCGTTTGTCGCGCAGCACTCTGTCACAGATGCCAATCACAATTGCTGGGCCTGGCGTATCGGACAGAACTATCGCTTCAGCGATGATGGCGAGCCGAGCGGCACGGCCGGCAAGCCGATCCTCCAGGCTATCGACGGCTTCGAATTGGATATGGTCGCCGTCGTCGTAACACGCTGGTTCGGCGGCACTCTTTTGGGTGCAGGCGGACTGATCCGCGCCTATGGCGGCACTGCCGCGCAATGTCTGCAATGCGCGGAAAAAAGAGAAATACTGCCGACCATCGCGGCAACGATCGATGTGCAGTTTTCGCACCTCGCTCTCGTAAAAGCGAAACTTCATAGCGAGGCCGGCGTGCAGGTTCTGGAAGAGCGTTTCACCGAATCCGGAGCCCTGCTCAGCGTGACCATAGCCGCGTCGCTCGCCGAACAGGTTTTTGACACTATTCGGGATCTCACGAGCGGCCGCGCCACGGTAAAACTCGATTGATCGGAGCGCTCAGGGATATGCCCAAAGGATGATGCTTTCCTGGCCCCGCAATAGGGCGGAGATAGGCAATTAATCACCTGAGAACACAACGCCCTGAGGTCGCCCCGGTGCGGAAGCGGCAACCCGCACCACTCCATGAAACCCGACCCAAAGCGCAATCGACCCGAGCGCAAAGCTGCCGAGGATCATGAACATCGTGCTATAACCGATCTCCTGCGCCAGCCAGCCGCCGATCGCCGGGCTCAGGGATGCGCCGACCCCTTGCATGGTCATGACGACGCCCTGGCCGACATTGATACGGCCGGTTCCGTTCAGAATGCGGGCGACGAGCGTCGGCACGGCAACGCTTTGCAAGCCCGCGCCGATACCATCGAGAACCTGAACGGGATAGACCCCCCAGGACGTAATCAGATGCGCCGCCACGAAGCCGCGGATCGGCAAGGAGGCGAACGAGACCAGCAGCACCAGCCATTGTCCTCTCCTTTCCGCCATATGCATCGCGATCAGAGAAGTGATGATCATCGTGCCCTGCGCCACCACCACCGTCAGCGCGACGAAGCCCGCGGGATCGGCCTGACCGGCGGAGACGACAGCCAGCCCGAACAATGGCAACATCGCGCCGTTGCCAAGATGAAACAATGCAAGCGCACCGGCCAGGATGAGCAGCGGCTTCGATTCGGCAAGCACCTTGAAGCCGCTCGGTTTTCGGTGCCTGGCAGGCTCCCCCTCTCCCGGCGGACCAACGGCGGCAAGGGTCGCGCCGCGCGCTTCGTCATCGTCGATCGCATCGGCTGGGATCATCAGCACGGAAATGATGGTCAGCACGCCGAAGACGGCTGACAGCCAGAAGACGGCAGTCAGCCCGAACATCCAGCCGAGCCACCCCGACAGCCCGGCACCGACAAGGTTGCCGGCATGATTGAATGCCTGATTGTAACCATTCTGCCGATTGAAGCCCACCTGCCGGACAATGCCGAGAGTAATGCCATTAAGCGCTGGCCCGATCGCGGCGCCGGCAATAGCGGTCGCAACCTGGGACAGCGCCACGACCCAGAAGAACTGTGACACCAATATGATCATCGAGGCAAGGACCGTGCAGATGCCAAGCACGATCACGCATGTGCGCTTATGCGTGGTCTCATCGATGAACGCTCCGGCGGGGGCCATCATCACCATCCCCGCAATCCCACCGATCGTCATGACGGAGCCGATCGATCCGCTTTGCCAACCATGGGCGACGAGGAAAACCCCGAGGAAGGGTCCGATGCCCGCCTGAACATCGGCCATGAAGAAATTCAGAAATCCAAGGGGGACGAGAGCTCGGGCTTGGTGGTGGTCGTTGGGGGATGAGCGCGACAAGTGACAACTACATGGTTTCTGAAATCGTCCAATGAAAAGCGCTGGACGGCAAAAGGTTCCGCAACATTTAGATGGATGCAGGCGGGCCTGGCCAGTGCTCTCAACTGCTCCGTCGCGAACGCGATGTCCTGGCCGAAGGACAATTCGAGCGTATTGCCATGCGTCTATGTCTTAAGGTGCTCTTCGTCCTGCCGAACTTTTCATTGGTCCGGACCTGGCATCGCCGCGATCGAGTGCGGCGCATCGCTGGTTCTGCGGGCAGATCGAGGAATTGCTACAGCCGGCGGCATGAACATCACGCGGTAAACCTCTATAAAGTCGAGGGATATGTTCGCTCGGGTCGAATTCGACAGGATCGAGTGTTTCGAGAGGGAGCCTATCTCCACATCGATACGGAAGGTAAAAGTACGAGCATCTAAAAAAGAGAAGGATTCGGAGGGAAAGCCGAATCCTTCTCGTCTTGATCGGAGGTCAACCGATCGGGGTGGGCAGCCGCATCGGATTGGAACGATGGGCTGCGGCTACCGACACAGAGTGTCGGATGGCGGTCGGACTCAGAGTTTGAAAAGCGCCCCTCGCCCAAGCTTGAGCTCTATATACATACATTCGGTATGTTTGACAACTGATCTCAAGGAGAATATGGCAACATTCAGAGAAAATTTATTGTTGCCGCCGGGTGTGGCCTTCATACTCCGCAGCCCTAGTCAATTATTGACCATGCAAATTCGACCGGCATGATGTCGGAAAGCTGAATGCGATGAATGACGAGGATACTTTAGTGACCCGGAATGACCCGGCTGCTCAGGAACGATATCTGAGGAATTAGATCCATCCTCGACATGCCAACCCTAGAAATCCCACTGAAAACGATTGTGCCGTCGCGACATCTATGAGATGGCCGTGCAACGATCTTGGCAATCGCACGGAGAACCGGATGAACCCCCTGGGAAAAGACAGCCTTGCCGGTGTCGGACAGCAGACTGCATCAATCGACAGCAGGTCATCCTCCGAATACTGGTGGGTACCCGGGAGCCTGGCGATATATTTCATCGTGCAGGCAGCCATCCGCATCGCCATATCGAGCTCGCTGCGGATCGACGAAGCGCAGCAGTTTCTCGTCGGCCAATGGCTCGCCTGGGGTTACGACGCCCAACCGCCGCTCTACAACTGGATTCAGTACGGCATCTTCGAAATTTTCGGCACGAGTGTCGCATCGCTCGTCATCGTGAAGAATCTTCTGCTTTTCCTGGTCTATCTCGCCTATTACAAGCTTCTGCGATTGCTCTTGGCCGACAAAAGGCTGGCGGCGGTCGGAACGCTATCGCTCCTGACGATGCCACAGATGTTCTGGCAGGCGCAGAGAGACCTGACACATACCGTCGGCACCCTGCTTGCGGTGCTCATGTTGATCTATTTCGTCATCGTCACCATCCGTCGTCCGACAGTCCTCTCCTACGCGCTGATCGGGCTTTGGGCCGGGCTTGGCATGCTGACGAAGTACAATTTTGCTCTGGTGATTGGCAGTGTCCTCATCGCGACCTTCTTTCATCCGGTCGGGCGAAAAAGGCTTCTGGACTGGCGCCTCCTGCTGACGCTCGCAATCGCCGTTCTCGTGTTCCTGCCGCACGCGATATGGATGGTGTCCAACATGGATCGGGTCCTGACAACGACTGTCCAAACCATGTCGGAGCGAGGCGCCGGCGGAAAGCTTTCCGATATCGGTTTCGGACTTCTGGAGCTGATAAAGACGAGCGTCGCCATCATAGCTCCCACGAGCGTGATCTTTCTGCTGTTCTTCCGTCAATCATTTCTGCGAGCCCTGCGAGCCAGAAGTGAATGGAGCGATTTCGTCGGCAGGATACTCTTAAGCACCGCCGCTATCTTGGTACTCTTGATACTGGTGATCACGCTTACGGAATTTCGCGACCGCTGGCTGCTACCCTTCCTGTTTCTGCTGCCAGCCTACTTCTGTCTGAAGCTCGATGCAGCGGGACAGCAGAGCCAGGCCGATATAAAGAAATTCCTTTACGTACCCATCGTCATGATGATCGCGCTGCCTCTGATCATAGCCGGAGGTGTCCTTTTTGCGCGGTTTTTCCATTCTTATGAGCATTTGAACGCCCCTTATGCCACCTTCGTGGACAAAGTCGTCACCCCGGAAGGAAAACAACCCTCGGCGGTCGTCACGACGACCTGGCTCAAGGCCGGCAATCTGCGTGTGAACATGCCGCACACATCGGTCGTATCGACGGAATATCCTGCGTCAGATCTCAGCCGGCAGGTCATAGGCGATGGACCGGTCCTGTTTGTCTGGAACGAACGCGACGGGCATCAATCAACCATGCCGAACGCACTGCAGCTATGGCTCACGTCGAAATACGGAACGGCGGCGGAACTGCCGCCGCAGCAGGACATTGCCCTTCCCTATTACTACGGCAAGGAGCCGGATCGTTATCACTTTGGTTATGCTTGGTATTATCCTAAACCGAACTGACTTGAGATTGCGCAGCGGCTCGAACCCATCGATGATGATCAAGAAGCAGAAGACATCAATTGCCGGCTAGCGCTCCAGCGCGCCCTTTCCGGCAAGAATATGATTGCGAAACTTGGCAATCCGCGCGGCCCGCGTTTCGGATTTCTTCACGGAGCCGAGGTTGATCACATAGCTTTTCTTTCGCCCTGGCGTCAGATCGTGAAAAGCTTCCGCCAGCTCGGGATCGGAATCCAGCGCCTCGATCAGCTCGTCCGGCAATTCAATTTCGCCCACCTCTTTTGCAGGCTTGATGCCGGCCTCCGCATATCCCATCGCCTCCTTCAGATAGGCTCGGATGACGGGCTCCATCTTCGCCACGGCGGCGTTACTCACGAAGCGGATCATATCGGGATGCTGGGTATTCTGCCCTTGCTTTTCGAGCACGCCCTCAGGGTCCTTCATCAGCGCCGCGTTGAAGAAAGTGAGGCGAAAATCGCCGCGAAAGGCGCCGATGATGACGATGTTGCGTCCGGCGTGCATGTAGCATGGATGGGCCCATTTCACCGTCTCGACGAGCCCCGCCTCCCGACAGATTCGGCGCAGTTCGTTCAGACCGTCAATCCACAACCTCGTCGAACAGTCCGGCGTCGCAAAGCGTTCGCAGCGTCCGCATCCCTTGGCAAAGAAGTCCTCGATATCGGTGATCATGTCCTCATCCACTTTATAGTTCGGCTATCTGAAGTATCCACGCCATCAGCCAGAACAAGACAAAGGCTTGATAAAAGCAAGTGGCCGGGCCATGCTCGTATGATCGCACCCCGGGTTTGCCAGCAATAGCCTCAACTTACGCCATCCCCGCCTTGGCATCTCCATAGGGCTGTTTCTGATCCGGCCCGAAGCTGGATCATCATGTGCGAAATTCCATGTGTAGAACAGTTGGCTGCTCGGGTCGATGACGAGCACCCCTCGATCCAAGATACCGCTCCAGTCGCTGCGGAAAGTTCAAGTGCCGGGGATCGGCTCCCACGTCGAATTGCCGGTCCTGGAGAATTGCGGGATATGGGCGAGGCTCTGAATGAGATCGCAATCGGATCCCAGCGTCTCGCGCCAATCGCGGGCTTCCGTCAGAATGACGCCAATGCCGACGACCTCGGCTCCAGCCTTGCGCACCAGTTCCAGCGAGCCCTTGAGGCTCGATCCGGAGGCGACCACGTCGTCGACGACAAGCACGCGCTTGCCGTTGAGAAGGGGGATTGCGGCACGGTCCAGCAGCAGGCGCTGCTCGCCCTTGGAGGTGATGGAGGAGATGCGTTGTTCCAGTGCATTCGCCAAATGGATTTTCGGCGACTTCTGCAGGACGACATAGTTATTGAGGCCGAGTGCACGCGTGACCTCAATGGCGACGGGAATGCCGAGCGTCGCGGTACCGATCACGATATCGGGCTTGAGCGATGCGAATTTGGCGGCAAGCTTGGCGCCGACATGTTCACCGAACTTCACACCGAGATCGATGACCATCATCAGCGAAATGGCAAAATCCGGCTTGATCGCCACGATAGGCAGATCAACGGTATAGCCGGCAACGTCGACCTTCCAGTTCTGCCCGGTTCTCGGGTCGGCGGTCTCAGGGCTCATAGGTCTTATCCTTCATGCTAAGGCGCTGCTCGACCATCAGGCCAACCTCGCGCCAGGTTGTTCGCTTGTGTTTCAGATCGTACCCGGAAAGGGTAAGCGAAAACGAGATGGCATGCGCCATGCGGATCGCCTGAACGAGCAGCGGGATGCCGCGTGCCAATGCAAAGCGCAATTTCGTCGGCAGGCCGACATCGTCAATCTCCATGCCGCGAGAACGCTGGGCATCCGCAATGCGCTCGAAATCGTCGCGCAGCATCGGAATGACGCCGAAGGTGAGCGATAGAACGAGAGTGGCAATGGAGGGTAGGCGCGCGGCGCTTGCCGCCGCCAATATTTCGCCCGGCGAGCTTGTTTCCATGACGAAATAGAAGGCGGCCGTTGTCGTCACCAGCCTGGCGGCCATCGCCGCCGCGACAGGCAGGGCCTGCGGCGTTGAAAGACCCTGCAGCCAGAGATTTATCATCCAGCTCACCATGACCATGCCCGTCAGCAAAGCAGCACCCTTGATGTAGCCGCGAAGACCGGGAACCCTCAGGCCCCACAGAAGGACCAGGCAGACAAGCGCAAGAGTTACACCGAACCGCCAATCCGGAGCAAACCAGGCAGCCAGCATGATGATGAAGGCAACGCCCAGCTTGATAAAGAAATTGAGCTCATGAAGCCGCGTCATGCCATGCTCCAGGCCGTCATATCATAGGGCGTCTGCCAGCCGAGAGAACGGAAGGCATCGCTTTTCCAGCCCTCTTCCGGCGCTCCCTCAAACGCGATCGTGCCATTGTCGAGGATCATCAGGCGAGTGGCCAGATCGTCGACGAGTTCCAGATCGTGCGAAATCAGCATCACGGCTCGGCCCGAGGACTGCATCGAAGAGATGAAAAGCTCCAGCATCTGCCGGCCTTTGATGTCTCTGCTTAGAAGCGGTTCATCGATGATGGCAACGAGTGCGCCGGTGGCATCGGCGCAGGCAAGCCCCAGCAGCGCCTGCTGGCGGGCCGATAAAGCAAACGGATTGGCTTCCGCCAGGTCGGAGAGTGCGTAGCGCTCCAGCGCCGCCTTGGCGCGCGCGATGACGGCCGGGTCGCTCGACGATGCGCTCGACGCGGTGATGGCAAAGATCACCTCACCGAGCACGGTCATGTTGAACAAGATATGCCGCATGTTTTGGGGGATATAGGCGATCTTGCGGGCTCGCGCGGCGACCGACCAATTATCGGCCTTCATCCCGTCGAGGAGGATGGAACCCGAGGTGGTTTTCGTCAGCCCGAGGATCGATTTGAACAGCGTCGTCTTCCCGGCGCCGTTACGGCCGATAAGCGCCAGCACCTCTCCGGCCCGGACATCGAAGCTCACGTCCTTCAGCACCGGGTTTCCGCGCGAGCGCGAAAGCTGGCTCGCCAGCCCGGATACGGTCAATAGCGGACGCCCTCGCTCGACCGTCTGCCGCGCGGGCGGGGCGCGCATCGGCGGCAGAATGCCGGCATCGATCCAGGCGGCATCCTGCCTGAGCACCATCTTCGGCGGCATGCTTGGAGAGATGCCGCCGCGACGCAACAAGGCAATGCTGTCTATTACGGAACGAAGCGGCAGAGGGTCCTGCTCGGAAATCAGCAATGTCGGGGTGCTGTCCAGCACTTTGCGCAGGATATTGGACAACCGCACGCGCGCAGCCGGATCGAGCCCGGTCGTCGGTTCGTCCAGCACCAGAATCAATGGGCTGGAGACGATCGCCGCAGCAATGGTGACCATTCGCCGTTCGCCCCCCGAAAGGGTCAGAACCCGCCGGCCGCTCAGTGTTTCCAGCCCGAACTCGGTCATCAACTCGGCGAGCCGGTCCCGGATCACGCTCCGCTCGACACTCTTGTTTTCCAGCGGGAAGGCGATGACGTCCTCGACGCAGATATCCCATAGCTGGTCTTCGCTATTTTGCGACACGAAGCTGATCGTGTCGAAGAGTTCCTTCTTTGTAAGGGAAGGCAGCGGACGGCCGGCAAGTTCCACCTGCCCGGAGAATTCGGCAACGGGAATGAGGCGCGGAATCAAACCCGCGGCAACGCCGAGCAGCGTCGACTTGCCGCTGCCGGCTTCACCACAGACGAGAAGCCGCTGCCCCTCGTCAAGCATGCAATTGGTATCGGCAAACACCGGTGCGACGCCGCCGAAACCAATCGTCAGATTGGCAATATTGAGCACTTGTCGATCCAGATTGGTTCAGAAGCGCTTGAAACCGGCGGGATGAGCACTCTTCAGAATTTTCAGGGCCGGGATGATCAGAAGCGGCGTGCCGACGACCATCGGGACGATGTCGGACAGGCCGATATAGCCGAAGCCCCACCAGAACGGGAAAATGCCGAGATAGGCAAGGCTTGCTGACACCGCCGCCACCATGATCAGCCCGATGACAAGGCAGACCACGGCAATCTTGATCAGCGCGGCGCGATCGAAGACCGTCTTGGCAGGATCGAAGAAGAGCCCCGGCACGAGACCGGTCAGACCGACCATGATGCCATCAACAATAAGCGAATGCGCGGGTATGAACGTGCCGGCAAGAAGCGACCAGACAATGGTGCCGAGATAGCCGCAGATGAAGCCGCTGCGCCAGCCGAGCAGAATGCCGATCACTGGCGGCAGGAAGGCGAAAATGCGCCACTGAATGATCCCCGGCACGAGTTGGATCGGATTGGCATAGGCCCAAAGCACACCGGTCGCGGCTGCCGCCACGATCGAGAGGACGATGGGAAAGAGTGTATTGCCGTCAGTTTGTGACATGCTCGCTGGCTGCATGATTTTGGTTCCTTTAAAAAGTAATTTCCAAAAATTGCCGAAGAACCGGCTGAGAGGCTCTCCGCGACCATTCAAGCGCAGTGACGCGCTTTATCTATAATGCATGCACTTGCTCGGATAATCGCCCATCCGATCATGAAAGGCAGTGTGAACACGCCACCTGCCAACCTCAGTTACAGTACGTCTCGAACTTCAGAGGCTTGGATGGGTTTTTGAAACGAAGATCGCGAAGCAATCGAATTGAGACTGGGATGGGAATCGATTGCCGGCTCACAGAAAAACCTCTTCCAAGAATTGAGTGACTATGCGTGTTTCCGTTCGTAAAAACCATTTCAGATTGCATATAAAACATCACCTAGCATAAGGGACATCGATCGGCCAATCCATTCATGCGCGTCATGGACCGGCTGCATCAAGATAGCCATGCTAGGGATCGGCGACTTACCTACATCCCTGCTGCGCTCTTTTGGATTGCCGCGCGTCTTCGCTGGAACTGCGTCAAATTCTTGCCAGGCGAAGCCAGATCATCCGTCCAAGCGTCCTTTTCGGTGACGACATCGGGCGTCGCCACCCCATCGACAATATCGAACTGTGGAATATGTCCCAGGCTGGTCACGAGACGGGCGTCATCACCCAGCAAATTCCGCCAGGCATGACCCTCGGTCAGAATGGCGCCGGCGCCAATGATGTTTGCGCCTGCACGGCGCACCAGCCTGAGAGCGGCCGCCATGCTGGAACCGGTTGCGATAACATCGTCGACAACAAGGACGCGTCTGCCTTGAAGCAGTTTTATCGAACGGCGATCGAGCAGGAGACGCTGCGGCACTGCGGTCGTGATGGAACGGACATCCTCGACCAAGGCATCGGCAAGATGAAACTTGGGCGATTTCTGCAAGATGACATATTGATCGATACCAAGGCGCCGCGAAACCTCTATGGCGACCGGCACGCCCAAAGTAGCGCTGCCGACGACAATATCGGGTTTCGACTGCGTGAAATGACGGGCAAGGGCCTCGCCGACGAGATCTCCGAACCGGATCCCCATATCGATTACCATCAGCAATGCGATCGCGCGACGCTCGCTCAGCCGGACGATCGGCAGGCTGAAATTTTCGCCCGCAACCCGTACCTGATAGGTTTGAGAAGTCTCAAGATACATCACTGCGGCCTTTTTGGCACATTGTTTGCATTCAAATTCTCGTCTTAATAGACACCAGATCACACGATTTTTACAACCAACAAAATTCGTCTGGTATGTTTCCTTTTCTTCAACGAGGTATAGCTCCGAATGAGCAGGCTCCTGTTTTCCCGCTTCGCGCATTACCTCGACGAGATCGCCAATCACGGCTCGATCAGAAAGGCCGCCGAAAAGCTGAACGTATCGGCTTCAGCGATCAACAAACAGCTCATCAGCGCCGAGGAGGAGTTTGGCGTCACTCTCTTCGAGCGCCTGCCGCGCGGCATGCGGCTGACATCGGCGGGCGAATTGCTCGTCAATGGCTATAGGGAATGGAATAAGGACCTTTCCCGCATCAAATCCGAAATCGAGGAGCTGAAAGGACTTCGCCGCGGCGAGGTGAAAATAGCCTCGTCGCAAGAAGCGGTGCCCGATTTCCTGCCCGCAGTGATTGCGCGGTTCACGAAGGATCATCCTCGTATCCGCAATGCGATCGCAGTGGAGGATTCCGACCGTGTGCGGCAGCTGGTTAGGGATGGGGGCGCAGACTTCGGCCTTACCTTCAGCCCCCTGCCCTTGCCGGGAGTCGTCGTCACGCGTTCCGCCGACTTTCATCTCATTGCCATGCTGCCGGGAGATCCCCACCTTGAACGGCCTGACAGCATATCCATAGACGAATTCTTCAAGAAGCCGATAATTGTACCCGACACCAGCAGCCACCTACGCGATATCGTCGATATCGCCGCTGCCCGTATTGACATCCGCTTTCAGCCAATTTTGACCACCAATAGCCTGTCGCTCATGCGTTCCATGGTCCGCGAGGGCTGCGGTTTCGGCGTGACGGCCATGCCTGCCGGCGGGCCCCTTGCCCATGAGGTTGGATTGCACTACGCCCGCATAGCGGACAACGACTTACCGCCAATGGTGCTTTCTCTGATCGTCGATCCCAAGCGCAGTCTCTCGATGACTTCAATCATTGCGCGCAGATACTTTGAGAAGTATTTTGATGAGATTTCTCTTCAAAATGGAAAAACATCGACCAATACGTTTGAATAGCCGTTCCCTATCGAGGCAAGTCACTGCTTATCTACGCTGCCACCTGACTTCCCCTGATCATCCTCTTCCTTAAGCGGCGTATGGCGAGGCCGCGAGTCTTATGATTATCTCCGTGAAATTATTCGAACGCAGGAGATTAGGAGTCGCTCTCCCGTTGAAGAAAAGGCAACACACCGAGCGAATTTTGATGCTTGCAAAAGTTGCATAATCTCGTGCCTATAAGGCCCTGTCTCTTCCAATGCTAATTCTCGATGTGGCAAGGGAACGGTGAATGACGGATAGCTATGGCCGATCTGGATCCCAGGGGAGAGCGCGAACAAAGCTGCGACTCCTCCCTGCGCTGGAACCACGCCCTGTCGAAGAGCAAACTGAAGAAACTTCCCCGCCCGAAGCCAAGGCGTATCTTTTAAATCCGGCTGATGGAACCATTCGCACGGTGATGCTTCCCGCCAGCAACCGTACCGAATACATCCGCAAGTTGGTGAGGGCCAGCAAAGTCGATGTTATCAGAATCGAGGATGCGCATTTTCTCTATACCGATAAGAATGGCCTTATCGACGGCCTTTCGAGCGTTACGGATTTGAAGGGGCACTCCTCCCCTCTGGCTGGTAATCTTTTGATCGTTGGCAGGGATGAAAGCGGCGCGGCCGCAAGTGTCAGCGCCGGTATCGATGATGTCGCTTCGTGGTTTACCATCATCCGTCCGGTTTTCCTGCCTGTTTTCGAGATCTTGCGCGAATCTCAAACACTCAGCACCCGTGTCATCCGCCTGGATGTCCGGATCGAACGCTCCATACCGAATGTCATACGGTGAGCGGGAGAGAACGTCGGTGCTCTCGCTATAATTCACTATAATGATGTCCCTATAGCTGCGGCTCTTTTACGCCCGGATGAAAAATGCAGAGCTGTCCCTAAACATTTGACGGCGCCGGACCAAAGCTTTCGCGCCGAATGAGCTTGCTTTCGATGACATGACGCAAGGCCGTCGCCTTATCCGGCGCGTCGATCCGTTCCATCAGCAAGCTCACGGCCATCTGCCCCATTTCCTCGACAGGCTGTTCGATGGTCGACAATGGCGGCAGCGAATACTCACAGACCGGGGCGCCGTCGAAGGACACAATGGAAAGATCGGTTGGAATCTTCCAACCCATGCGTTGAACGCAGCTCATGAAAGAAATCGCCATGTCGTCGCTGGTGGCAATGACGGCCGTGGGCTTCAAGATGAGATCGGCAAATTCCGCCGCCGCAGCGACGCCGATCTGGAAACCATGCTGATAATCAAGGCTGCCGCCGGACCTGACGATCGCCGTCTCCGGCAGACCCGCGGCGGCAAGCGCTTCAACGGCACCCAGATAGCGTTCTCGGTCATGGTAATTGCCCTCGGGACCGGCAAGATAAAGGAAACGCCGATGGCCGAGAGCAATCAATTCGGTCGTGGCATCGCGAACGGCCTGGCGATCATTGGTTACGACACTCGGCAGGGCTGCGTGGCTCATGTCGAACAAAAGAGAGACAATCGGCAGAGCGGAATCCTTCAGTGACCGACCGCCATGAACCGGCAGATCCGAGGAGAGAATGATGGCACCACGCACCGTGCCTCCGAAAGCCAGATCGAGGATATGGCGCTCCGAAGCCTCGTCACGATCGAGGTTGGCAATCATCAGATGATAACCATTCTGCCTCAACGACCTGTTTATTCCCTGTAGGACCAGAGGGATGACCTGCGAAACACCGTAATAGAGCGAGCCCGGCAGAATGATCATGACGACATTGGACTTGCCGACACGGAGCCCCCTCGCCATGGCATTGGGCGTATAGCCGAGCTGCTTGGCGGCAGCGTCGATCTTGGCGCGCGTCTTTTCGTTCACGCGACCGGGATTGGCGAGCGCCCGGCTCACCGTGGAGATCGCGACGCCTGCCAGCCGTGCGACATCCGCCATCAGAGGGCCGGAATGCTCTTCTGCCGGCAGATCCTTGTTATTCTTCACTTTTTGGCGTCCTTCCCAATGCCCATCGCGCGGGATGCTACGGCAATCCCAGCCGTTTAGCAAACGTTTGCCAAAAATCGCTTGCATAAAAAAACGACTTGTCTACTATTCAGGCACGGCAAACGTTTGCCAATTGCAGTGCATTGAAATCATTATGGATTATTTGCCGTGAGCCATGGTTCCACGAGCGATCTTCCATGCCTTAACAACGGATAGTCTCATGACCTCTACGGAACGGCTGCGCTTTGGTGTCGATCTCGTCACCTTTTTCCACCCTGGATTTTGGGGCGTAGAGGATTATGACGGCATCATCGCGCTTTCGCGCGATGAGCCGCGCGCCTTCTGGGACAAGATACTGGATGCCGTGCAAGCCTCCGGCGTTACCGGCGTGGAGTTGACCTTCTCACCCTTCAACTGGCAGGATGCAACGAAGACCTATGGTTCGGTCGAGAAGTTTGCCGCCGAGCTTTCAAGGCGTGGGCTGACGCTTGCGAGCGGCTTCTTTGCCGAGCTCGAAGCCGCCGGCGATTTCACCGAGGCATCAGCGCAGGCCGCTATCATCGACAAGGCCGAAAAATATGCCGAATTCCTTAAAGCCTGCGGCAGCGATATCATGGTCATCGGTGCACCGCTTCGCCAGACGCTCGGCGCTCAGCCGACACGCTTCTTCGACTTCGAGCAGGCGCGCAAAATTGCCGATTTCCTCAATCGCCTCGGCGCTGCTCTCTATGTCAAAGGTGTGCGTCTCGCTCTCCACACCGAGGCGCATTCAATCTTCGCGGCAGCACGCGACGTCGATCTGCTGATGCTACTGACCGATCCCGCCTACGTGCATATGTGCCCGGATACGGCGCATATCATCGTTGCCGGCTCCGATCCGCTGCAGCTTGTCGATCGCCATCACGAGCGCGTCATTATCGCTCACTGGAAGGATGCGCTGGGTCCGATGCCGGCCGATACGGTCATCGACGAGCATATCCATGACCGCCATCGCCCCTATTTCTGCGGCTTCGGCCTCGGCCGGGTCGATTGGCCGGGCTGGGCCAGGCTGCTGCGCGACCGGGGCTATGAAGGCTGGGCCATCCTCGAGCTCGACGCCGCACCCGATCCGGTCGGCGATATCGCCAGCGGGCTGACGCTCGTCAGGCAGGCGCTCTTGCCGATCTATCGCTGATACCAAAAATCCGAAAACGAATGGCCCCGCCAAGAGGGCTTTCCTGAAGAGGTGGAACGATGAAAAATACAGTGAAATTGCTATTGATGGGAGCCGCACTCGTCACGGCCTCGATGACTGCCCATGCAGAAGACAAGCCGCAGGCTGAGGTTATGACCTCATGGACCTCAGGCAGCGAGGCCGCGGCCCTCGGCGTCGTCAAACAGGAGTTCGAGAAGCGCGGCGGCACCTGGAAGGATTCTTCCATCGCCGGCTTCGGCGCGGCCGATGCGGCTTTCCAGAACCGTTTGGTCGCGGGCGACCCGCCGACCGCCAAGCAGGCCGTGCTCGGCCTTGCCAACACCGATTTCGTCAATCAGGGACTTATGAGCCCGATCGACGATGTGGCGAAAGCCGGCAAATGGGCCGATGTCCTGCCCAAGTCGATTTACGACCTCATCTCCTATAATGGCAAGGTCTACCTCTCTCCGACCGGCGCCCATGGCGAGAGCTGGGTGTTCTATTCCAAGGATGCCTTCGCCAAGGCTGGCCTCACTGACGAGCCGAAGAGCTGGGACGAATTCTTCTCGGCCCTCGACAAGCTGAAGGCATCAGGCATTCAGCCCGTCGCCTGGGGCGGCCAATCCTGGCAGGAATCCAAGGTCTTCAACATGATCCTGCTGACCCAGGTCGGCATTGACGGCTTCCTCAAGATCTATGTCGACAAAGACAAGGGCGACGCCTCGATGGCAGGCGTAAAGAAGACGCTGGATATCCTCGGCAAGCTGCGCGCCTATGTCGATGAAGGTGCCGCCGGCCGCAATTGGAACGACGCAACCGCCATGGTCATCACCGGAAAGGCCGGCGTGCAATTCATGGGTGACTGGGCCAAGGGTGAGTTCGTGGCCGCCGGCAAGGAACTGGGCAAGGACTATGGCTGCATGCTCGCGCCGCAATCGCCGGGCATGGTCTATGTCGCCGATTCCTTCTCCTTCCCGAAGATCGCCGATGCGACCGCACAGAAGGGCCAGACCCTGCTTGCCGAGGTCGCCATGGATCCGGCCGTGCAGGTGGAGTTTTCGCTGAAGAAGGGCTCGGTGCCCATGCGGACCGACGTCGACAAGTCCAAGCTCGACATCTGCGCGCAGAAAGGCCTTGAGCTGATGAGCGCCGGCAAGATCGTGCCCGATCAGGCTCTGATCCTCTCGCCGCAGCAGGCCGGCGCCCTCAACGACTTCGTCGACGAGTTCTGGACCAATCCGTCCGAAGATAGCGCCTCGGGGGCGGAGAAGTTCTTCGCGATCTTCGAATAGACCCTCAGCGAGCCGGTCGTCCGAGTTCCCTGTCGATCGGCTCTGCCCATCCTTTCGAGAAAGTTTGCTGATGCAAGCCAAGCGCAGACGTCCCCTTGCTGCGACCTTCGCCCTGCTGCCGACATGGATTGCCGCCATTTTCATCTATATCGGCACCATGGTCTGGTCGGTGCGCCTGTCATTCACGGATTCGACCATCTTCCCGTCGTCCAACTATGTCGGCTTTGCGCAATATGCCAAGCTGTTCCGAACATCGCGATGGCTCGCGTCCCTGGAAAATGTGCTGATCTTCGGCGTACTCTATGTTGCCGGCTGCCTAGCATTGGGCTTCGTGCTCGCCGCGGCGCTCGATCGCAAGGTTCGCTTCGAAAGTATATTTCGCACCATCTTCCTCTACCCCTATGCCATGTCCTTCGTGGTTACCGGCCTCATTTGGCAGTGGATGCTGAACCCAACCTTCGGCATTCAGGCGACCGTCAGGGCGCTCGGCTGGCAGAGCTTCGTCTTCGACTGGATCGTCAATCGCGACATGGCGATCTACACGGTGGTCTTTGCCGGCGTCTGGCAGGGTGCTGGCCTTGTCATGGTCATCGCACTGTCAGGCATGCGCGGGATCGGCGAGGAACAATGGAAGGCGGCTCAGATCGACGGCATTCCGGTCTGGCGCATCTATACCTCGATCATCCTGCCGCAGCTTGGGCCAGCACTTGCCGCGTCGGGCATGCTGCTCTCCATGGGCGTGATCAAGACCTATGACCTCATCGTCGCGCAGACCGGTGGCGGCCCCGGCTACTCGACCGAAGTGCCGGCAAAATTCATCATGGACAATCTGTTCGAGCGCCAGAACCTCGGTCTGGCCAGCGCCGGCGCCACCGTGCTCGTGCTGTCCGTCGTCATGGCCGTCGCGCCTTTTCGCTATGCGCTCGCCATGCGCGCCAGAAGAAGGGGAGCACACTGATGGCAGCTCTTCATCCCCGCGGCCCCAAGCCTTCGCGACTGTCGGCCGGCCAGATCGGGCTCTATGCCTTCCTTATCCTGTCTGCACTCTTCTTCCTGCTGCCGCTCTACACGATGCTCGTCACCTCGCTGAAGACAATGGAAGAGATCCGCCAGGGCCGCATCTTTGCCTTGCCAGATAGCATCGACTTCGGCGCCTGGAAGACCGCCTGGTCGGGCGCCTGCATGGGCACGCAATGTCTGGGCGTGCGCATCGGCTTCTGGAATTCGGTCAGGATCACCGTGCCGGCCGTGGCGATTTCCGTCTTCATCGGCGCGATCAACGGCTACGCCCTCTCCTTTTGGCGGCCGAGAGGCTCGAACCTGCTGTTCGGGCTCCTGATGGCCGGCGGCCTCATCCCCTACCAGATCTTCCTTTATCCGCTGGTGCGGCTACTCGCCAATCTCAGCCTTTATAATTCGATAGCGGGTGTGGTCCTCGTTCACGTGATCTTCGGCCTGCCGCTGGTGACACTGCTGTTCCGGAACTATTTCGTCGCCATTCCCGAAGAGCTCTGTAAGGCGGCTCGCGTCGATGGCGCCGGCTTCTGGCGGATCTTCATCGAGATCATGCTGCCCATGGCTGTGCCCATGATCGTTGTCGCCTCGATCTTCCAGTTTACCGGCATCTGGAACGATTTTCTGATCGGCCTGGTCTTTGCCGGGCGCGACAATCTGCCGATGACCGTGCAGCTCAACAACATCGTCAACACCACCATGGGCGAGCGCGCCTACAATGTGAACATGGCGGCCACCATCCTGACCGCCGTCGTTCCGCTCGCCATCTATTTTTTCTCCGGCCGCTGGTTCCTGCGTGGTGTCGCCGCCGGGGCCGTCAAGGGGTAACGCCATGCAGCCTGCCGTCTCGGTCAAGGATCTCAAGATCGCCTATGGCGATCACACCGTCATCGACAAGATGTCGATCGACGTCGCTCAGCGCGAATTTCTAGTGCTGCTCGGACCTTCCGGCTGCGGAAAGTCGACCCTGCTCAACTCCATTGCCGGCCTGCAGGACATTACTGACGGCGAAATCTGGATATCGGACAAGAACGTCACCTGGGCAGAACCGAAGGACCGCGGCATCGGCATGGTCTTCCAGTCCTATGCGCTCTATCCCCGCATGTCGGTGCGCAAGAATCTCTCCTTCGGCCTGCGCGTGGCGGGTCTTCCCAAAGCCGAGATCGAGGCGCGCATCGCCCGCACGGCTTCGCTTCTGCACCTCGACAAGCTGCTCGATCGCCGTCCCTCTGAATTGTCGGGCGGCCAGCGCCAGCGCGTAGCGATCGGCCGCGCCCTTGTGCGCGAGGTCAACGTCTTCCTGTTCGACGAACCGCTGTCCAATCTCGACGCCAAGCTTCGCAACGAGCTGCGCGTCGAGATCAAGAAGCTGCACCAGAGCCTCGGAAATACGATGATCTATGTCACGCATGATCAGGTCGAGGCACTGACACTTGCCGATCGTATCGCCATCATGAAGGACGGCGTGATCCAGCAGCTCGCCAGCCCGTCCGAAATCTACCATCGCCCCACCAATCTCTTCGTCGCCGGCTTCATCGGCGCGCCGGCGATGAATTTCATCGAGGGCGAGATCGTCTTGAAAGGGGGCGCGCCGGTCTTCGAAAGCAACGGGCTTGCCATCGATCTAGCCGGCTATCCTTTCCTCAGCGCCGCCAAGGCAGGTCCCGCGACGCTCGGCATCCGGCCGGAACATATCGCCCCGAATGGCGCGGACGCGGGTTGGCCCACCATTCCCGGCACCGTCTCGGTCGTCGAACCGATGGGCGCCGATACTGTGCTGTGGTTCGACTGGGCGGGCCAAAGCCTCTCCTACCGCATCATGGGAGATGCCATCCTGCAGCCGGGTACGGCGATCGCACCCGGCCTCGATATCGCCAAGGCCTCCCTCTTCGGCGCTGACGGCACCCGTCTTTAAGACCATTTTCACAGCATACGGAAATTATCCATGTCTCAGACTGTCTATGACGCGCTGGTGATCGGCTCCGGCGCCGCCGGCTCCTTCGCCGCCAAGGAATTAACTGCCCAAGGGCTGTCGGTATTGCTGCTCGAAGCCGGCCCCGCGGTGACGCAGAAAGATTTCGATCCGAACCGCAAGAAGGCGCCGGCGAGCAGCATCAATATCTGGGAGCGCGCACGCGCCACGCTAAAGGGCCAGCCCATCCAGGCGCGCGCCGCCTTCTTTACCGAGCGCTTCAGCCATTTCTTCGTGAACGATCGCAAGAACCCCTATACGACGCCGAAGGATGCACCGTTCCTGTGGATACGAGGCCGTCAGGGCGGCGGCCGCCTGCATAGCTTTGGCCGAGTGCTGCTGCGCTGGACCGACGATGATTTCAAGATCCGCTCGAAGACCGGCAAGGGCGTCGACTGGCCGGTTTCCTATGACGAGCTCGCTCCCTACTATGCGGAGGTCGAAACCAGCCTTGGCCTTTATGGCAATGAGGATGGCGTGGACGCATTGCCCGACGGCGTCTACGCCCATCCGGCAAAGCTGACGCCTGCCGAAGAAATCTTCAAGACGGAAGTCGAAGGACGCTGGCCGCATCGGCATGTCGTTTCCTGGCGGTATATCGCGCCCGACGCCGAGCGTACGCCGAAGCCGCTACGAGAGGCGTTGGCGACCGGACGGCTGACCATCCGCCATGACGCCATCGTGCGCCGTATCACCACCGACGATGCCGGCGGCCGGGCGACAGGTGCCGAGTTCATCGATCGCACGACTGGAAAGGTCGAAACCGCCCACGCCGCCATCGTCGTGCTCTCGGCATCGCCGATCGAAAGCGTGCGGCTGCTTCTCAACTCGGCGACTACCCGCCACCCATACGGGCTTGGCAACAGCTCGGGCGCACTCGGGCATTATTTCATGGATCAGCTTCCATGTCTTGCCTTCGGCTCCTTCTCCAAGGCGAAGGGATGGGCGGCCGATGATTCCGCGCCTGTCGATCCCTTCTACAATCCCTCCGGCGGCATCTTCGTCCCGCGCTTTGGAGAGGGCGATGCCGGCCGTGATGATTTCGACTATCAGGGAAGCATCGGCCGGGCGCCGACGCCGGATGACGAGCCTTCGCGGCTGGCCTTCTTCGGCTTCGGCCGCATGCTGCCCTATGCCGACAATCGCATCACGCTCGATGCACGACGGAAGGATGCCTGGGGGATCCCCGTTCCTCATATCCGATGTGCCATGGGCGAGGAGGAATACACCCTACTGCGCCGGCAGGAAGAGGTGCTGATCGAGATGATCCGTGGCGTCGGCGGCGAGCTGGAATTCATCGGCTCGCCCACCGGCCTTAGAGAAATGGGCCGTGGCGCCTTCCCGGATGCCGATCCGTTCAGCCGTTTCATGTTCCGCACATGGTTCCGCAAGACCATGTGCATGGGCGCCGCCATCCACGAAACCGGCGGTGCGCGCATGGGGACATCGAGCCAGGAATCTGTCCTCAACGCCCATAACCAGAGCTGGGACATACCCAACTTGCTCGTGACGGATGCTTCCGCCTTTCCGGGCAGCGGCATTGCCGGCACCACGCTGACCGTGATGGCCCTGACCATCCGCGCCTGCAGAAACATCGCCGATCAATATCGCGCCGGTCAGATATGATCGGCGTCCAGCCGGATTGAGTGCGCTCCGCCTTCGGTAGCCTTCCATTTTGGTTACCGGGCTCGCCGCAATCCTCTATAGCCGCTGTCTGTGTGGCCTTCACGGTTTCGCCAGGCGATGGAAATAGTTTGGCTTTGTCACCTTCCGGCTATAGATAGCATACATATCTTCTTGCCTGCGCCGCACGAAGCGCTGGTGCAGGACGGAGGGATGGCTTCGACCATCAAGTAACGGCTCCGAAAACGGAAGAAATTCGCGCGGAAATAGCTCGAAAATTTAGAATGTCTTTCGCGAATTGCAGGGAAATCCGGCTCTAGCGCGCAAAGCCATTAAAAGCGCACAATCCCCCCTCGCCACGAAGCGTTGAAAGCCGCTTCTCGCGGCCCGCATCTGGAGGAGATGCGGGCAAGCCCCATGATTTCACGAGCGTCGGGAACGCTTAGGGAGGAACAATGCTTGAACGACTTTTCAAATTGAGTGAGCACGGCACGTCCGTGCGCACCGAACTCATCGCAGGCGTTACGACGTTCCTGACGATGTCCTATATCATATTCGTCAATCCCGACATTCTGTCGACGACTGGCATGGACCGCAACGCGGTCTTTGTCGCCACCTGTCTCGCAGCCGCGCTCGGTTCGATCGTCATGGGCCTTGTTGCCAATTGGCCGATCGGCATGGCGCCGGGCATGGGACTCAATGCCTTCTTCGCCTTCACCGTCGTTGCCGCACTCGGCTTTACCTGGCAGCAGGCGCTCGGAGCGGTTTTCATCTCCGGTTGCATCTTCGTTCTGCTGACGGTGACCGGCGTGCGCAGCTGGCTGATCGCCGGCATCCCGCATTCGCTGAGAAGCGCAATTGCCGCCGGTATCGGTCTCTTCCTGGCGATCATCGCGCTGAAGAGCGCCGGCATCGTCGTTGCAAATAAGGCGACCCTCATCGGCCTCGGCGACCTGAAGCAGACCGGCCCCCTTCTCGCAATCTTCGGCTTCTTCGTCATCGCCGTTCTCGATGCGCTGAAAATAAGAGGTTCGATCCTTATCGGCATTCTCGCCGTCACCATTCTCTCCTGGATCCTTGGCGTCAGCCAGTTTCACGGCATCGTTTCGGCGCCGCCGTCCATCATGCCGACCTTTTTGCAACTCGACATCGTCGGCGCTCTCCATGGCGGTCTGGTTCATATCATCCTCGTCTTCGTGCTGGTCGAAGTCTTCGACGCCACCGGGACGCTGATCGGCATCGCCAAGCGTGCGAACCTGATCCAGGACGGAAAGCCGAACCGCTTAAGCAGAGCTCTGCTTGCCGACAGTGCCGCGATCATCGCCGGCTCGTTGATGGGCACCAGCAGCACGACGGCCTTCGTCGAAAGCGCTTCGGGCGTCCAGGCTGGCGGCCGGACGGGCCTGACGGCAATTACCATCGCCGTGCTCTTCATCGCAGCCCTGTTCTTCTCGCCGCTCGCGGCTTCGGTTCCGGCCTATGCGACCGCTCCCGCGCTGCTCTATGTCGCCGGCCTGATGATGCGCGAACTGACCGAGATCGAATGGGATGACCTGACCGAGGCTGCACCGGCGGCAATCACCGCGCTTGCGATGCCCTTCACCTACTCGATCGCCAACGGCCTTGCCTTCGGCTTCATCACCTATGTGGCCGTGAAGGTCTTCACCGGCCGCTGGTCGATGCTGCATCCGGCAACGCAGATCGTCGCCGCTCTGTTCGTCGTGCGCTTCGCCTTCTTTGCGGATTAACGGTGGATATTAAATGCAAGAGCGGATCATTCGCTGGAACGACCCGGTCTTTTGGCATTCGAGAGCCGTTGGAAGCGGGAACTTGCTCTAGCAAATAAGGGGCGTTGCGATGGCAGCGCCCCTTCCAATATCTGAACCGATCCAGCTCCTTTCAGCGGATCAAAAACGTCTCTTCATAGAAATGCTGCTCGAGATTGACGCCCTTGCCGCCGCGATCGATGACGATGAAGTCGGAGACACCATCGAGGGGCGTCAGAATACCGTGCCAGACATTGCGCCAGATATTGACGCCCTGGCCGGGCCTGGTGCGGAACGCCACCGGCTCGCCCGGACCATTGTTCGTCTGCGGCGCTGCAACGACGAGGAATGGATTGCAGGTCAGCGGCACAAAGGCCTGGCTGCCGAGGGGATGCCGCTCGACCATCTTCAGCTCCAATGGCAGCGCATAGGGTTCGCCGCGCAGCCAGCTGATCATCGTACGTGCCTCCTCGCCGATCGCTTCGACCTTTGCGAGGTCATGGTAGCGAACGCATTTGCCGGCATTGATGGGATAGCTGTGCGCACCCTCCATTTCGATCACATCGCCGAAAGACGCGAATGCGGCTCTTGTCAGCGGTTGAATTTCGATCACTTTCATTCATGGTCTCCCGTTTCCATTCTCCGAAGTCATCTCTTCCTCGATCGACGATATGTTCGCTTGGGTTCGACGCCTGACCCGCGGTGCGGGCAGCAGAAATCGACCGGAGCGCCGCTGGCACTCCGGCAGCCGCCATGCGGCGGCTATTTCCATGGTCGATCACTGCCGACGCTGATCGCGAACACCACGACATCGGTTTCCCGCCAGTTGCGGCAAGGTTTTTCTGCCGCCAAGCGTCTCAAACTGACACCCATCAGGGCCAGCCGAAAATCGGCGCATTCATTACTTCCGCCATGCAGCGAGACCGGCGGAAACCTGCCTTTTCATGAAATGCATATCGCGATATCGGCACGTATTTCGACGCCTCAGTGCACGCGAAATGCGCAAGTCGAGCTCATCCGTCCCGCCGCGACATCGTATGAAACGTTCCTCCAAACGTTTTCGATACCCAATGTCTAACCGCAAATCGCGCGCGCCATTCCCCTTGGAAATTTTGAAAGTCTCGAACGTTACGGCTGCTTTTCATGGGAATGGGCCTGGCCGATAGTAGAGACAGGAGCGCCAGGTTCGGGAGAAGAATATGCAGTCTCATTCGCCAGGAGCCGGACGGCTCACGACCCATGTATTGGATACGGCGCTTGGCAAGCCCGCCCGGGGCCTGCGCATCGAACTCTACCGGATCGAGGGCGATGTACCGAATCTGCTGAAGTCGACGGAGACCAACGACGACGGTCGCTGCGATGCGCCGCTGCTGTCGGGAGAAATCATGCAGGCCGGCATCTACGAGTTGCGCTTTCATGCCGGCGACTATCTCGGTCGCGCATCGGATGGCCCAATGTTTCTAGACATCATCCCGATCCGTTTCGGTCTTGCCGACGAAGGCGCGCATTACCATGTGCCGCTCCTCCTCTCGCCCTACAGCTATTCCACCTACCGCGGGAGCTGAGCGATGACATCGACGACAATCCGCTCCGAACTTCGTTTCATTCTCAACGGTCGGGACGTCGCTCTTACCGACGTGGCACCAGACCAGACGCTGCTTGACTGGCTGCGCCTCTCCCGCTCGCTGAAGGGCACGAAGGAGGGTTGCGCCGAGGGCGACTGCGGCGCCTGCACTGTGCTTGTGGGGCGGCTGACGCCAGCGGGCGGCCTCGTTTACGAGGGCGTCAACGCCTGCATTCGCTTCCTTGGCTCACTGGACGGCTGTCACGTGGTCACCGTCGAGCATCTCGCCTCGAGCGACGAGCACCTGCATCCGGTGCAGCAAGCCATGATCGACTTTCACGGTTCGCAATGCGGCTTCTGCACGCCAGGTTTCGTCATGTCGCTCTACGGACTTTGGATGCAGACGCCGAACCCGACGGATGAGCAGATCGAAACGGCGCTCCAGGGCAATCTCTGTCGCTGCACCGGCTATGAGCCGATCCTGCGCGCTGCCCGCTCCATCTCCAGCTATGGCGGGACACAAGACGACCCACTGCTGATAGAGCGCGAAACCATGATCGCGCGCCTGCAGGCCCTTCGCGACGGCGCCCGCGTCGAAATCGGCGAGGGTCGTAATCGGCTTATTGTGCCGGCTGACCTTGATGATCTCGCATCGGTTCTGGAGGCATCGCCGACGGCAACCGTGGTGGCCGGCTCGACCGATGTCGGCCTCTGGGTCACCAAGCACATGCGCGACATCACACCGGTCGTGTTCATTGCTGGGCTGCAGGAGTTGAAATCGATCGGGGTGAAAGACGGGCTCGTCACCATCGGCGCCGGCGTCACCTATTCGGAGGCGATCGTGACGCTGTCGCAGCATATTCCGGCGCTCGGGCCGCTGATCACCCGTATCGGCGGCCAGCAGGTGCGCAACATGGGCACGATCGGCGGCAACATCGCCAATGGTTCGCCGATCGGCGATACGCCGCCAGCCTTGATCGCACTCGGGGCATCCCTGACCTTGCGCAAGGGCGCCGTCCGGCGCACCATTGCGCTTGAAGACTTCTTCATCGCCTATGGCAAACAGGACCGTCAGCCCGGCGAATTCGTCGAAGCCGTGCATATTCCGGTTCCGGCAACAGGTGAAATGTTCGCCGTCTACAAGGTGACGAAGCGCCGCGACGAAGACATCACGGCCACGCTCGGCGCCTTCCGTCTGGCACTTTCAGCCGACGGTGTGGTCGCCGATATCAGGATCGCCTATGGCGGCATGGCCGCCACGCCGAAACGAGCCTTTGCCGTCGAAAAGGCATTGCTCGGCCAACCCTGGAACGAGCAAACTGTAAATCTGGCTATGGAGAAATATGCCGAGGATTACGCGCCGCTGACCGACATGCGCGCCACGGCGGAATATCGTGCGCTGGCGGCAAGGAACCTTCTGCTGCGCTTCTTCCTGGAAACGACGTCCAATGAGGCACCGGTTCAGGTGTCTAGATATGAGGCGGCATAGGCCATGAACAAACACGCTTCAGACATCAAGGCCGAAACCATCGTTGGCGGGGTTCATACCAGCCCCCGTCATGACTCCGCGCACAAACATGTTTCCGGTGCCGCCGTTTATATCGACGACATTACCGAACCGACCGGAACGCTGCATGCAGGGCTTGGCCTATCCACCGTTGCGCACGGCATCCTGAAATCCGTCAATCTGACAGAAGTGCGCGCCGCGCCCGGCGTGGTCGCCGTGCTCACCCATGAGGACGTGCCTGGCGTCAACGATATCTCCCCCTCCTACATGAACGACGACCCGGTGCTTGCCGCCGGCAAGGTCGAGTTTCATGGTCAGCCGATCTTCTGCGTGATCGCCGAAACGCGTGAGCAGGCCCGCCGCGCCGCAAAGCTGGCAAAGATCGAATACGAGGAATTGCCGGCCGATATCGACATCTGGGATCTCGACGTTTCGACCCATCGGCAGGTGGTTACACCGCTTACGCTGAAGCGCGGCGATGCGGATGCCGCCCTCAACAGCGCTCCGCGCCGCGTGAAGGGCCGTATGCGGCTGGGCGGCCAGGATCACTTCTATCTTGAAGGCCAGGTCTCGCTTGCCGTGCCCGGCGAGGATGACGAGGTCGTCGTCTATTGCTCCACCCAAGGCCCGAGCGAGACGCAGCATATGGTCGCCCACGCGCTGGGCGTCCCGAGCAATGCTGTTACGATCGAGGTTCGCCGTATGGGTGGCGGCTTCGGCGGCAAGGAAACCCAGGCAAACCAGTGTGCTGCGATCGCGGCCATCGCCGCCAAGAAGCTGAAGCGCGCCGTCAAGGTCCGGCTCGACCGCGATGAAGACATGGTCGCGACCGGCAAACGGCATGATTTTGCCATCGATTACGATGTCGGTTTTGACGACGAGGGCCGCATCTTGGCCGTGGACTATACGTTTGCGCTCCGGGCCGGCTTCTCGGCTGACCTTTCCGGCCCGGTCGGTGATCGTGCGCTGTTTCATTGCGACAATGCCTATTTCTTTCCCCATGTGCAGGCGAAATCGGCGCCGCTCTATACCAACACCGTCTCCAACACGGCCTTCCGCGGCTTCGGCGGCCCGCAGGGAATGGTGGGCGCCGAACGTGTGATCGACGAAGTCGCCTTCGCTATCGGCAAGGACCCGCTCGACATCCGCAAGCTGAATTTCTACGACGCGATGGGCGTTCAGGGCGAGCGCAACCTCACACCCTATCACCAGAAGGTGGAGGACTGCATCATCCAGCGCATCGTTGCCGAACTGGAAGAAAGCGCAGATTATGCCGGGCGCCGCAAGGCAATTTCCGAATTCAACGCCAAGAGCCGTATCGTCAAGCGCGGCATCGCGCTGACCCCGGTGAAATTCGGCATTTCCTTCACCAAGACGGAATCGAACCAGGCCGGCGCGCTGGTGCATGTTTATAGCGACGGTTCCGTGCACATGAATCATGGCGGCACCGAAATGGGGCAAGGCCTGCATCTGAAGGTGGCGCAGGTCGTGGCAGAAGAGTTCCAGATCGATCTCGACCGGGTAAAGATCACCGCAACGACGACAGCCAAGGTGCCCAACACCTCGCCGACCGCGGCGTCTTCAGGCGCGGATTTGAACGGCATGGCGGCGCAAAACGCTGCACGCCAGATCAAGGACCGGCTGATCGCCTTCGCCGCCGAAAGCTATCAGGTGCTCCGCGAGCAGGTGACGTTCCTGCCCAACCGCGTGCGCATTGGCGATGTCGAAATGTCCTTCCCTGATCTCATCAAGAAGGCCTATATGGCCCGCGTCCAGCTTTCGGCCGCCGGCTTCTACAAGACACCGAAGATCCATTGGGACCGCAAGGCGGGCCGTGGCCACGCCTTCTACTACTATGCCTATGGCGCGGCGTGCTCGGAAGTATCGATCGATACGCTAACGGGGGAATATGTGGTCGAACGCACCGATATCCTCCACGATACCGGACGCTCCCTGAACATGGCCATCGATATCGGTCAGGTCGAGGGCGGCTTCATCCAGGGCATGGGATGGCTGACGACGGAGGAGCTTTGGTGGGATGGCGAGGGGCGTCTTCGAACGCACGCGCCCTCGACTTACAAGATCCCGCTTGCATCCGACCGCCCGAAGATTTTCAATGTAGCCCTGACCGATTGGTCGGAGGCCCATGAACCGACGATCCATCGTTCCAAGGCCGTGGGCGAACCGCCGCTGCCGCTCGGGCTTTCCGTCTTGCATGCGCTTTCGGATGCCGTGGCGAGCGTCGCCGACCATAAGATCTGCCCGCGTCTCGACGCGCCGGCAACGCCCGAACGGGTGCTGATGGCGATCGAGCGCCTCAAGGCGGCGAAGAAGGAGTAAGATCATGCCTGCCGCCCGTGAAGATATCCGGGATTTCCTGCGCCGCGAACCGGCATCGATGCTCGTCGAGGTGACGGGGGTCGCAGGTTCCGCGCCGCGCGATGCGGATGCCTGGATGCTGGTATCGGAACGGGCAATCTTTGCGACGATCGGCGGCGGCGCACTGGAGTATATGGCGATCGACCAGGCACGACGGGCACTGCGCTCCGGCCTTGCGGCGGAGCCGATGAACGTACCGCTCGGTCCGGAGATCGGCCAGTGCTGCGGCGGCCGGGTGGGCCTCGCCTTCACCACCCTTAACCCGAGGCTTGCGAATGACCTCATAGCTCGGAGCGACCGCGAGATGGCCGCACGCCCACATGTCTATGTTTTCGGCGCCGGCCATGTCGGCGATGCCCTCGCCATGGCGCTTTCGCTGGCACCGTTACGCGTGGTGCTTATCGATACGCGGGAAGAGGAGCTGATTGCCTCCAACGTGCCGCGCATCGAGACCTGTCTCACAGCCATGCCGGAAGCCGTGGTGCGCGATGCGCCCGCCGGCAGCAGCTTCGTCATCCTCACTCATGACCACGCGCTCGATTTCCTGATTGCCGCAGAAGCGCTCAAGCGCTCGGATGCCGCCTATGTCGGCATGATCGGCTCCAAGACGAAGCGCGCCACCTTCCGCAACTGGCTGTCGCGCGAAAGCGGCGAGACGGAGCTTTTCGATCGCCTCATCTGCCCGATCGGCGGAACGGCTGTGAAAGACAAACGTCCGACCGTCATCGCTACACTGGCGGCCGCCGAGATCATGACGGCAGCGCTGAGCTGGACGGCTGATCACGCAAGGTTTGCGGGCAGCGTTAACCGCCCGTAGCCGCAGCTACCGGCTCGTCCTCAAGCAGCTTGCCGATCAGCCGCTGACAGCGCTCCGCCATGAAATCGATCATCAGGCGGACCTTCGGATCCTGGAAACGTTTGTGCGGATAGATGGCCGCAAGTTGAACCGGCGCCGGAGGGCTCTCCTTCAGGATCTCGACCAATCGCCCTTCTATCAGATAGGCCTTCACCTCAAACAGCGGTTTGTTGATGATGCCGCGGTCTTCCAGTGCCCATTGGGTGAGCACGTCGCCGTCGTCGCTGTCATAGGGGCCCGCGACTTCGAATTTGCGGGGGCCTTCTGCGGTCATTAGCGTCCAGTAATATTCCTTCGAGCCAGGATAGCGCAGCAGAAGACAGTCGTGTTTGTCGGCAATTAGAGCATCCGCGCTCGCCGGTACGCCGCGGCGCGCGAGATAGGTCGGCGAAGCACACAGCACGCGCTCGCAGTTGAGGATGCCGCGCATGCGCAGGTTTGAATCTTCCAAGACGCCGAGCTTGAAGGCGACGTCGACACCCTCCGCAAGGATATCGACATTGTGATCCGACAGGCGCAGGCGTACTTCGATATCCGGATATTTGTCGTGAAATTCCGGAATGCCCGAGGCAATCAACCGCCGCCCTATGCCGAGCGGCGCGGTGATCCTCAGCGAACCCTTCGGATTGCGTGAGAGATCGGCGATCGCCGCTTCCGCCTCATTGACAGCTTCGATGATCTTCACCGCCTTTTCGTAGAAAACGCGGCCATGCTCGGTCGGCGAGAGCTTACGCGTGGTGCGGTTGAAGAGGCGCACGCCGAGATGGCGCTCGAGCTCCTTGATGCGATTGCTCGCGACCGCAGGCGTGACGCGCTGGTCGCGTCCCGCTGCCGAGAGAGTACCGAGTTCGACCACGCGAACGAAGACACGGACATTATCGAGATAGGACATGGCACCTTTCTACCACATCGGCACGCGGAACAAACCAGGGTTCATCTTATAGATTTTTTTGAAAGTGTTGGCGGATTCACTGGGATTTTCGAGAAAATCACGCGATGGCAAACAGTCCCGTAAAGATCGGGCCCATGAAGGCCGGGAGGAGTTCCCATGTATGAATATGCCATCGCCTGGGACTGGCTGACATTTGCCGTCCGCTGGCTGCACGTCATCACCGCCATCGCCTGGATTGGCTCGTCGTTCTATTTCGTAGCACTTGACCTCGGCCTGAAAAAACATCCGGCGCTGCCGCCGGGAGCCTACGGCGAGGAGTGGCAGGTCCACGGCGGCGGCTTCTACCATATCCAGAAATATCTGGTAGCGCCGGCCAACATGCCTGATCATCTCGTCTGGTTCAAATGGGAGAGCTACGTCACCTGGTTGTCGGGCTTCGGCATGCTCTGTCTCGTCTATTATGCCGGCGCCGACCTCTACATGATCGATCCGGCTGTGCTCGATGTCTCCAAGCCAGTGGCGATCGCCATTTCGCTCTGCTCGATCGCCGGCGGCTGGCTCCTATACGACCTGATCTGCAAGTCGCCCTTCGGCAATGACAATACGCGGCTGATGGTGGCGCTCTATTTCATTCTGGTCGCGGTGGCCTGGGGCTATACGCATCTGTTTACCGGCCGCGCCGCCTTCCTGCATCTCGGCGCCTTCACGGCGACGATCATGTCGGCGAACGTATTCTTCATCATCATCCCGAACCAGAAGATCGTCGTCGCCGACCTGCTTGCCGGGCGCACGCCGGATGCGAAATACGGCAGGATCGCCAAGCAGCGGTCGACGCACAACAACTACCTGACGCTGCCGGTGCTGTTTCTGATGCTGTCGAACCACTATCCGCTGGCTTTCGGCACGCAGTTCAACTGGATCATCGCCTCGCTCGTCTTCCTGATGGGCGTCACGATCCGCCACTGGTTCAATACCCGGCACGCCAATGCCGGTAACCCGACCTGGACCTGGCTGATCACCGTCATCCTGTTCATTATCATCATGTGGCTCTCCACGGTGCCGAAGATCCTGGCCGGCGAACCAACAACGAAGGTCTCTGCCATCCAGCAGCCCTTCATCACGGCGCAGGATTTCCCGAAGGTCCGCGACACCGTGATGGGGCGCTGCTCCATGTGCCATGCGAAGGAGCCGAGCTGGGAGGGGATCGTCGCTCCGCCGAAGGGCGTGATGTTCGAGACCGACCGCGACATCGCTGCCCATGCGCGCGAGATCTACCTGCAGGCTGGCCGCAGCCATGCCATGCCGCCCGCCAACGCCTCACACATAACCGACGAGGAGCGCCGGCTGCTTGTCTCCTGGTACGAAAATGCCGTCAATGGGGAGAAAACCCAATGAATGAAGTCCTGATCCGTGGCCGTGTGCTGACCTTCCTTGCCGAGCCGCAAGGCATCGATGATACCACCTCCTATCGTTACATCGAGGATGGCGCGGTTTATGTTCGCGATGGCAAGATCATGGAAATCGGTGCCCATGGCGACATTCGCAAGCTGGCAGACGCCGGTATCCGGATCGCGGACCATCGCCCGAACCTTATCCTGCCGGGCTTTATCGACACACATCTTCATTTCCCGCAGACGCAGGCGATCGCCTCCTATGGCGCGCAGCTGCTCGAATGGCTGAACACCTATATCTTCGTCGAGGAGCAGAAATTCGCCCGCGCCGCGCATGCGGCCGAAGTCGCGGACCGCTTCATGGACGAACTCTTGTCGAACGGTACGACGACGGCCGTCGCCTATTGTTCGGTGCACCCGGAAAGCGTCGATGCCTATTTCGCGGCCGCCGAAGCGCGCGGCATGTGCATGATCGGCGGCAAGGTGATGATGGACCGCAACGCGCCGGAGGCGCTGCGCGATACGCCGCAGCGCGGCTACGAGGAGACCAAGCGGCTGATTGCAAAATGGCACGGCCGCGGCCGCGTGCATTATGCCATCAGCCCACGCTTTGCGATTACCTCGACGCCCGAGCAGATGGAAATGAGCAAGGCTCTCGTTGCCGAACACCCGGATTGCTATGTCCAGACGCATCTCTCGGAAAATCGGGACGAGATCGCCTTTGCCACCTCTCTTTATCCAAAGGCCAAGGACTATACGGATATCTATGGCCGCTACGGTCTGCTCAACGACCGCATGCTGCTCGGCCATTGCATCCACATGAGCGAACGGGAAGTCGCGGTGCTCGCGGAGACCGGCGCGGTGGGTGTCTTCTGCCCGACCTCGAACCTCTTCCTCGGCTCCGGGCTCTTCAATGCCGCTCAGTTCGACAAGGTCGGTGCACGCTGGTCGGTTGCAACCGATGTCGGCGCCGGAACCAGCTTTTCCATGCTGGAAACGATGGATGAAGCCTACAAGGTGCTGCACCTGCAGGGGCAACGGCTGACGCCATTCAACTCCTTCTATCGCATGACACGCGGCAACGCTCTCGCACTCGGGCTCGAAAAGCAGATCGGCTCGCTGCAGGCGGGCGCGGACGCCGATATCGTCGTGCTTGATTCCGGCGCTAAGTCGGCCATGGAATTTCGCATGCGCACCGCCACGTCGCTGGCCGAGGAGCTCTTCATTCTCCAAACCATGGGTGACGACCGGTGCGTTGCCCAAGTCTATGTCGCCGGCAAGGCGATGAAGACCAAGGGCAAGAAAGCAGACACGATCGTACGCGAGCAACTGCAGATCGCCTGACCAAATAAATGTGGCGGACCGGCAACGCCGTCGTCGCGGGAGAGACGGCGGCGAAGGCCTCTAGGTTCGCTTCGATTTTCCGCCCATCGCCTTCGTCAATTCTTCCGCCGCCGCCCGCACGACCGGGCCGAGCGCGGCAACCCTTTCATCCGGCAGCCGCACAGCCGGGCCTGAAATCGAGATGCCGGCAATAGCCTCGCCATACTCATCGAAGATTGGCGCCGCAACACATCGCATGCCGAGCGTATGTTCCTCATCATCGATCGACCAGCCCCGCGAGCGGATCTCGGCCATATCCGTAAGCAGCACGGGCAGCGTATCGCGGGTCTTATCGGTGAAATGCTGCAACGACCGCCCTTTGAGCAAAGCCTCTATCTGGCTGTCCGCCCAGGTGGAAAGGATCGCCTTGCCGATACCCGAAGCATGGATCGGTCCGCGCCGGCCCGGGCGGAAAAAGGCGCGCATCGGCGCATGGCTTTCCGCCTGGGAGATGAAGACAACGTCGCCATCTTCCTCGATGGCAATATTGGCGGTCTCGCCAGACGCCTCCATCAACTGCTTGAGGAAAGGCCGGCTGATGGTACCGAGCTTGCGGAAGCGCAAATAGGCCGTTCCGATCTCGAAGGCTTTCACCCCGATCGTCCAGGCGCCGCTTTCATCGTCATGCGCGACCATGCCGTGCTGGGCGAGAGAAGTCAGTAGCCGATGGACGGTGGAGGGCGCCATGGCCGATCTGTCGGCGAGATCGGTCAAAACCGCGCCATCGGCTTCGGCCACCAACTCCAAGAGTTTCAGACTTCGATCGAGCACCTGGACGGATGAAGCCGCCGCATTCTCTGCCGGCTTCCGGCCCGGCCTGCCCCTCGTCTTTTCCGGATTTTCCGCCATGACGCTCACTTTTGACTAAAGGCGCGCCCCGCAGTTTGGCGCCGCTCGTTTTGGCTTCATGACATATCCGCTTCGCTTCGATTGTTCCAGATTTGTTGAAAATGTTTATTTCCATATGATGGGATTGATTTCCATTTTTAGATTGCGCTCGTTCACCCATGCGGTACCTTCGGTCCAGAAACGGAGGAAATTCCCATGGCGAAGATGCGCGCAGTCGATGCCGCAGTGCTGGTTCTGGAAAAGGAAGGCGTCAATTGCGCCTTCGGCGTTCCCGGCGCTGCGATCAACCCCTTCTACTCGGCGATGAAAGCGCGCGGCTCTATCCGCCATGTGCTGGCCCGTCATGTCGAAGGTGCAAGCCATATGGCCGAGGGCTACACCCGCGCCCGCGCGGGCAATATCGGTGTGTGCATCGGAACGTCTGGGCCTGCCGGCACCGACATGATCACCGGCCTCTATTCCGCCTCTGCCGATTCGATTCCGATTCTCTGTATCACAGGCCAGGCGCCGCGCGCCCGTCTCGACAAGGAGGATTTCCAGGCGGTCGACATCGCCAAGATCGCAGCCCCCGTTACCAAATGGACCGTGACCGTCATGGAGCCGGCTCTCGTTCCTTACGTCTTCCAGAAGGCATTCCATACGATGCGCTCGGGTCGCCCCGGCCCGGTCCTCATCGATCTGCCTGTGGACGTCCAGCTCGCCGAAATCGAGTTCGATATCGAAACCTATGCCCCGCTTGAGCCCTACAGGCCGTCGGCGACGCGGGCGCAGGCGGAAAAGGCGCTTGCCATGCTGAACGCGGCCGAGCGGCCGCTGATCGTCGCAGGCGGCGGCATCATCAACGCCGATGCTTCCGACCTGCTCGTCGAATTCGCCGAGATCACAGGCGTTCCGGTCATCCCGACGCTGATGGGTTGGGGCACGATCCCGGACGATCATCCATTGATGGCCGGCATGTGCGGGCTGCAGACCTCGCATCGCTACGGCAATGCGACCCTACTCGCCTCCGATTTCGTCTTCGGGATCGGCAATCGCTGGGCCAATCGCCACACCGGCAACGTCTCGACCTACACCGAGGGCCGGACCTTCGTGCATGTCGATATCGAACCGACCCAGATCGGCCGTGTCTTCGCTCCTGATTTCGGCATCGTCTCCGATGCCGCTGCCGCGTTGAAGCTCTTCCTCGACGTTGCGACGGAATGGAAGACGGAAGGCAAGCTGCGCGACTGGTCGGCCTGGGCGGAGGAATGCCGCGAGCGCAAGCGCACCATGCTGCGCAAGACGCATTTCGACCAGACGCCGCTGAAGCCGCAGCGCGTCTATGAGGAGATGAACAAGGCTTTCGACCGCAATACCTGCTACGTCTCGACCATTGGGCTTAGCCAGATCGCCGGCGCACAGTTCCTGCATGTCTACAAACCACGCAACTGGATCAATTGCGGCCAGGCCGGCCCGCTCGGCTGGACCCTACCGGCAGCACTCGGCGTGCGTGCCGCAGATCCGGACCGTCCGATCGTCGCCCTATCCGGCGACTACGATTTCCAGTTCCTCATCGAGGAGCTGGCGGTCGGCGCGCAGCACAAGCTTCCCTACCTGCATGTGGTCGTGAACAATTCCTATCTCGGCCTCATCCGGCAGGCCCAGCACGGCTTCAACATGGATTTCGAGGTCAGCCTCGCCTTCGATAACATCAATGCCACTGACAACGCCGAACCCGGCTATGGCGTCGACCATGTCGCAGTTGCCGAAGGGCTTGGCTGCAAGGCTATCCGGGTGCGCAGCCCGAACGAATTCCAAGAGGCGTTCACGACAGCAAGGCAGCTGATGGCAGAGCATCAGGTTCCCGTCGTCATCGAGTTCATTCTGGAGCGCGTCACCAACATCGCCATGGGCGCCGACATCAATGCGGTCGTCGAGTTCGAGGAACTTGCCGAACGTGGCGAGGATGCCCCAACCGCAATCCTCGCTCTGCTGGACTGAAGGAGGAATAACCATGCCGAAATTTGCGGCCAATCTGACCATGCTCTTCAATGAAGCGCTGTTTCTGGATCGCTTCGCGCTTGCCGCCAAGGCGAGCTTCGAGGGCGTCGAATATCTCTTTCCCTATGATTTCGCGAAGGAAGCGCTGCGCGCCGAACTCGATCGTCATGGCCTGACCCAGGTGCTGCACAATCTGCCCGCCGGCAATTGGGCCGGCGGCGAGCGCGGCATCGCGATCCTGCCCGATCGTATCGACGAATTCCGCCGCGGCGTAGCCTCCGCGATCGACTATGCGACGACGCTCGGCTGCAGCCAGGTCAATTGCCTCTCAGGCATTATTCCGGCCGGCGTGCCCGATGAGGTGCTGCGGACCACCTTCCTCGTCAACCTCAAATATGCGGCGGAAGAGCTCGGCAAGCACGGGATACGGCTGTTAATCGAGCCGATCAACAGGTTCGACATTCCGGGGTTTTATCTCAACACGCCGGATCAGGCCGCTTCGATCATCGCCGAAGTCGGCAGCGACAACCTGTTCATTCAGTACGACCTCTATCACCAGCAGCGTACGGAGGGCGAGCTGATCGGCACCTTCAAGAAGCACCAGGCGCAGATCGCCCATGTGCAGCTTGCCGACAATCCGGGTCGCAACGAACCAGGCACCGGCGAGATCGCCTACCCCTTTGTCTTCGAAACGCTCGATGCGCTCGGCTACGACGGCTGGATCGGCTGCGAATACAAGCCGCGCACGACGACCGCGGCGGGGCTCCGCTGGTTTGCCGCAGCCGGACGCCACGCCGAAGGCGCCGCCATTCTCAATATCAGGAGCTAACAACCATGGCACATATCGGATTTATCGGCCTCGGCATCATGGGCACCCCCATGGCGCGGCATCTGCAGGACGCCGGGCACATCGTCGTCACATCGAAGTTTTCGATTCCGCCGCGCCAGGAGCTGCTCGACAACGGCCTGCAATTTGTCGAAACGCCGAAGGCGCTCGCCGAAACCGTCGATACCATCATCCTGATGCTGCCGGATACGCCCGAGGTCAAAGACGTGCTCTTCGGCGAGAACGGGGTTGCCTACGGCTTGTCCAAGGGCAAGCTCGTCATCGACATGAGCTCGATCTCGCCGATCGAGACCAAGGAATTCGCCAGGAAGGTTCGGGAAACGGGCGCCGAATATGTCGACGCGCCCGTCTCCGGTGGCGAAGTCGGTGCCAAGAACGCCTCGCTATCCATCATGGCCGGCGGCTCCGAGGCAAGCTTCGAGCGGGCGCTGCCGCTCTTTCAGCTGATGGGCAAGAACATCACGCTCGTTGGCGATTGCGGCGATGGCCAGGTCACAAAGGTCGCCAACCAGATCATCGTCGCATTGACGATCGAGGCGGTGTCCGAGGCCCTCGTCTTTGCATCGAAGGCCGGCGCCGATCCGGCCCGCGTGCGCTCGGCCCTGATGGGCGGCTTTGCCTCCTCACGCATCCTGGAAGTGCATGGCGAACGGATGATCAAGCGCACCTTCGAACCGGGATTCCGCATCTCCCTGCATCAGAAGGATTTGAACCTTGCCCTGCAAGGCGCCAAGGCTCTCGGCGTCTCGCTGCCGAACACTGCGGCAACGCAGGAGCTTTTCAATCAGTGCGCCGCCAATGGCGACAGCGGGCTCGATCATTCCGGTCTCGTCAAGGCGCTGGAGCGCATGGCGAACCATCCCGTCGCGTAACATGTGAGAGACCCGATGCCTGACATCGCCGATCCCCGCGCCTTTCTGGAAAGGCTCTTCTATGCAGCGGTTGCGGCTGCCGATCCGGACAAGGCGCTCGCCGCCCATCTGCCGGAAAAACCGAAGGGCCGGACGGTGGTGGTCGGTGCCGGCAAGGGAGCGGCGCAGATGGCTCGGGCCTTCGAGCGTCTCTGGGATGCACCGCTCTCCGGCGTTGTTGTGACGCGTTACGGCTACGCCGTGCCGTGTGAGCGTATCGAGGTTCTCGAAGCCGCGCATCCGGTGCCGGACGAAAGTGGCCTGCACGCATCAGATCGGTTGATGGCAGCGGTGGGCGGTCTCACGGAAGACGATCTGGTCGTCGCCCTCATCTGCGGCGGCGGCTCGGCACTGCTGCCCGCGCCGGCCGGCGATCTCACGCTTGCCGATGAGATCGCCGTCAACCGGGCCTTGCTTGCCTCCGGTGCACCGATCGGCGCCATGAATGCCGTGCGCAAGCAGGTCTCGCGTATCAAAGGAGGGCGGCTGGCCGCCCTTGCCCATCCGGCAAAGGTCGTCTCCCTCGTCGTTTCAGATATTCCCGGCGACAACCCCGCCCTGGTTGCCTCCGGCCCGACTATTGCCGACGAGACGACCCGCGCCAATGCAATGGCGATCATAGAACATTATGGTCTCGATTTACCTGACGCGGTGATGCGTCATCTCGAGGATGACACGGATGAGCCGCCGCTGCCTTCGGACCCTCATTTCGCCCGCAACGAGATAAAGCTCGTTGCTTCGGCGGCCATCGCACTGGATGCGGCTGCCGATGTCGCCCGCAAGGCCGGCGTCGAGACGATCGTGCTTTCCGATGCCATCGAGGGCGAAGCATCGGAAATCGGTCGTCAACATGGGGCGATCGTAGCCAAGATCCTGCAGCGGGGGCTGGCATCGCAAGAGCCCATGCTTCTTCTGTCTGGCGGGGAAACCACGGTGACGATCAAGGGCAAGGGCAAAGGCGGTCGCAACAGCGAGTTCCTCCTATCCTTCGCCTGCGCCATTTCCGGCAAAAAGGGCATTTCGGCGCTTGCCGCCGACACGGACGGTATCGACGGTTCCGAGGACAATGCCGGCGCCTTTGCCGACGGCACCACCGTTTCACGGCTTGCCGCTCGAGAGAAGAATGCAGCCGAATTCCTGGAGCGCAACGACAGCTGGTCGGCCTTCGCCGCGATCGACGACCTGTTCGTCACCGGACCGACCGGCACGAACGTCAACGACTTCCGTGCCATTCTTCTAGACCCGCTGGATTGAGGCCAGGCGACCCAGGCGATCGGAATCATCAAGACGCCAGATGTCACCTGGTCAACGAAATGCCGGGTAAAGCTTATGGCGCCGAGGCTCATAGAGCTGATCTGAATTAACGAGGGCCTCGGTCAGAGCTCAATTCCGCCTTCATTGACGAGAATATTATTCCAAAATGATTTCGGAACTTAGCAAATCACTATAGGGTTGATACCGACTCGGCGGTGCGTACGCTTTGAGCGAGTCCGCTTTGCCGCCGAGCAAGACAATCCTGCGAAGAAAAGCCGACATGCCCAAGAGAACCTCCCCGCTCGTCGCGTTTCAGTCCAAGACATTCCGTTCTCTCTGGTCGGCAACACTCATCTCCAATCTCGGCGGATTGGTCGAAGGTGTGGGGGCTGCCTGGCTGATGACCAGCCTCGCCACCTCCCATGGCATGGTCGCCCTGGTTCAATCCTCCACGACGCTGCCTGTCATGATCTTTTCGCTCGCTGCCGGCGCGCTTGCCGACAATTACGACCGAAGACGGATCATGCTGATCGCGCAGACGCTGATGCTCAGCGTATCGGCAACGCTGGCGATCCTGTCCTACAGCAATGCCTTGACGCCCTGGCTGCTGCTTTGCTTCACCTTCATGATCGGCTGCGGCGGCGCGCTGCATAACCCGTCATGGCAGGCATCCATGGGCGATGTCGTGCCGCGCGAGCATCTGCCGGGTGCGGTCGCGCTCAACAGCATGAGCTATAACCTCATGCGCAGCATCGGGCCGGCGATCGGCGGCGTCATCGTGGCGGCTGCAGGCGCGGCCTTCGCATTTCTCTTCAACGTCTTCTGTTATTTTGCACTCATCTTCACCCTATGGCGCTGGAAGAAGGCTCCTGTGCGCAACACGCTGCCGCGCGAGTCTTTCGGCAGCGCAATGTCTGCCGGATTTCGCTACGTCCAGATGTCGCCGAACCTGCTCAAGGTGATGTGCCGCAGCTTCGTCTTCGGCCTGACGGCGATCGTCATTCTGGCTTTGCTGCCTCTCGTTGCACGCGATCATGTGCATGGGACCGCAATAACCTACGGCATCATGCTCGGCTTCTTCGGCTTCGGCGCCATCTGCGGCGCGATGCTGATCGGCCGTATCCGCGATGCGCTGAGCAATGAATGGGTGATCCGTGGTGCCTTCTTCACGCTGGCCGTCAGCTGCTTCTTCCTGGCGCTTAGCGACCAGGTATGGCTAAGCTGCCTTCTGCTCATGCCGGCCGGCGTCGCATGGGTGCAGGCCTTTTCTCTCTTCAACGTCACGGTTCAGCTTTCCACGCCGCGCTGGGTCGTCGGCCGCGCTTTGTCTCTCTATCAGACCGCCACCTTCGGCGGCATGGCTGTGGGGAGCTGGCTCTGGGGCGAACTGGCCGATGCCCACGGCGTGACCGGCGCCCTTCTCATCGCAAGCGCCGCTCTCGGTATTGGCGGTCTGCTTGGCCTCCTGTTGCAGCAGCCGGACTTCGAATCCCTCAATCTGGATCCGACGAACACCTTCAGCGAGCCGCAATTACAGCTCGACCTGCGCCCCAGAAGCGGCCCTATCCTCGTCATGGTGGACTACGACATCGAGCAGGAGGACGTAGAGGAATTCCTGGCCGTCATGGCGAAGCGCCGCCGGATGAGAATCCGCGATGGCGCGAAGCAATGGTCGCTGTTGCGCGATCTCGAAAAACCGAACACCTGGACGGAAAGCTACCATCTGCCGACATGGATCGACTATGTCCGCCACGGCCAGCGCCAGACGCATGCCGATGTCGAGGTCGCCGAACAGCTGGATAGACTGCATCGTGGCGACGGGCCGCCGGTCATTCACCACATGATCGAACGGCAGACGGTGCCCCGGCACGACGACATGCCCCTGAAGCCCTATCTGGATGCGACATGACGGAGCGGCCGCAGACCTGCTCCAGGCGACATGGTCATGTTGCTTTTCTTTTTGGCCTCGAATTACCGGTTCAAAGTGAAAACCAGCGGGCTCGACCCGTCGATTGATCTTGCGAGGCAAAAAGGTCACACGCTGCAAGCATTTGATATCACATCATCGTAAAGCCGGGGAATGCTTCACAACCATATATTGAGCTGTCAAGCAAAACGCCTATCTTCCCGCGCTGCTAATGTAGGCGCCAAATCACCCCAGGATTTTGCGAAGCATATGCTTCGCTCCTCGCCTTGCGGCTGCCTACGCAACCATTCGGAGTTCCAGGGCAGACAATGACATTTCCGACGATTAAGCTTCCCCAGAGAGCCATCATGCTTGCTCGAGGGGTGATCACGACGCCGAAGGCCGTCTATTTCTCCCTGCCGATCCTGATTGCGCTTACGGGTTTCATGACGGTTTACGAAGCGCCGGGCATATTGAGGGATTGGACGATCAGCCAAAACCCCATCAATCTCGTCGATGGTGATATCCACGACGGAAAATGCTCAACGCGAAGAGGCTTCTTCACCACCTGCGAGGCGCACCTCAAATATGCCTACAATGGGCAGACCTACGACAAGGATGTCGAAATCATGTTCGTCGATATCCATGCCGGCGACTATGACACTGACCTCGTCATCTCCAGAGATCATCCAGACTTGGCGACCCTCAGCCTCGGACTGGATATGCTCTGGAACCGGATCATAACGCTTGCCGTCTTCGTCGCTCTTCTTGGCGGCGCCTGCATTGCCGCGATCTTCCAGATCCTGCGCGTCTGGCACGCCCGCGGACAACTGCGCCGGCCTGCCCAGCTCGAGCCGGTTCCGGTGGAAATCACCGCTTTCCAGCGACGCGGCAAGCGACTGATAGTGACCTATGCCGACAAGATCGTCGGCAGAAAAACCGGACGAACAGCCCATACGATCTTCGAGCCCGGACAGGAGCCGCTGGTCGTTGGCGCAAAAGGCGGCAAGGCGGTGGCGCTTGCCGTCTGGCATGGAAATACGGCCCTCCCGGTGCTTTTGGACAACCGGCTGGAACGCATCGACATCTCGGCGGAGGAGCGCGCGGGCATTCTTGCGCCGCTAACAGCAGAACTTGGCATCCATCCGCCGGAGCTCATTGTCCAAGGAAAAAGAGGGCCGTCCGTCATGGCACGGCTTGCCAGGGGCCTCCTCGTCATACTTCTCTTCATCGGCGGCGTTTTCGGCTATTGGATCTGGTATGTGACCAGCGCCGACTCGCAATTCACATCGCCCGCCATGGATCTCAACAATATGATGCCGGCGCCTCTCAACCGCTGGGGCTGCGATCAGTTGAAAAAGCGTTTCGGCGATCAACGCGCCCCGTTCGGCTGCGCCGCCGCCGACTTTACAAGCTGGAAGTGACATTCGATCAGCAGAAATGGACGCGGCCTCTCCAACGGGACCGCGTTCATTCGGACATTCTGCCTGATCATTCGCTGATCTCCGGCGCGCGAACCACACCGATGGGCGTGACGGCCGCACATTGCCGAAGACAGCTCGACCAGATGCGCCGCTCTAACTATATTCTCTGGATATAGATCGTCCCAGTTGCGGACGATGGATTAACGGAAGCGCATAGTCATGGACCAGCTCAACAGCACCGCCGCGACACTCCTCTCCAGCAAGGATCGCGGCTGGAAGGGCCTGGAAGCGAATTTCCTTCGTATTCAGGCTGGCCGAACCCATGTGCCGGGGTCGCAGACGCATCGGCTCGGCATTCATTTCGGGCGGGCCGTAAATGCTTTTTGTGAGTGCGACGGCCGTCAATACCGCCGTCGGCAGGCGCATGGCGATATCGATATCGTTCCTGCCGGACTCGATGGCTGGTGGGAAGATGACGGGGACTGCACCATTCTACGCCTGAATATCCAGCACGAACTCCTTCAATCCGCCGCAGAAGCGCTCGGCAGAAATTCGGATGCGGTTTCTCTGGCACCAAAATTCCAGCTTCGGGATTCCCGGATTGAATCGATCGCCTGGGCGATCAAGGCCGAAATCGAGTCGCCCGTTCCATCAGACAGGACTTATGCCGAAGCATTAGGCCTGGCGCTGGCGATCCGCCTGGTGGAAGGCGGCGAACAGACTTCGGTCGGTACAGCCGCGATAGGCGCCACTTTGACAAACCGCCATCAACGACGCCTGGTGGATTTCATCGAAGCCCATATCGACCAGTCGCTGTCTCTTGGCGATCTTGCCGCGACGGTCGGTCTCAGCGTATCGCATTTGAAGCCACTCTTTCGCGCCACTTTCGGCGTGCCGGTTCATCACTATGTGCTGACGCGCCGGATCGAGCGCGCCAAATTGCTCATCCTCTCCACCGACATGCCGCTCGCCGAAATCGCTTTGGCGACAGGGTTTGCCAATCAGAGCCACATGACGCACTGGATGCGGCGCATCCTCGGCCTCACCCCCGGCATGCTGAGCCGGATGCATTCATGACTTCGATTGTCGTCCAAACCTGCAATTGACCATCCGGATCTGTGCGATCCCGCGAGCATACATCGCTAGACTGCAGGAAAATCGACAGGAGAAGATGCAATGCACGCAATTCTGGGCGCCACCGGCAAGGTTGGCCGCACGACCATCGCCGCCCTGCGCAAGGCTGGCGTTCCCGTTCGCGCAGTTCTGCGCGACGGCTCGAAAGCACAGGCCCTTTTGGATCTTGGCTGCGAGATCGCCATTGCCGATGTGCACGACCATCGGGCGCTGACGGCCGCATTCGAAGGGGCGAGCGCCGTCCAGATCATCTGCCCGGTCGATATTCGTGCCGCTGAAGCCTATTCCAGCATGAGACGACTGGTGGACCGTATTGGCGAAGCGCTGTCAGCCGCCAAGCCGCGAACCATTCTTGCCATTTCCGACTATGGCGCGCAGCATAGCTCTGGCACCGGCGTCACCTTGATCTTCCACGCGCTTGAAACACGGCTGCGTCGGCTGGAGACCGAAAGGCTTATCCTGCTGCGATCGGCCGAGCACATGGAGAACTGGGCGCGTCTGGCAAAAGTAGCGGCGGATAGCGGCCGATTGCCGAGCTTCTATCATCCGCTGACCAAGCTTCTTCCGACCATCTCCGCCTATGACGTGGGTTCGATCGCGGCGGAACTGCTTTTGGAAAAGCAGGACACCGCGCTAAGGATTGTTCATGCCGAAGGTCCTCGGCGTTATACGCCGAATGACGTTGCGGCGGCCATCGGCTTGCTGGCCGGGCGCGAGGTCGTTGCCAAACCGCTTCCCGAGACCGAATGGCAAGCCGCACTCATGCGGGCGGGTCTTTCCGAAGACTATGCGCGACTGCTGGTCGAACTTTATACCGCCCACAATGCAGACCGAATAGATGTCGAAAGAGATGTGGGCGAGATCCGTCGAGGTACAATCGAATTGGTGGAGGTGTTGCGGCGGATTCTCAGCGCATGAGGATTCTCGAACGCCTGGAACAGGCCATTTGCTGCCCTGCGCACGATCTCAGCAGCGCGGGATTGTCAGCACAACGGTCGTGCCGCCACCCTTGCGGCTGTCGATCGTCGCGTGGCCGCCATGCGCCTCGGCGATCGCCTTGACGACGGCGAGGCCGAGGCCTGACCCGCCGCCTCTTCGCGTTCTCGCATCGTCGGCCCTCCAGAACCGCTCAAAGGCCCGTTCGCTTTCCGCAGCCGTCATGCCGGGGCCGTCATCCGAAACCATGATGACGCACAGGTTGCCGGCCTCCTGAGAGGCTACACTCAACCTCGAGCCAGGAGCGTAGCGTGCGACATTGTCGATGAGCGCAAGCATTGCCTGCCGGATGCGCGCCCGATCGGCAATCACCGGCATCTTCTGCAAGTCGGTTTCAATCCTGATGCTGAGGCTGGCAAGCGCCGGCCCAACGGAATCGATGATGTCTGCGATTTCTTCTCCAACGTCGAAACGCGATTGCTGCAGCTCCATGCGCCCGGCATTCATCAGCGAAAGCGTCCTGAGGTCGTCGACGATGCGCGTCAGAGCATCGATATGTCCGATCAATCCGCGGAATACCTCCTGGCTCGGCTCGAACACCCCATCCGCCAGCCCCTGCATGCGCCCGCGCAGGATCGTCAGCGGCGTGCGCAACTCGTGCGCGATGGCCGAATTCGAATATTGGAGCTCCTTTTCCGCCCTTTGCAGCTCCTCTGCCATCCGATTGAAATCGTTGATCAGACGGTCAGCTTCGCCGAAATTGCCTTCGCCGGTCGCCCGTCCCGCGAAGTCTCCATCCGCGATAAGGCGCGCAGCCTCCGTCACGGCCGTCAGAGGCTTGACGAGACGCCGGGCAAGCCGCCATCCGACATAAGCGCCGACGGCCTGGCCAATTGCCACGTTGATGCCGAGCACGACGAAATCGCTGACGGCCCAGTCGTCCGGCGGAGCGGAGTCCTTAAACAGCCATTCGTAGACATAGCCGTAGATCAGGAAGCCGAAAAACATCACCGACAGAGCGACGAAGGCGACGATGGTCGTCGACCAGATGATTTGCCTGTTAAGGCTGTTGCTAACCGAAATCGCCAAGGCGGTAACCTACTCCCCTGACGCCATTGAGAAGCTCGCCGACACCGGCGGCATCGAGCTTGCGGCGAAGTTTGCTCATGTGACTGTCGACAGTGCGGTCAAGCGCATCGCCTTCGGGAAGGCAGGCATCGACGATCTCGCCGCGTTCGAAGGCCCTGTTCGGAAATCCAGCCATATATTCGAGGATGCGGAATTCGGTGCGCGTCAGGTTCAACGGCATGCGGTTTTCGCCGTCCTCGACGACGGCCATGTGGGCGATCGGATCGATTGCGAGCCTGCCGACCCGCAGCACCTTGTTCGCAGCACTTCCCGTCGCCCGTCTCAGAACCGCCCGCGCCCGGGCGACCACCTCGACCGGGTTGAACGGCTTGACCACATAGTCGTCGGCGCCGGAGCGCAGCCCATGCAGCTTGTCGAGATCGTCGGCAAGTGCCGTGACCATGATGACCGGCGTATCGCCTCTTTGGCGGATGGTGGCAAGCACGGTGTGACCGTCGAGTTTCGGCAGCTTGACGTCGAGGACGACGAGATCGGGCCGCAGCCGCTGGTGATGGGAAAGCCCGATCTCGCCGTCCGAGGCCGTCAGCACACGAAACCCCTCGCGCTCAAAATAGCGTTCAAGAATATCGGAGATTTCCGGCTCATCCTCGACGATCAATATCAATGCATTTTCCATCCAAGGCTCCTTTACCGGATAGAAACGTCAGACAGGGCCTGCGCGTCAACATTCCTCTGCCCTCCTCCATAGAACCTCCACAAAACGTCGACCGAAGGCCAACAATCCCAATGTTTGCTTAGGCTCGGACGAAAGTGCCATTCGCGCCCGGCGTTGAAGCGGCTCCTTTCGAATGAGTTCATGCCGTCGAGACGCGGAGCGACGATCTCCTCGCGTCCCGGTCAATTGGGAATACATTTATGCGATCTGCAATCGAACTGCCTTGCGGGAAGGCGATATTGGCGGCAATGGCGATGCTTATGCTGATTTCCAGCCACGCTTACGCGCAGGAGAGCAGCGAAATGCCCGCTCCCACAGTCGGTGTCCTGGAAATCAAGGCGCATCCGGTGCCTGTCACGAGCGAGCTTCCAGGGCGCATCGCCGCGACCCGGGTCTCCGAGGTGCGTGCTCGCGTCTCGGGCATTCTCCAGGAGCGCGTCTTCGAGCAGGGCAGCCTCGTCCATAAGGGCGACGTTCTCTACCGGATCGATCCGAAGCTGTTTCAGGTGCGGGTGGCGAGCGCCAGGGCGGCCTTGCAGAAGGCGAAGGCCGTCCAGGCCAATGCGGGGCAACAGCTGGAACGCCAGCGCTCGTTGCGAGAGCGCAATGTCTCGACCGCCGTCGACTATGATACAGCCGCCGTCAATCTCGCACAGGCCGACGCCGATGTCGCGGCTCAGCAAGCCGCCCTCGACGAAGCTGAGATCAATCTGGACTACACCGAGGTAAAAGCGCCCATCACCGGCATCATCGGTGGCGCTCTCGTGACCGAGGGAACGCTTGTGACCGCGGAAGGCGCGTCCAATCTCGCGCTCATCCAGCAGATCGATCCGGTCTATGCCGATTTCACGCAATCCGCGCAGGACCTCCTGGCACTGAAGCGGGCCGTCAGCGAAGGCAAGCTGCAGAGCCCGGCGCCCGGACAGGCATCCGTCGAGCTCGTGTTCGATGGTGGAAAGACTTATTCCAAGCCAGGCAAGCTGCTGTTTTCGAACGCGAATGTGGACCCCAACACGGGACAGGTCACATTGCGTGCGGAATTTCCCAATCCCGATGGCGATCTCCTGCCGGGCATGTATGTCCGCGTGCGCATCCAGCAGGCGGTCCAGAAGAGCGGCATCACCATTCCGCAAAGGGCGGTGATGAGGGACGCCGAGGGCAATCCGCAAATTTTCGTGATCTCCGCCGACCAAACAGCACAGGTGCGCAACATCGCCCTCGGCACGTCTCTCGGCGCCGAATGGATCGTGCTTTCCGGGCTGAAGGATGGCGAAACCATCATAGCGGACGGAGTCCCGAAGGTCCCGCCCGGTGGCAAGGTCGTCGCCGAACCGTGGACGCCGCCAAGCGCCGAGCCGAACACCTCAGACCAGGCCGCAAAGTAATCAAATCATGGCACAGTTCTTTATCAGGCGACCCGTCCTCGCATGGGTCTTTGCTTTCTTCATCATGATTGCGGGGATTATTACCATCCCGATATTGCCGGTCGCGCAATATCCCGCCGTCGCTCCTCCGCAGCTTTCCATTTCCGCCTCCTACCCCGGCGCCTCGCCGCAGGAAATCTATCAAGGCGTGACCCGGCTGATCGAGCAGGAGCTGAACGGCGTCCACGGCATCGCCTATTTCGAGTCGACCTCCGACAATTCCGGCTCGGTGAGCATCAACGCCACCTTCGTCTCCGGAACCGATATCGGCAAGGCGACCGTCGACGTGCAAAATGCGGTGCGGCGCATCGAGGCGCGACTGCCGCAGGCGGTTCGCACGCAAGGCATTCAGGTCGAAGAAGCCAGTGCCGGCTTCCTGCTGATCGCGGCTCTGACCTCGACCGACGGCAAGATGGATGAGATCGCGCTCGGCGACTACATCAACCGCAATATCCTCGGAGAGCTGCGCCGCCTTCCCGGTGTTGGCCGTGCGCAGGTCTTCGCCTCGCAGCGGGCGCTGCGCGTCTGGATCGACCCGGACAAGATGGTCGGCCTCCATCTGACTGCGGCCGACATCAGCGCGGCAATCACCGCCCAGAACGCGCAGGTCGCAGCCGGTCAGATCGGCGCCACGCCCAATCCGGTCAGCCAGGATCTGACCGCCACCGTGATCGTCGAGGGCCAGCTCAACAGCGCGAAGCAATTCGGTGACATCATCCTTCGCGCCAATCCCGACGGTTCGACCGTGCGCCTGCGCGACGTCGCCCGTGTCGAGGATGGCGCGGAAACCTATTCGACTGCAAGCCGGCTCAACGGCAATCCGAGCGCCGGCCTTGCCATCCAGCTTTCCTCGACAGGCAACGCCGTTGCCGTCTCGGGGGCCGTTAAGGCGAAGATGGACGAGCTGTCGAAGTTCTTCCCGAAAGGTGTCGAGTACTCGATCCCCTATGACACCAGCCCCTTCGTCAATGCCTCGATCGAGAAGGTCGTGCACACGCTCGTCGAGGCGATCGTGCTTGTCTTCATCGTAATGTTCGTCTTCCTGCAGAACTTCCGCTACACGGTCATCCCGACACTCGTCGTGCCCGTTGCCCTGCTCGGAACCTGCGCCATCATGTATGCGACAGGCTTCTCCATCAACGTGCTGACCATGTTTGCCATGGTGCTTGCGATCGGCATCCTCGTCGATGACGCCATTGTCGTGGTCGAGAATGTCGAGCGTATCATGGCCGAAGAGGGTTTGCCGCCGAAAGCCGCGACGCAGAAGGCAATGAAGCAGATCACCGGCGCCATCCTCGGCATCACGCTGGTGCTGTCCTGCGTCTTCATTCCGATGGCATTCTTCCCCGGAGCTTCCGGCATCATCTATCGCCAGTTCTCGCTGACGATGGTCGTCTCGATCATGTTCTCGGCCTTCCTGGCGCTGTCGCTGACGCCGGCGCTCTGCGCCACCTTCCTGAAGCCGATCGACGGAAACCACCACGAAAAGAAGGGGCTCGGCGGGTGGTTCAATCGCAAGTTCGACGGAATGACGGCGGGCTACACCAAGACGACTGCCGGCCTTGCGCGCCGGTCGGGACGCGTGATGGGCGTCTATCTCGCGCTCGTCATCGGCCTCGGCTATCTTTTCGTCAACTTGCCCGGTTCCTTCGTGCCGGAGGAAGACCAGGGCATCTTGATCGTCGACGTCCAGGGACCGCCGGAGGCGAGCGCCAACCGCACGATCGCGTCGCTGAAGCAGATCGAGGCGATTTTCAAGGCCGAACCGGCCGTCGAAAACGTCTTTGCCGTCCAGGGTTTCAGCTTCTCCGGAAACGGGCCGAACTCGGCCATCGCCTTCGTCACGCTCAAGGACTGGGCCGTACGGCCGGCGGGCAGCTCGGTGCCGGAAATCGCAGAGCGCGTCAACGCACAGCTCGCCGGATTGAAGGACGCCACCTCCTATGCCCTTTCGCCGCCGCCAATCGAAGGTTTCGGAACGACGAGCGGCTTCTCCTTCCGGCTCCAGGATCGCGCCGGGCGCGGACAGAAGGCGCTCAAGCAAGCGGCGGAAGAGCTGATGGCAAAGGCGGCCAAGAGCAGCGTGGCGACGAACGTCCGCATCGAGGGCATGCAGGAAGCCGCACAGATCATGCTTGCGATCGACCGCGAGAAGGCGAACACCTTCGGCGTCGGCTTCACCGACATCAACGATGCGATCACCGCGAACCTCGGCTCCTCCTATATCAACGACTATCCGAATGCCGGCCGCATGCAGCAGGTCATCGTGCAGGCGGATGGCCGCAGCCGCATGCAGGTGGAAGACATGATGAAGCTGAACGTCCGCAACGCAAGCGGCGGGATGGTGCCGCTGGCATCCTTCGCGACCGCTGATTGGCGCAAGGGCGATCCGCAGATTGTCGACTACAATGGTTATCCGACCGTCCGTATCACCGGCGAGGCAGCAACAGGCAAGTCTTCAGGTGCTGCGATTGCCGAGATGGAACGCCTCGCATCCGAACTTCCCGACGGTTTCGGCTACGAGTGGTCCGGTCAGTCGCGCGAGGAAATCGCCTCCGGCAGCCAGGCGCCGATCCTCTTCGCCTTCAGCATCCTCTTCGTCTTCCTGCTGCTGGCGGGCCTCTATGAGAGCTGGTCGATCCCGCTGTCGGTCATGCTTGTCGTACCACTCGGCATCATCGGCTGCGTATTGGCGGCAATCCTCCGCGACATGCCGAACGACCTTTATTTCAAGGTCGGGCTCATTGCGATCATCGGCCTATCGGCGAAGAACGCCATCCTGATCGTCGAGTTCGCCAGGGATTATTACGCACAAGGCAAGTCCCTGCTGGATTCAGCGGCCGAGGCTGCTCGCGTCCGCTTCCGCCCGATCGTGATGACGTCGCTTGCCTTCACGCTTGGCGTCGTGCCGCTGGCGATCGCAACAGGCCCCAGTGCCGCCAGCCAGAACGCGATCGGCACGGGCGTCCTTGGCGGCATGATCTCCGCAACGGTCCTTGCCGTCTTCTTCGTCCCGGTCTTTTTCGTCTTTGTGCTGTCCCTCCTCCGGACCAAGAGACCGGCCGAAGAGAAGGGTGCGGGCGCCGACGTCCCGCCCGCACCCGCCGCCGATCCCCGATCTCGATGAGAAGGAGAATGACCTTCCAAGACCGCCTTATGCCGACCGCATCATGCCGGTTAATTCGAAGGCCTTTAACTGACTGCCACTTTTTCCGTCACCTATTCATGACGAAATGAATTGTTAGGCATCGGCTGCGGCAATCTCGGAGAACCGGCAAAGGCCGCTTTCTTCCGGGATTGGTTGGCCGCGGACTTATTCCAAATAAAACACAAAAGCTTAGCAGGCGGAATGCTGAGCACGGTTAACCAGGATTCCTTATGGCATCGGTATTGCATGCACGGTTGTGCAGATCATGCCGTCAGGATTGTGCCCATGCCAAACGCATGTCATTACCGTTAGCCTGAAGGACGATTTCGTGACTCCAATGGCCGAGTATCGGTCGAAAGCCGCCGCCGTCGCTCCACGCCAAACCGCATCGCCACCGGAAGCATCGCTGAAATCTACTCATGAGCCCTTCTGCTAAAGAGACCCCGCAAACGAATTCGCCGTCTTCCGGCGCAATGATCGCGACACCGCATTGGCTGGCCAGCCAAGCTGGCGCGAAAGTGCTGAAGCGCGGCGGCAATGCAATCGAAGCGCTTGTGGCAGCCGGCGCTGCCTTGTCGGTTACCTATCCTCATTTCTGCGGTCTCGGCGGCGATGCCGTCTGGCTGGTGTCAGACGAGAAAGGTAATGCGCGGACTTTCCTCGGCATCGGACAGGCCGCGGCAGCCATGCCGCGGGGAGAGATACCTCTGCGGGGGCCGGCCTCTACGCTCACGACAGCATGTCTCGTCGACAGCTGGGAGAAGGCGCTGGCCTACTCCGCTGCCGAATGGGTAGGCACCGAACAATTGCCGGCCCTTCTCGACGACGCCATCGCGCTCGCGGACGATGGTTTTCAGGTCAGTCAGTCGCAGGCTTTCTGGTACGAATTCCGGCGCGATGAATTGAACGACTGGCCGGGCTTCACCGGGCTCTTCCGATCTGGCGGCGTCCAGCACCAGCCCGCTTTGGCCCGGACGCTCGAGGCCATAGCTCGTCACGGCACCCGCGAATTCTACGAGGGTGCGCTGGCCCGGCGAATTGCGAGCGGGCTTGCCGAGGTCGGTTCTCCGCTCTCCGCCGCCGATCTCGCCGCCACGCGGACCGATATTGTCGCTCCCCTCCGGCAGGCATATCGCGACACGATACTTCTTGCTCCGCCACCGCCGACCCAAGGCATAACCACCCTCGGCATCATGGGTGTGCTCGGCCACCTGCCGATGGCAGATTTCCAGCCCGACAGCCCGGCCTATTATCATGCACTGGTCGAGGCCGTGAAACAGGCATTCCTCGATCGGCACGCCATCGCCGATCCTCGCTGCGCCGCAGATGTCTCGAAACACCTTCTCGATCCGGATCGCCTCGTGGCCAAGGCTGCCGCGATCGATCCGGCATGGGCCTTGCCATGGCCGCAAGACTATCGACACGGCGATACGGCGCTGCTTGCCGCCGTGGATGCCAATGGACGATGCGCGTCGCTGCTGCAAAGCCTCTACTTCGACTGGGGCAGCGGGGTGGTAATCGGCGACACCGGCCTCCTCTGGCAAAACAGGGGAGCCGCCTTCAGCACCGATCCGGCAAGCCCCAATCATATCCAGCCTGGAAAGCGTCCTTTCTATACGCTCAATCCAGGTCTTGCGCTGAAGAACGGGCGCCCGCATCTGGTCTATGGAACGCAAGGGGCGGACGGCCAGCCACAGACGCTGTCGCTGCTGCTCAGCCTGCTGATCGATCACGGCCTTGATCCCGCTGCCGCCCTTGCACGCCCGCGCTTTTTGCTCGGCCGCACATTCTCGGACAGCCGCGACAGCCTGAAGATCGAGGAAAATATTGGCGCCGAATTGGTGTCGGCCCTTGCCGCCATGGGACATGAGATCTCGACAATCGGCGCTCTCAGTCCGCTTGGCGGCCAAGCCGGTGTCATCCGCATCGGAAACGACGGATCGATCGACGGCGCGCATGATCCGCGCAGCGATGGCGGCGCGATCCTACTTTGAGCGCCAGCGATCAACAATTCGATCTCATCATCCGTAACGTTCGCATCGCGGAGGACGGCGATTTCGTCGACATCGCAGTTCAGGACGACCGGATCGCAGCCATAGAACCCCGCATTCGGTGCGACGCGGTATCGGACGTCGACGGCGAGGGAAGCTTCGCCTTCGGCGGATTTGTCGATACCCATATCCATCTCGACAAGGCCTGCATTCTCGACCGCTGCGCAATTTGCGAGGGTACGTTGAGCGAGGCCGTGCAGGAAGTCGCCAAAGCCAAGGTAGGTTTTGAAGAAGCCGATGTTTATTCGCGCGCTGCACGCGTCGTGGAGAGAGCGATTTCGCACGGCACGACGAGGATGCGAACCTTCGTCGAGATCGATCCGCGCGCAGGCTTCCGCTCCTTTGAAGCGATCAAGCGTGTCCGTGGGGATTATGCTTTCGCGATCGACATCGAAATCTGCGCCTTTGCCCAGGACGGGCTGACGAACGATCCGCAAACATACGATATGCTCGACGCAGCACTTGCCGATGGTGCAGATCTGGTGGGAGGCTGTCCTTATACGGATCCCTCTCCCGGCCGGCATGTGGACATGATTTTCGCATTGGCATCAAAGCACAATGTTGCGGTCGACTTTCATCTCGATTTCAGTCTCGATCCGGATCGAACCGATCTGCCCAAGGTGATCGACGCGACGCTCCGTCATGGCTGGCAGGGCCGCGTATCGATCGGCCACGTCACCAATCTGTCGGCTATGCCACAGGCACAGCTGTTTGCCATCGCAGATGACCTGGCAAAAGCCGGGATCGCTCTGTCGGTGCTGCCGGCAACCGACCTGTTTCTGATGGGCCGCGGACACGACCGCCTGGTTCCACGTGGTGTAGCGCCGGCCCATCTGCTCGCCGGAAGAGGGGTCGCCACGTCGATTGCGACCAACAATATTCTTAATCCCTTCACGCCCTATGGCGACGCTTCGCTAATCCGCATGGCTAATCTTTACGCCAATGTGGCCCAGCTTTCGCGTGACGAAGATATGGCCTTGGTTTTCGACATGGTGAGCGGAATGGCAGCGGGCCAACTCGATGGCAGCACGCGTCTGCAGGCGGGCGACGAAGCAACGATCGTGCTCCTCGACAGCGCCGGCCCTAATGCGGCCGTGCGCGAGATTGCCCGCGTGATTGCCGGCTGGAAAAACGGGCGCAAGAGCTTCGACAACGGTCGCCCTATGCTCCACAAACCGATCTAGAACGACCGCGCCATCCATCGGGGACCGAAGTGGTCCACGAAGGAAGAAGCGAGGCGGGCAGCGCAATTGGATACCCCGCTAAGGCCGAAAGATCAGTCATACCGCTCCAGGAACTCCGAGACCGTCTTCAGGCAAAGATCCTTCTCTTCGACATGCGGCATATGGCTCGAATTTTCAAAGAGCACCCACTCGCAGCCCCTCACACGATCGACATAAGGCTTGACCACCAGAGGCGTCGCCTCGTCATATTTGCCTGAGATCAGCAAGGTAGGCGCCTCGATGAGCGGAAGTCTGTCTTCGATCGTCCAGTCCTTCATCGTGCCGATGACGTGAAACTCGGTCGGGCCATTCATGTTGCGGTAGACGGTATTGTCCTCGTCCATGGTGGCGAAGGTGCGGACAACCTCCTCCGGCCAGGGCACGACGCGGCAGACATGGCGATCATAGAAGACGCGGGAGGCAGTGATATATTCCGGATCGGTGATCGTGCCGGCGCGTTCGTGCTTCAATAATGTGTCCTGCACCTCTTGCGGCAGCTCCTCGCGAAGGCGATTCGCTTCTGCGACCCAGGTATGCATGTTGGCCGGCGAATTGGCGATCACCAATGCCTTCAGCCCCTTCGGTCGACGCACCGCATGTTCGGCACCCAGCATGCCGCCCCAGGACTGTCCGAGAAAGGCATAGCGATTCTGAATGCCGAGGTGCCTCAGCAGCGTGTCCAGCTCATCGAGGAAAAGCGCCGGTGTCCAGAAATCAGGGCCTTTCTCTGGCAGGCGCGTGGACTTGCCGTTGCCGAGCTGATCGTAGTGGATGACGGCGCGGCCATCGACTTCGGCAATGCCCTTGAAGCTATCGACATAATCATGGGTGCAGCCAGGCCCGCCATGGGCGACGACGAGCGGCAGCCTGCCGGAATCGAGCGAACCGGTGATGCGGTACCATGTCCGGTATTCGCGAAAGGGCAGAAAGGCTTCCTGCGTCGGGATTGCGGCCACGTGTCTCTCCATCTCCAGGCTACGATGGAGCAGACCATAACGCGACCGAAACGGCTGCGGCAGCTATCAGAAGTTATAGGATGGTTGCGCTTCCAGCAGCCGATAATGCGTGGCGCGAACAACCGCCTGCGTGCGGTTCTTTGCGCCAAGCTTCTTTGCCGCGGCATTCAAATGCATGACGACCGTCGGCACCGAGCGATCGATGATGCGGGAAATCTCCTTGGCGGAATAGCCCTCGGCGGAATAGCGCAGGCATTCCCTTTCGCGCTCCGTCAGCCGGATCTTGCCGACACTCAGCGCTGCGGTGTCGAAGAGCGAATAGGCCGTCTCGTGGAAGACATGCGCAAGCAGGTTGAAATCGGCGATATAACGCAGGGCGTCGCGCTCGAACTCCTTGTTGGCACCAAAGCGAATTCCCGTGACCGTCGCGTAATCGCCGCGCGGCATGTGCACCGGCACCGTGACACCCGTCGACATGTCGCGCTCGCTCAGGTAGCGCGCAACGGGAACCGTGGCCTCGCTCATGAAGCGCTTGATCAGCGTATCGGCGTCGGGATCATAATTCCAGAAGAAGGGCGCCGAGGTTCGTAGCGCCACCTGCTGCACCGGATCGATGCGGAAATAGCCGCGATCGAACCAATATTCATACATGTCGTCGGAGATGTTCCTGAGCTTTAAAAGCGATGGGATCATGATCTTGCCGTCGAGGTCGTAGGGAACCGGCGAATAATCGTAGATCAAAGCCTCGAAGCCGATTGCCTTCATACCCTCGAAGATATGGTCGATGCGGCCGTCCAGCGTCTGATGCGCCGTGAACTGGCGTCTGATGGTTCCGATTTGATCGAACATGCAGCGGTTCCCGTCTGTGTCTGCGGTCCTCCACCTATCACTTCTTATAGCTGGTACCGAGCGCGGATTAAGGTAAAAATTTAGCCATGCTCAAATATTGAGCAAGCAGAATCTTTCGCCGGAGTTGTCAATGTGGCGTGAAATTGAGCCGGAGGCGCGGCATGTCGTCGAGGTCGATGGCTATAAGGTGGTCTCCTACAGCTTTGGCAGCGGCCCTGAGACGGTCTTCTGCCTGAACGGCGGCCCCGGCCTGCCCTGCGACTATCTGCGCGAGGCTCATTCCTGCCTGGTCGACAAGGGGTACAGGGTCGTTGCCTTCGATCAGCTCGGCACCGGCGCCTCAGACCGCCCGACCGACAAGGGTTTATGGACCATCGGCCGTTACGTGGAGGAGACCGAGACCGTCCGCAAGGCGCTCGGCCTCGGCAAGGTCCATATGCTCGGCCACTCCTGGGGCGGCTGGCTGGCGATCGACTATGCGCTGACCTATCCCGAGAACTTGCAGACGCTGATCCTCGAAGATACTGTCGCGGACATGCCGCATCTGATTTCGGAGCTGGAGCGGCTGCGCGCGGCACTCGGCCCGGAAACGGTCGCGATGATGCAGAAGCACGAGGCGCAAGGCACCTATAACCACCCCGAATATCTCGCCGCCGTCACCATACTCAACTATCGCCATGTCTGCCGCCTGCAGGAATGGCCGGCACCGGTCCGCCGTTCGCTCGACGATTGGAACATGGGTCCCTACGAGACGATGCAGGGGCCGAACGAATTTCTCTATATCGGCAATCTCAAGGACTGGAACCGCATTCCGGACCTTCCGCAACTTGCCATGCCGGTGCTGATCACGGCGGGCGAACATGACGAGTTGACGCCGGCCTGCGCGCTCAGGATGAAGCTTGCCTTGAAGGATGCCGAACTCAAGGTTTTCACCAATGCCAGCCACATGCCCTTCTATGAGAACCCGTGGGATTACTATCCGGCGCTCCTCGATTTCCTGTCACGGCATAGGGCAAGCTGATGCAAGTTAAGGTGATCCAATCCCACCGACGACAAGGGGGCGATCGCCGCCATGCATCGCTATAGATTCGTACTGACACGGCCGCTGCAATTCCTGCCCGTCCTCTTCGGCATCAGCGTCATCACCTTCGTTCTGGTCCGCCTCATTCCCGGCGATCCCGCGCGCAATATCCTCGGCACACGCGCCACGCCGGCCGCACTTGCCAGCATTCGCGCGCAATATGGCCTCGATCAGCCGATGTGGCTGCAATATTTCTATTTCATCAAAAACCTCGGCAATGGCGAGATGGGCAAATCGATCCTCTATAAGATCGACGTGCTGCCGCTGATTTCGACCCGGATCGAGCCGACAATCGCACTGGTCGTCTCGAGCGTCATCCTGTCGATCCTGATTGCAGTGCCGATGTCGGCGATTGCCGCACGCAATGTCGGTCGCGCACCGGATCATATCGTGCGCGTCGTCTCGACCTTCGGCATCGGCTTTCCGCCCTTTTGGCTGGGGCTGATGATGATCATCCTCTTCAGCGTCCAGCTCGGCGTCCTGCCGGTCTCGGGCTACGGCTCGACGATCGGCGAGAAGATCGCCCATCTCATCCTGCCGGCCCTGACGGTTGCGCTGTCGCTCTCGACTGTGCTGACCCGCAGCCTGCGGGCAGCCATGATCGAATCGCTGAAATCGGATGTGGCGACCGCCGCCCGTGCGCGCGGCATGCCGGAGCGCATCGTCTTCTGGCGCCATGTCGTGCCGAACTCGCTGGTGCCATCAATCAACCTGCTTGCGGTCAACATCGGCTGGCTAATCGGCGGCACGGTCGTCGTCGAAAGCGTCTTTGCCCTGCCCGGCATGGGGCAACTGCTGGTGCGTGCCATCTTCTCGCGCGACTACATGGTCGTTCAGGGTGTTGCGATGGTGTTTGCCTGCGCCACGGTGCTGGTCAATTTCTTCGCCGATATCGTCACAGTCGCCGTCGATCCGCGGGTGAAGCTATGAGCATCGACACGGCGGCGACCACTTCCCCCGGCTGGAACAGGTTTTTTGGGAAACACCTGACGCTGACGCTCGGCGGCGGCATCCTTCTGTTCTTCCTCCTTCTGGCGATTTCAGCGCCACTTGTCGCGCCCTATGACCCAATCTTCCAGAATGCCGACATGCGCCTGCAGGCGCCGTCGTTCCTGCATCCGTTCGGCACCGACAATTTCGGACGAGACATTCTTTCGCGCGTCATCTGGGGTACGCGCATCGATCTGCAGATCGCCGTCATCGGCGTGCTCTTCCCGTTTCTGATCGGCACGACGGTCGGCACCATCGCCGGCTTTTTCGGCGGCATTGTCGATGCGCTCTTCATGCGCATCGTCGATATCATCCTCGCCTTCCCCTTCCTCGTGCTAATGCTGTCGATCATCGCCATTCTGGGACCAGGGCTGAGCAGCTTCTATATTGCCATGGCCCTGGTCGGCTGGGTCTCCTATGCCCGCCTCATCCGCGCGCAGATGCTGGTGCTGAGGGGCAGCGACTATGCCGTTGCTGCCGTCAGTCTAGGCTTCAGCCGGCCTAGGATCATGTTCCGCCACCTGCTGCCGAACGCCATTGCCGGCTCGATCGTCTTTTCCATGTCGGATGCCGTTCTGGTGCTCCTGAGCGGCGCGGCCGTCAGCTATCTCGGCCTCGGGGTTCAGCCGCCACTTGCCGAATGGGGTGTCATGGTGGCGGAAGGCCAAAGCTTCATCACCACGGCCTGGTGGATCACGCTGTTTCCCGGCCTGTCCATCGTCTGCCTCGCCTTCGGCTTCAGCATGCTGGGCGACGCACTCGGCGAGCTGCTGGGGGTGCATGAATGAGCGGCTCCCTGCTCTCCATTCGAGACCTCGTGGTCAAGGCCCGCCTGAACGACGGTGCCCGCACGCTGATCGACCGCGTTTCGCTCGATCTCGGCAAGGGCGAAATTCTCGGTCTTGTCGGCGAGAGCGGCTCGGGCAAGAGCCTCTTGTGCCGCTCGCTGGTGCGGCTGCTGCCGTCGTCGCTTCTGAAGATCGAAAGCGGCTCCATTCGCCTCGAACGGCGAGAGCTCACAGAAATCAGTGACGCCGAGATGCTTAAGGTGCGTGGCGGCGAGATCGGCATGATCTTCCAGAATCCGACGAGCCATCTCGATCCTATCATGCGCATCGGCGACCAGATCGCCGAAGGCATCCGCTACCATCAGGGGCTCAAAACGCGCGAGGCGCGCGCAGCCGCAACCGAGATCCTTGAGCAGGTCGGCTTTCCTGATCCCAAAAGGCAGTATGACAGCTATCCGCACGAGTTTTCCGGCGGAATGCGGCAGCGTGCCATGATCGGCGTCGCACTCTCCTGCAATCCGAAGATCCTGATCGCTGACGAGCCGACGACGGCGCTCGACGTCACCATCCAGGCGCAGATCCTGCGGCTGCTGATCGACATTCGCGACAAGCGCGGGCTTTCGATCATCCTCATCACCCACGATCTCGGCATCGTCGCCCAGACCTGCGACAGGATCGCCGTCATGCGCAGCGGCCGGCTGCTTGAACAGGGCTCCAAAAGGACGATCCTCAGCCGGCCTGAGAATCCCTATACGATCGATCTGATCAACAGCCACCCTTCCCTGCCTGACGAAGCGGCGGTGACGCAGCTGGAACCAACAAGGCCGGAGAGGTCAACCAAGCCGCTGCTCGAAATCGATGACTTGCGTGTCGACTTCAGAGTCGGCGGCGGTTTCTTAATGGGCAGCGGCGCAAAGACGGTCAGCGCCGTTTCCGGCGTCAGCCTGCAGGTCATGCCGGGCGAAACCATCGGCATCGTCGGCGAATCCGGCAGCGGCAAGAGCACGCTTGCCCGTGCAATTCTCGGCCTTACCTCGATTTCCTCCGGCCATGTCACTTTCGATGGTATCAATCTGACCCAGCAGAAGAGCGCCGGCCTCGCAAGGCTCCGGCGCGAAACCGCCATGGTCTTCCAAGACCCGTTCAACGCACTCAACCCGCGCCTGACGATCGGCCAGACGCTTGCCGAGGTGCTGAAAGTCCAGGGCAAGGTCGCAAAGGCTGAGATCCCCGCACGCATAGGCGAATTGCTCGATCTCGTCGGGCTGGAGCGCGAATTCGCCGATCGCAAGCCGCGCAGCATGAGCGGCGGCCAATGCCAGCGCGCCGGCATTGCAAGGGCGCTTGCGGTCAACCCGAAGCTTATCATCGCCGACGAATGCGTGGCTGCCCTCGATGTCACCATCCAGGCGCAAATCATCGATCTCTTCCGTGAACTGACGCGCAGGATGAACCTGACCTTGATCTTCATTGCCCACGACCTCGCCATCGTGCGCAATCTCTGTGAGCGGACCGTCGTGATGTATCGCGGCGAGATCGTCGAGGAAGGCCGCTCGCAGGAAATCTTCTCCCACCCGAAACATGCCTATACCGCGGCGCTCATTGCAGCCATTCCCGATATCGATCCGGACAGGCCCTTGCATGGCGAACGCGATGCGGCACAGGCAGGGCAGACCCAATCAGCCAAACGCATGCGATAACAACGAAGGGAACAAATTCATGACCAACAAGTGGAAGACAATCGGGCTTGCCGCCATTCTCGCCGGCCTGACGCTGAGCGCGAGCTATGCAGAAGCGGCCGGCGTGCTGACCATCGGCCGCCGTGAGGATTCGACGACGTTCGATCCGATCAAGACGGCGCAGAATATCGACAACTGGGTGTTCTCCAACGTCTACGACGTGCTGGTGCGCGTCGACAAGACGGGCACGAAGCTGGAGCCGGGTCTCGCGGAAAGCTGGACGACCTCGGACGACGGTTTGACATATGTCTTCAAGATCCGCGATGCGAAATTTTCCGATGGCTCGCCGCTGACGGCTGATGATGCGGCCTTCAGCCTTCTGCGCATCCGCGACGATCCGGCGTCACTCTGGAGCGATTCCTATAAAGTGATCGACACCGCCGTCGCGACTGATCCGCACACGCTGACGATCAAGCTCAAGCACGCATCGGCACCCTTCCTGTCGACGCTTGCGCTTCCGAATGCCTCGGTCATCTCGAAGGCCGGCATGCAATCCTTAGGCGCTGATGCCTATGCGGAAAAGCCGATCGCCTCCGGCGCCTTTTCCGTCGAGGAATGGCGCCGCGGCGATCGCATCATCCTGAAGAAGAACCCGAACTTCTGGCAGGCCGACCGCGTGAAGCTCGATGGCGTCGAATGGATTTCGGTACCGGACGACAACACCCGGATGCTGAACGTGCAGGCCGGCCAGCTCGATACCGCCATTTTCGTTCCGTTCTCGCGCGTGGAAGAACTGAAAAAGGACCCGAACCTCAACGTGCTGATCGATCCGTCCACGCGTGAGGATCACCTGCTGATCAACCATGCCCATGGCGACCTCGGCAAGAAGGAAGTCCGCCAGGCCCTCGACATGGCGATCGACAAGAAGGCGATCGTCGACGCCGTTACCTTCCATCAGGGCACGGTTGCAAACTCCTATATCCCCAAAGGCGCCTTGTATTACTATGCGGATAATCCGCAACGCCCCTACGATCCGGAGAAGGCCAAGCAGATGCTTTCGGCAGCCGGCGTCTCCAATCTCACTGTAAAGTACCTCATTCGCGCCGGCGATGAAGTGGATGAGCAGACGGCCGTCCTGGTGCAGCAACAGCTTGCCAAGGCCGGCATTACCGCCAACCTGCAGAAGGTCGATCCGAGCCAGGAATGGGACATGACCGTTGCGGGTGATTACGACATCTCAGTCAACTACTGGACCAACGATATCCTTGATCCGGACCAGAAGACGACCTTCGTGCTCGGTCACGATTCCAACAACAACTATTCAACCAACTACAAGAATGAGGCCGTGAAGGAGCTGGTTGCCAAGGCCCGCCTGGAGCTCGATCCCAAGAAGCGCGAAGAGATGTATGTCGATCTGCAGAAGATGGCGAAGGACGACGTCAACTGGATCGACCTTTACTACAGCCCCTACATCAACGTCGCGCGCAAGAACGTCGATAACTTCCATCAAAACCCGCTCGGCCGCTTCTTCCTGGAAGATACAGTCAAGAATTGACATGGCCCCATGCTCCGCTGTCCACAGGGGCGGCGGAGCATTGCTTTGTAAGATGACCCCTTTCGCAAACCCACGAAGCGGTTATTCTGTCATCTTGATGCGAGGCAAGGATCATTGGCGAATGCACGTGCCGCAAGGTGAATTTCGGGAGCGCATGACGATACTGGGCGACCTTAACGCAGCCTCGTTCGTCCCCTGGATCCAGCGTCACGCCAACAAGCTCGGGCTTTCGCAGACGTTTTTCCATTCCGATGCAGACCGGATCGAATTTGAGGTCACCGGGCCTGTGGAACTAATCGACATGCTGGAGATGGGCTGCTCACTCGGTCCGATCGACGTCTGGGTAGACGAGATTCAGCGCAGGGTCATGAATGACCCGCAGCCATCGCATCTTAGAAATTCCTGATCTATTGCCTTTTATTTAATCATTGTTGCCAATGCGAATTATTTATGCAAAATCTTTGAACGCTACGGGGATGCAGGCATCAGTGCCTGCCTATGACCAGCGGCGCTAAGCCATTGGTGAAATTAGAGAGTTGAGACCATGCCATTTGATGGGGCCGGATCCTGGGCGCCAGTCGCCCTTTCCTCTGATCTGCCGCCAGGAACCGTCATACCGGCCTGGACATCGGTTGGCCCGATTGCCCTATGGCGCAGTCAGTCGGGCCGCGCAACTGCGTCTTCCGATCGCTGTCCGCATCGCGGAATGAAATTGTCGCATGGTTTCGTCCGCGGCGAAGCGCTGTCCTGCATCTATCACGGTTGGAGCTATTCGGTGTCAGGCGGATGTATTCGCATTCCCGCCCATCCCGATCTGGTTCCCCCGGAAACCATTCGTGTCGCCGTCCAGCAAATCGAAGAAGCGGGCGGCATCTTATGGGCAGCCATCGGACAGCCGGCAACGCAGCCTCCGCAGCTCGACGAACTTGTCCCGTTGCGCTCTGTGAGCGTGGAAGGGGATGTCGCGGCAATCGAGGCTGCGGCAGGGGCGAAGATCGATGCGAGGGGACTGATCCGCCTGCCGGAATTTCCCTGGATCGGGTTGCTTCTGGCGCCACAGGAAAAGCATGCGCTCCTACTTCTCATGATCGACAGGGATCGCAGCCCGGTAGACCGCATTGCGGCGTCTCGGATTGTTGAATCCATCCGCCGTGCGGCGGAAGAGCGCCATAGGGAGATCGCGGAATGAAAGGCGGCGCCATGATGGATGAATGGTATCCTGTCGGCCTCTTCAGCCAACTCAGCGAGAAGGGAAGCAAGACCTGGCTAATGGGCGAGGCGATCGAGGTCGCGCGCGATCGGCATGGCAATGCGCAGGTGATAACTGCCGAGGGAAGAGCCCTCCCCATCCGGGTGCGGTATGGCCATGTCTGGTCTTCCCTCGGGAGCCCGGAGAAGGAGCTTTTCGCCATTCCGGAGGCTGATCAGCCGGGCCGGCGCTTCGTCGATGTCGGCGTGGTCCGTGTGCGCTGCTCGCCGCTTCGCGCCGTAGAGAACTTTCTCGACATCGCGCATTTTCCCTTTGTCCACACCGACATCCTCGGTGCGGAACCGCATACGGAAGTCGAAAACTATAAGGTCGAGATCCGCGAGGGTGTCGATGAAGTCTGGGCAACGCAAGTAAAATTCTACCAGCCGCAGGCTGCAAAATCCGCGACCGGCGGCATTACCACCGAATACATGTACCGCGTGCCAGCCCCGACCTGTTCCGTCCTCTACAAGACATGCCCTCCGCGCCCCAGCGAATGGGACGTCATAACCTTGTTCGTCCAGCCTCTTGCCGAAGACCTCTGCGACGTATGGCCGTGGATGGCGCTCTTCGATGATGAAACGCCGATGACGGACCTCATCCACTTTCAGCAGACGATCTTCCTGCAGGACCGCTCGATCCTCGAAAACCAGATACCCGCGCTTCTTCCGCTCGATCCCGGCATGGAAATTCCGACAAGGGCCGACCTCACCTCGGTCGCCTACCGGCGATGGCTCAAGCGCCATAACTATACCTACGGCGCACAGTTGGTCGCACAATGAAACTCTATGACTACATCTTATCGCCGAGTTGCTACAAGATCCGGCTGATGGCCGCGATCCTCGGCATCAAGCTCGACATCCGGCCCGTCGACTTCCATCCCGGCGCGGAGCATCGCGGGCCGGAGCTTCTGGCGCTCAATCCGGCAGGCTCCATCCCGATCCTCGAAGATGGCGATCTTGTGCTCACCGAATCCTCCGCCATGCTTGCCTATCTCGCTGCCAATTCTGCGCCGGAATGGCTGGGGCAGGCTTCGCCGCAGGGGACGGCGCGCGTGGAGCAATGGCTCTCCTTCTCCCATCGCCTGACAGCCAATCTTGGTGGCGCGCGGCTCCACGAAATGCTCCTGCGACCGGGTGACATTAAGCTTCTACAGGCTCAGGGGATTACTGCCCTGCGCGAACTCGAAGCTGGGCTCTTCGAGCAGGGCGAGCGCGGCATGCAATTCCTCGCAGGAAGCAAGGCAACGATCGCCGATATCGCCTGCTTCCCCTATGTCGCGCTTGCGCCCGACGGCGGCATCTCGCTTGACCCCTACCCGTTGATCCGGCTCTGGATGCGCGCCATCCGCAGCCTGCCCGGTTTCATCGAAATGCCCGGCATTCACCGCCTGCACGAGCTGAAACCCGATCCGCACCCGGCGGGGGAGGCGTGATGAAATGACCGGCTACCTCCTGAAAAATTGCGCCGCTGTGATCGTCGATGAGGGCAAGGGACCGAGCGTACGCCGAAACGTCGACCTGCTTACCAAGGGTCCGGCGATCCAGTCGATCGGCGAGGACCTGTCGCTGAATGCCCTGCCTGAGGGCACGATCGTCCAGGACGCATCCGGCTGGTTTGTCTATCCGGGGCTCGTCAACACCCATCACCATTTCTTTCAGTGCTTCGTGCGCAACCGGGCCGACCTCGACTGGACGAAACTTTCCGTCATCGAATGGCTCGACCGCATCTATCCGATCTTCTCGCGGCTGACGGAGGACTGTTTCTATCATTCCTCGGTCACCGCCATGGCCGAGATGATCAAGCACGGATGCACCACCGCCTTCGACCATCAATATTGCTTTCCCCGCCATGCGGGAAAACGCCTGATCGATCGCCAGTTCGAAGCGGCGGAATTGCTCGGAATGCGCTTTCACGCAGGCCGCGGCGGCAACACCCTGCCGAAGTCCGAGGGGTCGACGATCCCGGATGCCATGCTCGAAACCACGGATGAATTCATCGCTGATTGCGCGCGGCTGATCGACAGCTATCACGATGCCGGCCCCTTCAGCATGCGCCAGATGGTGGTCGCACCTTGCCAGCCGGTCAATTGCTACCGCGAAACCTTCGTCGAGTCGGTTGCGCTCGCGCGCGATCGCGGCGTGCAGCTGCATACCCATGTCGGGGAGGGCGAAAGCCCTGTCATCGAGGCGCGGCATGGCATGCGCACGGTCGACTACTGCGCTGAATTGGGTTTTGCCGGCCCCGACACCTTCTACGCCCATTGCTGGGAGCTGACACACGACGAGTTGCGCAAGATGGCAGCGAGCGGCACCGGCGTCTCCCATTGCCCGGAGCCGGTCTATCTTGTCGGCGCCGAAGTGACCGATATCCCGGCGATGCAGGCTTTCGGCCTGCGCATCGGCCTCGGCTGCGATGGAGCCGCATCGAACGACAACTCGAACCTCATGCACTGCATCCATTCCGCCTACATGCTGCAGTGCCTGACGGCCTCGACGCGTCAGCACTCGGTCCCTGCCCCGCTCGATTTTCTGCGCTATGCGACAAGCGGAGGCGCAAGCCTGCTCGGGCGCACCGATATCGGCCGTCTCGCCCCGGGCATGGCAGCCGACCTCTTCGCGATCGATACCCGACGGATGGACTATGTCGGGACTCGGCATGACCCGCTAAGCCTGATTGCCAAGGTCGGCATCGGCATGCCGACCGATCTGACCATGATCAACGGACGCATCGTCTGGCAGGGCGGTGAATTTACCGGACTGGACGAGGCTGCGCTGTTTGCCGCGGCCGAGGCCGCACTTGCAACAGTGGAATTCTGAAAAACCAAAAGGGGAACTGGGATGCAGAAGAATCTGACCCGCAGAACATTGATGAAAAGCGCGGCTGTCGCAGGCCTCGCAACGGCCTTTACCGGCCGCTCTGCCTTTGCCGCAAACGAACCGCTCGGCATCACGCTCGTCGTGCCCTCACCGATCGGCGATGTCGGCTGGGGCCATGCGCTGGCCGCGGGCCTTGATCCGATCAAGGCCGCCTATGGCGACAAGGTCAAGGTGACGGTGATCGAAAACATCGCCGAAGGTCCGGATGCGGACCGCATCATGAACAAGACGGTCGCCGATGGAAACCATTTCCTGATCGCCGGCTCGTTCGGCTATCAGAACGGCGCGCTTCAGGTTGCCCGCCGCAATCCGAAGGTCAGCGTCCTGCATGCCTCCGGCTTCCAGGTCGCGCCGAATTTCTCCCCATTCGCCGCCAAGTATTTTCAAGGAACTTACCTGCTTGGCATGGCGGCAGCGGCTGTCTCCAAGACGGGCAAGCTCGGTTCGGTCTCCGCCTTCGCCATTCCTGAGCTGATCACGTCGGTAAACGCCTTCACGCTCGGCGCGCAAGCGGTGAAGCCCGACATCGAAGTATCGGTCGTCTGGGTCAACTCCTGGTTCGATCCGGCCAAGGAACAGGAAGCGGCCAAGGCCTTGATCTCGCAAGGCTGCGACGTGATCTTCTCGAACGCGCAGGATACGCCCTCGGTCATATCGGCCTGCGAGGAAGCCGGTGTCTACGCCTTCAACCTGAACTCCTCGATGAAGAAATATGCGCCGAAAACCTACCTCGGCTGCGTGTCCACGGATTGGTCGCCGTTCTTCAAGGCATCGGTCGATGCCCATCTCGCTGGCACGTTCAAAGGCGCCAACGCGTTTCTCGGCGTCGCGGAGAAGGTCGTCCAGGTCGTCGACTGGAGCACGGCAATCCCGGCCGATACCATGGCGAAGATCAAAGAAACCGAAGGCAAGATCGCAAGCGGCAGCTTCTCGCCGTTTACCGGCCCGATCGCCAAGGCCGACGGCAGCGAGGGAGCGGCTTCGGGCGCGACATTGACGGATGCCCAGATCGTCGCGATGGACTGGCATGTCAAAGGTGTGAAGACGCCTTTGCCGAAGTAATCACGTCATGACCATTCCGCTGCTGTCGCTGCGCGGCATCTCCAAAAGCTACGGCCAGGTCCATGCTAACAAGCATATCGACCTGGACGTGGCCAAGGGCTCGATCCATGCCATCCTCGGAGAAAACGGCGCCGGCAAATCGACCCTGATGAAGCTAATCTACGGCGTCGAACAACCGGACGAAGGGACTATCGCCTGGCATGGGCAGCCTCTCAGCCTTGCCTCCCCTGCGGAGGCGAGGCGTACCGGCATCGGGATGGTCTTTCAGCATTTCTCGCTGTTCGAGAACCTGACGGTCGTTGAGAACATTCGCTTGATCGTGGCTGGCCGCAGGGCCGAACTTGCGCGGCGCATCCGCACATTGGGGGATGAATTCGGTCTCGAAGTCGATCCGCTCGCCCACGTGCACGAACTGTCTGTTGGCGAGCGGCAGCGGGTGGAAATCATCCGATGCCTAATGACCGATCCGAAGCTGCTGATCCTCGACGAGCCGACATCGGTGCTGCCGCCGCAGGCCGTAGGTAAGCTGTTCGAGACGCTGCGCCGGCTGCGAGACGGCGGCGTCTCGATCCTCTTCATCTCGCACAAGCTGGAGGAGATCCAGTCCCTGTGTGACCGCGCCACCATCCTGCGCGCCGGACATGTGACCGGGCATGTGGATCCGCGCGAGCATGACGGCCATGATCTCGCCCGCATGATGATCGGCCGCGACATGCCGGAAGCAATCCCTGCATTGCCTATGGCCGAAGGCGAAAAGCGCCTGGAACTCATTGGCCTCGATTACCGACCCGACGATCCTTTTGGCATGTCGCTCTCCACCATCAGCCTGACGGTGCGCAGCGGCGAGATTCTGGGCATTGCCGGCATTTCCGGCAATGGACAAAAGGAACTGGCAGCCCTGATTTCGGGGGAAACGACCCTGCCGCGGGACAAGCGCGACCAGATCTTCATGATGGGGCACGACGTGGGTAGTCTCGATGCGGCGCGCCGTCGAAAACTCGGCTTTGCCTTTGTCCCGGAAGACCGGCTGGGGCACGGCGCCGTCCCCGAAATGTCGCTGACGCTCAATGGTCTGCTAACGGCTCATCCCTTGAGGCTCGTGAAACATGGCCTCCTCGACAGCGGCAAGGCGACCGACTTCGCAAACGAATGCATCCGGAACTACGACGTGCGCACGCCCGGCCCGGATGCGGAAGCAGGCTCGCTTTCCGGCGGAAACCTGCAGAAGTTCATTGTCGGGCGCGAAATCATGCTGGCGCCGAAACTGCTGTTTCTCGCGCAACCAACCTGGGGCGTCGATGTGGGCGCGGCCTCCGCCATTCGCAAGCGGCTGATTGAGCTGCGCAATCAGGGCATGGCCATTCTCGTCATATCGGAAGAACTCGAGGAGCTGTTCGAACTCAGCGATTTTATCCAGGTCCTTTATCACGGCAGGTTGAGCCCGCCGCTCGTCACGCGCGACACCCACCCGGAAGAGATCGGTCGATACATGATCGGCGTACAGCCCCAACGCGAGAAAGCGCCCGCATGAGCAGTTCCTTCTCCGCCGTCCTGCCCACCCTGGTTCGACGGGAACGAGCCTCGCTGACTGCGAAATTGCTCGCGCCGCCGATTGCCCTCGTCGTGACAATCGCCCTCAATCTTGGCCTCTACATTGCGATGGGCCGCGACCCGGCGGCGGTGATCTACGCCATGCTGATCGAGCCGTTCGTCTCGTGGGCATCATTCTCAGAGGTATTGCTGAAGACCGGTCCGCTACTTCTGATCGCACAGGGTCTCGCGATCGGCTTTCGAACGAAGATTTTCAACATCGGTGCCGAGGGCCAGTTCATTCTCGGGGCAATCTTCGCCTCCGCCATACCCATCTGGATGCCGCAGGCAACGGGCCAATGGATTTGGCCGGCGATGCTGTTGCTCGGCACCCTCGGCGGCGCGCTCTGGGCGTCTCTCACCGCCTTCTGGCGTGTCAGGCTCAATGCCAACGAGATCCTCGTCTCGCTGATGCTGAGCTTCGTCGCCGCGCAATTGCTCAATTATCTGCTTCTCGGGCCATGGAAAGATCCGAACGGCTTCAACTTCCCGCAGTCGGTCATGTTCCAATACGATGCCATGGTGCCAATCCTATTTGAGGGAACGCGGGTCAATGTTTCGTTCGTGTTTGCCCTTGCTCTGTCGATTGCCGCGTGGATCTTCATGCAGAAGAGCTTCGCCGGCTATAAATTGCAGGTCGGCGGACTGGCGCCCCGCGCGGCGAGCTATGCCGGCTTCAAGGAGAGTTGGGCAATCTGGCTCTCGCTGATCATTGGCGGAGCGGCGGCCGGTCTTGCCGGTGCTGCCGAAGTTGCCGGCCCGCTTGGCCAGCTGCAGCGTTCGATCTCGACCGGATATGGCTACGCCGCAATCATCGTCGCTTACCTCGGCGGTCTCAATCCCATCGGCATCGTCATTTCCTCGATCGTCATGGCAGCGCTCTATATCGGCGGCGACAATGCTATGGTTTCCGCCAATCTGCCGATTGCTGCGGTCCGCGTATTCCAGGGCAGCCTGCTCCTCATCTATCTGATCGCCATGGCCTTCGTGCGCTATCGTATCGTATGGCGCCCCACATCCGCACGGAGCACATCATGAGTGCTGTCGAGTTCATTCTTGCGGGCATGCTGGCAGCCGCAACGCCGTTTCTGCTGGCAGCCCTGGGCGAGCTTGTCGCAGAGCGTGCCGGTGTCCTCAACCTCGGTGTCGAGGGGCTGATGGCGCTTGGCGCAGCCATCGCCTTCATCGTCGTTTATCACGGCGGCGGCCATTTTCTCGCCTTCCTCGCCGCGGGTCTCGGAAGCGCTCTCCTTTCGATGATCTTTGCCGGGATCATCCTGGGTCTCAACGCGAACCAGGTTGCGGCCGGCCTTGCTCTCGGGATTTTCGGCCAGGGCCTCTCGGCGCTGTTCGGCAAGAGCTATGAGAGCCTGACCATCACGACGCTGCCAAAGATCGCGATCCCCGGGCTGTCGGACATCCCGGTTATCGGTGGCCTCTTCAACCAGGATATCGTCGTCTGGATCTCGCTTGTCGTGACGATCGCCATATGGGCGCTGTTTGCCTACGGCAAGGTTGGCCTGGTGCTGCGCGCGGTCGGTGAAAACCCGAAAGCCGCGCATGCGATCGGCTATCCCATTATTGCGATCCGTTTCGCCGCGGTTGCATTCGGCGGCATGATGGCAGGCTTCGCCGGCGCTTATGCCTCCACGATCTATACACCGCTCTGGGCGGACGGCATGATCGCCGGGCGTGGCTGGATTGCCATTGCTCTCGTCGTATTCGGAACCTGGCTGACGGGGAGGATCTTCCTGGGCGCCTGCCTGTTTGGTGCGGTATCGCTTATGGGGCTTGCCGCCCAGGCGACAGGATTTGCCGTCCCCTCACAACTCCTGGCGTGCCTTCCTTATCTCGTGACGATCATCGTCCTCGGCATTATCTCGGCCGACCGCCGCCTGCTCAAGCTTAACGGTGTCGCCTCCCTCGGCGAGCCATTTGAGCGTTAAAGCAATTCCAGAAAAAATGCGCACCGGCTTTCCGGCCGGATGCGCATAGAACCAAAGAGCGTTCACGCAATTCGAAGAAATGCGTGAACGCTCCGACTATCTTTGCGCAATCAGGTGGTACGTTCTGCCGCGCGGGGACGCCATTTGATCAGACGAGCCTCGACGAAATCCAGGACGAGATCGATCAGCAGGACGAACACTGCCAGGATGAAGATCCCCGCAAAAACGCCGACGGCATCGAAGTTCCCTTCAGCCTGCGCGATCAGGTAACCGAGACCGGCCGATGCACCCAGATATTCACCGATGATGGCACCAACAACCGCAAAACCGACGGATGTCCGAAGCGATGAAAGAATCCAGCTCGCCGCAGCCGGGAAATAGACATGGCGCAGCAGTTCGGATTTCTTCGCGCCGAGAATGCGGGCATTGGACAGCACCACGGGATTGACTTCCCGCACGCCCTGCATCGCGTTGAAGAAGGTTACGAAGAACACGAGCGTGACGGCAAGGGCCACCTTGGACCACAGGCCCAAGCCGAGCCACAGGACAAAGATCGGGGCAAGGACCACACGCGGAATGGCGTTCAGGCCTTTGATGAACGGATCGAGGATTCGGGCAGCGGAGCGTGACAATCCGAGCCACACGCCTGCAGCAACGCCAAGTGCCGTGCCAATGACGTAGCCGAGCACCGTTTCTGTCAGGGTAATGGTCACATGCTTGAAGAAGCCTGGATCTGTGACCCATGTGAATACCTGTTTCAGAATATCGACAGGCGAGGGAAAGAAGAAGACATCGACCACGCCCAGGTTCACGCCGATCTCCCAACCGCCGACAATGACCAGCAGCAATGCCAGTTGGGTAAGTCTCTCAGTCATGGCGTTCATAGCTTTTCTCCACTTCACCGCGCAGGGAAGACCAGATATTGCGATAGAGTTCGGTAAAGCGGGGATCGAGCTTGATCTCCGCGACATCGCGAGGCCGCTCCAGATCGACAGGGAAACTGTCGATGACACGCGACCGGGGACCCGAGGCCAGAACCACAACGCGATCCCCCAGAGCAATCGCTTCCTCAAGATCATGGGTAATCAGAACCACTGCCCGCTGCTCTTCCTGCCATAGCCGAAGCAGCTCATTCTGCATCAAATGCCGGGTATGAATGTCGAGCGCGGAGAAAGGTTCGTCCATGAGGATAACCTTCGGCCCGGTTATCAGCGCCTGCGCCATTTGCACACGCTTACGCTGGCCGCCCGAAAGCTGGTGCGGATAGCGGTCCTCGAAGCCCTTAAGCCCGACCTTCGCGAGCCATTTAAGGGCTCGCTCCCGGCGCTCGCCCGCGCGGACGCCTTGGAACATCGGCCCCAGTTCCACATTTTCGATCGCGGTTTTCCAGGGAAGCAGAGCATCCTGCTGAAACAGATAGCCGATATTATTCTGGATGCCGGAGACTACGCTGCCATCGATGGAGACCGAGCCCTTTGCCGGCTTCAAAAGACCTGCGATCGCATTCAGGATCGTACTTTTGCCACAGCCCGTCGGCCCGACGATAGCGACGAATTCGCCATCGGCCACCGCCAGATTCACATCCTGGACCGCGACGAAGGAGCCAAAGGCCATGGTGACATTTTCGATTGCCACCATCGCTTTGGGTGACGCCGCCGCATGCGGTGTCTGTGCTGCCGGCTTTAAGGCTGTCACGGACATCTTAACCTCCCTCAGTTCGATGCCGTCGCCGGCACCTTAGCTACAAATTCGTTGGTATAGGTCTTGGAAAGGTCGATCTTGGCAGCCTTGACCTTGTCGTTGAACGACGTCAGGACATCGAGAGGCGTCTTGATATCTTGTTCGTCCAGCAGCCCATCCGTGGAAAAGATCTGCCGGGCGTTTTCAACTGCCTTGATATATGTCTCCTTGTCGCCCGAAATGAATTCAGGCGGGAGCTTCTCGACGATCTCTGCGGCGCTGTGCGTCTTCATCCATTGAAGCGCTTTTACCGTTGCATTGGTGACCTTCTGAATGGTCTCCGGATTTTTGGAAATGTAGTCCTGGGTGGCGTAGAGCACCGATGTCGGATAGATGCCACCATAGATTTCCTTAGCGCCATCGTCGTTGCGAGCATCGATCAGGATCTTTCCGACACCCTTCTCGACCACAAACGTTGCCGCAGGATCGTAATTCACGAGCAGATCGATCTTGCCCTGCTGAAGCGCTGCCACTGCTGCGGCGCCCGATCCGACGCCGATGATCGAAACGTCGTTCGCCGACAGCTTATGCCGCTGAAGATAGTAGCGAATGAAGAAGTCCGAGGACGATCCCGGAGCGGTGATCCCGATCTTGGCGCCCCTAATGGTCTCCGGATTTTTCGGGTCGAATTTCGCTTCTTTGCCGCCGGCCAGCACCAGCCCGGAATTGCGTCCGAGCTCCACGAAGGCGACAACATGCTTGTTCTGAGACTGCATCTGAATCGTATGGTCGTAAAAGCCGACAGCAACATCCGTCGAGCCGGCGACCAGCGCCTGCAGGGTCTTCGATCCGCCCGACGCGAAGTTTTCGACGGTGACCTCCAGGCCCTCTTTCTCATAAAGACCCAACCCCTGCGCGACCGGGAAAGGCAGGTTGTTGAGGTTGTAGGAACCAACGCTGATGCGCACAGGTTCCGCGAAAGCCGTTCCGGATAGCGCGACCGCCGCAGCGAGTGCGAGAATAAGCTTTTTCATTCGATCTCCTCCATTTTGGCACCCTCCCGGCACCATAGGTTGATTGATTATGCTGCACAAACCAGCGCTTTGGCGGGTTTCGCAAAGACATGGCCTTCGAACAGCCGGCGTGCCGTGCGAAGAATTCCGGCGACGAGCTTTCCATCTCGCAACTGCAGCTTCACGTCCAGATGGCCGCTCGGATGTTCAATGGAAAGCACGATGGGCGGTGTTTGAACGCCAATAAGGCGGGATGCCACAGTGTTTTCGCTCACGCAGGCCGTTGCAATCCCGACAGCGCCTGTTGTCGCCAGTGACGGATGGCATTCATTCGGCATGAAATAGCGAACGTTCAATGCGCCGCCTTGTCTGGCGGGAGAGATGAGGACCGGTTTCGGAGTGACTTGACTGCGAACGTCGCCCATTCCCATTTTCTCGCCGGCAAGGATACGAAGATCTTCCAGCCGCTCGATCAGCGAATGATTGCCGTTCAGTTCAGCAGCGCTCTCGTATCCCGTCACACCAAGCGAGGCGGCCTCGATCAGGAGCATCGGCATCGCGCAATCGATACAGGTCACGTCGATGCCGTCTATCGTCTCTATCGATTTGCCGCTCGGGAAGAGCTGGCCCGTTCGAGCACCTGCCGCATCCTTGAACGTAAGCGCGATCGGAGCGGCCTGACCGGGTACGCCATCGATCTTCGCGTCGCCGAGATAGGCTACCGCGCCGTTCGGTGTCGGAACCTCGGCTTCAATCATCTTGCCGGTATTGACGTTGAAGATTTTGACGAGAGTGGTCTCTCCGGTGACCGGCACAAGCCCCGCCTCTATTGCGAACGGCCCAACAGCCGCCAGCATATTCCCACAATTGGGTGAGGTATCGACGATCTGCCTGTCGACGCGAACCTGCGCAAACAGATAATCCACGTCGGCGCCAGGCACCGTTCCCGGGCCGCAAATGGCAACTTTGCTAGTGACCGGATTTCCCCCTCCGATACCATCGATCTGAAGCGGGTGCCCAGAACCCATCACCGACAAAAGCACCTGATCCCGCTCGGCCGGGTCCTTAGGCAGGTCCGACGCCAGAAAGAACGGGCCCTTCGAGGTGCCGCCCCGCATCAGCACGCACGGTATGGAGAGCAAATCATTCATGCGTTTTTCTCGCCGTATAATGTGATTGGCGTATCAATCAGCCTTGTTATTGCTATTATGGAATTAATGATTGATATGTGAAATGCTAAAATCGAGGGCATTGATACAGAATGAACATCAATTGCGAAATCCTTGACCTTAGAGCCTTCCTTGCCGTGGTCGAACTGCAGGGCTTTCATCGCGCGGCCGATCAGCTGAACATGTCGCAACCGGCGCTGAGCCGGCGCATCCAGAAGCTGGAGCAGGCAATCGGCGCGCCTCTGCTGGAAAGAACGACGCGCCATGTCGCGGCCACAGCTCTCGGAACCGAGCTCGTGCCTCTGGTGCAGCGTATGCTCGAAGAGTTCGACGGTTCGCTGTTTTCGATGCGGGAACTGGGAACCAAGCGTGGAGGCCTGGTAACAATTGCATGCCTGCCGACGGCAGCCTTTTATTTCCTGCCGTCCGTCATTCGCCAGTTCAACCAGGAATATCCGAATATTCGGCTTCGGATTCTCGATCTGACCGCGACTGACGCACTGCAGGCGGTGGCACGCGGCGAGGTCGAATTCGGGATCAATATCATGGGAAGCTCTGATAGCGATCTTGTCTTCGAGAGGCTGGCCGAGGATCCATTTGTCCTGGCAGCCAAGCGCGACCATCCGCTAGCGGAAAAGAAAGAGGTCCGCTGGCAGGATCTTGAACCCTACCCGCTGATCACGGTTCATCGCTCCAGCGCAAACAGGACATTGCTCGACGCTGCTCTGGCCAGATCGAACATCAAGCTCAACTGGTTTTACGAAGTGACCCATCTGTCCACATCGCTCGGTCTGGTGGAGGCAGGGCTCGGGATTTCCGTGCTGCCGAAAATGGCAACTCCGCAGGGAGAGCATCCCTTCCTGATCACACGTCCGATCCGAAACCCCGAAATCTCGCGCACTATCGGCGTTGTCCGCCGCCGGGGAGGAACGCTGTCGCCCGCTGCCGAGCATTTCATGCGCATGCTGATCGGGGCGTGGACATAAAACTAATCGGCAGGCACAGCCGACAGCACGCTCTGACAGGCAGCGCCAGCTCAAAATCGTTCGGAGCGCTCAATTAACTGAGCGGGCGAACCTGCGACGACAGCCAGCCTTTCGGCAAATCGCGATCAGCCGCCCGACGCGGCAGTGAAAACCGCCAACTGCCCGTCGAAAGCACGCTTGAAGGCAGGCCGCGCTTCACCGCGCCTGACATAGGCGTGGAGATTCGGATATTCGTTCAGAATGCCCGATGCGTGCAACCTGCGCAGCACCGACACCATCATCAGGTCGCCGGCACTGAATGCGCCTTCGAGCCAGTCGGCATCGCCAAGGCGAGCGGACAGGGCACCCAGTCGATCGCGGATGGCTTCTTCAACGAGCGGACGGCGCTGCTCGTACCAGGGCTCGTGGATGCCGCGGTTGATGATCGGCGGTTCCACCGTGTTAAGCGCAGAGAACATCCAGGCGATCGCGCGGGCACGGGCGTTTGGGTCATCCGGGAGCAGGCGCCGGTAATGCTCTGCGATATGAAACACGATCGCCCCCGACTCGAAGAGAACGAGATCGCCTCGCTCATAGGTCGGGATTTGCCCGAAGGGCTGACGCGCGCGATGTGCGGGCTCCTTCATCGCTTCGAACGACACAAGGCGGACCTCGTAAGGCTCTCCCACTTCTTCGAGCGCCCAGCGAACCGGCATGTCCCGCGCCAGTCCCCGACCGCGGTCGGGCGATCGTTCAAAGACGGTAATGATGGTCGATATCCTGTTGCTCATCGTCCTCTCCATTTATGGCGTGTTATCTTAGGGACGATTGAAACGGGGGCCGCCCGACAATGGCTGGCAGGATTTTTCCACCGCAGACGTGAGCACAACTTCCCGGGACGTAGCCGAGCCACGTCCGTATGGAAGAGGCTGACGGACGATCAATGCGAGAATTCGCGATCCGTAGGTAGAAAATGACCGGGAAAACCAACCGGATTGAACATGCACAGTCGATCTTCACGCCGCCACGCCAGGAGCCGGTTACGCAGTAAGCGGCCGCCTGCCCACGGGAGCCAGCAGCCGTTTACGCCTTGAGAACCGGTGCCGATATCAAGCCGCCTGAGCCAACGCGAGCCGCAGCGCAACCCATGCGACGCGCTCGCCGTAAGCGCGGGCTGTTTCCAGATCGCCGACCGACATTTCGCTCGGGGCTGCATCGGCGTCGGACTGAGCCATGGGCGCGATGTACGATCCCATCCTGTTGGCATCGTCACGCTTCGATGCCTTCACGTTTGCTGGCTTCATACCCAGGCTGACCCACAGACCGCCGTGCTGTCCCGTCAGAAGAACGAAATATTCGAGGGTGTTGAGCTTGTCACCGTTCAGGCTGGCGCTGTTGGTAAAGCCTCCGAAGACCTTGTCCTGCCATTTGTTGGCAAACCAGGCCTTCGAGGACGTGTCGGCAAATTTTTTAAACTGCCAGCTCGGACCACCCATGTAGGTCGGCGATCCGAAGATGATGGCGTCGGCGGCATCCAATGCGGCCCAGGCCTCGTCTGAAAGGTTGCCGTCAGCGTCAATGGCGTAGAGTGTACCACCCGCCCCTTCCGCGACGGCTTCCGCCATTCGCTGAGTGTGACCGTAGCCGGAATGATAGACGACGGCTGTATTGGTTTCGCGATGTGACATAATGATCTGGCCTCCTTGGGGCCGTGGCTTTGCGCAGTCCGGAGGCGATTTCGCTCCGTACGGTGCCTTCTTTCAAAAGAGGTTGATGGGGGGTCGGGTGACGTCCAACGTCTGGCGATGGATAGTTTTAGTCAGCCGGTTACGCGGAGGTTCTCAGGGTGATGAACTTATGTGCCGCGAGATGCTCAGGCATGACTGTTGACACCGGCCAGCATCAGCAACAGCAGGAACAGCATTGGCGGCGGTAGCTCGCGATAGTTCCGGATACGGACAATGGCCGCGATCGCTGCGAGCATGATGCAGGTGCCCAAGGCGACCCCGATATATCGGCTGCCGGCTGTAACCAGCAGCACTGCGGTTAGGAGTTCGAGTGCGCCCGTGATCCAGCACCACCAGAACGGAAATCCGAGCTGCACGAAGCCCGCGCGGACTTTTGAATGGCCGCTCATGTTGACCATGGCCCCGACGAGAAACGCGGCTGAGGACAGCCAAACGAGGACGGTATTGAGCACCGTTGTGCCCGTGAAAATTTGAACTGAATCCATTGCTATCTCTTCTCCGATACGCCGCGTCGCGACCAGCTCTTATAGCGTCATCATATATTCTAGCATTGCTAGTTTGTCAATCGACGTTCTTTTTGATAGCTTCAGGAAAAGGGAATTCGTGCGAATGAAGACGGGAGCCAAGGTGGGTATCAGCGAACGCAAAGCCCGGGAAAGGGAGGAACGAGGCCGCAGGATCGTTGTCGCTGCGAGGACGATCGCGGAACGCGACGGCTGGGCCTCGGTCACCATCCGGCGTCTCGCCGACGAGATCGAATACAGCCAGCCCGTTCTCTACTCGCATTTCCAAAATCGCGATGAAATCGTCGGCGCAGTCGCACTCGAAGGATTCGGCGAGCTGGCCGGGATACTCCGCGCCGCGATCCGGCCGTCGTCCACGCCCGAGGAGGCAATAGAAGGCGTGGCGACCGCCTATCTCGATTTCGCCTTTGCCCGACCGGCAATGTACGAGGCGATGTTTATCCTTCCCACCGGTCTGCGCTTCGCCAGATCCGATACGCCAACGCAGCTCCGGGAGGGCTTCGGAGCCATGGCGACGGTGATCGCGCCCTTCGCCCAGGACGTGGATACCGCCACGGAGACTTTCTGGGCAGCGCTCCACGGATTGGCGGAGCTTGAGCGCCACGGCAGAATAAGGCCCGCTTTCCGGTCCCACCGGATCACACTCATCATGCAGATGGTGTCGGGCCAGCTCCAACGATAAATGTTGCGATTGATGGGATGCCGCAGCAGGGGAGCAGGAGTTGGGCGAAGGGTCTCGATCTTCGGAATTTGTTCACTGCCGATAGGGGCACGATTTACTGAAATTCCGCGACTTTCCCTTGGGCGTATCGATATCTAAATCGAAGACGGATAGCTGGTCATTCCTGCGATCGCCGCGGTCGGATCAGCGCTGCCACGGCAATAGCCGTGGCGATGATGCCACCCGCCGCGCAAAGCCAAAAGGCGAGACGAACACCGCTCGCCAGGTCGCTGGCAGATACCTTGCCTCCTGCAAAACCGGCATAAGCATTGGCAAAACCAACAAGGACAGCAAGACCAACGGCGTTGCCGATGTTCATCGTGGTCGACGCCATCCCCGATGCAACGCCCTGTTCGCGATCCGGCACTCCGGAACCGGCAATGATCCACATTGCGGTCCACACGACACCCTGACCGATCCCCGAGACGAGCAGACCCGGAACGATGGCCGCATAACTGCTTTCGGGCCACGCCCCGGCCACCATGATAACGGTGCCCGCTGCCCCTACCAGCATTCCTGCGATCAATGTCGATCGCGCCGAAAAGCGCGACGCGTACCGCTCGCCGATTTGAGTACCGGCAGCAATGGCAAGCGAGGGAACGAGGAAGGCAAGGCCTGTCTCTGAGGCCGTGAAGTGATGGATATCCTGAAACAGCACCGTCAGAAAATACGGCAAGGCTCCAAACGTACCCATGTAGAGAAAGGTGATGGCCATGCTCGTCACAAGCATGCGGTTGCCGAACAGCCTGAGAGGCATCAATGGATCGCGACTTTGCGATTCGATGATCATGAACGCCAGCAGCAGAAGCGCCGATAGACCGAAGGCCCAGAGAATAGGTGCGGCATTCCAGCCGAACACCGGCCCCTGGACGAGTGCGAACACCAGCAGAGTGGCGCCTCCCGTAACCGTCAGCGCTCCCGACAAGTCGAAGGAGCGGCCGTGGGGCACGCGAGGATCTCGCGGGATGACGAAAAAGGCTGCGACGATTGCAATCAAGGCGAGGAAGACATTGACGAAAAACACCGATGGCCAGCCAAAAGCGCTCGTTAGAAAACCGCCGGCAAGCGATCCGATCGTAAGACCGCTGGCACCCGCCCCTCCCCAGACTGCCAGAGCCCGGTTGCGCGCTGCCCCCTCCGCAAACAAGCGGTTGACGAGCGAAAGCGTGGCCGGAAATAGAAAAGCGCCGCCGATGCCTTGGACGGCTCGCGCTGCGATGATGACTGCGGGCTCCCAGGCCAATCCCCCCACCAGTGAGGATATCGCATAGAGCCCGAGCGCCGTGATGAACAATCGGCGTTGGCCGATGAGGTCCGCCGCACGCCCGCCGAAGAGCAGAAAACCGCCGCAGAAGACTGTGTAGGCGCTGACGACCCATTGCAGCGTCTGACCGGAAAAGTCGAGACCCTCGCCGATTTTGAGCAAGGCGACGAAGACGATGTTGATATCGAGCGAGATGATCAACTGTGCGAATGCGAGGAGCGCTAGTGCAGCCGTCCGGTTGAAATTCGCCGCGCCTGCCCCGACTGATGGTCTTTCTGCAATGTGGTCCATTTATCCTCTCCGTCAATTCTTTGTTGATCAACAAATAATGTGAAGCTTGCGTAGCCGAGTCAAGGTGATTATTTGTTGAATGACAAAGATTGAGGTTAAGCATGGCAGGACGGCCGCGGGAATTTGATCGTGATGAGGCGCTGGCCAAAGCCCGCGACCTCTTCTGGGAGCGAGGCTACGAAGGCGTCTCGATGTCCGACCTCGTCGACGCCATGGGCATAGCGTCGGCGCGCATCTATGCCGCTTTCGAATCGAAAGAGGCGCTGTTCCAGGAAGCGGTCATGCTGTACGCCTCCGGTGAGGGCGGATTTGCCACTCGAGCACTGGCTGAAGAATCGACTATTCTCGATGCCTTCGAGCGACTTCTGCGGGATGCGGTCCTGCTCTATACGCGCCCCAATCACCCACACGGCTGCATGATCGTGATGGCGGCCACCAACTATACGATCAATAACCAGGCCGTTCGCAAGCGGCTCGGCCGATACCGGCGGGACCGCGCTGCCTCCCTACACGAGCGTCTGAAAATGGCATCGAAGGCCGGCGAGTTGAAACCTGATGCCGACCCGCGCACGCTGGCGGAATTCTACGCCGCTTTTCTTCACGGTCTATCAGTGCAGGCGGCCGACGGCGTGCCAAGAGACATGCTTCTGTCTACATTGTCTCACGCGCTATCGCCGTTGAAGAACGCGTTATTGGCCAAGGCTGACGATCTCTGAACCGATTGCCGCCGGCGTTGCACATTCTCGCGATGGTGAGAGCTTCAATCCACAGGGAGCGAATTCGTTTCAGCTCCGCTGCCCTTGCGGAACTGGCTCGGTGGCGCACCGATAATGCGCTTGAAGGCACGGCTGAACGATGCTTCGGCGTCGTAGCCCAATCTCTGCGCGACCACGGAGACACGCATTCCGCCACGCAGCCACTGAAGAGCCTGATGCATGCGCACCCGCGCCACGTAGCGCGCCGGCGTTTCCCCCACGACTTTCAGGAATCGCTCCGCGAAACCAGACCGTGAGATGCCTATCAGGTTCGCAAGTGCCGCCAAACTCCAGTCACGGTCCGGCTCCAGGTGAATTGCGGCCAGCACCCGGCCGATTTCGGGGTTGCGCACCGCGGCAATCCAGCCGGTGGTATCGCCGCAGCCATGTTCGACCCACGTCCTGATCAATGTTGCGGTCAAGACATCCGCGAGCCTTGCCAATATACCTCCCGCGCCGACCCGATCCATCTGCACTTCACGCGTCATGGCGTCGAGCAAATGCGGAATCGCCGGCTCGTTCTTGGCTAGATCGCTGGTGAGCATGGTGTCGGGCATCAACCGCAGCAGCGGATGAAGGTTGTCGATATTGAAGCGCATCGCCGCGGTCAAAGCCACCGTTCCCCCACACGCATCCTGGCACTGGAGATCGAAGACATCCCGGCAGACTTCCTTGCGGTCAAATTGCTCGAAAGGCACCGGCGGGATGCCTGGCTCGCTTGCAATCATATGCGCATTGCCACGCGGCAGAAGCGCAGCATCGCCGGGTCCCAACGGAAGCCAATCGCCTGACGGCGCCTGAAGCCAGGCGGAGCCGGACGAAATGAAATGCAATCTCGCCGACGACTGCGGCGCAAAATAGGTCGCCCACGGCTCCGAGAGCCGACAGCGACCATATTCAACGCCATCAAGCCGCAAGCCCCTCAGCATCTCGCTCAGGGCATCATGAGTCTCGCCAGCATTATCTTTGGACGAATAGTCAAGCATCTCGGATTTCCTAGCATGGAAAGTACAGACTGTCACGACTACCTTCTTGCTCAATGGCATCAACGCGCGCCAAGACATCTTAATATAGGACCGCCCCATGGCAGACAGCGATTTCAGGCCAATTTCATCTCCTCACCACCAGCCGACGGCAGAGACATCCCACCGACCAAGATGGGATGCCGTCGTCGCCCTGGCTCTCGGCGTGTTTGGTCTCGTTACTGCGGAATTTCTGCCTGCCAGTCTGCTAACCCCAATCTCTTCCGACCTAGGTCTCTCTGCCGGGGAAACTGGCCAAACCGTCACGGCAACGGCTGTCGTCGCTGCATTTGCAGGCCCCGGTATCGTCATAGCCACGCGAAGCTTCGACCGACGCCGTGTGCTCTTTAGCCTGACTGCTCTTCTGATTCTTTCCTGCGCTCTGGCGGCAACCGCCAACAATTTGATTTCGCTCCTCGTATCGCGAGTTCTGCTGGGCGTCGGGCTCGGCGGTTTCTGGGCAATGGCCGGCGCGCTTGCAATGCGGCTGGTCCCGATTGAACATCTTCCCCGGGCGATGGCGATGATCTTTACCGGCGTCTCCCTCGCCACCGTCACGGCAGCCCCGCTTGGCTCCTATGTGGGGTCGACCCTTGGATGGAGAGCTTCCTTCGTCCTGGCCGGAGCCGTCGGCGTGCTTGCATTTATAGCCCAGGCTGTCACCGTGCCGTCGTTGCCACCAGCCGGTCACGCAGGTTTGTCAACGCTCGGCGCCGTTCTGACGCGCCCCAAGATCCGGGTGGGTCTGATCACCACACTTCTCATCGTTGCAGGCCATTTTGCCGGCTTCACTTATATTCGCCCGTATCTGGAAGGTATCGCCCACCTCAAGGTCGAGATGGTGTCGCTGGTGCTCCTCGCCTACGGCGTCAGTGGTTTCTTCGGCAATATTGTCGGTGGCATGATCGCGGAGCGCAGTGCTGCTGTTGGCACCGTCTTCTCGTCGAGCCTGATCGCCGTTGCCGGCGCTATCTTCGTAACCGTAGGCGCGTCCGAGCTCGCGGCGATTGTCGGAGTTGCTATTTGGGGTTTCGCCTTCGGCGCATTTCCCGTCTCCATCCAGAGCTACATCACGCGTGCTGCTCCCGACGAAGCTGAAAGCGCAGGAGCATTGCTTCTGACCGCTTTCCAGGTCGCTATTTCGAGCGGAGCGGTCCTGGGCGGCGTATTGATCGATCTGCAGGGGCCGCTGGGCGTCATGTCGTTCCTTGGCGCCGCATGCCTTGCGGGAACCATCGTGATGGCAGCACGCGGCGGCAAACAGACCGCGCTCGCTCAAAGCTAACGGGCGAGATGACAGCGTCTGCTCCGATTATCGAGGGTAGCTTTGAAGCTGCAGATACGGCAGTGATCGGAAGCGCCCTCGGTTTCCAAAGTAGGGAGCAATCGAAGCATTCGTTCGCGCTGCAGCGATCGAGATAGCTCCAGTCTGGACCAATGGCCTTTCACCCGGCGTTATCGGCGCTCAGCCAGACAGACATCGGGCCACGCTCCCACTTTATGGTTCGGCTACGCCGTCATTCCATATAGGCCGCAAGCTCCTCGGGCGCTCCCCGAGGAAAAGCCTCCTTAAGATAATCCAGAAATGCAGACACGCGGGCGCTGAGCAGCCGCCGCGTCGGGTATAGCGCCCAAAGGGCAGTCTGAAATCCTTCCACCTCACCCCAACTCACCAGCCTGCCGGTGGCCAGATCCGGAATAGCGAGCGATAGGGGTAGACGCGCCGCGCCCACGCCGGCGCGGACGGCGTCGCGAACCATGACGAAGGAGGAGACGCTCAGAACCGGCCTTGCCGCAAGGCGGAATTTTCCCGCTGAAGTCGTGACCTCCCACGATTCAGCCTGGTTCATCGCTCCACGGCTGACGGCGGGAACGGCATTGCGGCCTGCTGGACGCGGCAGGTCGGGACTTGCCACGACAACAAGCCGATCATGCAGGAAGACGCGGCCGACAAGACTTTCATCCGGCTCCGGATTCACGCGAATGACCACATCGTAAGCTTCCTCGATCATGTCGACTGCCCGGTCTTCCGTCGTGATCTCGAGCTGAACTTCGGGATATTTCCGGACGAATCCTGCTGCAAGCTTTCCCAACGCCGTCTGCGAGAACAGCAAGGGCGCGCTGATCCTCAACCGGCCCCGGGGGCTATGTCCGCCCGATGCGATCGCCTTCGCCGTTTCGTCAAGTTCTGTCAGCAGCGCGCCCGTTCGCTCGAAGAGCGCACGCCCCTCCTCCGTCAGCTTCAGCATTCGTGCACCGCGCTCGAACAGGCGCAGGTCGAGACTTGCCTCCAGCTCGGCCACGCGCCGTGACAAGGTTGCCTTCGGACGACCGGTTGCACGAGCGGCCCTTCCGAACCCGCCGTGGCGGGCGACCAGATTGAAATCGGCGAGAGCGAGCAGATCCATGTGTTTCACCAGTGAGACAGCAAGTCCAAATAGAGCGTCTATTGGGATCAATGTGGATCATTAAATTGATGACTGTCAACTGAACACCGCAACCGGAGTAACCACAATGACCATTCTCGTTACAGGCGCCACCGGCCGTGTCGGCCACCACGTCGTCGATCAACTCGTCAAGCGCGGCGCAAAGGTCCGCGTGCTGACCCGCGACCCCTCGAAGGCCAATGTCCCGGCCGGCGTCGAAGTTGCCCAAGGCGACCTGCTCGACATCGATGCCCTGCGCAGTGCCTTCCATGGCGTCAGCACGCTCTTCCTGCTGAATGCCGTTACCAGCGATGAATTCGCCCAGGCAATCATCACGCTCAACATCGCCCGCGAGGCAGGCATCGAACGCGTCGTCTATCTCTCTGTCTTCGAAGCCGATCGCGCGGTGAATGTGCCGCATTTCGCCGTCAAGTTCGGCGCCGAGCGCATGCTCGTGCAGATGGGCTTCAGCGCCACCATCCTGCGCCCGACCTACTTCATCGACAATGAGCTGATGATCAAGGACGTGATCCTCAATCACGGCGTCTATCCGATGCCGATCGGCAGCAAGGGTGTCGCCATGGTGGACGCCCGCGATATCGCCGAGGTCGCCGCCATCGAGCTGATCCGCCGCGACCAGGCTCCCGGCAAGCTGCCGATCGAGACGATCAACCTTGTCGGCCCCGACACGCTGACCGGCCCGGATATAGCCAAGATCTGGTCGGACCTGCTCGGCCGGCCGGTTGTTTACGGCGGCGATGATCCCAGTGGGTTCGAGCAGAACATGGCGAGCTTCATGCCGAAGTGGACCGCTTATGAGATGCGCCTGATGGCGGAACGCTATGTCAGCGACGGCATGATCCCCGAGACCGGCGACATCGAACGGCTGACCACCATCCTCGGCCGTCCGCTGCACAGCTACCGTGATTTCGCAGCCGCGATTGCGAACGCGGCATAGCCCTGGCTGCTCACCTCAACTTTGCCTGAAGATCCCTCATGATTATTCAGCTGCTGCTATGCTGGTGAATTTCTCGGCGAAATCGTGCTGAAAGCAACGGCCCGGTAAGCCGCAACGACCGCTTTCAAACGATTGTGTAAAAAATGCCGCCGCCGCGCCAAGATCGAAGCTCCTGGCGCGGCGGCGGCATGAGATCAACTTACCTGGAGATCGTGCGATGCCTATTGCTGTGCAGGCTCGGCTTTCTGGATCTTGTCCTGGACTTTCTTTACAAGCGCCGGATCACTCTTTGCGGCCGTCAGAATTGCGTTGTATTCGTTCACCGACATGCCCGGCGAGGTCTGGACGGCCTGCACCATCTGCTTGCTTGCCTCGGTCTGGAGCTGTTGCTTCGCGGTTGGATCCTGCGTTGCGCCGATCTTGGCCGAGTATTCCTGCCTGATCTTGTCCACCTGGAGATAGGCGACGGCAAAGGCCTCTATCTTCTGGTCGCTGACGGGTGCAGCCGCAGCATTGCTGTCGGGCTGCTGCGCTTGCGCAGGTGGCTGCCCTTGTGTTGCTTGCTGCGCAAAGGCCTGGTTGCCGAGAACCATCAAGCTCAAGATTGCAGCGGTCAGCGATGCAGCGGGGATATGACGAACAATCATCTCAATTCCTCTTCAATCGTGCGGGGGAACACCTCTTTGACGGCGTAGAGCTAGGGGTGACATATCGTTTCGATATCACCGCCGGTTAGGTTTCAGGAACGATCCGGCGGCAATGTGGCCCTCAAACGGTTTCTATGGGGTCATAGCACGGCGACGTGTGGGCGATAGAACGGCAGCTTTATGGCAGCAGTTCCGCTTCGGCGCGGGTTCCTTGCCAAGGTGACAAGCATCGTTACGGGATGTGAAAGCCTGTGAAGTTCACGATGGTGACTGAGCCTTGGCCGTAGTTATTCTGTGACCATCTCGCCGGCGAGGGCGACGGAATAACGATCGAACAGCCCGGAGCGTGCTGTTCGCCCGGGGGATGCAGCTCACCGAAATTCTGAACCGCTCTCTCTTTTCCCGCAACTGCCGACGGAAAACCGCTGCGCACTTTTCCTGGAATTGCGCTATCGGTTCAAGCTGCCTTGGCCATCTCGATAATCTTGGCGAGTGCTGACAGCTCCTCCGGCGTCAGATCGGTCAATGGTGGCCGCACCGGGCCGGGATCTTTGCCGAGAACGTGCAAGCCGGCCTTGATGATCGAGACCGCATAGCCCTTCTTCCGATTGCGCAGGGCGACGAAGGGGAAGAAGAAGCCTGTGAGGATTTCGTCCACCGTTGCCTGGTCTGCGCTCCGCAACGCACTGTAAAAACGCTGGGCCAGCGCGGGGATGAAGTTGAAGACGGCGGAGGAATAGGTCGTGACACCGGCAGCGAAATAGGCCTGAGCATAGACTTCATGGGTCGGCATGCCACCGACATAGACGAGACGGTCCTTGAGGGTCGTGGTGATCTCGATCACCTTGTCGACATCGCCGACTCCGTCCTTGCAGCCGATGAGGTTGGGGCACTCGTCGGCAAGCCGCGCGATGCTGTCGGCGCTAAGCACCGCATTGTCCCGATTGTAGATGATGACCCCGATCCCCACGGATTGGCAGACCGCCTTGACATGGGCGATCAGGCCGGTCTGCTCCGAAGACATGAGGTAAGGCGGCAAAAGCAGCACCCCATCGGCTCCGGCCTTTTCGGCCGACTTGGCGATCTCGACGGCGAGCGACGTGCCGTAGCCTGTTCCGGAGATGATCGGCGTATTGCCGGCGGATGCCTTTGCGGCGCGGACAACCTGCGGGATTTCGGCAGGATTGAGGGAGAAGAATTCACCTGTTCCGCCGGCTGCAAAAAGGGCTGCAGCATCATAGCCTGCCAGCCATTCGACATGGCGGCGGTATTTCGCCTCGTCGAATTTGAGATCGCTGTCGAAATGGGTGACCGGGAAGGACAGCAGACCGCTGCCAACCGCCTTTTTCAGTTCAATCGGGTCCATCTTGGAATCCTATCGTCGATTGGTATGACAACGGTTCTCAGGCGCCTTCGAGCGACTGAACGAGGGCGGCGATGTAGCCGTAGCAGAAGGCGAAAGCGACGCCGGTCGGGTCCCGGCCACTGATGGTCGGCACATGATCGGGCATCAGCATGTATCGATAGCCGACTTCCTTGTAGACTTTCGCGGAGCGGACCATGTCCATGTCACCCTCATCCGGGAAGGTCTCCATGAAGGAGAGCTTGCCGCCGCGAATGTTGCGGAAATGGACGTTGAAAAGCTTGCCGCGCGTGCCGAACCAGCGAATGATGTCGTCGATCTCCTCCCTCGGATTGTCGAGCATCTCGCCGACCGATCCCTGGCAGAAGTTCAGCCCGTGATAGGGGCTTTCGCGCATGAGCACGAATTTCTTCAAGCCTTCGACGGAGCCAAGGACGCGGGTAACGCCGCGATAGCCCGGCGGCGTATGGGGATCATGCGGGTGGCAGGCGAGACGGACGCGATTGCTCTCCGCCACAGGGACGACGCGCTCCAGGAAATAGTCGATGCGCTCCCAGTTTTCGTCTTCCGACAGGATGCCGGCAAGGCCCGGGGCAGCCTGGTGGTCCGCCTTATTCCAGCGGAAGCTCGCATTCATCGAACCACCACGGCCAGGTTCTTCCGGCGTGCGTGGAATGCCGATGAGGTTGAGGTTGTATTTTGCTGCAGGAATTCCCGCGGCCGCCACATCTTCGATGAGCTTGCAGACTGCATCGATCTGGCGATCACGATCCGGTCCGGCAAGCAGAATATCGGGATAGGTCGCCTTCTCAATCGGCTGAGACGGCAAGGGAAGCTGGATCATGTCCAGAATCAGCCCAAAACTCTCGACCTTGTCGCGCAGGCGCTCAAGATCGGAAAGAGTCCAGCTTTCCGGCTTTCCCGGCGGGTCCGCGCAAATATGTTTCACCCCCAATTGAGCGAAAACGCGATAGTCGTCATCATCCCGCGCCTCGACCTGCGTTCCTACATACACGGAGCATCTCTTCCATATGAGATTGACCTACATCATATGACATAATATGAATTCTGTGGCGTGTCGAGCGTTATTGCTCAGTTCGGCCAGGAGGTGTGGCAGAGGCGCTGGCTTGCCGCCTTGTATGCATTGTTTAGCGCATGAAAGGTCGCCTGAATGGCGAATATGCTCTATCGGCAGCCTGCAGCGCGCCTAGCGACTTTTGTCGTGGGTCTGGTCTTTATATTCGTACCAAAGTCGTCCCAAGGACTTTCAAACGTCGCGGATTTTCCGAAGTCATAATATGATGTCAGCGCGCACTCCATATGCGCTATGAAAATCAGGGAGGTTGAACTTGGTCTTACGCCCCAATGCTCCTTGACATATGGCCTAGTTACCTAGTTTCCCCATGGCTCAAGGGCTCATAGGTTTGCATTCATCATACGATCCTGTAATCGAAAGTAGATGATGAACAAATTTCCTGGTCTTCTTTTGATCGGCCTTACCCTTTGCGCCTGCGAGCAACGCGGCACGGAGGCTGTGGATTGCTCGAACCAAAATCCCAACCTGGTCGCGCAAGGCCCCTACGACCCTACGAATTCCGGGAGGATTGCGAGCCGGGTGCGTTGACCTGCATAGACCCTAACAAAAAAGCCCAAACGGGGAATGCCACCGTGATATGCCGGATCAGGAAGCAATAGAGGACTATCCGCCCTGCGACGATAGCCGTCCTTTGATGCCCTCTTCTCAGGCGCTCGCGCCCAGCATGCGGAGGAAATCCACATCGTCGCCGATAAGGGCATCGACCAGCCGATCCCGAATGCAGCTGCGGATCATGGGAAGCAGGTCGCGGCCACCCTGCCAGAACAGGGCAAGCTTTTCCGGCAGCGGCAGGCTCAGACGCACGGCAATGCCGGACTCCTGCAGCGCTTCAGCGTCAGTGCGATGAAAACGGTTCAGTTCCAGCGAAACGCCGTCAATGCCGCCGGCGCGCATCGAGGCGACGATGTCCACCGGGCGATGGTGGAGGATCGCTTCCGTCTGCAGGCGCGGCTCGAATTCCTTCACGCGCAACAGATCGATATGATCAAAGGAGGATATGGCGACATGGTCGAACGCGTCGAGCTCCCGCAGCGTGCCGATCATGAGATCGATGAGGCGCTCAGCGCGCTCGGGCTCCTTCATCTCGATTGCGAGACGGGTATCCGTTTGCTTGGCCCACAGAAGCGTATCAGCAAGCGTCGGCACGCGGGTTCCGGCGAACCGGGGATCGAATTTCGCGCCGGCATCAAGGGAAAGAATGTGCTGAAGATCGTGATCGGCAACAAAGCCGAAGCCGTTGGTCGTGCGATTAAGGGTTCTGTCGTGCATCACGACGATCTGATCGTCGCGCGTCAGCATAAGATCGATTTCGCACTCGTTGGCGCCTGCGTTCACACCCTCCTGGAAGGCGAGAATAGTGTTTTCCGGGAAGCGTCGGCTGAAGCCGCGATGAGCGGCAATACGGAGCGAACCATGACGAGCGGCGTTAAGGGGCAAAGGCAATGCAAGTCTCCTTGGAGTCGGTTCTTTACGGGGCAACCTAGTGAAGTGTCGGGTCGAGAACGTCGCGCAGGTAGTCGCCGATCAGGCTAATCGACAGCGACAGGATGAAGATCACGATGCCCGGCAGGATCGCGATCCACCATTCTGTCATCACATAGTCGCGGCCTGAACCGACCATGCTGCCGAGGCTGACGAGCGGCGGCTGGATGCCAAGGCCGAGAAAGCTCAGGGCCGATTCCTGCAGCAGGATTTCCGGCAGGACGATGGTCAGATTGACGAGGACGACGGAGAGGATATTGGGCAGCACGTGCAGGAAGGCGATGCGCGCTGTTCCTGCACCATTTCGTCTCAGCGCCGCGACATAGCCCCGCTCCAACTCCAGCCCTGCCATGGCCCGCACCAGCCGCGCGTAGCGCTCCCAGCCGTAGAGGCCGAGCAATGCCATGAACAGCCAGAGATTGTCGCCAAAGAAGGCGAGGACGGCGAGCGCGATGATGAGGAACGGCATCGATGCCTGAAAATCGACGGCGACACGGATCAGCATATCGGCAAATCCACGGCCGAAAGCGGCAAGTAGGCCAAGCACGGTACCAAGCGTCAGGCTGATCGCCGAAGCGCCGAGCGCGATCAGCAGGCTGGTGCGCAAGCCATAGAAGATGCGGCTCAGAATATCGCGACCAAGCTCGTCGGTGCCGAGAATATGCTTGAAGGAGCCGCCGAACAGGATCGGCGGCGCCTTGCGGGCATGAAGATCGATCTGTGCAAACCCATGAGGCGCAAGCACATTGGCAAAGATCGCGACCATGATGAAGGTCACGAGCACAATGGCGCAAATGGCCGTCATCAAATCGAACCGGAGGCGGGGCAGAAGTGCTCGCTCCGATCTTTTCTTAGGGAGAGCATCGGCACCCGTCGCTGCATTCGCCATGGCTTTTACCTTTCGAGCGGCCAATCAGGCCGATGCGCGATGCCGCAGACGCGGATCGGCGAGAATGTAGAGACAATCGATCATGAGATTGGCCGTCACCATCGTCGCCGTGATGAGCAGCACGATGGTCTGCACGATGTTCAGATCACGCTGGGCGACGGAGGAGACGAGAAAGCGGCCGACGCCGGGCCAGGCGTAGACGCTCTCGACCACGGCGGCGCCGCCGATCATGCCGCCAACGAGAAAACCCAGCATGGTCAGAAGCGGCAGGGCTGCGTTCGGCATGATATGCCGCCACAGAAGAGCACTTTCGCCGATGCGCTTGGCGCGCGCTGCCAATATGAAGCGCTGGCCCAGCACTTCCAGCACGCTCGAGCGGACGAAGCGGGCGATAATGCCGGCATTGTAAAGGCCAATGACCAGAACGGGCATGACGAGATGCGCCATCGTCGATCCCCCGCCGCTCGGCAAGATCCGCAGGGAGACGGCGAAAAGCTGGATGAGTAGGATGGCGATCAGAAAATTCGGCAGCGAATGCATCAGCACCGCAAGCGCCATGACAAAGCGGTCGATCAGGCCGCCGCGGTTGCGTGCAGCCAGAATGCCGAAGGGCACACCGGCGCCGAACGCCAATATCAGCGCGGCGCCCATTAACTCCAGCGTGGCCGGGACTTTCGACAGAACCAGCGTCAGGGCATCCTGCCCATTCAGCAGCGACGTGCCGAAATCGCCGCGCAGCAGGTGGCCGAGATAGGCGAAATACTGGATGTAGAGCGGCTGATCGAGACCCCATTGCTGCCGCATCAGCGCCACCACTTCCGGCGGCGTCTCGATGGGCAACAGAGAATGCAGCGGGTCGCCGCTAACGCGCAGGATGACGAAGGTGAAGGTCATAGCCAAGAATAGCGTCACGAGCGCCCTTAGAAACGCCCGCAGGATGGATTGAAGCATTGCCTGTTCCTTCAGAGCGTTTCGAGCACGTCCGCCGCCTGCGGTACCCGGCTCCGCCGTCCGCGGGGGACGGCGGCGAGGAGTTTTGCGGTATAGGGATGGGCCGGGTTTGCGAAGACGTCCTCCGTGGAACCGGTTTCAACGATCTGTCCCGCCTCCATGATCGCGACGCGGTGCGAGACATGCCGAACCACCCGCACGTCATGGCTGATGAAGAGCAGCGACAGACCGCGTGCCCGCTGCAATTCGAGCAGGAGGTTGAGTACCTGCGCCTGCACGGAAACGTCGAGCGCCGAGACTGGCTCGTCGCAAAGCAGAATTTGCGGTTCGACCACGAGGGCACGGGCGATGGCGACGCGCTGGCGCTGGCCGCCGGAGAGCTGATGGGGAAATTTCTGCAAGGCGGAAACCGGCAGACTGACAGCCTTGAAAACTTCCGCCGCCCGATCGAGCCTGCTTGCCGGATAGCCGATGCCGTGAATCGTGAGCGTCTCCACCATCTGATGACCGACGCTCCGGCGCGGATCGAGCGCGCCCATCGTATCCTGCGAAATAACCTGCAGATGTTTTGCCAGCCCGCGCCGGTTCGGCTTCATCAGGCTTTTGAAGGGCTGATCGAACAACGTGATTTCGCCTGAGGTTGGCATACGATCGCCGCAGAGCAGCGAGGCAAGCGTGGACTTGCCGCAACCGGACTCGCCGACGAGACCGAGTGTTTCGCCGGGTCTCAATTCCAGGCTCACATCCTTGATCGCATGAAACCCCTTGGTCCGTCCTGGCCAAAGGGAAAAGCCGGGCGCATAAGAAAATTGCAGATCACGGGCCGCGAGTGCGACGCCAGCCTCCTTTGCATCGGAGGCGATTTGCTTCTCAGGCATCATGGGAACTCCACGGATTGAAGCAGGCAAGCGCTGCCGTACCCGCAATCAATGGCGGGACCATTGTCGCGCAATTCGTCTCTGCACGCGGACAACGGGGCGCAAAGGCGCAGGCCTGCGGCGGGTCGTCATGCAGCTTCAGCTCGCCGGGAATGTCCGCAAGCCTTTCCAGCGGCCTGCCGCGTCCGGGCATGGCCTCCAGCAGCAGCCTTGTATAGGGATGGCGCGGATTATCGTAGAGATCGTCGGTGCGGTTGATCTCGACCAGCGACCCCGCGTACATGACTGCGATGCGGTCGCAGACTTCGGCGACGAGATCGAGATCGTGGCTGATGAAGATCATTGGAATCCCGCGCTCTCGCACTGCCTTGACCAGGAGAGCGATGACCTGCGCCTGCACGGTCACATCAAGCGCCGTGGTCGGCTCGTCGGCAATGATCAATCGCGGCTGCATGGCAAGCGCCGTGGCAATCATAACGCGTTGGCACATGCCGCCGGAAAATTGCGCGGGATAGGCATTGCAGCGCGTCTCCGGCTGGGGAATCGCGACCTCCGCCAGAAGCCGAAGCGCTTCGTCCCTGGCTTCCTTTGCGGACATGCCGGCGCTGACAGCCGCCTCGGCGATCTGTGAGCCGATCGTGCGGACCGGATCGAGGCAGGAGACGGGCTCCTGAAAGATCAGCCCAATGGGCGGCAGCTTTACCCGCGACCGCGGGCCGAGCTCGGCTGCGTCATACATCGCATCCTGAAAGGAGATATAGCCCGTCGCGCTGGCGCTCGGCCCGAGAAGACCGGCAAGCGCCAGGCAGGTGAGGCTCTTTCCCGATCCGCTCTCGCCGACGATGCCGAGGATTTCGCCCTGGGCAAGGTCGAAAGACACATTGTTGACCGGATGAAACAGCCCGGTGCCCGTTCTGAACGAGACACTCAGATTGTCGATGGAAAGAACGGGAACGCCCATCGCGAAGCGGCTCAGCTCTTCTGCTCTTCGAAAGAAAGGCTGCCGGCGCCGAGATCCATCTGGAAGGCCGGCAGAGGCTGCCACTTGATGCCCTTGCGAATGCCGAAGAAGACAGCGTTCTGATGGAGGACAGTCTCGCCCGGATCTTCCCACTCGATCAGATGCAGCATGTCGCGGAATATCTTGGCGCGGTCGGTCGGATCGACGGCCTGTTCCATCTTGGCGCCGAGGGCATCGAAATCGGCATTCTGCCAGATCTTGAACGAGCTCAGATTACCTGCCGAGCTGAACTGCGTGAAGAAGGAGATATAGGGGTCCGGTACCTGGCCAGTGCTCGACCAGTTGCCGGTCGCGCGGGTCGACGAGGCCTCAAACAGTTTGCCTGATTCCACGAACTTCATCTTGGCATTGACGCCGACAGCCTGCCACATGGCAACAACGGCCTGCGTGACCGGGTTTTCCGCTGTGTAATAATTGTTCTGCGAGCGGATCTCGATTTCCTCGCCATTATAGCCGGCATCCTTCAGGAGCTGCATGGCCTGGTCCGGATCATATTTGTAGGCAGGATAATCCTTGAGATAGACCGGACCGTAGAGCTCGAACTGCAGGCCGTTCGGCACCCTGGTGCGACCGTTCCAGATCGTGTCGACGATCGCCTGGCGATCGATGGCGAGGATGAGTGCCTGGCGAACGCGCGGGTCCTTCAGCGCCGGATTGTTCTTGTCGAAGAACAGGATGCGGTTGTTCGGCACCGGGCCGCCGACGATTTCGTGATCGGTGCTCGCTGTGACGACCGAGAGCTGATCCGGCGGCAGGTCCGTCGCAATGTCGTAGTCGCCGGCCAGCAGACCGGCGATGCGCGAGGAAACCTCCGGCACGATGCGCAAGGTCACGCGCTTGGCGGCCGGTTTGCCGCGATAGGCCTGATCGTGCGCGGCGAGAACGACGCTCTCATTGGCTGTATAGCTTTCGACCTTATAGGGGCCGGCGCCGACCGGCTTCTGCCGCCAGATCGTCCAGTTACCGCCATTCTTCTGCCAGGCATCCTTGCTGATGACCACGGCCGCGTAAGATGCAAGGCGCTGCAGGAAGATCGGGTCCTGGAACTTGGTGACGAAGCGGACCGTCAGCGGATCGACCACTTCGACATGGTCGAGACTGGTGAAATTGGTGCGATAGGTCGGATAACCCGGTGCGTCCTTATTCAGGAGCCGCTCAGGCCCGAAGGAGAAGGCGACGTCCTCGGCGGTCATCTCGCGGCCGTCATGGAAGATCACGCCAGGGCGCAGCTTCATTTCGAGTACGGTCGGCGAAATCCAGGTCCAGGACGTCGCGAGATTGGGCTTCACCGAGAAGTCGCCGCGCATGTCGAGCGCAAGCACTGTCTCGTGGATGGAAAAGTTATTGCGGAAGGCGACGTTGCTGGCGGCATCGACGGGCTCCTGCGACACCGGATTCATCTGAACGGCGATGCGCAGTTCAGGCCTCTTGTCGGTGCCGGCATCGGCCGAGGCCGACAACGCCGGGACAAAAGCGCTGAGGCCGGCCGCGGCTCCCATCAGAAGGGTTGTGCGGCGGGTAACCGGGCTGTTGAAGCCGCTGGGCAGATAATCGGACATCGGCACACACTTTCCTGTTAAAGCAATTTATAAATCGCTGCACAAACGTTTGCGCATATGAAATACGACCACTTGCGCTCAAGATCGTCTTTTCTTTTACGCAAGGGAAAGTGGCCGCAAGCTAGGCGAGCTCGATGACGCACGTATGACAAGTTCGGGGGTGACGAACCGCATCGGACGCTTTGCAACGCGTGCGTCCATCGGAAGGTTCGAAAGCTCAACCAGAAGATCGAGCGAGGCTTCGCATAGCGCATCCGTCGGCTGCGCGACCGTCGTCAGCGGCGGAGCCCAATAGGCGGTATCGGGCACGTTGTCATAGCCGACGACGGAAATATCTGCGGGGATCTGCAGGCCGAGATCGCGCAGGAAGGCGACAACCTCGATGGCAAGGCCGTCACTGCCGCAGATCAGAGCCGTCGGGCGTTCCGGCGATTGCAGCAGGCCGGCAAAGAGCGTGCGGTCGTGCTCGCCCCTCTCAAAGGAAATGATATCACCGGCGACCAGGTCGGCGCTGGCGGCAACAAAGTCCTGGAAAATCGACATCCGATCGCGAAGCGCGCTACGACTGACGCGGTAGACGAAGGAAATGCGGCGGTGGCCGAGCTTCACAAGGTGATCAAGCAGCAGTCTAATGCCAAGCCGATCATCGGTTAGAACCGCAGGAAGCGGACCCGTCAGCCCCGCACCGAGCGTCACATGCGCCTTACCTATGAGATCAAGGTGATCGCAAAGCGCCTGCTGGCCAGGAAGGTCGCTCACCATGATGACGCCGTCGAAGAAATCCTGTTGAAACAAGCGCAGCTGGCCGGCGATTTCGCCGGCCTCCGTCTTGGCTTGCGCGACCAGGAGTTCCACACCCCGACGCTGCGCCACAGCCTGAAGACGGCTTGTCAGATGCGGTTGATAATGACCCGACAGGCTGTTGACGATCGCCCCGAATACACCGGTCCTATGTGTTCTCAGCGATGTTGCAAGACGGTTGACAACGTAGCCGAGGCTGCTCGCCGCCTCCCTGACACGATCCTGCGTCTCCAGGCGGATGCGGCTGTCGACCTGACCATTCAGGACGCGCGATACGGTCGTAGCCGACACGCCGGCCAACCGGGCGACGTCCAGAATGCCGATTCTTTTGGGTGCTTTCATACAGTCTGCCGAAATTTTTCGCGCCGCGCCGCGCCGGCGCAAGGGGGTCCCAGAAGTCTTGCCACACTTGCTTCGAGACGCAAGATCACATTTCGACTTCGAGTGGAATTTTCATAGGCGACTATGGATCGCGAATTTCACAGCTGCTCCAAAGACTGCTAAATCAGGATGGCATTGCGCCGTCCTTAAGATGCCCAGAGCAATTCATGAGACCGTCACGGCCGTGACGCAAAGTAGGATAGAGCCACTCAACCGGCCAAACCACCAGACGCGCCCGATTAAGGCTTCGCGGTCAGGTATCGGCGCAAATCCGATACGCCGCAGTAAGAGGAACAGAAGCAACCATCCAGGGAGAGGGATAATGAACATAAATCTGATCGTGCATCCCGGTGTCGATAGTGCTCTTATCGCCTGGCGCAGCGACTTCATCGACCAGTGCCGTGGCTTTGCCCTGCGGCGGAAGATCAAGCGGGCGGCTGGAAGCCCGCAAAGCCCCAACACGGTCTCCGATGTCGACGCCGATGGCTATCATGAGGAGATCGTCGCAAGCTGGGTCGGCTTCGCCGACGGGCCGGCCGTAGAGGAAGGCACGCGCAAGCCGACGACGGAATGGCCGATTCAGAAATATCTCTGGTCCGATTTCGCCGTCAATCCGGGCGATATCGTCGCCTACCGGGTCTCCGCCATGATCGGACCCGAGACGGCGTTGCAGGAATCGGCCGATCACGTATCGGACTGGAGCGAGGCCATGCAGATCGGGGCCGAAACGAGCGGCCATGTCAGCTGCTATTTCAATCGCGGCATCGTCGCCAGCCAGTGGCTTGCACGCCTATTGCCCGAAGAGGCTCCCACCACCAAGCTCAAGAAGGCGATTGCCAACCCCGAGGACCCGATCCGCCAGTTCCTTGCAGGGCCGATCCGCGACAAGCTTGTATCGCTCCTCAATGATGCTCGGGCGAGCGGCGGGCATATCTATGCGGCCCTGTTCGAGCTGGATGATCCGGAGCTTATTCCCCTGCTGCAGGGCTTCAAGAAACGCGCTCATATCGTGCTTGGCAATGGCAGCGTCAAGAAAAAGGGAGAGGACGAAAACGAAGATGCCCGGTCCGACCTATCTTCCTGCGACGTCAGGGATCGCATGAGCGCGCCGCGGGCGCTGGCGCACAATAAATTCCTGGTCATCTGCGACGCCGACAAATCGCCGCAGGCCGTATGGACCGGCAGCACGAACTGGACGATGACCGGCCTTTGCACGCAGGCGAACAATGCGCTTCTGATCGATAACCCGGCCGTCGCGCAATTCTATCTCGACCAGTGGAAGACACTTGCCGCCGACGGCAATGAATCGCCGCCCGCCCTCTATCAAAGCAATGCCGGGCCCAGAACAACGCCCAAGGCCAAGAATACGACGGTCTGGTTCACGCCCATGCGCGAAGGGCTTGATCTCGAACAGGCAAGCGAGCTGATCCGCGGTGCCCAGCAGGGCATCCTGTTCGCCATGTTCAATCCCGGGCCTCGCGGCACGCTTCTCAACGACATCATCGAGCTTGCCTCGCCGTCGAGCCCTTCGTTCAAACCCGATCTCTACATTCAGGGCGTGGTCAACCAGAATCCCGGCACAGCAAAGAACCCTGTCGTGCTGTTCAACAGAGGCGAGAGGATCGATGCCAATGCCGACGTCGTGCTGCCCGCCGCTATCCCCGGCCGGTTTGCCTATTGGCAGAAGGAAGTTCTGAAGCTGCCAACGGCCCATGCCATGGTCCACAGCAAGGTGGTCATCGTCGATCCATATGGTCCCAATCCCGTCGTCATGACCGGCTCCCACAATATGGGCCCGAAGGCGAGCGGCGTGAACGACGAGAACCTGGTGATCATCACCGGCAACGGCGATCTCGCCAGCCAATATGCCGGCAAGATCATGGAAATCTATGCCCAGTATCGCTGGCGGCAATCCGTTCAGAAACAGGGCGGCGCGCCCAAGTGGACCGGTCTTGCCAATGATGACAGCTGGCAGATCAAATCGCCGGAGCAGCCCTATGACAAACGCCGCATACGCGAACTCGACTTCTGGTTCGGCAAGAATGACACCGCCTGATGCCCGGCCTGACATCGCGTAGAGGCTAATCCGGGATCGCAACCGATTATTGCTTCGGGATGAATGAAGTTGCGATCCCCTTGCCCGTGTAGCTCGGTCCGGTCGAGCATTTGTAATGCCGACGCAATCTTCGGCTTCTAGTGGCTTAGCAACAATCTGGATTCCCCGATGTTGCTCCGCTATGCTTTTCCCGTTCCTATTTTTATCGGCGCTTTGGCACTCACGGGGTGGGCTTTCCCTATTCTCAAAAGCCATACCGCCCGGCCAGACGAGATGGCCACGCCATATCCCGGGGCGTTTGCCGACATGCGTCATCTCACGTCCGAACGACAGGATCCTGCAGGGTATAGGATTGCCGGCGATGCCGTACCGACTGGTTCCGGCGGCGAGTATCGTCAGGCTCCATCGTGTGGTGACAGTAACGCGCCTTCGCCACCCGGCTATTTCGAACGGGCCAGGATGCTTCTATACCTTCTGCGGACGCGCCACCGGCGAAAATAGGCCGGCCATGAGGCTACGCAAACGAATACGAGGCATGAATGATCCCGCCGCTGCAGCATCAGTTGCCGGACCCTCCCCGCCCACCGAAGCCTCCAGCCATCCATTCGGGCAGGTTAAATAAACCTCTGGTAGCTGATATGATATTCACTATCGGCTTGGATGCCACCCCCGAGCCGACTACCGCAGCGTCCGACGAGACTGCATGCCCTCGCAGTGTCGTCGGACACCCTCCCCTAAAACCGCGCCCATTTCGACCGGCTTATGCCGCCCGCCCCGCATTGCGGCCGGAAAAGATACATCCTCCCAGGAATGTGCCCTCCAACGCATTGTTGCCGTGATATCCGCCGCCGCCGAAGCCTGCGGCCTCGCCGCAGACATACAATCCCGGGATGAGTGCGCCGCTCCGCCCGAGCGCCTGGCTATTCAGATCGGTTTCGAGACCGCCAAGAGATTTCCGCGTCAGAATATGGAGGCGCACGGCGATCAATGGACCTGCCTTCGCATCCAATATGCGATGCGGAGGGGCCGTGCGCATGAAGCGATCACCGAGATAGCCGCGCGCCTGTCGCAAGGCGACGATCTGGGCATCCTTGGCAAAGGGGTTATCCAATTCGCGGTCGCGGGCTTCGATCTGCCTGCGCAGATGGGCAAGATCGAGCGGACGATCGCCGATACGGTTCATGCCGGCCACCAGCTCTTCCAGCGTTTCGGCAACGACGAAATCCCTGCCCATCGCCTTGAAGGCTTCCACCGGCGGAGGCGCCGATCGCCCAAGGCGGCTGCGCAGAAGAAGCCCGATATCGCGCCCGGTAAGATCCGGGTTCTGCTCGGAGCCTGAAAGGGCAAATTCCTTCTTGACGATTTTCTGCGTGGTCACGAACCAGCTGTAGCTATGCCCGAGCTTGCAGATGTGCTGCAGCGTCGCAAGGCTGTCGAAGCCCGGCAGGCAAGGTGCCGGCATGCGATTGCCATTGGCGTCGAACCAGAGCGAGGACGGCCCCGGCAGGATGCGAATGCCGTGGTTCGGCCAGATCGGGTCCCAGTTGGCAATGCCTTCGGTATAGTGCCACATGCGGTCGCCGTTGATCGGCCGCGCGCCGGCTGCCTCGGCATGACTGATCATCAAGCCATCCACGTGATGGGGCACGCCGCTCAGCATCCGCTCCGGGGGTGCGCCAAGGCGTTCGACGGGCCAGGCGCGGCGAACCAGTTCCGGATTGCCGCCGATGCCGCCGCTTGCCACGATCACGGCGCCCTCGATGCGGAAGTCGCCGACAACATCACGGTTCGATTGCTGACCGCGGCGGATATTGTCCTCGGCGAGGATCTCGCCCTCCACGCCGAAAATGCCGTCTTCATCACCGACCAATCGTGTCACGCGCCGCCGGAACAAGAGCTCGATCTTGCCGTCCTTCTCCGCCGCCAAAACCCTTTTTACGAATGGATCGAGAACGCCAGGACCCGTACCCCAGGTGACATGGAAGCGCGGCACGGAATTGCCGTGCCCGTCGGCAAGGCCTCCGCCGCGTTCTGCCCAGCCGACAATCGGAAACCAGCGCATGCCAAGCCCATGCAGCCAGCTGCGCATCTCGCCGGCGGCGAAATTGAGGTAGGCCTCTGCCCAGGCACGCGGCCAGAAGTCCTCCGGTCGGTCGAAGGCCGCAGCGCCCAACCAATCCTGACGGGCGAGATCGAGACTGTCGCGAATGCGCATCCGCCGTTGTTCCGGCGTATCGATCATGAACAGCCCGCCAAGCGACCAGAAGGCCTGTCCGCCGAGACTTGCCCGAGGCTCCTGATCGACAAGGATCACCCGTTTCCCGCGCTCTAGCAGCTCGCAAGCCGCAACAAGGCCTGACAGGCCTGTTCCAACGATCACCACATCAGCATGACTGCTCATTCGTTTCCCCCTCCGCGAATAGCATATTAATTGGAGAGCTTAATGAAGCTTACGTAAAAGTAAAACGAATGTCAGAGCTGACGACCATCCAGAATCGATCCACCAAGCCTGCATTTCGTCTCCACGAAACCTGCACGGTGTTCATGTTGTCTTCCGACACTGACAGCGATCAATCGCCGTTTTTGTTGATGCGGTTGCCACTGTCGACACGAAAGGAACCCTCAGCAGGCATGGGCCTCCGAGGGAGTGAGGAACGACATCGGAAGCCCCTCAAGGGAAACATGAAACATCATGTACAAGCAGAAGACGCCCACGCTTATCGATTGGCTTTTCATGTTGGCGCGTCTGGCACCGATCATCATGGTTTACCTGTGGCCGACATTCCTTCGTTTCATTCTAGGCACTGTCTTTTTTGTCGCGCTCGCCGCGCTGATGTATCATTTGGTTGACGTGGAACCGAACTTTTCGGTGCACGACTCTTATCCACAAGTGGCTCCAGTTACTCGCGAGCGGTAATCTTCTCCTTGGGAGGTCGAACCAAATGGCGCCCCTTCGGCATAACGAAAGCCTCGTCCCCGCAATTGACTGGCAAAGGGAAATCACGACAGAGTAGATGCCCACACGGCCTTCTCCACCGCATCGGCTTGCCTGACATCGGAAAAGGCAATACCCGATTGCTTAACAGGAGAGGAGCAGCAGCCATGGGCAAGCTTCCCGACATGACGAAACATCGCGGCTTTCCTTCCGGCATGCCGGGTACAGGCGTGCAATTCACCATTCGCCGCGCAAACCCCAAGGGCGTGACGCCGATCAAGAAACTGCCACGCCGCGCGCGGCCGGGAACGCAGGAACACCGGATCGACGCCGCATTCCTGCATGCGCTCTGGCACTATTTCGGAGCAGAACCTTTCGAGCGCGGCAATCTCGACGCTGCTCGGCTCAACCTGCTCTTCGGGCGCGAGGTGCTACCCGCAAACAAGGATTTCGATCCGCTCTCCTATGAAGCCATGCTCGTCATCAACGAGAAAGTGGCGCGCGAAAGCTTCCCCGAAGCATTCGAAGATGTGATGGAGATCTGACGCCACGCGGAAGCGCGCAGCCCTCCCGAACGGGCAGCTACGGAAGTACCACGCCGCGGAGCCATGTCGATAAGGATGGCATGCGGCCCTATGCCCGGTTGCCTCTGGACTGAAGCGCGCGAACTTACGGTGGTCGACACTCTTCATTTGAGGCTGACATGCCCGACGATGTGAATGGCCTGAAGGCAAAGCTCGTCACGCATCACGATTACGTCCGGCAGCACGGCGAGGATATGCCGGAAGTTCGCGACTCGCGGCGGAAACGATAGAACTGGCCTGACTTCGACAACAAGCCGAGAACACCGCCGTGCAGCGGCCAAACCTTACGATTTGGACGCGTGTTCCGGCTTTCCCTTTTGCTTTGTGGAGGCCATGCCGCGAAGCTCCTTCTCGCTCATGGAGTCGACCATGCTCTTCGACGCCCCCTTCAGTTCGCTCTTCTTTCTTTCGCCGCGTTTGGCGGCGAGTGCCGCACCGGCAGCCATTTGCTGTGATTTCGACTTTGCTGGCATGATAACATCTCCTTTGGATTAGGTTGAAATTTGCCGCCGCCGATCGTGTCCGCTTACAAGGCGCGACTTACGCTTGGTAGTTGCCGGTAAGGCTTGCTTCTGCAAGCGTGTGTTTCTTCACCTTCTGCCACATGGCTTCTGCGCCAGCGGCCTCAGGAAGGGTCACCCTCGGTACATCAAGCGCGGCAAGCCGGAAAATATACCGATGGGGCGGATCGCCCGCAGGCGGTCGTGGACCATCATAGCGGGCATTGCCGAAATCGTTCCTGTAGAAACGCAGCGCCTGTTCCTGCATCGTGTCTAGACTTTCAACCAGGCCAGTCCATTGCGCGGGGATATTGGCGATACCACAGTGACGGAATGTTCCGCTCGGCGCATCCGGATCCTCGACGATCAGCGCGAAGCTTTGGGTTTTCTCCGGCGCGCCGCCCCAGGCAAGAGGCGGGAATATATTTTCCCCTTCCAGGACATATTTGCGCGGTATGGGCGTACCCTCGGCAAAGGCCTTGCTGATCAATGTCAAAGCCATTCGATCCTCCTTTTATCATCGCAGATTCATGAGCCTGTGAACCTCTGAATCTAAGGTGGAACACATCAGAATCACTATTGTTCCCCCATGGAACCATCGCTCGCCCCAGTTGTTTAGAACATCCACGAAGGAGGAAAAGATGGCGGATGAACGGTTCGAGTGGATCAGCAGACGGGCCTATGCGATTTGGGAAGCGGCCGGGCGCCCTTGGGGCTGCAGCCAGCATCATTGGGAGCAGGCAGCGAAGGAACGCGAGATCATGGAGAGAACGCGCGCATCGGCAGATGGCGAAGAAATACTCGCAAGATTCAGAAAAGCCCCCGCGAAGCACCAGCCCGACGGCGACGGTCAGGAACCCGAGGGAAAAACGCAGTCCGGCGCCCGGCGCGCCGGATAATAGACGTCCGCTTTTTTGCTGGATAAGGCCAACAATCAGATGCGCCAGGAGCTGACCTCCCGACGGACTCATTGACCTGCGATTTCATCCGCAATTCAAAAGCCGCCCCTAATTCTGCGTTCCGTCACGGTTCGGCTGGGCCGGCGTGCTCTTCGTGCCCTGCTGATTGTTTTCCGTGCGATCGGTAGGAGCTGGCTGGGCCGTTTGGCCGGCGGGTGGCGTATTGTCTATCGTACCAGCCTGCGGCTGCCCGCTGGAGGAGCTGATCGTCGGCGACGGATTCTGAGGTGTGCCTGGCTCGATATAGCGACCCCAGATTTCCACGCCAGCCCATACGATGGCCGCGAGAACCAGCGCTGTCACCAGCACGGTGAACAGATGTGTTCCCCGCACGCCCTGCCGGGCTTCCGTCGCGGATAGTGGTTTCGTCTGTTCCCGGGGCTTCTTCTGTTCGTCGAACGTCATAGCAAGCCTCCATCTATTGCAAATTTCATATCGACCTAACCAAAACACCCGGCGATGGTTCCAGAGGGGCGCCAAGGAATTGGGTCGAAGCGGAACAACAGGGAGAGCCCAGCGTTAGCCCAATAAGGTTGCAGATCGTGCCAAGCGGACTCGATGGTGCTGAAGAATATGGAGATTTTTCCGCTTTCTCTCCATAGCCAACGAAACGGCAGTCGAGCTTCCTATCCATCCGATCTGCAGCCCCTCCAACATTTACGGAGGGTGAACAATGCCCATGAATACCGTCAACGCGGTGACGCCGCAGAAATTGTCGACCCTGTCGGCGCGCGCTCGCCTGAGGGCTGGTCGACCGCGCCAGTGGAACGGTTGGGACCTGACTGAAAGCGGCCGCCTGCTGTTGATCGCAACGGTAACGGCTGCCATGTCCTGGAATTTTGCCGTCGCGCAGCAATCGAACGATGATCGCTGCAAAGCGGGAGAAACCAACCGGCAGACTGATGGCCAGCAGGCGCAAGGCGAACAGACGCCGCCGGCTACGCATAATCCCAGCCGGAAACTGTCCGACTGTGGCGGTGTGCTGAAACCGCCGTCAGTCGGCGACAGCAAGATGGAAAAGCCCGCGCCGCAGGTGGGCAACACTCCCGTCATCAAGCCTGGCAACACAGAACAGCAGGACAATCAACAGCCGGGCAAATGAGACTGATCCGTCAGGGTTTGGGTTCTGGCTGCTCGATGGGGCCGTTCTTAACGGCGCCGCTATCTCGGCCGTCGCTTGACGTAAACGGCTTGATGACGAGAATCGCCAGAACGGACGCGACCATGAGGCCGAAGATGACGAGCAATAGCATCCGCATCTGAAATGCCTTACGCCCGCTGCGATTTGCGGACGGCAAGGTTGCTGTCGTGCCCGATAATGCCGCCGGCCTGCCGGGATAGCGCTTCCGCACGCTGCTTGGCCTCGTGATTTTCAACGGAACCTTCAATAACGACGCGCCCGTGACTGACGGTCACGAAGATACTGGTCTCGTCGAGCAGTTGATCGGCTTTCAGCCTGCTCTCGATTTCCGTTCGTATTTCAACGTCTGTTCTCTCCGGCGTCGATGCGTAAGGGGGTTCGGGTCGTGTACCTCCGTTGATCTCTTCTGATCCGGAAGCTGCCCTCACGTCCGAGATTTTGCCGGAAATGTCTTCGGCCATCTGCCTGCGCAATAGATCACGCGTAGCCGAATCTTCGCAGCGCGCATCGTCGGTACCATTTTCGGGACGTAGCTCTATTGGCGAGGCTTCTTCTGCCCGCTGTTCGGACTCGATATCCCCGGACCCACCGGCTGCCTGGTCGAGTGCCTGCACGGTGCGCGTATCGCCACCATGCGGAGAACCCCTTGCGTTTGTCCTATCGCTGATTCTAGCCATGGTTTTCTCCCTGTTCGATGAGGGCTTAACCTTTGCCGCTCCGGAATGTTCCGGTCTCAGAGCTTGCGTCACGCCCCTGTCGTCAGCATTTCGAAGGATACCACCCTGTAATGTTCCTCAACGGACGCAAGCAATTGCGCACCACCGCCATCCGGCCCCGCCTGCCGCCATCGCACCTCGTAGGAAATATGCGTTGTCGCGTCGCTCGGTCCTGTCCTGCAGCCGATGAAGGAGAAAGCATATCCGAGCGGTTCCAGCGCTGCTTGCGCATCGGCGATCGCAACGCCTGCATCGCGAGGCAATTCGATCACGAGGCGCGCCTTCTGCTTGCGTGGCATCAGCCTGTCGAACTGTTTGAAAGGCGATAGCACGATAAAGGCGATAATGGCCCCGGCGGAACCCACGATCACTTGACCGCCGCCGATGCACAGGCCGACTGCCGTCATGATCCACAAGGTCGCCGCCGTCGTTACGCCGGTGATCAGGTCGCCCCGCTTGAGAATGGCCCCACCCCCGATGAAGCCGACACCCGTCAGCACGCCGAGCGGAAAGCGCAGCACATCCATCGAAGCGAATGATTGCGACGTCTTGCCCAGAGTGGATAGAAGCAGATTGGCCTGGATCATCGACAGGCATGCGGCGAGCCCGACCAGGATCGTCGTGCGAAACCCGGCGGCATGACCACCCATTTCCCGATTAATCCCGATCAGCCCTCCGGCTGCAACGACCAGCAGCAGACGGAGAGCGATATCCAGCCAGTCCGCGTCTATTGGCATAGTGTCGGTCAGGTCAGGCACGATGTCCTCCCAAGGGGGCGTCACCAGCAAATTTCAGTGGGGAACATCGCAAACGACATTTCGTTCCATCTTCGATGGAAGGTGCGCATGAAAAACATAATAGAAGCAGCATGATGCTCTACCGCTTCATTGTCACCTCCGGAAAAGCGCTTGAGCCCGTGGGCCGCCTGCCGGATTGCGCCGCGAGCCGCCTCTCGCGCGTCAGGCCTTTGCTTTTTCCAGCCGCATCGCGAAATATATCACAATGCCCTTGAGGACAGGCGAGCGGCACGCTGTCTTCGGTTGGCATCCAGCGCCCGTCGAAAATCGAGGTCGGTTCTCGCATGGTGACGGAGGTCGTCGAGAAAACAAGAGATATCTTCGAGCGTATCGACGACGACATATCGCAGACCACCGCCGGCATCGATCAGATCGTGGCCGATGCTGACGCCGAAGCCGTTGGCTACCTTGCGAAACCATGCCGAGCGCCAGCGCTTGAAACCATCGGGGTCCGACTGAAACTCTGCGAGCAGCATCTTTTGCTGATCAAGCCGCGCAAGGAATGTTTCAACCACATCCTGTGAGCCGGCCTTCGGCCTTTCCGCCTTCCTTGCCAGCCATTTTTCAAGAAGCTGAGAGCTGGGCTGCGGCGCTATCGCTTCATCGCGCTCCATCAGAGCCGCGGAATCAATATCCAGGCGCTCCGCGCCCTCCTTGTGCTGGGCCTCATCCACGGGCGAACCTGCTTGTATCTCCTGCTGCAAAGCCAAGGTCTGCTTGAGATCGGCGGCAAGCTCTCCCCAGATGGATCTCGATGATTCAGCCGATCTTGCTTTCATCCGGCGGGAGGTTTTGACTTCGATGATAAAGGGCTTTGTCTGTTTAACCATGATGCTTCGATATGTGCCCGATGATGGAGCGCAGTTGATGGACAATCACTATGAATAAGAGGCTGGCATTCTCTGGGAGCAACACCGCAGCAGGGCGATCGTCCGCGGATATTGAAGGTCTAGGCCCTACACCAAACCGCTTGATGAGGCAATCTCCGCCGCCGCCTCATCCCAAATGGGCATCAATGCATTGCGACCTGATCTGCGTCACGGGCGTATGGCATAAGTCGGGACGATCATCAGGGAGGCCGCTTTAACGGCACTCATGTCTGCGAATCAACGATCTTGTAATCGGACCATCCGATACGCACCACAACCACTGCAATGCCTCTACCGCGACAATACAATCTCAGTGCATTCAAAATGAAACAAACGAGGTCGTGGCAGTCAGTTTAAACTGCATATGTCTTAGCAATCATTGCTAAATATGAAGGTCTCGTAATATATTCGCTTAAAGCGGCTGCCGCCTTCTGGTAAGTTATCACTTGCGCGCGTACGCTCGATGAGATTGCGATCATTGATAGGCGTGCTCCGATGCCAACGGACCAGTTCAAACTGCACAATGCCCGGATTTTGCGCGGCCGGCTTGGGGAGGACGAGGCCATATGCCCGAGAACCGAGTGGATCGGTCGCAGCAAACTCTCTACGGGTCCGAATCCGACAACGGTTTAGAGGCGACGGTCTCGCTTTGGGATCTGGATTTCAAACTACTCGATTGCTCGAAGCGATTCAAAGAGCATATCGGTCTTGCGCCCCGGAGCGAGGTATCCTTGTGGGAAGCCTATCCCGCGCTTGCGAAGCCGACGCTTGCCGAGCTTATTAATAAAGTCATAGACACAGGCGAACCTTGCACGATCCAGTTCGACGATCCGACGCAGGGAAAGCGCCGCTTGCTCGCCTCCCGTATTCGAGTGGGGCTTCTGATCGTCGAAACCAATGGAGCACATGAAAGCCCATCGTCCGAAGACAATGAAAAAGCACAGCTCATCCATCAGGCAACGCACGATGTCCTCACCGGACTGCCCAATCGCCGCCAATTCAGCGCGGCTCTGACGCAACTGCTTCCGGTTACCGGCAAGGTTGGGCCGGCGCTGATGCAGCTCGACCTCGATGATTTCAAGCCCGTCAACGACACACTTGGCCACGGAGCCGGCGATATCGTACTGAAACTCGCCGCCGAGAGGATTACGAAAGCACTCGGCCGCGGCGGAACGGCCTACCGTCTCGCTGGCGATGAATTCGCCATCATCCAGATCGGTCCGCAGCGGGCCCTGGAGGCGGAACGGTTGGCAGACGCGCTGGTGGCCGAATTCAAAAAGCCGTTCACGGTCAACGGCATCTCTCTCTTCGTCGGCGTCAGCGTGGGGATCGCAATCGCGCCGCGCGACGGCAACGAGGGAGAACAGCTGATGAAGGCTGCCGATGTCGCCCTTTATGCCGCTAAGAAGGAAGGGCGGCGGCGGGCGCGGACGTTCGATCCGGCCATGCTGATCGTGGTCGAACAAAGGGAGCTGCTGCGGCGCAGCCTGCGCGTGGCACTACAGCGCGATGAGTTCTTCATCGAATACCAGCCGCTGGTGGAGCCTCCGTCCAATGTGGTCGGCTTCGAGGCGCTCCTACGCTGGCGGCACCCGACCCTCGGGGTCATTCCGCCGGCGGCTTTCATTCCAATGGCCGAAGCCGATGGTCTGATGCGTGAAATCGGCCAGTGGATGCTGGAGGAAGCCTGCCGCGAGGCCTTGGCATGGCCGGAGCACTATACGCTTGCCGTCAATCTTTCTCCGGCGGAGTTCCTGACACCGGGCCTCACCGATCGCGTTTCTCAAACGCTCGATATCGTCGGATTTCCAGCCGAACGCCTGGAGCTGGAAATCACCGAAGGCGTGCTTCTGGAGCGGACCATCAACAATCTCGACACGCTGAACACGCTGAACGTGCTCGGCATTCAGATTTCCCTCGATGATTTCGGCACCGAATATTCCTCGCTCAGCTACCTCAAGAATTTCCCCTTCGATACGATCAAGATCGATCGCTATTTCATCAGGGATCTTTTGCAGGACGGCAAAAGCCAGGCCATTGTGCGCTCCGTCATCGGCCTTGCACATGGCCTGGGCATGCGGGTGACGGCGGAGGGTGTCGAGACGCGGCAACAGGCGGCTTGGCTCCAGCAGGAGGGCTGCGACCGCCTGCAAGGCTATAGCATCAGCCCTCCGCTGAGCGCCGACAAGCTTGATGATTTCATAAGGCAGGGTGCACGCGATCAGTCGGCCGCGACATTCGACGAATTTCACGCAAGTCCGTGAGTTTTTGAAGCGCATTTCATTCGGGAATTTTTCGAGAGGATACCATGCGGGTGCAGGTGGACGCGGCTTTCGAGCCATTGCTTGAACTGGAAATGGAGATGGCGACCCTTGTGGCAGACTGGTCGAATTGCGATCAATGTGCCTCTTACGTGGCTCGCATGGTCAGCCACGATCGGCACGATCCCATCCGTCATGCGAACCTGCTTTCGGCAGCCCTGAACGAGCTTTTCGAAATGTCGTTCCACACCAGAGAAAGCACCGGTACCCTTACCTTTCGCGTCTACCGGAATGGCTCGATCGAGCGGATCGAACTGGCCTTTCCCTGCTCGGCCGAGCAGCGCAATTTGTATGAAACCATCGTCCAGCGCATTAGAAGCGGCCAGGCGCTCGCAAACTATCTCGATGTCATCACCGACGACACCGCGGGTGCCGAGCAGGCGATCCTCCTCGGCCTTGCCGTCAATTACGATGCCGACATCGAGCTGTCCATTCGGGATAAGGGAACAACGACTTTCGTGGTAGACCTCGCTCTCGAAAGGCTACTCAATTGAACAACCGCTCCTCTGGCCGTTTCACAGCGCAATTCGATGCCAACAATCAAGAATTCTCTCTATCCGGAGTTCTGAGGCCACATTCAGTTGCCGAGCTTGCCGATGATCTCGCCCTGTTGCGCAACGGCATCGAAACGGTGAACGGCGTCTGCTACGTCAATCTGAAACGCGTCATCCACATGAACAATACGGCGTTCCGTGCCCTGACGCGTGTCCTGCTCGATGCCACGCGATCGAGGCCGGATCTCAAACTGACGGTCGTAGCTTCCAGTGTCGTTGCATGGGCATCGCGACTGTTTCGCCATTTGAGCGATCTGTCACCCAACATTATCGTCGAGATCTATGATTCCGCCTTCTATCCCGGGCAGACATTCGTGGAGAATCAGAGCTTCATCCCGATCCTGCGAACCCAGACGAAGATGACCTGGCGTCACGAGCGCGAGATATTGCCGCGGCACGGCCTTCGAGAGGGTTTGCATATCGCCGACATCTGCTGCGGCATCGGCGATTTCGCCATGCTGCTGCGGAAGGATTTCAAACCCGCGCGGATCGTTGCCCTCGACCATTCGATCCCCAGCCTGGAATATGCCCGCAAGGTGGCGGAGGATTTCAATGTCCACGACATCGAATATACCTATGGCGATGCATCCCAGATGCTGTTCGAGAGCGACCAGTTCGATTTCGTGACCTGCAGGCACTCGTTGCAGATCTTCGACCGCCCGGATGTTCTGCTTCGCGAACTCTATCGCATATGCAAGCCAGGCGGCAGGGTCTACATCACCAACGAGAAGAACTCCCATTGTCTTGGTGAGCCCAGAGCCGAGAGCATTCAATGGACCTATAACGAGGTCGCGAAACTGTTCGCGCATTTCGATATGGATGTCGAGATGGGCCCCAAGGGGCGCCGCATGCTACTGGATGCCGGCTTCAAGGATGTGCGCATGGAAAGCTTCATGGTCACGAATCTCGATGGCGATCCTCAGGATTTCGCTGACATCATCACGGCATGGCAGAATGTCTATGCCGATGAAATGGCGGTCAGAAGAGGGGATTCGGCCGCATTTATCGAGCGATTCAAGCAAGGTTTCGCCGATCATATTTTTGCCGCGCTCCACCCAAGAGGCTATGCGGGCTGGCCGATCTGGGCTTCTTCGGGACAGAAACCGCTATGACGGACGCGCCAATCGCCAAGCAACGGCTCGGATTGCGCTCATTTCGCGCCAAGTTTCTCCTCGTCGTCGGGGGAGCCGTTCTCTTCGACCTGCTCGTCAGCGGCGGCCTTGCTTTATGGAACGTCCAGCGCCTATCGCGCAACGCCACGATGGAAGTGGGACAAGGTCTCGAGAAAGCGAGCCAGGATTATATCGGCTCCTATGCGGATTCGACCGCCGCAGAGGTCGGTTTGCTGATCGACCAGGTCCATTCCGATGTGAAGGCGCTGGCGGGCGTGCTGCAGGGACAGATCGACAATCCGGCGCGGAGTCTCGATGTCGGTGCTGCTATGAGCAGAGCGTCGCCAGGCGCTGTAACTGTGACCTACGACCAAGCCGGCCAGTGGTCACAAAACCTGCCCGGCACACCCTCGGTCGTCAGCGTCTGGGGTTACCTGCTTGATAAGGATCACCATCCCCTGCCTCAGGTTCAGGCAGACATAGAATGGAGCGCGGTGCTCGATCTGGTTGCTCCTTCCTTGCTGCACAACGGCGCGTCGAAGCTGCAGATGTATTATATCGGCCCGAGGGAGCGTCCGATTTTCCGGACTGCTCCCTATACGACGCAAGCGCAGACCTTTGACCGGCTCTATCCCGGTCACAACAGCTCCGATTTTTGGACATTCTTCTTTCCAGGCCTATACGAATCCTGGCAGCAATGGGCCTCCAACCCCTCATCCCGCCCCGTTGCCGATTACATCACCCAGACGGCTCCCTATACCGACGCTATCACCGGCAAGCTGATCGTCAGCTTTTTCCATCCGCTCTGGACGCCCGATAGGCATCAGGTGGCCGGTGCGGCCGGCGCAGATATTACACTCACACAGCTTGCCGAGATCGTCGAACATGTGAAAGTCGCTCAAACCGGCTTCGGCTTTCTTGCCATGTCGAATGGGAATGTGGTTGCAATCAATCCCGTAGGCGAAAAGGTCATCGGCTTGCGCGCCGCCAACGATGCCGCCGCCAAGGGGGTTACCGGCCTCGACCGATCCTTGCGCAACAGCACGCAAGCGGCCATTACCAAGCTTCCGCTCGACGCCGACGGCGTGATCCAGCACATCAGCCTCCGCGAACAGGGAGAGGACGTTCCTTATCTCGCGGTCGTCAAGCAATTGCGCCCGACCAATCTCTGGGTGGACGGACCGGTCAAGAGCGAGGTCATGTCGCTCGGGATCGTGGTGCCCGAGCGCGAGATCTACGCCTCGCTCATCGCCGCCAAGGATGAAATATCGCGGGCGACCAACCGCATTCTGCTCTATCAGATCATGGCCGTTCTCGTGTCTCTGATGATCGTCACGGCGGCGGTCTTTGCGGCCTCGAAACGCGTCACCAGCGGCATCAGCGCGCTGGCGAGCGCCGCAAAGCGCATACAGGCGAAGGATTATTCGGTTAGGGTCGATATTTCGACCAGGGATGAAGTTGGGGATGCCGGTATCGCTTTCAACAGGATGGCGGAGGATATCAGCTTCCACACCGAAAACCTCGAAAAGCTCGTTTCGGATCGGACCAGCGAGATCGAGGCGGCCAAGGAAGAGATCTCAACCCTCAATAACCAACTCAAGAACGAAAACCTGCGGCTGGGTGCGGAACTCAACGTCGCCAGGCAGATCCAGCTCATGGTCTTGCCGCGGGCCAAGGAACTGACGGCAATCAACAATCTGGAGATCGCCGCCTACATGCGCCCGGCAGATGAAGTCGGCGGCGACTACTATGATGTTCTGCAGAACGGAAAGAACCTGAAAATCGGCATCGGTGACGTGACCGGCCATGGGCTGGAAAGCGGGGTGCTGATGCTGATGGTCCAGTCGATTGCCCGCGCCCTGCAGGAGGCGGGTGAGATGGACCCGGCAAAATTCCTGACCGATCTCAATCGGACGATCTTCAAGAACATCGAACGGACCCGGACCGACAAGCATATTACCTTGTCGTTCCTCGATTACGACGGCGAGAGATTGACGATATCCGGTCAGCACGAAGACATGATCATCATTCGCCAGGATGGCAAGGTGGAGCGGATAGATACGGGCGATCTCGGCCTTCCGGTCGGTCTTGAGCCTGATATCGCTCCCTTTATCGATACGCGGCAAGTGCCCTTCGAGAAGGGCGACATGGTTGTGCTGCATACCGATGGCGTCACGGAAGCGGAGAATTCGAAAGGAGAGCTGTTTGGCTTCGACAGGCTTTTGGAGGACGCCCGCCGCCTGCATGGCGGGACTGCGCAGGAAGTCGTCGCAGGCATACTCGACGACTTGATGGCTTATATCGGGACCCACAAGATCCATGACGATATTACCCTTGTGGTGATGCGGCACAGGTGAGGAAATGACGACAGCAATTTTCGGCGAGGAACGCCTGGCTTCGTTCGATGCCACCAACGCTCTTCGCATACGACTATTCGACGGGCCGCTGCATCTGGCATGGCGCCATTCGGCCATGACATCCGACTTTATCGCGGAGACGATAGCGCTCGGCTTCCGCTCTTCCGAGCGACAATATAAGTCGGTGCGGCACGACATTGGTTATGTGACCAACGAACTCATCGAAAATTCGATCAAATTCCGCGCCTCGGGCGAGATCCTTATCGAGGCATTGAGGGATGGCCATTGTTTCCGGATGCGGATTATGAACTTGATCGACCGCGAAGCGATGGCGCGCTTCCAACAATTATTATTGAGGGTTACCACTGGCGATCCCGGCGATCTCCTCATAGAACAGATTGAAACAAGCGTTCTTGCCGGCGGCAACGCGTCGGGGCTAGGACTTTTGACATTGATGAGCGACTACCAGGTTCAGTTGGCCTGGCATTTCGACGAGGATGGTCCGCACAAGCGGGTCAAACTCCAAACCTATGCCGCCATGGCGATACCATCGGCGTGAACCCGCGAGAGGCCCTTTATGGAAATAAAAGAAGAAGCATTTCGCATCTGGTCCGAAGGCAGTACCCTATATTTTGACGGCACCATGCGCATGGCCGGTCCCGATGCCTATGCACCGGTCTATGAGCTGGCCAGGTCAGTCCTTCATGGAAGTGGAGGCAAAGCGACTTTCGATCTGACAGGTCTGCAATTCTTGAATTCTTCAGGCATCAACCTGCTTGCCAAACTGACCATAGAAGCACGCAAACATCCGGATATTCACCTCACAGTATGTGGCTCCTCGCAAATTCCCTGGCAGATGAAATCATTACCGAACTTGAAAAAACTGCATCCGCGTCTGGATCTGCGACTGACCTGAACCAGGTCGCGCAAGTGGGCAGCGGTTTTGCGATCACGACATGCGTTAAATCAAAGACCCAAGCGGAAGGCCAGTCTGAAAGATCGCGACGCTCCTTAGCAATCGAACAGCCACCCCTCTTATTTAGGTGCGCCATCGCCACTGTCGAAAGCTCGATGCCGAGCCGCGTCGTGAAACAAGCTGCTGTCTGCGTCTGTCTCGAGCAATCTCGGTTAGCTACCACTTACTCTTATTGATTTCTTGATTTGGCTAGTTAAAAACGCCGACCTACCGGCATCATGGGCATATATTACAGCAAATCTTAGTTAAAATAGTAAAATATGCGTTACGCTTGCCACACATTACTTGAGCCTATTATTTTTGTTCCATGTGATAAAAATGGACAGAATGTAAAGCTTCCGCATTCCCTGATAACGACAGAATTATTAATTTTTTGTAAAAGATAACCAGAAATTGCAACAATAATTACTTGTTGTAAAAAGTCTTTCACAGGACGGAGGAAAGTTCTCCTCCCCCTGAATACTGTGTCGTGTCTAAATTATCGGGAGGGTTTGATGGGCATAGCGTTCAAATCTACAAATATAACACTCAACAACACTAAAAGACGTACAATTCTCGTTGCAGGAGGTGCGGGCTTCCTTGGCTCACATCTTTGCGATCGACTTTTGCAGGATGGTCATGAAGTCATATGCGCGGATGATTTTTCAACCGGGCGGATGGACAATCTATGGCATCTGCTTCGTTACGAGACGTTCAGTTTCATCCGCCACGACGTCATCGCATCACTCGATCTACCTGTCGACGAAATCTACAATCTGGCCTGCCCGGCATCTCCGCCGCACTATCAGGCCGATCCGATCCGTACGATGAAAACATGCGTTTTCGGCTCGCTCAACTTGCTGGAGCTGGCCACATATCATCAAGCGCGCATTTTCCAGGCCTCGACCTCGGAAATCTACGGCGACCCCCAAGTGCATCCGCAGCCGGAAAACTATTGGGGTAACGTCAATTCCTTCGGCCCTCGCTCGTGCTACGATGAAGGCAAACGCTCCGCTGAAACGCTTTTCCGTGACTTTCACGCTCGCCACGGCGTAGACATCAGGATCGCGCGCATCTTCAACACCTATGGACCGCGCATGCGTCCCGACGATGGCCGCGTTGTTTCCAATTTCATCGTGCAGGCGCTCAAGGGTGAGGATATCACCGTCTATGGCGACGGCTCCCAGACGCGCTCCTTCTGCTATGTCGCCGACCTGATCGAGGGCTTCATTCGCCTGATGGCCGACCAAACGACCATCCATACGCCCGTCAATCTCGGCAATCCGGCGGAATTTACCGTGCGCGATCTTGCCGAACAGGTCATCGCGATTACCGGCTCCAAGTCGAAGATAGTCCATAAGCCCTTGCCAATCGACGATCCCCGCCAGCGGCGGCCCGATATCACCGTGGCGCAGCGCGAGTTGGGATGGGAACCGTCCATCGCGCTGGCGGATGGATTGAAGTCCACCATCGCGTATTTCGAACGTCAGTTGGTACGTGCGAGCAGCGAACTTTTCGAGGTTGCGTGATGGGCAAGAAAAAAATACTCGTCGTGGGTGGCGCCGGCTTCATCGGCAGCCACACCGCGAAACTCCTCCATCACCAAGGCTTCGAGCCGGTTGTCTATGACAATCTCTCGACGGGCCACCTGACCTCCGTGCGCTGGGGACCGTTTGTGGAAGGAGATATTCTCGACACATCCCATCTTGCCGAGACAATCGAGGAGCACGGGCCTGCAGCAATCATCCATTTCGCTGCCTCCGCCTATGTCGGAGAGTCCGTTGAAAATCCCGCAAAATACTATGCCAATAATGTGAGCGGCACACTGTCAGTTCTGGAGGCGTGCCGCCGCACGGGCGCGGACAAACTGATCTTTTCATCGAGCTGTGCGATCTACGGAATTCCCGCCCATCTGCCAATCCGCGAATGCGAGACGCCTCAGCCGATAAATCCCTACGGCAGAACCAAGCTGATTGCCGAACATATGCTGGCCGACTATTCGGCAGCCTATGGCCTTTCCTATGTGGCGCTGCGTTACTTCAACGCCTCTGGCGCCGATCCGGAACAGGAACTCGGCGAGTGGCATAATCCCGAAACGCATCTCATTCCCCGTGCATTGCTGGCGGCGGCCGGAACGACCGAAACCTTGGAAGTCTACGGCGACGATTACGACACGCCGGACGGCACGTGTGTGCGCGACTATATCCATGTGCTGGATCTTGCCAAGGCGCATGTCCTGGCGGTCGAATATCTGCTGGCTGGCGGAAGCAATCTTGCCGTCAATCTGGGAAGCGGCCGCGGCACGTCAATCAAGGAAATTGTCGGCGCGATCGAGCGCGTTTGCGGGCGCCAGGTTCCTGTCGCCATGCACAGGCGGCGGCCGGGCGATCCGCCTACCCTTTATGCCGCTTCGGATCTTGCTGCCGAGAAGCTCGGCTTCCGCGCTCTGCATTCGGATATCGACACGATCATCCGGACTGCAGCTCCCTTCTTCGGGCTGGAGATGCGAGGATGACATCGATCCGAACACGAGCTCAAGCGATGAAGGACCGGGCGTTGATGACGCCGGTGCTGCAAGGTCGCAAGCGCGTAGAATATGTTGTGTGCGCCGCGTTGTGGCTCGCTGCACTCGGCTATTTCTGGAGCTGGTGGTTCGCGCCCGCGCACCATGTCGACGCTCTCGGGTCGATATTGGTGACCCTGGTGCTCGCCTGGGTGACGATCATTCCGGCCTATTTCATCATCGTCTTCTTCCGGGCCGAAAAGCCGACGGGTGAATTGCGGCTTCCCGCCGGCAGTCGCATCGCCATGGTGGTGACCAAAGCACCATCGGAGCCCTTTTCGGTGGTAGCCCGCACGTTGGATGCCATGCTGGCACAGGCAGTGACCCACGACAGCTGGCTGGCAGATGAAGATCCATCGCCCTCGACGCGGGATTGGTGCCGCAAATATGGCGTCCAGATTTCCACCCGGAAAGGGCGGGAAGATTATCACCGCCAGACATGGCCGCGGCGCACACGCTGCAAGGAAGGCAATCTTGCCTTCTTTTACGATCACTATGGCTATGAAGGCTATGATTTCGTCGTGCAGCTCGATGCCGACCATGTGCCCGAACAAGGCTATCTTTTCCAGATGCTTCGGCCCTTTGCCGACCCGGCAGTCGGCTATGTGTCCGCGCCGAGCATTTGCGACCAGAATGCCCATGAGAGCTGGGCGGCTCGCGGCCGCCTCTATGCGGAAGCCAGCATGCATGGATCGCTTCAGGCCGGGTTCAATCATGGGCTGTCACCGCTTTGCATCGGTTCGCACTATGCCGTCCGCACCAAGGCCCTCAAGAGCATTGGCGGGCTGGGACCTGAACTGGCGGAGGACCACTCCACCACGCTAATGATGAATGCCTATGGCTGGCGTGGCATTCACGCGCTCGATGCCATTGCTCATGGCGACGGTCCACGCACTTTCGCCGATCTCATCACCCAGGAGTTTCAATGGTCGCGCAGTCTCATGATGATCCTGCTGCAATATTCGCCAAGCTTGATCAAACGGCTGCCGCTACGTCTCAGAATACAGTTCCTGTTTTCGCAGCTCTGGTATTCCCTCTTTTCTCTCTTCATGGCGCTGATGTTCATTATGCCGATCATCGCGCTTACTATAGGAAAGACCTTCGTCGATGTGTCATATCCTGACTTTTTGCTGCATTTCGTGCCGCAGTCCATTCTGCTGATCCTGTTCGCCTACCGCTGGCGCAGTACGTATACGTTCAGACCGGTCGATGCGAGTATTCTGAGCTGGGAAATGACGTTGTTCCTGTTTGCTCGCTGGCCATGGGCGCTTATGGGTTCTCTCGCTGCCATTCGCGATTGGACGACTGGAACATTCGTGGATTTCCGCGTCACTCCGAAGGGTACATCGGACGTCGATCCTCTGCCATTCAGAGTTCTTGCACCCTATGCCATGCTCTCTTTTGTCTCGATCCTGCCGGTTCTATTTGTCAGTGCTGCGGAAGAGAGCAGCGGCTTCTATATCTTCGCGACGATGAATGCCACCATCTACACTTTACTGCTGCTGGTCATCATCGTTCAGCATGCGCGTGAAAATACGCTCAGCGCGAGCAGGCGCTTTTACCGGCCGGCGCTCGCAAGCGGTCTGATTGCTCTGACTGCCCTGCCATTTTTCGGCATCATGGAGCACGGCCGCGCCGGAGCACAATCATTGATTTGGGACACCGACGGCTACGTATTGTTCGATACTCGCTTTTCGGTGGCAGGTGCTGGAATTGGCGGTCGCGGACTGCACAGAATGGTGCTCAATCCGCACTGGCACGTGAGCGACACGGACAATTGAGTTTCATAGGGACACTATGGCGGAACGCAGATGAAAATGGCTGTTATGGAAACTGAGCAGGATCTCAGCGCGCTGGCGGAACGAAGCCATGCCCGTCGGACCGGCGCTCGCATCTGCGCCATAGGTAAGTCGGCAAGCACGCAGGGTAACCTGCGAGACATTGCCAGACGGCGAGACCGGCAGCGAGCCTTGAGGGCAGACGCGCCAAGGCTCGCCAATCACAAACACGGGAGAAATAATATGAAACCATCAAGGAAACAGACCTCCCTCCTCGCCGCAGCATCGCTGGCATGCGCGATCGTTCTCGGGCTTGCGACGGCGAGCAATGCGGCCGTAGCCGCGACTACCACCAAGGTGCCGGACGGCGCAAGGCCCATGACGGCGGCTGAACTCTACATGCTCTATCACGACAAGAGCTGGCGCTGGCCCGATGGCGCCGGCCGAATGCAGAATACCGACCGTCGGTTCTCAGCCTGGGTTGACGGAACCGGTGGACAATCCTGGGCTGAAGGCCGCTGGGCTATAACAGACACCGGCCGGCTGTGTCTGGAGGCAACCTGGCATGCCGCAAGCGGCCAGTTTCCGGCCAAGACCTGCTTCGTTCATCGCATCTTCGATGGAACGATCTATCAGAAACGCGAGACTGGCGGAGCATGGATTGTGTTTCGCCATCCCACTACCGAGAAAACCGATGAGGCAACAAACCTCATCGCCGATGATCTGGTCTCACAACGACTGGAGGCCTTGAAGACCTCTTTAACCGTCCGCAAGACCGAATAGAGGAAGGAGGCAATGCGATGAAAACCCTATCGAAACTAACGACGGCTTTGCTTGCGGCTGGCGCCCTCTGCGGGGGCGTATATGCTGCCAGCAACGGCTTGGATGCAAGGGCCGAGACCCGGCCGCTCTTCAATGACAAGAGGCCGATTATCACTCCCCAATCGCTACCGGGGGGTGCCTATGATCCCAACGGGGATTTTTCCAATGACCCCAATCCAAAGATCGAGCACCTCTTCCTGCCTTGGGAAGATGTCGATCTGTCGACGCTGAGCACGGCAGACGAATATGCCCGCAAGCGCGGGCGCTCGCTGCTGATCACGGTCGAGCCCTGGTCATGGGCCCGCAACTGGCGGGTCACACCAGCCGATCTCCTCAGTGGAATTCTGGCGGGTCACTACGATTCCAACATGACGGCGATCTGCTCCGCGGCCGCCAAGCTCAATACGCCCGTCACCATTCGCTGGGCTCAGGAAATGGACGAGAAGAACGGACAGTTCACCTGGGCCTATTGGAAGGCGGACGACTACGTGAAAGCCTATAAGCACGCGGTCACCGTCTGCCGCAAGAGCCTTCCCACGGCAAAGTACATGTGGTCGCCGATGGGCAAGGATGGGCTCGAAGCCTACTACCCCGGTGATTCATTCGTCGACGTCGTCGGATTGTCGGTGTTCGGTTACCAACCGTTCGATCTACGCAAGCTCGGGCGGGATTCGACCTTCGTGGAAGCAACCAAGCCCGGCTATGACCGTGTGAAGCGCTTCAAGAAGCCGATCGTGATCGCGGAGTTGGGCTATCAGGGCAACGAGGCCTATGTTCATGGATGGGCCGAGGAAGCCAACAAGCCGCACTCCGAATTCCCTAACCTGCAGGCAGTAGTTTATTTCAACGATCGTGAAGTCTACCCCTGGCCGGACGGTCTGGGCAGGCCGGACTGGCGGGTCGCCACACCGCCCCTGCTGAACTGACCGCGATGAAAGGTGGAGGATAAGTATATGTCCTGGTTCCGTTTCATCATCCTGAATACCATGTTCGCGATGCTGCTGGCCGGCACCGCGAACGCGGCGACGCATCGTCATATCGATCGAATGACGGCGCATGCGGCCCACCAAGCCATGCCGATGAGTGCGAGGGAACTCAAAAAGCTCTACGCAGGACGCTCCTGGATATGGAAAGACGGGGCCGGCTTCTTCTCCCGCCATCACCGCCGATTTACGGCCTGGTCGCACACGGGCGCTCGAAAATCCTATGCAAAGGGCACGTGGTATGCGACCGATCGCGGTAGACTCTGCATGAGCGCTGTCTGGCACAGCAAGAAAAGTGCAGCATCCAATGTGTCCTGCTTCCTGCATCGCGAGAAGGCTGGGATCATCTATCAGAAACGAGCATCAGGCGGAAAATGGTATGTGTTCCGTCATAATCCGATCAAACATGATGACGAAGTTCTGAAACTACGACGGGGCGATTATGTTCGCAGTCATCTGCCCGGTTGAAGTCGAATACTCACATAGGGGCTTTTCTTGGATAGCGGGCGGTACGCGTCCCCACTTGTTCCGTCGAACCACCATCCAGGGAATGCCCCTATTCTTTGCCGCGCATACCACGCGACAGTCGTTGGCTCACCTTAGAACGCGCCGCGATTGTAGCAATGCGACGTTCTTCCAAATCCGCTTGGCGTACAGATATAGGGAGAGCCCTTGAAGTAGTCCTCAGCGGAAATCGAAGTGGTGTTGGCAAGCGATCTTCCACTGTAGAAGACGACGTCGTTCTTTTGATACTTCTTCATATACAGCTGAACCGTCTTATTTTTTACATGCAGGTTCTCGGCTGCATTTGCGTTTGCAACCATTCCTGCCGAAATTGCAATCGCAAGTATTACAGGCACGGAAATAGCAATTTTTCGATTGCCAGTATTCAGATTGTAAGAGTTCTTCCAAAAACTCATAAGTTTACTCTCCTTTGCAAGTTTCACTCGTGTATTTCAGCTGAAAATATTTAAGCAACTTCTATAAATATCTTGAAAATATTAACGAAATCTGCTTAATTTCCCTACAGCCTTCCGGCGAGGAACTGCAACAATGCTGCCTGCGATGAATATAGCTTGGCGCGATATTCGATGGATGCACAGAGCCTTGACTCAGACATCCACAGACTTCTTTAGTTCGCTGGCCAAGGCGCATCGCAGGGCAGAATCATTTTCTCAAGACGTGATCCAATCACGTCCCTTCAGTCAGTCCGCCAACCGGCGGACGCTCGGATGGACTGAAATTCGGGCTGTTTTGCGACGATGGGGGAATATCTTAGATATGCAAGATCTATACTATCCCCGCGCGATCTATTTTGGCCGTCCATCACTCCCTTTCATCCGCCCGTTGCCAGAACAATGCGGCGACCGCCAATCGAGTTGGAATGCTTCGTCGAAAGGCTATTACGATGATGTGGGATAAAACGGGGACCAGCTCCGAACAACCGACCCTTGTCGAAAGGCGCCGCTGGCCCCGCATTTCCGATGCTCCCCTTTGCGGCAACGCTACAGACCTGCCGGTACTCGTGTCGCTGCCGTTTTCCACGTCCAATGAGGCTCCCAACCAGCAATTCCCGGCTTGGCGGAAGCATATGGCGCCTTTGATCGATGCTTATCTTCCCGAGAGCGCCGAGGCCGCTGATGGCTTTGCTGCGAGCCAAACCGTATGGAATCTGGAAGGGGCACTTCTCGTTCAGCAGCAAACGCCGGCTTTCCGTTATGAGCGCCCCGCAGAAAAAGTACGCTTTAGCGCCATAGATCATTGGCAGATCACCTTTTTGCGCACGGGCAGAACATGGACCAGCGTCAACGGACATGTGGTCGAAAATGAGCCTGGCATGATGGAAATCCGGGCACTTGGCTGCCCGTTCTACGGCCGCACCATAAGCGCGCAATCTGTCTCCCTTATCCTGCCTTGCGATCTGTTTGCCGATCACGGCGGACTGCCTGGAGCAAGCAACAACATCGTCCTGGGGGGTGAGCGCGTCAAGTTGCTGGCTGACTACATTGCTTTTCTTGAAGCAAACCTCGACCGTTTGACAAAAGACGACCTGCACAGTGTACGCAACCAACTGCAGGAAATGATATTTCATAGTGTCGCACCGCTGGTGAACGGCCACACGACCGGCGATCGCAGCTCCGAGATCGGCCTGATGACGAAAGCTCGTCGCTTTATTCAGAACAATCTCGGATCGGCGGATCTAACCCCTGAAGCATTGAGCCGTGAATTGGCAATCTCCCGAACCCGGCTTTATGAACTGTTCCAGACATCGGGTGGTGTGTTGAACTATGTGAGAAGACGAAGACTTCTGGCTGCACGCGCAGCACTTGCCGACCTGAGCAACGGTCAGAAAATTGCAGATATAGCAGGTAATCTCGGCTTTGAATCAGCAGCTAACTTCAGCCGGGCCTTCACACACGAATTCGGCTATAGCCCAAGCGAAGTCCGCAGGCATACAGGCGAATGCAAGGTCGATCATCTACCGCAGATGACGGAGACATCCACCTTCGGCGACTGGCTTAACACGCTCGGTATTTGAGCGGTATAAAGCTACATATCGGTATGGCAGTTCCGACGGCAGTAGTTCAGATATTGCACAGATAAATGTGGCGAGTCATAGATGCAGTCGATATGCAGTGTACCGCCTGCTAGATCACCGACATCACCCGCTTTCAATCCGGCTGCGGTGAAGAGGTTGTTTCCCCCTCGGAAATCGCGCAGGGCAACAAGAGTGGTTTGCCGAGCTCGGGGGCATCCTGCCGGCTCAATAAAACAGCGACCGCTGCCGCCGCTATGTCCTGAATTGGCTGCTTGACGGTGGTCAGGCGTGGGATTGTCATGCTTGCAAGCGGAATGCCGTCAAAGCCGACGATGGAAAGGGCAGCCGGGATTGGAATTCCCAAGTCATGAGCTGCCCTCATGCAGCCGATCGCCTGTTGGTCGGAACTTGCGAATATCGCGGTTGGGCGCTCGTGGCGCGCGCGCGCTAGAAGATAGTTTCCGGCGGACCGACCGCTTTCATAGTCGAAGGCGGCTTCGGCGATCAGTGGCGCCGCATTCTGCTTGCCCTCGCTGATCAGCTCCATCGCATCGATATAGCCCTTGAGACGATCATTCGCAGGAACTGAGTCTTTTGGACCGGAAATAAAGCCTATACGGCGATGGCCCAGCTTCACGAGATGTTCGACACCGAGGCGCACGCCGCTTCGATGATCGGCAGCAATGCCGGAATATCCCGGAAGGAGGCGATCGACGATGACGATCGGCAACCCCTTCGGCGGCTTGAGCGTATGGAAATCATTGCTCGGAACAAGGATGATGCCATCCACCTTCCGGCTTGTCAGCTGGCCGATTCGATCCGCCTCCTTGGCTGCATGATCAAAGGAGGTCATGACGATGATGTTATAGCCATGCCTTGCCGCCGCCTGCTCTGCGGATTGCACAAGTTCCGAAAAGAAGGGGTTGGTAAGATCGGGAATGACGATGCCGATGAGCCGGCTGACCTTGCCGCGCATGCTTCTGGCAGATGGGTCTGGCATATAGCCGAGCTGCTCGATAATGCCTCTGACCCGCACTCTCAATTCGCCGGTCACGGAGGGATGATCATTCAAAACCCGCGAAACGGTCCCGGTGGAAACTCCTGCCAGCTTGGCAACGTCACGAATTCCGACCTTTGGCATATGGATACCAATATCCCTTCATCTCACCTTCCGGCGCGTCCTGATCCGGGCTCTCAGCTAATGGTCTCTGCAATCTTAGTCAAAGGCTTCATGTCAAGCTGATCTTCCATTGCTTCCACATAAACGCTCCGCACAATGGAAACGGTTCATCATACCTCTCTTCCAGCATTGGTAAAGTTGAATTTTTAGCCAGGTTTCAGCCGGAGTTTATAGCGCCTTGACAATTCTTAGCAGCATGCTACCCAATATACGTGGAAACGGTTCATTGTCGCAGACAACTCAGTTGGAGCTGAGCTCAGGACCGTTCGGGAGGAAAGAAATGTCCAATTCTACAAAGCGTGAATCCGTCTTGATCAACGCACCCCGGCGCGCGGCGCTGAAGCTCGGACTTGCCGGCACTCTGGTGCTTGCGCTGTCCTGCGGCGTGTCGCCTGCCTTTGCGGCCGGCAAGCCCAAGGTCGGGCTGATCATGAAATCCCTGTCCAACGAGTTCTTCAAGCAGATGAAGGCCGGCGCGGACAAGTACGCCGCTGAAAACAAGGACAAGTTCGACTTCAAGGCCGTCGGCATGAAGGACGAACGTGACTTTGCCTCGCAGGTCGACGCCGTCGAGAATTTCGTGACGCAGAAATACGACATCATCGTCGTCGCACCGGCCGATTCCAAGGCCATGGCAACGCCGCTTGCCAAGGCAGTGAAGGCCGGCGTGAAAGTCATCAATATCGATGTGCCGCTTGACGCCGACGCCAAGAAGGCAGCCGGTATCGATCTCGCCTTCTTCGGCCCTGACAACGCTGCCGGCGCCAAGCTTGCCGGTGATGCGCTCGCCAAGGATCTTGGACCCGGCGCAAAGGTCGTGATCCTGGAAGGCAATCCCGAGGCCGACAACGCCAAGGAGCGCAAGGCTGGCTTCATGGATTCCATTAAGAACGGCAAGCTCGAGCTTCTCGACAGCAAGACCGCACATTGGGAAACCGAAGAAGCCAATACCGTCATGACGAATTTCCTGACGAAATATAAGGATATTCAAGGCGTCATGGCTGCAAACGATTCCATGGCCCTTGGTGTCGTCAAGGCGCTCGATGCATCCGGCCAGGCAGGCAAGATCAAGGTTGTCGGCTTCGACAACATCCCGTCGGTCAAGCCGTTGATCAAGGACGGCAAGATGCTTGCCACCGTCGAGCAGTATGGCGCGGAAATGGCGGCCATGGGCATCAAGTACGGCCTTCGCGAATATGCCGGCGAAAAATTCACCGGTTGGGTGAAGACCGACGTGACGCTCGTCACCGCCAAGGACCTCAAATAGTCGATAAACCCGCCTTGCGGGCAGGGATGCGTCGGCATTCGCCGGCGCATCCGCTTTTCGATCGATCTTCTGGCGGGCGTTTAGCGCGAGGCGTTGGCCCCGGTGGAAGGCGACGCGAGGAAGATCGTTATCTCCAATTCGAAACGGAAACGCTGATGAGGTGGACGTGCCTGAGACAGTAGATGATGCCATCCTGAAGCTGGAAGGAATAGGCAAGCGCTTCCCGGGCGTTGTGGCGCTGAAGGACATCTCAATAGAGATCGGTCGCGGCAAGGGCCACATTCTTCTTGGTGAAAACGGCGCCGGCAAATCGACCCTGATCAATCTGCTTGGCGGCGTCTTCAAGCCGGATGATGGCCGCATCCTGTTTGACGGCAAAGCCTATCATCCGTCCTCTCCGCTCGAGGCGTTCAAGGCGGGCATCCGGGTCATTCACCAGGAGCTGCATCCACTTTCCAATCTTACCGTCGCCGAAAACCTGCTCTTTGAACACCTGCCGCGCCGATATGGCCTGGTGAACTATAAGCAGATGAACGCCAGGGCGGCGGAACTGCTGGCGGAAGTCGGCCTCAACGTGGCGCCGACGACGCTTGCCAGCAGCTTGAGCGTCGCTCAGCTTCAGCTTCTCGAGATCGCCAAGGCGCTCTCCAACGAAAGCAAACTTCTGGTTCTCGATGAACCGACGGCAACCCTGACCTCCAAGGAAGTTGATCGGCTTTTTGAGATTCTCAAGCGGCTGAAGGCGCGGGGCGTTACCACGCTCTATATATCGCATAGGCTCGAAGAGATCTTCGAGGTGGGCGATGACGTCACCATCCTGCGCGACGGGCAGCATGTGATCACGCGGCCGCTCGAAGGGCTCGGAATTCCGAAAATCGTCGAACTCATGGTCGGGCGCGAACTTGCGCAGCACGACGCCTTCCGCGGCGACAGCACCATCTCCGGCGAGGCGCTTGGCGTCTCTGGCCTTAAAGTGACGAGCCATAGCCCCGAACTGTCATTTTCCGTCGCCAAGGGAGAAATCGTCGGCATTGCCGGGCTTGTCGGCAGCGGCCGCACCGAGGCGGTCCGGGCCATATTCGGCGCCGACGCCAAGGCTGCAGGCGAAATCCGCATAGATGGCGAACCGGTCGAGATTGCCTCGCCCAAGCACGCCGTAACCGCCGGACTGTGCCTGGCGACCGAGGATCGCAAGATACAAGGGCTCATGCTCGACATGAGCTGTGCGCAAAACACCACCATCACCAATCTCGCCAAAGTCTCCCGCAAGGGGCTGATCATCCGCAAAGTCGAAGACGAGTCCTCGCAGCGCCTTGTGCGTGAATTGCGGATAAAGACACCGTCCATCCATCAGGCCGTCAGGACATTCTCCGGCGGCAACCAGCAAAAAGTTGTCATCGCCAAATGGCTGTTTCGCGGCCCCAAGGTGCTGATCTTCGACGAGCCGACGCGCGGCATCGATGTCGGTGCCAAGGCGGAAATCTACGAGCTTCTGGGGAGATTTGCCGCCGAGGGAAAAGGCGTCCTCGTCGTGTCTTCGGATCTGCCGGAACTCATGAGCATTTGCCATCGCATCATCGTCTTCTCGGACGGCAAGATAGCCGGAGAAATCCCCCGAGCCCAATTTGACGAGAGCAGGATCCTCTCGCTCGCTTACAAGGAGTACAGTCGTGTCCGGAAACATTGAAAAGGCGACCGAGGCAAAAGAAGCCAGCGTCTGGGACAAGCTCATCCGGATCTCGATGAAAGAAGCCGGTGTCGCCATCGCCCTCGTCCTGATTTTGATCTTCTTCTCGCTGACTGCGCCCTATTTCGCGACGCCGGAGAACTTCCTGAAGATCTTCGTGCAGATCGCCATCAATACGGTGCTTGCCGCCGGCATGACCTTCGTCATTCTCACCGGCGGCATCGATCTTTCCGTCGGATCGCTGCTGGCGCTTTGTACGGTCATCGGCGCGACGATCATGATCGACCCGAGATTTTCTCCCTGGCAGGCGATCGCTCTCGCATCACTCGCCTCGATGGGGGCCGGCGCAATCCTGGGTGCCATCAACGGATGGATCTGCGAGAAATGGAAACTTCCATCCTTCATCGTCACCCTTGGCATGCTCAACGTCGCAAGCGGCCTTGCCCGCGTCGTCAGTGATAACTCCACCATCACCGGCCTGCCGCAGCCCTTCGTCGACTTCGGCAATCTGATTTTCTGGGGCGTCCTCCCGTCGATCTTCCTGATCGCGATCGTCGTCGTCCTCATCGGCTGGTTCGTGCTGCGCTACACGGTGTTCGGGCGTTTCATCTTCGCAATCGGGACGAATGAGGAGGCCGTCCGCCTCTCAGGTCATGAGCCGAAGAAGTACAAGATCGCGGTCTTCACCATTTCCGGGTTGACTGCCGGCATTGCCGCCATGGTCTACCTGCTCCGCCTCAATGTCGGCAGCCCTGTCGCCGGCATCGGCTATGAGTTGAACGCCATTGCGGCCGTCATCATTGGCGGCACCAGTCTCTCCGGCGGCAAGGGCTCGATCATCGGAACGCTTGTCGGAGCCTGCATTCTGCAGGTGCTGTCCACGGGGCTGCAGCTCCTGGGTGCCGACGACAATATCAAGCCGATCGTTATCGGCGCCGTCATCGTGCTCGCCGTCATTCTCGACAGCTATCGCGGCCGGTTGATGCGGATATTGGAGAGCCGCTGATAAGGCGGCTCTCCGGAGCAAAGGCTATGGCCCGACAAAATCGAGCTTTGCCGTCAGGTACGCTGCAATTTCCAGGTCCGGATTTCAAACGGCATGATGTCGGCAGGGCCGGTGCGTTCGATCGGCTCCTCCAGAATGTTCAGCGGCCCCGAAGCCTGCCATCTTGACGGCAGGGTCAGCGACAGGCGGCCGCGCCGACCGGCTGGTTCGTAAAGTCGCAGGATAAGTCCCTCTCCCTCCTCGGCCGGCTTCAGGCCGGAGAAGGCGACAGGTATGCCTTCGATAGCGAGCGGCGACAAGGTGCCGGCCGCAAGACCGCTTGCCTCCATGCTGAGCAGCGGCTGGTTGAGATCGATCGCCTCAGCTAGAACGCCAGCGTCATACCAGGCGCCCTCATGCGGCATCAGCGCATAGGTAAAGCTCTGCTCGCCTTCGTCGGCGAGTGGATCGGGATAGATCGGCGAGCGCACGAGGCTCATGCCGATGACATTGCCGCGGGCGCTGTGACCGTATTTGGCGTTGTTGAGCAGGGCGACGCCGAAGCCGGGTTCACTCAGATCGACGAAGCGATGTGCAGCCGCCTCGAACATCGCCTGCTCCCAGGAGGTGTTGTTATGCGTTTGCCGCTCGACGATGCCGAAGGCGCATTCGAAAGTCGCGGTGCGCGACCGCATGGCAACCGGGTTCAGCGTCCGAAGCAGGGTACGCCGGTCGTGCCAATCGATCGTCGTCTCGATATCCAGCCTGCGGGCATTGGCCGTCAGAACATAAAGCTGGGTCACGGTCGAGTTGCGGTACCGATTGATGACACGGATCGCGGCGCGATGCGGTCCCTCCTCGACCAGAGTGATGCTCTCCGGCCGATCGAGCCGGATGCCTTTCTCGGCATAGTCGGCGTCGACGTCCCAGGCATCCCAGTTGCGCGGCTTGTCGACTGGATAGACCCAGAGCTGATTGGCTACCCCCTCAATCGCTTCTCGTCCCGTCGCCTTGTGAATAAGGCTCGATACGGCGCCATCCTTGCCGATGGTAACGGACAGATGCTGGTTTTCGAGATGATGGGTATCTGCCTTGAGCCCAACTGCGGGCTTCAGTGCGTTGCGATCGAAGACCGCGACGGAAAGAGGCGCGATGGGATCGGCAGATGCAAGGACCGTTCCGTCCGATAGGGTTGCGGTCAGCGGGCGCGGCGAAAGGGATGGGTTGACCACAACAAGCGCATCCGTGACCTCGCCAACCGGAAGATGGGCCGACAGCGTTGTCAGAGACCTGACCTGCTCCGCCTTGGCATTGTCGATCACGCCGTCAAGCTCGCGCTCGGCATCGGCATAGACCTCGCGAATGCTCGATCCAGGCAGGATATCGTGAAACTCGTTCTTCAGAACGACGCGCCAATCAGCCTCCAGGCTCAGAGGTTTGGCAGCGCCCAGCATATGGGCAAGCGAGGCCAGCGTCTCCGCCGTGATCAGGGCGCGTTCGGCCTGGCGATGCTTGCGCTTGACCCCGCTTTGCGATGTCAGCGTCGCGCGGTGCAGCTCCAGGTAGATTTCTCCATCCCAGACCGGAAGCTCCTTTTCCTTAGCGGTGCGGTGCGCCTTTTCGTAATAGCCCTTCACGGTGCCCCAGCGTGCCTTCGGGATCGCCGGGAAGTCGCGGAGCTGTACCTCGCGCTCGACCATTTCCGGCGTGACGCCGCCGCCGCCGTCGCCATAGCCGACGGCCAGCAGCGAGGTGTCATGCTGTGTCTTGCCGCGGAAATTCTTCCAGGTCGGCACGAAGCAATCCGGCTGCACGAAGCCGTTGTAACCTTGCATGGGGTTATCGAAGGTGTGAGTGAGAACCTTGCTGCCATCGAGCCCCTTCCACCAGAACAGGTCGGACGGAATGTGATTACTTTCGCTCCAGTTCACCTTGATCGTGAAGAAGCTGTCGATGCCTCCAAGCCGCAGGATCTGCGGCAAGGCACCTGAAAAGCCGAAGCAGTCGGGCAGCCAGCAGACGCTGTGACGCAGGCCAAAATGCTTTTCGAAATAACGCTGGCCGTACAGCACCTGGCGTACGAGGCTCTCGCCTGTGGGCATGTTGGTATCAGGCTCGACCCACATGCCGCCGAGGGTTTCCCATTTTCCTTCGGTAACCTTCTTCTTGATCCGCTCGAGCAATTCCGGATCATCCTCTTCCATCTGCGCATAGTATTGGGCGGTCGATTGGTTGAAGCGGAAGTCGTCGGAGCGTTCCATCAGCGAAAGCGCGGTGTTGAAGGTGCGGCGCATCTTGCGGCGCGTTTCGTCATAGGGCCAAAGCCATGCCAGGTCGATATGGGCATGACCGGTCAGCAGCAGTTCGCCATTCTGTGGGAAGCGCTTTTGAAGCTCTTTCAGTTGCGCAAGCAATTCATCATAGGCAGCAGCTGCCGAAGCACTCTGCGCTTCGCTGAGACCGGCCGGATTGTCCTGAAGTTCCGGCAGTTCCCAGATCTTCTGCTGCATTGCCGCGCCCGAGGTGCGCGAGATATAGGCTGATGTGTCGGAGGGCCAATCGAGGCTGCGCAGCGCCCGTTCGGCGGCATCGATCAGATGCGGCACGACTTCGTGGCCGTCAAGAACATCGGCAGCCTCGCCGATCTGTTGCAACAGGAGATGCAGCCGGTGGACCGGTTCATCCAACCAGATCAATCGCGCCTTGTTGAGTTTCGGCGCCCTGTTCGGCTCCCCGAACGGAAAACGCGCGACGCTCTCGGTGGCGATCTGGAAATCGCGACCCTTGATCGGAAATTCCTGGTGATAGGGGTCGAGGCCGAAGGTCTCAGCTTCGCCATCAGGATAACGCAGCGTCAGCAGGCTCTCGCCGCCAAGATCGAGCTGTAGGCGGATCTGCTCGAGCGGCCAGTCCTGCGGCGCCGTTGCCTTGGCAGCGAAGCGAATCGTCCCATTGCGATGTGGCCAATCCTGATGATGCGCTATCGGCTCTCCATCGAAGGTCCAACCGTCGATCGCGAGGCTTTGTCTGTCACGCCAATGCGCAAGCTCTGCAGTGCGGACTTTCAGGCGATCAAGGCGTTGAGCAATAGTAAGAGACATGGCGGATCCTATCGGAAAATCGGCAACTGACGGCGGAGGAGAGAATAGATCAGCGCAAATGGGTCGCCAGCCCCGCATCCCATCTCCTCCCAGCGGATCGCGCAGCCGGAATTTAGATTAAGTAACTTTGTTTTAGCGTCAAGGCGCACAGAAATAAGTTGCGAGAGTTTTGTCCGTGATACACAAGCATCAGGATACGCAAGGAAATCGAACATGCGGTATCTTCGATCCGGGCCACGGCGCTATCAGCCGCAGGATGCGGACGTTACGCGGGGTAAGACACTCGGTCTGCGGTCTGGAGAAATCGCCGATAGAAATATTCGCGTCATTCTGGAGGCGATCCGCCGCCACGGCCCTTTGACCCGCATGGAGCTTGGAAAACATTCGGGGCTGACCGGACCGGGAATCACCAACATTCTGCGCCGGCTTGGCGATGAAGGGCTGGTGACATCGCATAGGCGCAAAGGTGCCGGTGGCGGCGCGACATCAACGGAATTTGCCCTGCGGCCCGAAGGGGCCTTCTCGATCGGTATCCGTGCTCGTCAAAATCGCGGCGAGGCCGTGCTTGTCGATCTCAGCGGCCAGGTTCACGACCGCGTTTATTTTCCTCTTACGCAGAGAAGCAGAGTCACATCGATCCAATCGGCGATCGAGGGCATGATTGGCCGTCACGCCGACCTGCCGATCATCGGTCTGGGTATCGGCTCGAACGACTGGAGCGCGGAAGAGCGCGAGCAGCTGGATGCCGCATCGAAACTGCCGCGCAGCTATGTCGAGAGCGAATGCACGGCAAGCCTCCTCGCCGAGCGCACGATCGGCACGCCGCCCCTGAAAGGTGGTCTCGCGATGATCATCATCGACGAGGATGTGCAGGCCGGCTTCCTCGTTCGCGGTATTCCCTATTCGGGCGTTCACGGACGTGCGGGCAATATCGGCGATATGCGAACCGGCCCCGACAATGTTCCCTTGAACACGGTCGTCGGATTTGGCGCACTGCGCAAATTTCTCAGCGGCGACGAATTCAGCCGCCTGATAGACGGACAGGAGCCGCCATCACCATTGCTCGCGGAATGGATCCGCGAGGCGGCAAGCCACCTGCTTGATCCGATCATCGCGATGGCCGGCTTCATAGCGCCGAGCGTCATCATGATCGGCGGCGACCTGCCGCGAGGCGTCATCGACGCGCTGATCCATCAGCTGTCTGTCGAGCGCCGTGATACGTCGAAGCGCCCCTTCCTCACGCCTTGGATCTCACCGATGAAGCCGGCAAGCTTCAGCGGCGGCGGCGTGGCGCTGGGGGCGGCACTCCTGCCTTTTCTGAATACCCTGCTGCCGCCGGTCTCAGGCTGAGGCTCACTGCGGATTCAGGCAAGTGCCTCGTCTTTATGGCTAGTATCCGAGGCGAGCGCCTTATCCAGCACCTTCTGAATCTTGGCCGCACGGCGGAACGAAGGTTCCTGCGTCCTGCCCATTCTGACCGCCTGGACAAACCGCTGATAATTGGTTTCCACTTCGTCGAACGGGATATCGCGCCACGTTGCCGTATGAACGTCTTCGCCGAGACAAGCGCGAAGCGTCGATTTTCCAGTGTCATAGATGATCTCGATCGAGCCCGTCTCGCCGTAAATCCGGAGGCGCAGTTGGTCCATCTGCCCGGCGGCGGTGCGCGTCGCCTGGATGGTGCCGATCGCTCCCGTCGTGAAGTCGACATTCATCGTGAAGCTGTCATTCGCATCGAGATCGTATTCGCCGATCTTGTCACCCGGCGCCTTGTTGAAGGTCTTCAGCCGTGCGAAAACATGAGCGATATCGAGACCGGAACCATAGGAGGCGAAGTCCACGATATGGATACCGATATCGCCAAGCGCACCGTTCGAGCCATGCTTCTTGCTGAGACGCCACAGCCATTTGCTCTCGGATTTCCAGTCGCCCCAATGCTTCCCCACCAGCCAGCTTTGCAAATGCGAAGCTTCGACATGCCTCACCTTGCCGATTTCGCCGGCGAGCACCATCTGCCGCCCCTTTTGCAGGGCAGGTGAATTGCGATAGGTGAAATTCACCATGCCGACCTTGCCGGCCTTCTCGATAGCCTCGGTCATTTCCATCGCCTTGGTTGCGTCGGTCGCAAGCGGCTTTTCGCAGAAGACATGCTTGCCGGCCGCAATCGCCTGCAGCGTCGTCGGGTGGTGAACAGCGTCAGGCGTCACATTGGCCACGGCATCAAACTCGCCCCAGGCCAAGGCCTCTTCCAGCGAGGCAAAACGATTGGGAATACCGTGTTCCGAGCAAAAGGCGGCCAGCCGCTCGGGCACGACATCGACGCCGCCCACGACGCTGACACCTTCGATCTCCTTGAAACTTGCCGCATGCTTGTTGGCCATTCCGCCGGTGCCGAGAATGAGTAGACGCATCTGATCCTCCATGGATGGTTTGGCTGTTTCGACAGCCGGAGCAAACCTCGCTGCCCATTGCGGCTGCCCGCAACGGCTCGATTATTCTGCGATGGGGAGCCGCGGGTTGAGGCCGCTAGCTACTGTTGAATGTCGCCGGCATCTCAATCCTCCCGAGCTGCGACTTGACATCAAACCAAAGTAACTTAATCTAATTAATGCAGCATGGAAATGAGGAGAGGTCAACTGACCGCCAGGCTGTATCCGTTTAAATGGGGAGGAGACCCATCATGAAGAGAGCGTTCGTCAGCGCCTTGGCGCTGAGCACGATGTTGTTTTCATTGCCTGCCGCGTTTGCCCAGGAACTGGCGACGAAGGACAGGATCGGCCTTGCAGATGCGCCGAAAACCCTTACTGTCCGGCTCACGAACGACAGTCCCAACAATGCCGATCCGGCGATTGCTCAGGGCTACCAAAAGCTCTTCGTCGATTTCATCAAGAAGCATCCCGACTGGAAACTGCAGATGCAGTTCATGTCGGCGGATATCGGTACCGAACAGGCAAAAATGCTCGAACAGGCGAAGGCCGGCAACGCTCCCGACTGCGCCGCTGTCGACTCCTTCGTCCTCTCACAGTTCATGGTCAATCATGTGCTCGCCGACTTCACCCCCTATTTCTCCAAGGATGAGGTTGCCGATCTCTTTCCCTTCATCCGCAACGGCATTACCGACAAGGATCAGACGATCCGCGCCTGGTGGTGGGACACTGACCTTCGCGTTCTATACCGCAACAAGTCCATCGTCCCCGATGCACCGCAGACCTGGGACGACCTGAAGAAGGCCGGCATCGCCTCCGTCAAGGAAGGCATGGAGGGTATTCTTTTCAACGCCGGCCGCTATGAGGGGTCGACCTTCGACTGGCTCGCCAATTACTGGGCGCTCGGCGGCAAGCTCGTCGACGATAGCGGCAAACCTGTTTTCGGCGAGGGCGAAAACAAGGAGAAATTCCTCAAGGCGCTGACCTATTACAAGGATCTCGTCGATTCCGGCGCCGCACCCAAGCGTGTGACCACGATCGGCAACTATGATGATCTGAACGCGGCCGCTGCTGCCGGAACGACGGCGCTCTTCATCGGCGGCAACTGGCAGCTTGCCCAATTGAAGGCAACACTGGATGCAGACGAGTTCGCCAACTGGACTTTCTCGCCCATCCCAGGCCCGACTGCCGATCAGCGCTCGACCGGTACCGGCGGCTGGACGATTGCCTCGTTCAGCAAGGACAAGGCCAAGGTCGAGATGTGCGCCAATCTTGCCCGGGATATCTACATGGGGCCGGGCAATGCGCTTCAGCAGCAATTGCCGACGCGCAAGTCGCTCTTCGACAAATATGAGGTCTTCGCGACCGAAGCCAACAAGACCTTTGCCGAAGCTCTCGCCAACGGCCAGGCCCGCCCCGGCGCTCCGATCTATCCGGAAATCTCAAATCAGATCCAGATCATGATGGGCGACGTCCTGTCGGGTACCAAACAGCCGGAAGAGGCCCTTAACGCGGCTTTCAAGGCGACTATGGAGGCTTACAAGCGTCTCTAACGATTGCGATCACGGCAGCGCCCTTAGGGGCGCAGCCGGCAGTATCAAACCCGGACAGAGAAGCCCAATGACCCCAATCGCCATCGAGGCTGCCAGCCGACCCCACAGCAGATCGTTAATGCGCCGCTTTGCCGGTGCGCCTCTACCCTGGATCATGCCCGTCATCATCGTCATCGGCATCTTCTATCTCTATCCGATGATCGACGTGTTCCGTCTGTCTTTCACCAATGCGACGCTGATCGGTGACAATCAGGATTATACACTCGCTTCCATTGCGAACATGCTGAGTTCGCCGCAGCTTCCCGACATCCTCTGGGCTACCCTCGTCTTCGTCGGCGGCAGCGTCATCGGCCAGCAGATCCTCGGCCTTGCCGTCGCCGTCGTCGTCGTTCGCGGAGAAAAGCGCGGCCTGTTCGGCACGACAATCCTCAGAACCACGGCGCTGATCGCCTGGGTCGTGCCGGGCATTGCCGGCGGCATCATCTGGCAGATGCTGTTTTCGGAAGCGCCCTATGGCGCGCTCAACAGCATCCTGCGGCTCATGCATCTGCCGACGGTTGCCTGGCTTTCCGATCCCGCCATCGCGCCTTGGTCGGCCCTGATCTCGAACATCTGGCGCGGAACGGCCTTCTCGATGGTTGTCATGTATGCCGCGTTGAAGGCAATCGATCCCTCGCTCTACGAGGCGGCGGAAGTGGATGGCGCGACGGGCTCGCAGCAGTTCTTCTTCATCACCATTCCGCAGCTGCGGGCGGCTATCCTCGTCAACATGATCCTCATCACCATCATGACGCTGAACACTTTCGACGCGATCATCACTTTGACGGGCGGTGGGCCTGGCCGCGCCACCGAAGTCATATCGCTCTATGTCTTCAACATCGTCTTCCGCAACTACGATCTGTCCGGCGGCAGCGTGCTTTCCGTGCTGATGCTGATTATCAGCCTCGGACTGGCCGTCGTCTACGCATCATTCCTGCCGAAGGAGGATGAACGATGAGCAGGCGCACCGGCACGCGCTTAGGCGATTTTCTGAGCTATCTCTTCATGCTGGCGATGTTTATCTTTTTCGCCGGCCCGCTCACCTACCTTCTATCGATGGCGCTACGCGACAAGCGGGAGATTTATCGCGGCGTGGCGCGCTATATCCCGCACAATCCCACCATCGACAATTTCATCACCGTGCTCAACAACAGCTACTTCCCGCTCTATCTGTGGAACGGCCTGAAGCTCGCGGCTCTGAGCGGCTTCGGCGTTTTGATCGTCGCCATGCCCGCGGCCTACGCCTTCTCGCGCTTTCAGTTCCGGGGCAAGGGCCTTTCGATGATGGGGCTTCTGCTCTTTCAGATGATCTCGCCGCTGGTCATCATGGTGCCGCTCTACCGCTACATGAACCGCCTTAGCCTGCTCGATACGCATTTCGCCGTGACCATGGTCTATATCGCGCTCGGCGTGCCGCTTGCGACATGGCTCCTGAAGAGCACCATCGACGGAATTCCACGCAGCCTTGATGAAGCGGCGATGATCGACGGATGCAACCGTTTCTCCGTCTTCTGGCGGATCGTGCTGCCGCTGTCAGCACCGGGCATCGCCTCCGTCTTCATCATCACGGTCATTGCCGGCTGGTCGCAATTCCTCGTACCTTTTCTGCTGCTCACGCAAAACAATTTGATGCCGATCGGCGTCGGGATCTTTAACTTCCGTGGCATGCAAACTGACTCATCCATCCAGCTACTGGCGGCCGCCTGCCTCATCTCTGTCGTACCGGCGATCGTGGCCTTCCTGTCGCTACAGCGGCTGATCCTTGGCTCCATGACCAGTGGCTCGGTAAAGGGATGAGGCCGGTTTGCGCGCGCCAGACTGATAAAGGATCCCGATGATGAACCAAACGACCGGTGTCAAACTGTCTCCCGACCTGACGGGAGCCAATGTCGAGGATGCGGGCGAGCATAATCGAGCCGTCGTTCTGCGTTGCATCCACCGGCAGGCACCGATTTCGCGTGCGGAAATCGCCCGGCAGACCGGCTTCACCAAGCCGGCGATCGCCCGCATCGTCGATCGCCTGCTCGATGAAGGCCTGATCATCGAAGCTCGCCGGCGCCACGGTCTGAGAGGGCAGCCGGCAATCGAGCTTGAGATCAACCCCGACGCCTTCTTTGCGATCGGCATCAACATCGATCGTGATCATCTGACGATCCTCGCCGTCGATGCCGTCGGCAACGTGCGCGCCCGCGTCCACCATGAGAAGCGCTACATCCTGCCCGGCGAATTCATGCAGCTGACCGCCGATGCGATCTCGCATTTCCAGCGAAGCCGTCTGATCGACGACGCGCATCTGGCCGGTATCGGGCTTGCGATGCCGGACTGGCTCGGCGAGATCGCCTTCCTGGGCAAGCCCGACGACTACGGAGAGTGGATGGATTTCGATGTCCGGACTGCATTGGAAAACCTGACACAGCATCCCGTCTTCATCGAGAACGAAACCAATGCGGCAGCGCTTGCCGAGCTTGACTACGGGCTTGGCGCCGAAAGTCGCAGCTTCTTCTATATTTCGGTCAATGCCTGCCCAGGCGGCGGGCTGGTACTCGACGGCGCCGGCCATCGCGGCGCCATGGGCCTGAGCGGCGAGATCGGCTGGCTGCCAATCGTCGATCCCCGCCACAGGGGAGGCCAGAAAGTCGAGCTTCTCGGCGAAATATTCTCGCTCTTCTTCCTCTACAAGTTCCTGGGCGAGCATGGCATCGAGGCAAACGTGCCCTCGGACCTCCTCACGCTGGATGCCCGTGGCAGGAAGCTGGTCTCGCAATGGCTGAAGACGATGAGCGCGCATCTCGCCGTCGCGGTCAAGCACATCGGCATGATCGTCGATCCCGACGCCATCATCCTTGGCGGCCGCCTGCCTATCCGCATGATCGATGAGCTGCTGCGCTATGTCCACGACCACCTTGATATGGAGGACACGGCGCTGCCATCGATCCATCGTGCCTCGCTCGGCGAGGACGCCTGCGCGATCGGCGCCGCGGCAATGCCGATGGCGGCAGCCCTCATGCTCGCCTCGGCCGATGAGGTCCAGCGCACGCGTTCACCGCTCAAATTCATGGACCGCCTGAACAATTGAATTGGCGGCTGCGGCCGCAGGGAGGATTTTGATGAGGATCGGTTTTTATACGTCGACGTTCAACGACAGGTCATTCGAAGAGGTGGTGGACTTCGCCGCTTCCGCCGGCTTCGACGCAATCGAAATCGATGTCCGCGACCATATCAAGACACCGGACAAGGTGCAGGCGGCGGTCGCCCTTGCCCGCAACCGCAACCTCTTCGTCTCCTCGATCGCCTTTTTCGGCAATCAGCTCGATACCGATCGCGTCAAACGCGGCGAGCTTCGAGCCATCACCGAGGAATTCGCCGACGCGATCGGCGAAGCGGACGTGCCGATCTTCGTAATCTTTCCCGGCCGAGATGAAAGCGCAGACGAGGACGCCAATTATGATGATTTCGCCGACTTCGCCAACCGGCTGATCGCCCGGACGACGTCGAGCGGGTTGATCTTCGCGATCGAGAACTGGCCCGGCCCGAAGAACAATTTCATCGGCACCACGCCGAAAGGCTGGCAGGAGCTCTTTAAACGAATTCCGGACAAACGCTTCGGCCTTGAATTCGACCCTTCCCATCTCATCCGCATCGGCGTCGATCCCTATGCCGCCATGGATGCGGTCAAGGATAGCATCGCCATCCTTCATGCCAAGGACACGGCAATCGATACTGCCGTACAGCAAGCCGTCGGCTATCACGGCAAGGGGTGGTGGCAGTACAAGCTGCCGGGCCATGGCCTTCTCGATTGGCCGCGTTTCCTGCGTCAGGTGCGCGCCAACGGTTTTGACGGCACGCTTTCGATCGAGCACGAGGATGCAGCTTTCGGTTGGCCGGGCAAGGATCTTGTCCAGCGGAAGGAAGGCGAGCGCCTCGGCCTTGCCTATCTCCGAAAGGTCTTGAACGGGCTTTGAAGCTATCCGGGAGGACGGAAATGGCTCATGTCAGAGTGAACAACGCGCGTAAGGACTATGGCGCATTCAAAGCCATCAAAGGCGTGTCGGTCGATATCCGCGACGGCGAGTTTGTCGTGCTCGTCGGCCCCTCTGGTTGCGGCAAATCCACGCTGCTCAGAATGATCGCCGGCCTGGAGGGGATCACCTCAGGCGATATCCAGATCGGCAAGCATATCGTCAACGATCTCGCGCCGAAGGATCGAGACATCGCGATGGTGTTCCAGAACTATGCGCTCTATCCGCATATGACGGTCGCCAAGAACATGGGCTTCTCCCTGCGGCTGAAGCGGATGCCGAAGGCGGAAATCGATCAGCGGGTTGGCAATGCCGCAAAGATCCTTGGGCTCGAAAACCTTCTTGAGCGCTATCCGAAGCAGCTATCCGGCGGCCAGAGGCAACGTGTCGCCATGGGTCGCGCGATCGTACGCGATCCCGCTGTCTTCCTCTTCGACGAACCCCTGTCGAACCTCGATGCGAAGCTTCGCGTCCAGATGCGCTCCGAGATCAAGGAAATGCACCAACGGCTGCAGACCACGACAATCTATGTCACGCATGACCAGATCGAAGCGATGACGATGGCGGACAAGATCGTCGTCATGAAGGACGGCCTGATCGAGCAATCCGGATCGCCGCTTGAGCTCTATGACCAGCCGGCCAATCTCTTCGTTGCGGGCTTCATCGGCTCTCCCGCGATGAATTTCATCAAGGGTGGCATGACAAACGCCGGTTTCCGTACCACCGACGGGATCGTGCTGCCGAGCGGTCAGCATCCGGCGGCGGCCGTTACCTATGGCATTCGCCCCGAAGATATCAGGCTCGTCCAGAATGGCATTGCGGTGGAAACCGTCGTCGTCGAACCGACGGGATCCGAGACTATGGTCATCGTCCGCCTTGGTACGCAAACGGTCACCTGCGTTTTTCGCGAACGGATCAGAGCCGCACCGGGCGATGTGCTGCACATCGCACCTGCCGATGAGGCAGTTCATCTATTTGACAAAAGTGGAGAGCGCATCGCGAGCACACGCTCGGAATTCAATTGAGGAGAGATGCTTATTACCTGTGCGACGCCGCACGCAGCGATGGAGCAGAAGCCGTCTTGCGAATGGTAATTTCAATACCGCCCATGGACTTGCCGTCATCGGTCACATCCGGTACGCGAATGTAAAGGACCTCGGAATAGTTGCGGAACGTGCCGCCGATCAGCTCATATATTGCAAGTGCAGTGTTCTCGGGAAGCTCTTCGACCGATACGCTTTTACGTTGCTGCATGGGATTCTCTTCCAAAAGTCTGGCCGCCTTCAAGAGATTGGGCAACTGCTGACACTTTAGTCCTGATTTGTCGCAAAGATATCCCGGGAATCATGAAAACTGTCACAAATGCGTGAGGTTCATTTCCAGGAAAACGGTGCGGCGGCACGATGTCGTGATTGGCGACCGAGTGGCGGGCTTACTCTATAGAGCAGCCTCGCATCGGGACCATGAAGATGGAGCGATCCGGAAGCCGTTCTTTCCCGACGATTTCACTTCATACAAACCACGATCCGCTTTGGCGAATATGTCCTTGGAAGAATGACCGGGCACGATTATCGCCGCGCCGACGGAGGTCGCGATGCGAATGGTCTTCGTCGGCGTGGAGACGGTCCAGTTCAACTCTCTGACAACGCGATCGGCGATTTTTGCGAGATCCTCGGTCGAAAGGCATTCGTGAATGACGGCGAACTCGTCGCCGCCAATGCGCGCCACCATATTGGCCTTGGGGACAGCGCGCAAAAGCCTGCGCCCTGCCGCCTTCAAGCAATCATCCCCGGCCTGATGTCCGAGAGTATCGTTCACGGACTTGAAGCCGTCGAGATCCACCAACAGCAGCGCTCTGACGGTTCGGCTCTCGGCTGCGCATATTTCATTGAAAAACGCTTCGAATCTGGTGCGGGACGTCAACCCGGTGAGCATGTCGTACTCGGCCAATTGACGAAGCTGCTCGACCATCGTCTTCTCGGCGGTAACATCCTGCTTCATCCCGAAAATTCTGGTCGCAGCTCCGTTCGCGAATTCGACGCAGGCGGTTATTCTGATCCATCGCCGATTGCCTCTTGCGGTGATGATCTCAGCATCCAGGCTGAAACCCTCGCCCGTGCGAATTGCCTTCTCGCGCACCTCATCGAGACGCTTTCGAACCTCGGGAGTATAGAGTTTAAGGATCTCATCCCTCGTCAGCGGCGTTTGCGGCGCAAGATCAAAGAGCTCGTAGACCATATCCGTCCAGCTGAGCGTCTGGTCGGGAAGACTACATTCCCATACCCCGATACGAGCGGCCTTGAACGATCGATCAAACAATTCACGCAAATGCATGAACTCGCGCGAGGCGATTGCCTGAGGATCGAGTATTCCATTTCCATCGCAGGACACTGGGGGCCTCACCAGCTGATCAAAAGGACCTCACCAGCTTTATCGCCGGTAATCTTTCCCAGTGGAATGATTACATGGATTGTTTGCATATTGGTTTCCAAATGCAAGAGCGCCGCGATGATCATCGACATCAATAACCCTATTTTGAGGGCGGCCTCCATGAAACAGAGGATTTCAGGCGTTTGTGAAAATGAGTCCCAAGGGCAAGAAGAGTGTCTGCCCCAAACCTGATACTGAACCACTCCGGCTCACATCTGACCGACACCGCTCAGGCCGATCAATGCGCCAACGCCGAGAACGACGAGCGGATGGACGCGCGTCGTGGTAAGAACAAGTGCGCCCACTGCGGCAATCGCCGCGAGAATCCACCCCTGGGTTGACGCCTCCGTGATGACAGCCGCACTGGCGGTGACAAGCCCGGCGGTCATCGGCACCAATCCCGCCTGCACGATCCGTCGCCATGGCCTGTCCTTGAAGCGGTTCCAGAGATGGAGCACCAGATAGGTCAGGACCGAAGAAGGCCCAAACTTTGCAGCTGATGTAACCAGCATGCCCGCCCATCCGGCAACGTGCCAGCCGACCAGAGGCACGACCATCAAGTTCGGACCGGGAGCCGCCTGCGCCAAGGCGAACAGCGCACCGAATTGCTGCGCCGTCATCCAATGCTGCACGTCGACGACCTGCCGATGCATCTCCGGAAGAATGGAATTGCCACCGCCGAAGGCCAGCAGCGAAAGCTGAGTGAAAATGATTGCAAGAGAAATGAGGGGCGTGGTCATGCTTCGAGCTTCCAGGTGGCGAGGATGCTGAGCGGCGCCAGAACCAGCATGGTCGGCAGCAAGGGTAGCCCGGCAATGGCGATGGCAGCAAAGCAAATGGCGGCAATGACCAGGGTGACTGGCCTGCGGCGCAGCGGCAGGACGATCTTGACGGCCATCGAGATGAGCAGACCGGCCGCGGCTGCAGCAAGGCCTGCAAACATGTGCTGGATGCGCGGATCGCTATTGAACTGATCGTAAACGACACCGAGGCCGATCACGATTGCCGTCGGCGCGACAATCAGGCCAAGAAGAGCCGAAAAAGCACCCACCACGCCCTGAAACTTCGAGCCGATCGCAACCGCCATATTGATGATATTGCCGCCGGGCAGGAACTGACACAGCCCGAGCAGTTCCGTGAACTCCTCCCCCGTCAACCATTTGCGATCCTCAACCACCATGCGGCGTGCGAGCGGCAGAACCCCGCCAAACCCGATGAGGCCGAGTTTGAAAAAACCGAAAAAGAGCTCCGCGACCGCCGGTCCTTCGCGTTGAGCAGCATTGGAATGAGAAATGGCATCCATATCGTGGCCTGCATGTTTATGTCGGACAGACCGTCAAAATAAGCTTTTACCGATCATGCGTCCAATATATGGATAGAACATCATCCATATGTTTGAGATATGCCATGATCGAACTTCGACATCTCCGTTATGCCATGACCGTTGCCGATGAGGGCCATATGACCCGCGCTGCCGAAAGGCTCGGCATCCAGCAACCACCGCTCAGTCAGCAGATAGCCAAGCTGGAGGCCATCGTCGGTGCGTCGCTCTTCAAACGGCTGCCGAGAGGCGTCGAGCTGACGGATGCGGGGCGGACATTTGTGGAGAGGGCAAGGACCATTCTCCACGATGTCGATCTTGCGATAGAGGCGACAAGGCGCAATGCCCGCGGAGAGGAGGGAAGCCTTGCGATCGGCTTTACCAGTTCGGCCGCCTTTCATCCGCTGGTCAGCGCAGCCGTCCGCTCGCTCGGCGAGACATCGCCGGATGTCGCACTCAAGCTTGAGGAAGCCAGTACGCCCGATCTGATCGCCATGCTGCATTCCGGCCTTCTCGACGTCGCGCTCGTGCGCTCTCCCGTTGCACAGTCGAGCGGCCTTGTGATTTCCCGAATTCTCGATGAAGAGATGCTGGTCGCTCTTCCCGATCGCCATCCTCTTGTGATGGCGAAAGGAGAGAAGCCTCGCCACGTTCGATTGTCGCAACTCGCAGACGAAGCCTTCATACTTTACCGCCGTCCCTCCGGGCCGGGGCTATACGACAGTATCATAGCGGCTTGCCTTGCCGCGGGTTTCAGCCCGAAAATACGGCATGAAGCTCCCCGGTTGCTGTCGACGCTCAGTCTGGTCGCCGCGGGACTCGGAATCTCCATCATTCCAGGATCGATCGCTCGGCTGGAGACGAACGGCATCGCCTATCTAAGGCTCGACCCGGGTGCCAATCTTGTGGCGCCGCTTTATTTCGCGCGAAAAGATGAGCAGCCAAGCGGCGCGCTGCAACTATTTGCCCACATCGTTCAGCACGAGAAAGCTTTACTGAAATAAGCCGGCTATCTTTCTAGCCGCGAAGAACAAGCGACCTGAGACTGATCCTTATGCCGCTCCATTCGATCACCGCCGCAGCCTAGAAGGTCAAAGTCGCATCCGTCCAAAGCCGAAATCCTCCGAGAAACGCATTTTCGTTCCCGCCGATACGGCAGGCGGATGGCAGTTCCTTGAGCTTCTCGGCATTGCCGCCGCCGATAACGATTTCATGCGGCAGTAGTGCCGCCCTCAATCTCTCAACGATCTCCTCGACCGACTGGCGCCACTTCTTCTTGCCGTATTTTTCAAGGCCACGCTCGCCGATGAAGTCTTCGAAGGTGCCCCGCTTCTTGTAGGGCAGATGGGCGAGCTCCATGGGCAGACAAACGTGATTGGCAATCATTGCCGAACCCAATCCGGTGCCGAGGCCGAGAAACAGCATATTGCCATCTTTGTAGTTGCCGATTGCCTGCATCACGGCGTCGTTGACAAGCTTGACCGGCTTGCCGAAACCGGCGGAAAAATCGAAATCCTGCCAGCCGCTTCCCAGATTGTGCGGTTCCATAGCTGGCCTGTTGTTCGAAACGGGCCCGGGATATCCCATACCGATAACGTCGTATCGCCAATCACTCGTCAGATCCTTGACGGTCTGGACCATCTCTTTTGCCGACATCGTAGGCCCGGAGACGGCGGCCCGGCGCTCACCGCCGGAGCTGAGACGCATTTTTACATGCGAACCGCCGAGATCGATTGCCAAGACGACAAGCTCTTCTGTCGCAGCCGGCGCCACGGCTTTCTTCAGTTTTACGTTTGTTTTGCGGCTCTCTGTTATCTGGCTCATATTCGTCCACACTTTCTATCCACGACGGGCACAAATCGCACTATCGCGCCTCAACGACGGAGACGGAGAAATCCTCTCCCTCCCAGCGGTCGGTGTCAGGCCAGTAAAAGGTAAAGGCAATCGAACCGCCTTTGGGCAGGCGCTCGCATGACAGCTCCGCGACATGTATCCCGAAGCCGTTCTGGCTCGTCTCGGTATCGCTGGCGCTGGCCCAACCGTCGACACTCCAGCGAATGATGGCCCGCGCCATGACCTCGATCCGCAGGTGCTTGCCGACGGAAAGCTGCGACAGCTTGTTGTTGAAACGCCACGGCACGAAGGGTGCCGTCACATTGTTTTTTACATAGCGCTCGACACCTTGCGGCGGCATGTCGAAAACCGCCCCGTCTCTCAGCGAGCGCAGGAGCTTGATATGCTCGGCATGAGCCCAGACAAGCGGCATGGCGCTGCCGGAGGGTTTCCCGAGGGTAAGGCCCAGCTCCGGGATATCGGGCTGGTCCCACACCTGTTCCGGCAGCAATCCGCCCTGCCCGGCAGACTGCTCGAGTGTCTTGAGCAAACCAAGAGCCGCTTCCGGCCGGCCGGCCGCGAGCTCATAATGGGCGCGCTCGCCCGCAAGTAAGGGCCATGGACGCCCGATGCCCGTGCCGTCGAACGGGCCGCCGTCTTCATGCTCGCCATAGCCGTCACCGGTATAACGATACCATAGAGACCCTTGCGGCAGGTCACATTTGAGCTGTGCGTCGATCACCTTCACGGTGTCGAGGATGCGAGGATCGTCGGCCGCTCGCAATCCGAACCGTACCAGCGCCAAGGCATCGGGACTGACGACTCGCGCAGTCGGCAGGAAGGATTCAGCGGGCGGCCTGTTCTTGATCGGCACGAAACCATCGGCAGGCGAGCTTCCGTCGGCGATCTCAGGCGGCGCAATACGGACATAATAGCCCTTGACCCCGAGAGCGGCGCTCTCCGCATCGCTGCTGACATAGGTCCAGCGCTCGATCTGGTCGTTCCAGGCGTCCGCAGTCTGCCGCAGATAATCCGCATTGTGCACCTGACCGGCAATTTCCAGAATATCGGCGGCCGCCAATAGCGCAGCGATCTCAACCGCCAAAGTGAAGGGAGAAAAGCCGCCATCCTCCTCCCAGCGATCCTCGCCGGTGACGGGACCGTTGACGACGACATAGCGTGCTGCACTCTCGACCATCGGCACGTAGGACAGCAGAAGATCGCCTGTAAGGATCCCTTCACGGCGCAGCGCATCGGCAAGCAGGATCGGGAAAGCGCATTCGTCCATTTGGATCCCGCTCCAGTAAGGCTCGCCATCCAGCCAGCAATTCTGCGGCCAATGCCCATCCTCTTCCTGGATGACGCGCAGATAGGCTAGAATGCGCAGCGCATCCTGCGAAGCGCCCGCAGCTAAGAAGCCGCCGGCTGTCTCGACCAGATCGCGCGGCCAGACCAGATGATAGCCACCGAGGTCTTCGTCGCCCTTGGCAAAGCCCCACGGAATGGAGAGAGAAGCAACGGCCGGCCCTTCGAAGGAAAGTGGCCGGTGCGTTGCCAGCACGGCCGTCGAGATCCGATAACGATTGACTTCGGGCGGCGGTGCTCTCGGTTCGTCGAGGGCCAGCAATCCGTCTTGCCAGGCCCGCCAGTCGGCAACATAGCTACGCTCGGCGCTGTCATAGCCGGCCTGCAAGCTGGCAAGAGCATTATAGCCGGCCTCTTTTGGATGGCTTCCAAAGCCGAGCGATACGGTAACCGTGTCGCTGCCGCCGATCAGATCGATCTCGCCGGTCAGGGCGACGTTGCCGTCGACGGCACGCGCGACGGCCGGGTCCAACCGAGCCTCCTTCTGCAATTGCTGCCATCCGTCGGAAATACCGACATAGCCGGCAGATGCCGTCCGCCAGCCGCCGCTAACGGCAAGAGCCATCGAGACGCCGCCTGTGCCCGTCGCAAAAAGCATCGGCGTGCCCTTATAGTCTTCCACCCACCCCGTATTGCCGTAACCGGCATTGACCAGATGTGGAGCTGCCAACAGGTAGAGACGATAATCGCGGATCGTGCCTTCCAGTGGCTCGAACGATATCTGCTGAAGCAAGCTGCTGCGCATCGGATCGACGATGATGCGCTTGATGATCCTGTAACGACCATCGATTGCAGTATTGATCAACCGATAGGCCGGAACGCCATCTTCGACCGTGGTGACGACGCTCTCCGTATCGCGCTTTTCCTCCGAAAAATAACCATCGGGACCTGTGACGATCAATCCGATGTCGCGGGTACAGGCGCTATCGACGCGGGGATAATAGATTTCGTTCAAGATGCCGTGACTGAGAGTGAACCAGATGCGGCAGGCCGGCGAAAGCGCCGTGCCAACTCCGCTCTTTGCACTGGACGTCCAACGAGGTTCGATACCGTTCACGTTGGGGCCGGAAGCATCGTAAGGCGCCATGCACTATCTCCTCTATCGCTGCAATCTGCTCCGACCAAACTGTTTCGGCAAGACAGAACCTTTGCGCATTCAAGCCGATACGCGCTTGTTTTCACCACCATTGACAGCCCCCGCCCGTTCTGTATTCTGTTATAAAATCTTATATAACATAATTGTGGAACATAATTGGGAGAATTTCGATGAAGTTAGGACTCGGATTCCTGATTGCGGCTGCCTTGGTTGCAGCGCCCTCACTGTTGATGGCTCAGGAAAAAGGTGGCGTCATCAATGTCGCAACGATCGGCGAGCCGCCGACGCTCGATCCCATGACCTCCACCGCAGATCTCGTCGGTATCGTCACCCAACATATCTTCGAAACGCTCTACACCTTCGACAAGGGGTGGAACGTCACGCCGCTGCTTGCCGAGAGCCTGCCTGAGATCAGTGCCGACGGCAAAACCTACACGATCAAGCTCAGGACCGGCATCAAGTTCCATGACGGCAGCGTCATGACCTCCAACGACGTGGTCGCCTCGCTCAACCGCTGGATCAAGCTGGCGTCGCGCGGCAAGCAGGCGGGCGGCTTCATCGAATCCATTGCTGCCCAGGATCCGGCGACCGTCGTCATCAAGCTGAAGCAGCCTTACGCGCCTCTCACCTCGCTGCTTGCCTTCAACAACTCCGCCGCCATCATCATTCCAGCCGGCAAGCAGGCGGATACGATGACCGATTTCATCGGCACCGGCCCCTATATGCTGAAGGAGCGCAAGCCCGACCAGTATATCCAGCTGGTGCGCTTCGACGGCTACAAGCCGCGCGATGGCGAGAGCAATGGTTATGGCGGCGCCCGGCATCAATATCTCGACGAAATCCGCTTCGTCCCGGTGCCCGACGCCAATACCCGCGTGGAGGCGGCCATTTCGGGCCAGTATGACTACATCGACAGTCTTCCAGTCGAATCCTTCGACAAGCTGAAATCCGCTTCGGCGACCCAGCCGCTGCTCCTGAAGCCGTTCGGCTATCCGGTCTTCGTCTTCAATACCGCCGACGGCATCACGAAGAATGTCGCGATCCGCAAGGCGATCCGTCGGGCGCTCAGCATGGAAGATATGCTGGCGGCAGCCTTCGGCAGCACAAATTTTTATACGGTTGACGGCAACATGTACCCCGCCCCCTTTACCTGGAGCACGGATGCCGGCGTCAAGGGCAACTACAACCTCGCCGATCCGGAAGGTGCCGCAACTACCGCCAAGGCGGCAGGCTACAAGGGCGAACCGATCCGCATCCTGACCAGCCGACAGTACGAGTTCCATTACAAGATGGCGCAGGTCGCGGCCGAATATCTGAAACAGGCAGGCTTCACGGTAGACCTTCAGGTGGTCGACTGGGCTACGCTGACCCAGCGCCGTGCGGACAAGGCGCTATGGGATATCTACATCAGCCACAGCCCCTTCCTGCCGGAACCGGCGCTCATCGGCACGCTTTCGCCAAGCTCGCCCGGCTGGTGGACGACGCCGACGAGCAAAGCCGCGATCGACGCGTTCAACACAGAGGTCGATCCGAAGAAGCGCGTCGGCCTCTGGGCGAACGTTCAAAAGACCATCTATGACGAAGCTCCCATGATGAAGATCGGCGATTTCAACGCCGTCGCGGCGATCTCCACCAAGCTTCAAGGCGTCGATCCCGCGCCATGGCCCTACTTCTGGAACGCATCGATCAAGAAATAAGCCTCCCAAGGCGCTCGGGCGCCGGCGGCGACCGGCGCCCGTTCCGAATCCCGTCCGTTTGCGGACCTAGAGCAATTCCGGGAAAAGTGCGTAGCGGTTTTCCGTTCGGGATTGCGAGAGAATAAACAAATGGGGTGGTTCCGCCGGTCGAAGAGAAGCGGAACTACTCTGGGAACCGACGCAATGATACGTTACATCCTTCAACGTCTTGCGGGCATGATCGTCGTGATGTTTCTCGTCGTCACGATCGTCTTCGTGATCGTGCGCGTGACCCCTGGCGATCCGGCCGCCGTCATGCTCGGCCCGGATGCGACCGCGCAGGATATTGCCGAGCTCCGCACCCAGTTTGGCCTCGACCAGTCAATCTTCGTCCAGTACCTGTTCTATGTCGGGCAGTTGCTGAAGGGCGATCTCGGCCAGTCGATCTTCCTCAATATTCCGGTTTCCTCTGCGCTTCTCGGACGCGCCGAGCCGACCTTTTTCCTGACACTGTTCTCGCTCCTCATCGCTGGCGTCATCGCGCTGCCGATCGGCATCTATGCCGCCTATCGGCGCGGATCGCTCGTCGACCAGGCTTCGATGGCGATCGGCATGCTGGCCGCGAGCATTCCAAGCTTCTGGCTTGGCCTCATCCTTATGCAGATCTTCGCGGTGCGCCTGGGGATGTTCCCGGTTTCCGGCTATGGCGGACCGGGCACAAGCTTCCTGGATCGCATGTATCATTTGACGCTGCCGGCCGTCGCACTCGGCCTCGTCTCCTCGGCGCTGATCCTGCGCTTTACTCGGGCCTCGATGCTCGACGTGCTTGGCGACGACTATATCCGCACCGCCCGCGCCAAAGGGCTGATCGAACGCCGCGTCGTCCTCAAACATGCGCTGAAGAACGCACTCATTCCAATTCTGACCGTTCTGGGGCTGACGGCCGCCGTGCTGATTTCCGGCGCTGTCGTCACCGAGACGGTCTTCGGCCTGCCGGGTGTCGGAAGCCTCGTCGTCTCCGCGGTGCTGCGCCGCGACTATCCGGTGATCCAGGGGGCCTTGCTCGTCATCGCCGGCCTCTACGTCGTGATCAATTTTGCGATCGACATGCTCTACCTGCTCGTTGATCCGAGGGTACGCTACTGATGGCCGACATCGCAACCGAGACACCCAAACAGGCGCAAAGCGAGCGAAGCAAGTTCCTTCGTCGGCTGCTGAAGCGCAAGACCGTTGCCATCGGACTGATTGTGCTGACGATCTTCGTGCTGCTCGCCGCCCTCGCGCCATGGATCGCACCCTATTCGCCCTCGAAGCTCTCGATCGTCAACCGACTGAAGCCGCCAAGCGGGGTCTACTGGTTCGGCACCGACGAATTCGGCCGCGATATCTTCTCTCGCACCATCTATGCCGGACGGCTGTCGCTGCTCGTCGGAGCCGCCGTCGTGGCGCTGTCGGCTGCGATCGGTGTTACCCTCGGTCTGCTCGCCGGCTTCTTCCAAAGGCTCGACACGCCGATCGCCCGCCTGATCGATGCGATGATGGCGTTTCCCGACATTTTGCTCGCCATTGCGCTGGTCGCAGCCCTCGGCCCGTCGCTGACGACTGTTATCGTCGCACTGTCGATCGTCTACGCACCGCGGCTGGCCCGCATCGTCCGCGCCTCGACCCTTGTCATCCGTGAACTCCCTTACGTGGAGGCTGCCAAGGCTCTCGGCATCTCGACATTCCACATCATGACGCGGCATGTGCTTAGAAACCTCCTGTCGCCGATCCTGGTGCAGGGCTCGTTTCTCTTTGCCAGCGCCATGCTGGCCGAAGCCGGGCTCTCGTTCCTCGGCCTTGGCGTCAGCCCGGAAATTCCGACCTGGGGAACCATGATCGCCGCCGGCCGCCAATATATCGGCCAGGCCGACTGGATGACCTATTTCCCGGGCTTTGCCATCATTCTCTCCGTGCTCTCGTTGCAAATGGTGGGCGACGGCTTGCGGGACATGCTCGATCCAAGACTTCGAAAGGACCTGTAAATGACCGGTGAAAAAGCGGGCAAACCGCTCCTCCTCACCAATGTGAAGCCCATGGCATTCGGCGGTACTGAGGTCGCTGGCGTCATGGACATTCTCGTCGGCGCCGACGGCAGGATCGCCGCTTTCGGCCCGCAGCTTGCCGCTCCCGGCGACGTCGAGCGCATCGACGGAAAGGGCGCCTGGATCTCTCCCGGCTGGATCGACCTGCATGTCCATATCTGGCATGGAGGCACCGATATCTCCATCCGACCGTCCGAATGCGGTGCCGAGCGCGGCGTCACGACGCTGGTCGATGCGGGCTCCGCCGGCGAAGCCAATTTTCATGGCTTCCGTGAATACATCATCGAGCCCGCAAGGGAACGCATCAAGGCATTCCTCAATCTCGGCTCGATCGGCCTCGTTGCCTGCAATCGCGTTCCGGAACTGCGCGATATCAAGGATATCGACCTCGATCGCATCCTCGAATGCTACACTGAGAACAGCGAGCATATCGTCGGCATCAAGGTACGCGCCAGTCACGTCATCACCGGCTCCTGGGGTATCACACCCGTCAAGCTCGGCAAGAAGATCGCCAAGATCCTGAAGGTGCCGATGATGGTGCATGTCGGCGAGCCGCCGGCGCTATACGACGAAGTGCTCGAAATCCTCGGGCCGGGTGATGTCGTCACGCACTGCTTCAACGGCAAGGCCGGATCCAGCATCATGGAGGACGAGGACCTCTACAATCTCGCCGAACGTTGCGCCGGCGAAGGCATCCGGCTCGATATCGGCCATGGAGGCGCCTCTTTCTCCTTCAAGGTCGCGGAAGCGGCGATCAAGCGTGGCCTGCTGCCCTACTCGATCTCGACCGACCTGCATGGGCATTCGATGAACTTCCCGGTATGGGATCTCGCGACCACTATGTCCAAGCTGCTCTCGGTCGGCATGCCGTTCGACAAGGTCGTGGACGCCGTCACCCATGCACCGGCCTCGGTCATCAAGCTTTCGATGGACAGCCGGCTGTCGGTCGGCGAACGAGCAGACTTCACCATTTTCGACCTGGTGGATGCGGATCTCGAGGCGACCGATTCCAATGGCGATGTCTCGCGCCTCAAGAAGCTGTTCGAACCACGTTACGCGGTCATCGGCGCGGAGGCGATCACCGCCAGCCGCTACGTGCCACGCGCTCGCAAACTCGTCCGCCACAGCCACGGCTATTCGTGGCGCTGATCAAACACCAGGCCCGCATAGCAGGAGCATACGTGAACACGTCCCCAACACAGGCCGCTTCAGCAGCGCAAACACCTTACCAGCGACTGGCGGCGCTCGGCATCGAGCTTCCACCGCCGCCGCCGCCGATCGCCAATTTCGTCACCCATGTCCGCGAAGGCAACGTGCTCTACCTTTCGGGTCAAGGGCCGCGGGAGCTGGACGGCCACCTCCATTCCGGCAAGGTCGGCGGTGACGTCGGCGTTGACCGGGCCTATCAACATGCGCGGCTGACGGGCATCAATCTTCTTGCCGTCATGCATGGTGCGCTCGGCGACCTTTCCAGGGTGAAGCGGGTGGTGAAACTGCTCGGCATGGTCAATGCCGTGCCGCATTTCGAAGACCATCCGAGCGTCATCAACGGCTGCTCTGATCTCTTCATCGAGGTCTTCGGCGAGGCGGGCCAGCATGCCCGTTCGGCCGTCGGCTTCGGCTCGCTTCCCGGCAATATCACGGTCGAGATCGAAGCGATCATCTCACTCAACGACTGAGAAGGACGAATTCAGTGATTGCGCCAGCCCATCAGCTTTTCGATCCGCTCGGCAGTCGCGCGCACCTGCTCGCCGTAGCGGTTACCGTCGGAAACGACTTTCTGTTCGGGCAGCACGATGGAAATGGTCGCGACACATTGACCATCCCGGTCAACGACCGGCGAGGCGATACAGGCGACCGCATAATCGGACTCCGCCACCTGGATGGACAGGCGCTCCTCGAAGGCTTTGCCCGCCGCATCGGAAAGTACGTGGGCATCGACCTCGGCCCGACCGGTCGGCGAGGTGCGGGCACAGCGCTTGAAAAGCTCGATCCTTTCCTCTTCGGGCAGATGGCCGACCAACAGCCGGCCGGAGGCCGTCCAGTTGAGCGGCACGCGGGTTCCGACGCGGGAGGCGACCTGGAAATGGCTTGGCCCATCCGCCATCGCCAGTACCAGCATGTTGTCGCCGTCGCGGCCGCAGACTTGTACCGTCTCGCTCGCCTGCCGGCAAAGATCGTGCATCTCGCGCGTGGCGACGCTCATGAAATCCAGCGACCGGGCATAGGCGAGGCCATAGTGGTAAAGGCGCGCCCCGAGCCAGACGGAACCGTCGGCATTGCGGCCGAGCATGTTCTTTTCGACCAGGTCGTCGATGATCACGTAGACGGTCGAAAGAGGCGCCTTGATCGCCTTGGCAATCGCGTAAGCGCCAGCGGGCGCGCCGGTTTCATAGAGATAATCGATCACCTGCAGCGCGCGGTCGATGCCGCTCACGCGCGAACGGCGCGCGCCTTTCGTTTCCGCTTCCCCGATCGAATCGGCGTCTTCAGGGAGTGCGGTGGGTAGGGTCTTGGCGTCCAAATCAACGCTCCTCGTGAGATTTCGAGAAGCTATTACATTACTATGGTATAGCTGTCGATGACAATCGGCAGTCATCACTTTGGAGAGATAGAATGTCCGATGATATCCGCAGCAAGATCGGCCTGAGGCCCGTCATCAATGTATCAGGCACCATGACCAGCCTCGGCGCATCGATCGTCGTGCCCGAAGCCATCGCGGCAATGGCGGCGATCTTGCCGCAATTCGTCGAGATCAACGACCTCCAGCGCAAGGCCAGCGCGGTCATCGCGCGGCTGACGGGTAGCGAGGCCGGCTTCGTCACGGCATCCTGCTCCTCGGGCATTAGCCTCACCGTCGCCGGCGCCATTACCGGCAACAACCTCCTTGCCATAGAGAAACTGCCTGATACCGCACCAGACAAGAACGAAGTCATCGTGCAAATGGGCCATGTGGTGAGCTACGGCGCTCCGGTGGATCAGGCAATCCGCCTTGCGGGCGGCAAGGTCGTGCTGATCGGTCAGGCAACATCGACGCATCGCTTCCACATGGAAAACGCCATAAGCGAGAAGACGGCGGCTGCCGTCTATGTCATATCCCATCACGTGGTCGATTACGGCCTGCTGCATCTGACCGAATTCGTCGAGATCGCGCACGCCAAGGGCGTGCCAGTTATCGTCGATGCCGCGTCGGAATATGACCTCGAGCTCTTCCTGGCTCGGGGCGCCGACATCGTGCTCTATTCCGGCCACAAGTTTCTCGGCGGCCCGACTTCCGGCATCGTTGCCGGCAGGAAGGAACTGGTGCGCAACGCCTTCCTGCAGAACATGGGCATCGGTCGCGGCATGAAGGTCGGCAAGGAAAGCATCTATGGCACTATGGCGGCGCTGGAGGCCTGGGAAAAGCGCGACCATGCCGGCATCCGCGAACGCGAGACCGGTTATCTGAACCTATGGAAGCGAACTCTCGACGGCCGCCCCGGTGTCACCGCCCTGATCGAACCCGATCCCACCAACAACCCGCTCGACCGCATGCGCGTCATCATCTCGGCGCCCGAGGCGCATATCACCGCCTGGGATCTTGCGGCGGCGCTGGCCCGCGGCAACCCGCCCGTCATTGTGCGGGACCACGAGGTGGAGCATCACTATTTCTATCTCGATCCATGCAACCTGCATCCCGGCCAGGAGACGATCGTCGCGACCCGGCTTGCCGAGGAGCTCGACAATGCCCGCGCCTCCAACGAGATCATCGCGACGCCGATCGAGAACCGCAGCCGGCACCGCTTCGACGGCATGTTGAACTGGCCGGATTGAGCTGTGGCACGGATCGCAAGAAGGAAACAACCATGGGCACGTCGCAGGTAACGGCAACAGAGGCCGCCGAACCCATTCTCTCCGTCGAGAACCTCACCGCCTCGTTCATAGTGGACGGCGTATGGAAGCCCGTCGTGCGCGACGTTTCCTTCTCGGTCGCACCAGGCGAGACGGTGGCGATCGTCGGCGAGAGCGGTTCTGGCAAGAGCGTCACCTCGCTATCGATCATGCGGCTGCTGCAGAGCGATTCAAGCCGCATCGAGGGCACGATCATGCTGGGTGGCCGCGACCTGCTTTCGCTTCCCGAGCATGAGATGCGCAAGGTGCGCGGCAACGACGTGTCGATGATCTTCCAGGAGCCGATGACATCACTCAATCCGCTCTTCACCATCGGCGACCAGATTTCCGAAGCCTTGCTCTGCCACAAGGATATGTCGGCGGCGGATGCCAAGGCCGAGACGATCCGGCTTTTGGAAAAGGTCCGCATTCCCTCAGCCGCCTCGCGCTTCGACGAATATCCGCACCGCTTTTCCGGCGGCATGCGCCAGCGCGTCATGATCGCCATGGCGCTCGCCTCGAAGCCAAAACTGTTGATCGCCGACGAGCCGACCACCGCCCTCGACGTCACGATCCAGGGCCAGATCCTCGATCTCATCAAGATGCTGCAGGAGGAGGAAGGAACCTCCGTCCTGTTCATCACGCATGACATGGGTGTGGTCGCAGAAATCGCCGATCGCATCGTCGTTATGTATCGCGGCGAGCAGGTGGAGACGGGCGCGACGGCGGACATCTTCCATCGTGGCCAGCATCCCTATACCCGCGCGCTGCTGTCGGCCGTGCCGGTGCTCGGTTCGATGCAATCCTATGAACAGCCGCTGCGCTTTCCCGTCGTCAATGCGGCAACGGGAGAGTCCGACACGCCTGCCGAGATGCCCGATACGGTGGCAAGAGAAAAACCAGTTCTGCAGGTGAAGAACCTCACCAAGCGCTTCGACATTCATTCGGGCCTCTTCGGAAAACTCAGAGGCCGGGTGCATGCGGTCGAAAACGTCTCCTTCGATCTCTTCGCCGGCGAAACATTGTCGCTTGTCGGTGAATCCGGATGCGGCAAGTCGACGACAGGACGCGCCATCATGCGGCTGATCGAGCCGCAATCCGGCTCCGTCATCGTCGATGGCCGCGACGTGCTCTCGCTTGGCAAGCGTGACATGCGCGAGATGCGCAAATCCGTGCAGATGATCTTTCAGGATCCCTTCGCCTCGCTCAATCCGCGCATGACGGTCGGTCAGGCGATCGCCGAACCCTATCTCGAACACAGGATGGGAACGGCAAGGGAGGCGAAAGAGATCGTCGCCGATATGCTGCACAAGGTCGGCCTGACGTCTGACATGGCTAGCCGCTACCCGCATGAATTCTCCGGCGGGCAGCGCCAGCGCATCTGCATCGCCCGTGCCCTGGCATTGCAGCCGAAAGTGATCGTCGCCGACGAAAGCGTGTCCGCGCTCGACGTGTCGATCAAGGCCCAGGTCATCAACCTGATGCTCGATCTGCAGCAGAGCCTCAACCTTTCCTTCCTGTTCATCTCCCACGATATGGCCGTGGTCGAACGCGTCAGCCATCGTGTCGCCGTCATGTATCTCGGCGAAATCGTCGAGATCGGCCCACGCGCCGCCGTCTTCGGCAATCCGCAGCACGACTACACGAAGAAGCTGATGGCCGCCGTTCCGGTGCCGGACCCCGACCGGCGGCGCGAGAAGCGCGCAGGTGCCAATGACGAGTTGAAGAGCCCGATCCGGGCCGTCGATTACCTGGTCAAGCCGCGCGAGTATCGAGCTGTCTCACCGGGCCATCTGGTTGCCGTCTGAAGCTTCAATTCAGATAGGCTGAACGCCATACATCATCCGCAACGGCAGCAGGCGCCGATATTGCAGGAGCCTGCTTTCTCCCTCAGCAACAGGATACTCTTGCAAAAGCGTGCCGCGTTGATTAATCGTTTAATCACGAAAATCGGAACGAACTCCTGGATGAGCCAGACACGCACCTCTTCGATCAGGGAAATTGCGATCAAGCTGGGTGTCTCCACTGCAACGATCTCGAATGCCCTGCGTGGCACGGGGCGGGTGTCTTCAGCCCTGGCGGAGCAGATTCGCCTCGAAGCGGACAGGCTCGGCTATGTGCCTGACCATACGGCCCGCGCTCTGCGCACCGGCAAGAGCAATACGATCGGCCTGCTGGTTCCGAATATCGGCCAACCCTTGTTTCCCGCTTTTGCCCAGGCCATCGAACGATCCGCCAAGCGGCGCGGTCTTGCCGTTCTGATCGGTGATAGTCAGGGCGATCCGCAGCAGCAGGAATTCGAAATCAGGACAATGATCACCCGCGGCGTCGATGCGCTGATCGTGATACCGACGCGCGGGACGACGATTGCGCCGGCGGATGTCCCGGTGCCGGTCGCCGTCATCGACAGCGCCGCCACAACAGGCAATGTCGCCGCCAGCGATCATCGCGAGGGTGGACGTCTCATCGCCCGCCATCTGCTCGAGCTCGGTCATAACCGGCTTCTCATCCTCGCCGGCCCGGAAAATTCGCTGGTGGCACGCGAGCGCGTCGAGGGAATGTGCGACATCTTCCGCCAGGCCGGCGTCAAACCGGCATTGCGACATAGCGATGCGACTTTCGAAGCCGGCAGCGTCCTCGGACGCGAACTCGATCTCCGCCATTTTACAGCCTGCGCCGCCGCCTATGACGCTCTCGCCATCGGCTTTGCCATCGCCGTCAAAGATAGAGGCTGCAGCATTCCGGAAGACATGTCGCTCACCGGCTTTGATGATCTGATGTGGGCTCAAATCGTCTCCCCGCCGCTCACGACAGTTCGACAGGATCTGGAAACGGTGGCGAACCACGCGCTTGCCTTCGTTGCCGGAGAAACTGATACCAGCCGAATATTTCCAACGGAACTTGTCTTACGGCAATCCACCGCGCACCCATCCGCCTTTGCCAAGGGAGGCAGACATGCCGAATGAACCCTACGACCTCCATTCGTCCGAGCTGCGCGATCGTGCCGTGCGGGCGGCGTTGGGGCTTGAGCCGTTCGATGTGCTGATTACCGGCGGAACGCTCGTCGATGTCGCGACCTCGGAAATGAGACCGGCCGATATCGGGCTTGTTGGCCCCTTGATCGCAAGCGTCCACGCCTTGGGGACAAGGAGGGACGCAAAGCAGACCATCGACGCTTCGGAACGATTCATCACGCCCGGATTTATCGACACGCATATGCACGTCGAAAGCTCGATGGTGACGCCGAGGCGATATGCCGAAACGGTCGTTCCCCAGGGCACGACGACGGTCTGCTGGGACCCGCATGAAATCGGCAACGTCGCTGGCCTTGATGGTATTCGCTGGGCGCTTGAGGAGACACGGCAATTGCCGCTGCGCTTCCTGACACTGGCGCCGTCCTGCGTGCCTTCGGCGCCCGGCCTGGAACTTGCCGGCGCGGAGTTCCGCTCGGGCGAAATGTCGACCATGCTGAGCTGGCCGGAGATTTCCGGCGTCGCCGAAGTAATGAACATGCGCGGCGTCCTTGAGCGAAGCGAGCCGATGCGCAGTATCGTCGAAGCCGGACTTGCGAGCGGCAAGCGCGTCTGCGGTCATGCCCGCGGCCTCGAAGGCGCGGAATTGCAGGCCTTTATTGCCGCAGGCATCCAATCCGATCACGAACTCACCTCAGGCGAGGACTTGCTGGCGAAATTGCGGGCGGGCCTTACCGTCGAGCTACGCGGTTCCCACGACTATGTCCTGCCCGGCGTGATCGAGGCTCTGAAAAAGCTGCCTCATCTGCCGCAAACGCTGACAATCTGCACCGATGACGTCTTCCCCGACGATCTCGTGAATGACGGCGCGATGTCATCGGTTCTGAGGCGCCTCATAGGCTACGGCATGAAGCCGGTCGATGCCGTCCGCGCCGCCACGCTTAACGCCGCCATGTGGTTGAACCGTTATGATCTGGGGTTGGTCGCGCCCGGCCGCCGCGCCGACATCGTCATCCTCTCCGATCTGGAAAGGATCGTGGTCGACCGCGTCTATGCATCGGGGCGTGAAGTTGCCAGAGACGGCAATCTTATTGGAAGCGGCAAGGGCGTGTCCTCGGATGCCTATCGCGACACCGTAAAACTCGGAAGGCTTTCTGCCGCCGACTTCACCATCACTCTGCCTGGTATGACCGAAGCTCGTGTCAACACCGTCGTCAGCCCGCGGTTTACAAAATGGGGAGAGGCAGCCGTCAAGGTCGAAGACGGCAAGCTTGTTCTGCCTGATAACATGCTTCTGATGGCGGCCATCCACCGCCATGGAAGAAAGGACCCGACGCCCGTGATCGGCATCCTGGAAGACTGGGGCCATTGGCGCGGCGCGCTTGCGACGACGATATCGCATGACAGCCATAATCTTACCGTCTTCGGCCGCGACCCCGCGGACATGGCTGCGGCAGCCAATGCCGTCATCGAGGCTGGCGGCGGCATGGCAACGGCCGCCGGTGGCAGGGTTACAGCCGTTCTGCCCCTGCCCGTCTGCGGCTTGCTGTCGGATGCGCCCGCAAAGGACGTGGCCGATGATTTCGCCAAGCTGCGCGCGGCAGCCGATGCGATCGCTGACTGGATGCCGCCCATTCGCACCTTCAAGGCAGTCGTCGGAGCAAGCCTTGCCTGCAATCCCGGCCCGCATGTCACCGATCTCGGGCTGACCGACGGAACTACCCGGGACATCAGACCGCTTCTGGCTAAAAGCCGAAACTGAGGTCACCGGCCAAACGGTAATATTGCCGATTTAGGAGAACATCCGAACCGCAGTGGACGTCCTCTATTCTGTCACATCCATGTCATGAAATACGCCGACACCTCATGCCAAATCAGGAGCGGGTACCCAGATGGATTATTTCAGACGTTTCAACTTTCTGTTCGCGACGCCAACCTTTGACAATGAGGATCTGGAGGGTGCCCGCTACAATCAGATCGTCGAGGAGATCGAACGCTCCGGTTTCGAGGTGGTGCGCGCGCGCAATCTCGAAGACGCCGAGATCGCCGTACAGACCGATGCTGCCATCGGCTGCATGCTGGTCGACTGGGGCAAGAAGGGTCTTGAAGGCAAGACGGCTTCGCTTATCAACCTCATGCGCCGGCGCGGCCTCGAATTTCCCATCATCCTGCTGATCCGGCGCAAGCGCTTCGAGGATGTGCCGGTCGAAGTGCTCGATTTTATCGACGGCTACGTCTTCCTGTCGGAAGAAACGCCCGCCTTCATCGCAAAGAGCCTCATCAGCCGGCTCAAGCAATATGCCGAAACGCTGAAGACGCCTTTCTTCGGTGCGCTGGTCGATTATGCCGAGGAAGGCAATCACCTCTGGACCTGCCCCGGTCACAACGGCGGCATCTTCTACAGCCGCAGCCCCATCGGCCGCGTCTTCATGGAGCATCTGGGCGAGGCGGTCTTCCGCGACGACCTCGACAATTCCGTGCTCGACCTCGGCGACCTCCTAACCCACGAAGGGCCGGCGCTTGCCGCGCAAAAGGAAGCGGCCAAGATTTTCGGCGCCGAGAAGACCTATTTCGTGTTGAACGGCACCTCTACGTCCAACAAGGTCGCGCTCTCAGCGCTCGTCACCGATGGCGACCTCGTGCTGTTCGATCGCAACAACCACAAGGCCGCCCATCACGGCGCCCTGATGATCTCGGGCGGCATTCCGGTCTATCTGCCGACCAGACGCAATCTCTATGGCTTGATCGGTCCCATGGATTTCGCTGAAATGGACGAGGAGGCGCTGCGCGAGCGCATCCGCACCCATCCGCTGGTGAAAGATCCGGAAGCCTACAAGAAGCCTCGCCCGTTCCGCGTCGCGGTCGTGGAACAGTGCACCTATGACGGCACCATCCACAATGCCGAGATGATTCTCAAGCGGATTGGACATCTCTGCGATTACATCCTTTTCGACGAGGCCTGGGCCGGCTTCATGAAGTTTCATCCGCTTTATGCCGGGCGCTTTGCCATGGGTCTTTCCGACCTCGGGCCGGATGCGCCGGGCATCATCGCCACGCAATCCACCCATAAGCAGCTGGCAAGCTTCTCACAGGCTTCCCAGATCCACATGAAGGACAGGCACATCACTGGCCAGAAGCGCCGCGTGGAGCACCGACGCTTCAACGAAAGCTTCATGCAGCACGCCTCGACATCGCCCTTCTATCCGCTCTTCGCCTCGCTCGACGTCGGCGCGCAGATGATGAAGGGGCGCTCGGGCGAAGTGCTTTGGGACGACACGATCCGTCTCGGCATCGAGCTGCGCAAGAAAATCCGCGCCGTGCGTCGCGAATTCGAGGAGAAGGAGCATCGTCCCGAACGCCGTTGGTTCTTCGAGCCTTTCGTGCCGGATCGCGTTGCGATCCCGGATGTATCGAGCCCAGGCGCAGTGCATGACGTGTCGTGGGAAAGCGTCGCGACCGACCAACTCGCCACCAATCCCGCCTTCTGGCACTTGACGCCCGATGCGGCATGGCACGGCTTTTCCGGCATGGAACCGGGTTTTGCCATGACGGACCCGAACAAGCTTACCCTGCTGACACCGGGCTTTGATCGTCGGACGGGGAAATACACGGAACACGGCATACCGGCGCCGGTGGTCGCGCAATATCTGCGTGAAAACCGTATCGTCGCGGAAAAGAACGATCTCAATTCGCTGCTCTTCCTCCTCACCCCCGGTGTCGAAGCCAGCAAGGCCGGTACGTTGATCAGCGGCCTTGTCGCCTTCAAGAAGCTTCATGACGACAATGCGCTGCTGGAAGAGGCAATTCCGGAATTCTATCGCCGCCGTCCGGGCCGTTATGCGGGCGTGCGCCTGCGCGATCTTTGCGCTGAGATGCACAATTTCTTCCGCCAGGCCGATGTCAGCGCGCTGCAGACAAAGCAGTTTTCCGCCGAACACCTGCCGCCGATCGCCATGTCGCCGCACGATGCCGCACGTTGCCTTGTTCGCAACGATGTCGACTATCTGCCGATCGACGCCATTGCCGGCCGCATCGCAACGACGCCCTTCGTCGTCTATCCTCCGGGGATTGCGACCATCGTGCCGGGCGAGCGCCTGACGGAGCAGGCAAAGCCCATGATCGACTATCTCAAGATGTTTGAAACCTGCTTCAACACCTTCCCCGGTTTCGAGGTGGAGATTCAAGGCCTCTATCGCGAGATTGATGCAGCCGGCAAAATCCGGCTCTATACCTACGTCGTCGCGGAATAGGCTTGGAATTCAGGTTCGGACATGAAGCAGGATAAAACAATCATCGTTCGCCCGTCCCGGGAGAGCGACGTCGATGCCATGCTGGCAATCTATCGCCGCCATATTCACCGCGGCGTCGAGGCCGGAGTTGATGATAGCGATACGCCGCAGCCGGACGATCTGCGCGAACGGCGCAAGAATTTGAAGGACAAACGCTTCCCGCATGTCGTTGCGATCGAGGGTGAGAAGGTCGTCGGCTATGCCTATGTGGTGCTGTTCCGCAAGCGTCCGGCCTATCGCTATACCGTCAAGCATTCGATCTATGTGCATCACGACCATGTTGGCCAAGGCGTCGGGAGCCTGCTCATGCGCGGACTGATCGACGCCTGTGCCGCGGCCGGTTTCCGGCAGATGATCGGCTATATCGATGCCGACAACGCGGCCTCTCTCGCCTTGCACGAACGCTTCGGCTTCGTTCGCGTCGGCCTTCTGCCGGCGGTTGCCTATCGTTACGGCCGCTGGGCCGACACCGTGATGGTCCAGCGCTCGCTCGGTCCCGGCTCAACCACGCAGCCGCCTCCGCCGCCGCTCTCCACCCGCTGAAGCAAAGGGGGCTTATACCGGCTGCGTTTGAGCTGGCCTGAAACCCAGCACGAAATCCACGACTTTCGACGAGGACATTTCGCAAGGCTTGAGGGTGAGGCTGGCTCCGGAGAGCACATAGAGATTGAAGCTGACGACATCGGTCCCGCCAAGCTCCTCGCCATAGAGCCAAACTCGCTTCCCGTCAGGCGATCGCTTGACCGTCACACCCCAGGGGCGATCTTGAAAGCGCCCCTCCGAATAGCCGTCAGACAGCTTCGCAAGCGCATGTTCGAAGTCCGACAATTCGGACGCCAGCAGCGCGTCGTTCGTCATGGCGCCAGGCATTCGTCACATATGCCGCAACCATCCTCATCCATCTTCCGCGCCGCTCGCTGCCTTCGGCAGCATAGGCACGCGGTTCCGTTAGATCGAGATTCCTCGTCATGCTCGGGCGGAAGGATTTCCATCGGCAGGTCGGAAAGGGGTTCGGTTGCGATTTGGCCCATCTTGAGGCTCCGTATTGGGGGATAGACAAGAGATAAGAAGCCTCGAAGGCATCTCCAAGGTGGCACTTGCGAATGACTGTCACAGAGCGATTTTCCCGCATCTCTCCGGCACGACAACGGAGCCGGTTTGATATCGTGATCAGGGATGATATGTTCTGTATTTGTTTCAGATTCTATAATTGAAGGGTCCATGCTTGAACCTGCAGCATGATGACCGAGATCGCCATGAACGACACCAACACAAACCCTGTTCGGAAGATCATCCATGTCGATATGGATGCATTTTATGCGTCGGTCGAACAGCGAGACAATCCCGAGCTGCGCGGCAAGCCGCTTGCGGTCGGCGGGTCGGCGGCGCGCGGCGTCGTGGCGGCCGCAAGCTACGAGGCCCGCGCCTTCGGCGTTCACTCGGCGATGCCTTCGGTCACGGCGAAGCGCAAATGCCCGGACCTGATTTTCGTGCCGCCGCGCTTCGACGTCTACAGGGCAGTGTCGCAGCAGATCCGCGAAATCTTCGCCGAATATACTTCGATTATCGAGCCGCTCTCGCTCGACGAGGCCTATCTCGACGTCACCCAGAACCACAAGGGCATGGAGATCGCCACCGAGATCGCGCTGGAGATCCGGACCAAGATCAAGCAGGTCACTGGTCTCAATGCTTCTGCCGGCATTTCCTACAACAAGTTCCTCGCCAAGATGGCAAGTGACCTCAATAAGCCCAATGGTCAGGCTGTCATTACGCCGAAGAACGGGCCGGCCTTCGTCGAAACGCTTCCCGTCAAGAAATTCCATGGCGTCGGACCAGCGACCGCCGAGCGGATGCACAAACTCGGCATCGAAACAGGGCTAGACCTGAAGTCGAAATCCCTCGCCTTCCTGCAGGAGCATTTCGGAAAGGCAGGCCCATATTTCTACGGTATCGCCCGCGGCATCGACGAGCGCCAGGTAAAGCCCGACCGGATCCGCAAATCCATTGGCGCGGAAGATACGTTCGCCGAGGATATTGACGATCTCGAGCTGGCGACAGCGGAGTTGCGGCCCTTAGCACAGAAGGTCTGGCGCTACTGCGAAACAGGCGGTTTCAGCGCCAAGACGGTGACCGTGAAGATCAAATATTCGGACTTCACCCAGGCGACACGCAGTCGGACAAGCTCCTTGCCGGTCGCAGACGGCGGCGCTGTTCTTGAGACAGCCTCGGCGCTTTTGGCAACCGTCCACCCGTTTGCCCGGCCGATCCGGCTGCTTGGCATCACGCTTTCGTCTTTGACGAACGAAGATGCCGACAATGGGAGATCACAGCCTCAGCTCGATCTTGGCATCTGAAGGAGGCCGCCGCTCAGCAAGACCGCTTGCGCTTCATCATCGCGTTCAGCTTCTCCACCCCGGCTTCGTCGACGGGTGTGTAGACGATCATGCGGTCGTCATTGCTGGGGCTTGCCCACCAATTGTTGGATTGCAGCGGCAGGACCGTGCCATCCGCCAGCCGAAAACGCTTGACGGTATTCTCGATGCCCTTGAGCTGATAGCGATCCCATACGATGCGGAACTGATCGGAAGCGCTCATATAGCGTTCCAATTGCCGCTCCCAGCTCGGATCATCGAGATGCTCGGCCATGGAGGCACGAAACAGCGCTGCCATATTGGCCAGCATCTCGTCGGGATCGGCCTGGCTTGCACGCCAGGCAGGATTGACGAGGGACAGATAAATGCAGTTCCGGTCTTCGGGCGGAAGGGCATCCAGATCGACGCCGACAAGACGGCGATAGGCCTCGTTGAAGCCGCGTATATTGTACCGTTTCGTCTGGATAAGAGCCGGATAAGGACAGAGATGATCGAGAATGCGCTGGCTGGCCTCGGTGAGCGGCTCGCAGACGCGAGGATTTTCAAGGCGAGGCGGAACCGGCAGATTGGCCAGTCTGAACAGGTGCTCCGTCTCGACTTCGTTGAATTCCAAAGCATGCGCGACGGAGAGAAGCACGCGCGGCGACACGCGGATCGGCCGGCCCTGTTCCAGCTTGGTATACCAGGTAATGCCGATATCGGCGCGCGAGGCCACTTCTTCCCGCCGCAATCCGGGTGTACGAATCCGTCCTGCTCGACCGAGTCCCAATCTTTGCGGGTCAAGGGATTCCCGCCGTCTTCGCAACATCTCGCCGAGTTCCTGTGCCCGCGAAAGCATCTGATTGGGGACGATATCGAGCGTGCCGTGCATTTCCATTCTCCAGCCTGACACTTTTTATACCAGTCTAAACAGGTATCTTGTACCAGTTTAACATGGGTGTAAAACGCTGTGGACTCAGTTTTGAAAATACTTTGAGGTCCCCCATGTCTTCCGCACCAATCCGGCTTGGCCAATTCGGCCTGCTGATCCTGCTGGCCGGGCAATTGCTGCTGCAACTCGATTTTTCCATCATCAATGTCGGCCTCGCCGCCATCTCGGCCTCGCTGCACGCCGGCGAGACCGAACTTGAGCTTTTCGTCGCCGCCTATGGCGTCGCCTTTGCCGTCTGCCTGGCGATGGGTGCGCGCCTCGGCGACAATTTCGGCCGCAGGCGCATGTTCGGCCTCGCCGTCCTGTTGTTCTGCCTCGCCTCCCTGCTATGCGGGGTAGCGACATCAGTCACCTTCCTCATCGTTGCGCGCGCGCTGCAGGGAATTGCGGCTGCACTCATGGTGCCGCAGGTACTGGCGACCATCCATGTCAGCCTGACCGGACGCGATCACGCCCGCGCCGTTTCGCTTTACAGCGCAATTGGCGGCATCGCCTTCATCGTCGGCCAGGTTCTCGGCGGCTTCCTGATCTCTGCCAATATTGCCGGCTCCGGATGGCGCAGTATCTTTCTCATCAACCTGCCGGTCTGCATCCTGATCCTGATCAGCGTGTGGCGCCATGTCCCCGAAACGCGTGGCCAAGGCAGAGTTCCGGTCGACTGGTCGGGCATGATTACGCTGGCGCTGCTGACTTTGTCGGTCCTGCTGCCGACCGCGCTCGGCCCGTCGCTACACTGGAACTGGCTTTGCCTGCTCGGCTTCGTGCCGATCCTGCCGCTGGTGGCACTTCTTTGGCGTATCCAGCGCTCCAAGGAGGCGCGTGGCGCCTTCCCGATCCTGCCGCCGTCGCTCACGCGCATCTCCAGCATGCGATTCGGCGGGCTGATCGCCATACTCTTCTTCACCTGCTGGAGCGGCTTCATGTTCGTCTTCGCCCTTACCTTGCAGGCAGGTGCCGGGCTGACCCCGCTGCAATCGGGCAATGCCTTGATTGCACTTGGCGGCTCCTACTTCGTCTCGGCCGCTTTCGTCACGCCTCGCCTTGCAAACCTACGGCGCGAACTCATGCTGGCGATGGGCTGCGTGATCCAGATGAGCGGGCTTGCTCTGCTCATCGTGACGCTCGAAACGGTCTGGCCGCGACCTGGCGTCATCAACCTCATTCCGTCCACAGTCCTGATCGGTTTCGGCCAGGCGCTGATCGTCAACAGCTTCTACCGGCTGGGGCTGGCGGACGTGCCGCATGAACATGCCGGCGCCGGCAGCGCCATGCTCGCAACCATGCAGCAGGTGTCGCTGGGTCTCGGGCCGGCGATCCTGGGGGCGGTATTTGCCCAGGTGCTGCAATATTCCAGCGCCTATCTCTCCGCCGGGGTCACGGCCATCGCCGTCGAACTCGGGCTAATGGCCATCCTGCTGGTGGCCACGCTTCTGCGATTGGCACGGCAGCGCAGCCGACCAGAAGAAGACGCCGAGATCGGCGACGCCCTCATCGTCGCACCTGAATGATCGGACGATCAGCGTTAAAAGCATTGATCCCATAACAAAATCCGGCCTGTCGCCAGGCCGGACTTGCAAGCATAGGCCTCGTCTTCGACCAGATGCGGCTACGCCGGCAGCTGGAAAACCCAATTGGCAATCAGCACGATGGCAAGGCCGCCGGCAAGCGCCAGATAGGGCAGAATCCCCGCCTTCTTTACACCCAGATCCTGGCCGACAAGGCCCAGATCATCCATGGCACCGGCCGGGAACTTGCCGCCATCGCGAACATAATGCCTGTAGGCAAAGACCGGCAGGATGAGGGCCGCAAAGGCAAAACCGATCCAGAGCGCATTGGCATAGCCCCAAACCTTGGCGCCAGCGCCAAGGAAGAGCGCATTGACGAAAGCAAGGACGGTGTTAAGGCCGATGAGCCACGACGGCGCTTTCCACGGGCGCTCGACATGACCGGAGTCCATGCGGTGTATCCAGCCGGAATTGAGGTTGAGGAAATTGAAGATGATGTATCCGACGTTGGAGACGGCAAGCACGAAGAAATAGCCGCTCGTGTCGGAGGCAATGGCGAGAAGAAAGAGATTGAAGGCGAAGTCCGTCCACATCGCTCTCGTCGGCGCACCGTTCTCGTTCACATGATCGAGATATTTCGGCAGCCAGCCGTCCTTCGAGCCCTGATAGAGGGTGCGCGAGGAACCCGCCATTGCCGTCATGATCGCAAGAAACAGTGCCAGGATCATCAGGATGACGAGCAATTGCGTAACGATCCGGCCGGCGCCGATCAGGCCGCCGAGCGCTTCGGCAACGCCGGTGCCATCGACGATGCCGGGCGCCAGCATGCCGGCATGACCGAGCACGCCTTGGAAAGCGAAGGGCACCAGGAAGAAGAAGACGCAGCAGGCAAGGCCCGAGTAGAAGATTGCCTTGAACGTATCCGTCTTCGGGTTTTTCAGCTCACGCGTGTAGCAGACCGCCGTCTCGAAGCCATAGGTCGACCAGGCGGCGATATAGAGGCCGCCGAGGAAAAGCGTCCAGCCGCCATTGCTCCAGGTGCCGTCAGTCGCAGCGTAGGCCGCTGTCGGCGGTAGCAGGCCGGTCACGTTGGCGGAGAGGATTTGGCCGCTGACGATCGGATAGACGCCGATGATCAGAAGCGGCACGAGGACGATGATGGCGAGCCACTTCTGCACGCTGGCCGTCTCGGAGATGCCGCGATGCTGGATCGCAAAGATGATCAGCATCAGGACACCGCCGATGAAGAAGGTGGCGTTGATATTGGCGGTCGCGAGGAAAGGAATGTTGAAGCTGACGAGAGACCAGTTGCGGATGGGCGGCGTAAAAGCTGCAACGCCATCGGCGCTGAGCAGCGCTTTTACCGCATCGTCGGGCGATGTACCGGCATGGGCCGCAATGTATTCGGCAACACGCGGGCTATCGGCGGCGATCGACGTCGCATGGGCGCTGATCCAGCTGAGCACAGCCTGTGAGTCCGCCGCGGGGATCGGGAAGAAGGCATTGAGGATATAGCCTGCCGCAATGGCGCAGCCGAGGGACAGCACCGGCGACCAGGCAAACCAGTTGCACCAGACCGAAAGCGGCGCGATGAATTTCGAGTAACGCAGCCAGGCCGTCGCGCCATAGACCGAGGCGCCGCCGGACTTGTTGCCGAACATGCCGGCAATTTCGGCGTAGGTGAAAGACTGCAGGAAACCCATGATCATCGAGATGATCCACACGACGAAGGCAAGCTTGCCCGTCGTGCCGGCGATGCCGCCGATGGAGAAGAGAACAAGCGGCGGCACGCCCGCAGCCACCCAGAACGCGCCCTTCCAGTCAAGCGCGCGTATAAGCTTACCTTCGGTGCCGGCGGAAGCGCCGGCGTCCACGATATCCGTCATCGGTGATATTCCCCATTTTGTTCCGGACGTATCTCTCGTACGTCTCCCTGAACGTGCCTCCCATGGCATTGCGGGGCTTGCTGGAAGTTTTCGTAAGCCGAGTCTGCGCGCGGATTTCCAGATGCATGCCCTTTATACATAGTGAAGATATTTTCTTTTTAGTCAATATCCCTTTACTTTCAGACGGCATTTTGTCAGCATGATTCCGGTGTCCGACACGCCTCATTTCCCGAGAGGGCTCTATGCGAGATCTCCATCCATCAGCAGCCGGAATACGGCCCGTCTCCGCGAGCATTATCCGCTATCCGGGCATTCCAGCGCTGCCGCCGGACACTGAGCGCTATCGCTGCAAGGGCGGTGGGTCGCTGGTCGTCCGCGTCGAACCTGGCGATCGGATTTCGGTGGCGGATAGCGAAGGCGGGCAGGTCTGCGAGCTGACCTTCCTTGACGAGAAGGGCCGCTTTCAATCCGCTGGCCTAGGGTCGGCATTCACCGGCGAGGCGACAGGTCTCAAAGCCATTCTTTCCTCGGGGAATGAAAGTGCGGTTCGCGTCAGGATGGCGCTGGAGCGGCGTGGGGCCGATCTGGCCTCTGCGGCAGCGCTTCGCCTCTTCGGCGCCTCTTCTCCGGCAGGCAGTACCGCGGAATTCACGATCGCGACCAAAGGCCTGCTTGTCGCCTGTGCGCCAGGAATGGCCATGTCGCCGGAAGCGCAGGATACGGCAACACCAATCGAGGTCAGGATCCGCCGTACGACGATCCTGCGAGACTATGCCTCCGCATTGCCCGAACCGCTCGCCGACCCGATCGAGAACATTCGCATCCGGGCAGCGACCGCTTCGGCCTACTTCGTTCGCGCCGGCGAATATATCCAGATCATCGATGTCTATGGCCGGCAATGCACGGATTTTCAGGCCTTTTCCGCCCGCAAGGTCGACAAGGGACTCGATCTTGCACTCGATTCTACAGTGACCCGCACCCTTCTTGGCCGCAGCTATCCAGCTCCCGGCCTGCCGTCCAAGGCCTTCGACCGCGATTTCGAGCCGCTGGTGGAAATCGTGCAGGATACGGTCGGCCGCCACGACGCCTTCGCAACGGCCTGCAATTCGCGCTATTACGACGACATGGGCTATCCCGGTCACGTGAACTGCACGGACAATTTCAATGCAGCGCTCGCGCCCTATGGTATTGCCGGACGAAAGGGCTGGGAGGCGCTCAACTACTTCTACAACACCAATGTCGATCACAATAACCAGCTCTATCTCGACGAACCTTGGTCGAGACCGGGCGATTACGTCCTGATGCGCGCACTGACGGATCTCGTCTGCGTCTCCTCCTCCTGCCCTGATGACATCGATGCGGCCAATGGCTGGGACCCGACCGATATCCATGTCCGCACCTTTTCAGGCAAAGAAAAATTCACACGAGCGGTGGCCTATCGCATGACCCCTGATGCCGACCCCGAACTGACGCGGGAGACCGCGTTTCACCCGCGCCTCTCCGCCCTGACGCGCGACTACACCGAATATCGTGGCTTCTGGCTGCCGAACCGCTTCTCCTCGGAAGGACCGGTCGAGGAATACTGGGCCTGTCGTGAACGCGCCGTGGTGATGGATCTCTCGCCGCTGCGCAAGTTCGAGGTGACGGGACCGGATGCGGAGGAATTGCTGCAATATTGCCTGACGCGCGATGTGCGCAAGCTATCGACCGGTCAGGTGGTCTATTCCGCCATGTGCTACGAACACGGCGGCATGATCGACGACGGCACGTTGTTTCGCCTCGGCGACAAGAACTTCCGCTGGATCGGCGGCGATGACTATAGCGGCATCTGGCTGCGCGAGCAGGCGGAGAAGAAGGGCTTCAAGGCCTGGGTGCGCTCCTCCACCGACCAGATGCACAATATCGCCCTGCAAGGCCCGAAGAGCCGCGACATCCTAAAGGAGATCATCTGGACGGCGCCGCGCCAGCCGACGATCGGCGAGCTCGAATGGTTCCGTTTCGCGGTCGGCCGCATCGGCCACTTCGAGGGAGCACCGGTCGTCGTCTCTCGCACCGGTTATACCGGCGAGCTCGGCTACGAAATCTTCTGCCATCCGAAGGATGCTGCAATTGTCTTTGATGCGGTCTGGAAAGCCGGTGAACCCTATGGGCTGAAACCGATGGGCCTGGAGGCACTGGATATGGTGCGTATCGAGGCGGGCCTAGTCTTTGCCCATCACGAATTCGACGATCAAACCGATCCTTTCGAGGCCGGTATCGGCTTCACTGTCCCGTTGAAATCCAAGCAGGACGATTTCATCGGTCGCGAGGCGTTGATACGGCGGAAGGAAAATCCGCGCCACCTGATGGTCGGTCTAGACATCGAGGCCAACGAAGCCGTGGGACATGGCGATTGCATCCATATCGGCCGCGCGCAGATCGGCGTGATCACCAGCGCGACACGGTCGCCGATCCTCGGCAAAACCATTGCGCTTGCCCGGGTTGATGTCACGCATGCGGGGGTCGGCACCAAGGTTGAGATTGGCAAACTCGATGGCCAACAGAAGCGGCTTCCCGCCGTCATCGTGCCGCTTTCGCATTACGACCCGCAGAAGACGCGACCGCGATCCTAATCCGCTTTCCTCTGCGCGCTCGAAATCGCGCGCGCAGCTTCTTCCGAAGAGTTTGCAAGCGAACGCATTTCGGCCGCCAGAACAGCGAAGCCCGATCCCGCCGTCCCCGCTCTTGCAGCCTCGATGCCGGCATTGACGGCAAGAAGCTTCAGATAGCGCAGGGACTGCAGGATCTCATTGGTCTTGGACGCGGTAACCCGCATGCCGGCGGTCTGCTCGTCGATACGCTGGTAGAGCGATTCGATATTCAGGATGCTGCCTTCGAGATAAAGAAGCTCCCCGGCCTCATCCCATACGCCGCCGCCGGTCTCCGTTACCCAGAGAAAATGGCCGTCGCGATGACGGATGCGATACTCCATCGTCCAGTCCGTGCGGCTTTCCAGCGCCTTGCCGACAAGCTCGTCCATGAGCGGGATATCCTCTTCGCACATGATCGAAGTAAAGGTTCGCGCGCGGTTGCCGATGATCTCGTCAGCGGGATAGCCGAAAATGCGCTCGATGCCGTCGGTCATCTCAAGCATCGTATAGTTTTCGTCTGCCCGGCAGCGATAAAGAAAACCCGCCATACGGCCGAGAACGCTTGTCTGAAAATCCATGAAGCCATGCCCGAAGAGAAGGTTGCGGATGAACTCGTTTCGTCTCAACGCACAAAAGAGCCGACAAGGGCTGCTCTTCGCCTCCCTTGCCGGTTAGGTGGGGAAGTGACCGCGGATCAATTGCGCAGATATTCCTCCATCGAATCGTCAAGCGCATCGACCCAGGGCGTATGATGCGTCGGCGACATGTTGCCGGTCATCAGCGAGCGGTAGGCGTGGTCGCGGAAGCCCATGATGTTCTCAGCCTTGTGGTGCTCCCACTCCATGAAGGTCTTATTCGTGCCTTCGATGTCGAAGCTCGGATAATCCGTCTCGGCGAGCAGTTCCTTCACATAGTCGCCCTGGTACCAGATCATCTGCTCGGCATCCTCGAGGGTTTCTTCGCGGGCGCGCCATTTGTCGAAGTTTGCCTGCAGTTCCGCTTCCGGCGGCAGCTTGATGCGACCCATGATGACATCGCGCGCCCACCAGGCCTGCACGTCGAACATGTTGAAGGTATAGAACTGATCCTGCATGCCGATGTAGAAGAGCTGCGGATTCTTGTCGAAGATCACGCCCTTGTAGAGATGGTCGGCCCAGAGGCGGTTTGCCGTCTTCAAACGCAGATCATCCGGCAGGAAGGGGAAATGATGCTGATAGCCGGTGCAGAGGATAAGCGCGTCGACCTCCTTCGATGAGCCGTCGAGGAAATAGGCCGTCTTGTTCTCAAGACGCGTCAACAGCGGCCGCTCCTCGAAATTCTCGGGCCATTTGAAGCCCATCGGCTTGGAGCGATAACTCGTCGTCACGGACTTCGCCCCGTATTTCCAGCATTGCGAACCGATATCCTCGGCCGAATAGCTGCGGCCGACGAGGAGCACGTCCTTGCCCTTGAACTCCAGCGCGTCACGGAAATCGTGCGCGTGCAGCACGCGGCCGTTGAAGGTCTTCACGCCCTCGAAATAGGGCACGTTCGGCGTCGAGAAGTGACCTGAGGCGACGACGACATAATCGAACTCCTCGTCATACATCCGGTCCTGAGGCCGATCATGCGCGGTCACCGTGAACTTCTTCGTCTCTTCATCGAAGCGCACCATGCGCACCGGCGTGCTGAAGCGCACCCATTTGCGCACATCGGCCTTTTCGACGCGGCCCTTGATATAGTCCCAAAGTACGGCGCGCGGCGGATAGGAGGCGATCGGCTTGCCGAAATGCTCTTCAAAGGAATAATCGGCGAATTCCAGGCATTCCTTCGGGCCGTTCGACCAGAGATAACGATACATGCTGCCATGCACCGGTTCGCCATATTCATCGAGGCCTGTGCGCCAGGTATAATTCCAGAGGCCGCCCCAATCCGCCTGCTTTTCGAAGCAGACGACTTCCGGGATATCAGCACCCTTCTTTGCAGCCGATTGAAAGGCCCTTAGCTGGGCAAGGCCCGAAGGGCCGGCACCGATAACGGCAACTCGTGTCATGTGGCATTCCCCTTCTCGATTCTATCGAAATTCTTATGGCATGCAGAAGTTCGGCGTGGCGTCCGGCATCAATCCGGGAAGATGCCGGGGCTGGTCGGCGCGCCGTCGTCATATCGCGAAAGCCAGTCGATCGTGGTCTGGCGGAAGCGCGTCAGGCCCTTGTAGTCGATGAGCTCGGGCGGCAGCGTCTTCAGCACGCGCGGAAAACGGCGCGCCCATTTCGGCACGGTCACCAGCTCATTCATGTTCATCAAATAGCAGCGGATGACGAAGAGAATGGCGTTCGAGCGCGGCAGGCGCCACAGGCTCTGCAGCTCGACGCGCAGATGCACCTTCTCGCCGACATTCTCAGGCGTCACCGTGGTGCGGTCCGGACCCCATTTCGGATAGTTTTCAGGACTGGTATCGAGGCGCGGATTGATCGTCATCGTCCAATTGAACCGGCGCGTCGGCTTGCCCAGCTGCAGGTTCAAAAGGAATTTGAGCGCACGGTCGAAGACGCCGATCTGGTGGGCAAGCGGCACCGGCCCGTGCCACTCCATGAAATTCATGCCGATATCGAAATCGAGCGACCAATCGGCCTGGGTCGTCACCATGCCGGCATCCATCCAGAGATTGCCGTCGCGCTGGTCGACGATGCAGAAATCGCCCTGCGCCTGGCGCGTGATGTACTCGAAGGGTTCGTAAGGCAGGGTCGATGCATCACCGAAGGTGAAGGTGTCGTCTATGCCAAGAGGACGATTGATCCAACGCCACTGGTCGCCGTTCTTGGTGAGCGTGAAATGCTCGGGATAGCCGGCCGCCTGCTCTTCCATCAGCAGTTCCAGCGTATCCCATTGCGCCGTCATCATATGCGGCAGCGCCTGATAGCGCAGCGGATCTTCCTTCAGCACCAGAGCCCGGTCGTGCATCTCGGCAACATAGTGCTCATCGACGTCGATCAGGCTTTCGTAGATCGTATTCTTCCGCCCCTTCACATGCGGCTCCATGTTGACGGAATACATGTATTCGTCACGATCGAAGGGGAACGGGAAACGCCTGATATTTTCCGGACTGTTGCGGTAGCTGAAATCGTCCCTGAACGTTTCCTGCTTGAAGGCGATTGCCATGTCCGTTCTCCTGGATATCGGTTGAGTGCCTAAAGGTCGAGATGCAGCGCGCTTCCTTCGAAACGGGAAACGCAGATCATCACCTTTCGGCCGGCGGCCTTTTCTTCGTCGGTCAGATAGACGTCATTATGCAGAAGCTTGCCGTCGCAGACGGCGACACCGGTCTCGCACTGTCCGCAGGCACCGCCGCGACAGAGGAAGGGCGCATCGACACCGGCAGCCTCGATCGCTTCCAGCATGCTCTCATGATGGCCGACGTGAACGGTCTTGCCCGACCGCGTCAGCATGATGGAGAAAGGCTTTCCGGGCTGCGACGACAGGAAGCGTTCGGAATGCAGGTTCTGTTCCGGCCAGCCAGCCTCCACGCCCGTTTTCAACACGCCGTCAATCATGCCGGCCGGGCCGCACACATAAAGATGCGTGCCGAGCGGCTGGTTTTCGAGCAGACGGGCTACGGGCATGAAATTGCGATCGGCGTCGCAATAGATCTTCACCCGCTGCGAGCCATATTGCTCGACAAGCTCCTGGCAATAAGCGCCGCGATCAAGCGAACGCACGGCATAATGCAGCTCGAAATTCGCGCCCTCGCGGGAGAACTGCTGCATCATCGCAATGAAGGGCGTGATGCCGATGCCGCCGGCAATCAGCAGATGCTTGCGGCCGCGCCAGTCCGGCTGGAAGAGATTGACGGGATAGCTGACCTTGAGCTCGTCGCCCTCCCGCACCTTCTCATGCATGAAGGCGGAGCCGCCGCGCGAGTCCTTGACGCGCAGCACGCTAATCTCATAGGCCGAGCAATCATGCGGCGCGGACATCAGCGAATAGGCATTGCGGCGAACATGGCCTTCGTCGTTCATCGAGACGATGACATGGGCGCCGCCGGAAAAATAAGGCATCGGCGCGCCATCGAGACGTTCGAAGCGGAAGCGCTTGATGCGGTCGGCAACGGGCGTCACCTTCGCGACACGAACAGGAATTTCCGTACCACCGCTCACAGGAACAACTCCTCTGGATCGGGCGCCGTGCCCGGCTCTTCCGCATCGATGTTGACGCCCTGGAAGGCGCCGAGACGACGCGAGTAGTGGTCGCGCACCAATAGCGGAAGCCCGCAATGGCCGCAGGCGAAAGGACTATGCGTGACATCGTCGGTGATGCCCTTGCAGTGGACGCATTGCACGCGGCGCGCCAGGGAACCGCGATGTTCCGTGATGATCGAGGCATGATCCATGCCGTAGTCGAGCGCCACCATCATTGCCTGGCCGATAAAGCCCTCGGTGCCGGCTATATAAAGCCGCGTGCCCATATGCGCCGTTGCAAGCGAGCCCTTCAGGCGGAAGAGCAATGTCGCAATGGTCGGCGCCGTGAAGAACATGTCGACGCCGAGCCGGCGCAGGGCCTCATCATGGCCTCTGCCCTGCGAACCGCGCGCGACATAGAGGATTTCGCTGCGCGACAGGATGGTATCGTCAAGCCCGGCCGTCTGGTCGAGGAGGGCATTGGCCCCCTCGCCTTCCAGCGCGAACAGATGCCGCCGGGCATGCGGCTGGATGGAGAGACCTTTGTAGACCGGTCGGCTCTTGATGCCTTCGACAAGCATGAGCGCGCCTCCTTAGCCGATGGCCGTCCTCTTCTTCTTTTCCGGGTCGTCGAACGGCAGCGTATGGGCAATCGCGCTCGCCTTCAGGCTCTTGCCACGCACTTCCAGCTCCGTGCCCTGCACGGCCTTATCGACATCGAGGCGGGCGATCGCCATCGATTTCTTCGTCAAGCTCGAATAGCAGGGGCAGGTGATGACGCCGACCTTTTTACCGTCGGCATAGACCTCGTCGCCGAGATCGGCCGGACCGTTTGCATCGATCAGCATGCCGAAGATCTTGAAACGCTCCTCACCCTTGAGGCGCGCATGTTCCTCGGCGCCGCGAAAACCCGTCTTGCCGGGGCTGACGGTGAAGTCGAGGCCGAGCTCCCAGAGGCTGTCGCCGGGCGGCTGATCCGCGAAAGGATACATCTGCGAGTTATCGTAGGGATAAAACAGCAGGTAGCTTTCGACGCGCAGCATGTCGAGAACGCTGAAGCAGCATGGAATGATCCCCATCTCCTTACCTTCCGCGACGATGCGGTCCCAGACCATCGGTGCATCCTGGCCACGCACGAAGATCTCGTAACCGCGCTCGCCGGTATAGCCGGTGCGCGAGATCATTACGGGCGCGCCGAACAGCGTCGTCTGCATGTGATGGAAATATTTGAGGTCGCGGATGCCGGGCACGTACTTGGCGAGATAGTCAACCGCAACGGGACCCTGCAGCGACAGATCATGCAGATCGTCATCGAAGAGGACAGCGCAGTTGCGGCCGGCCGCCTGCTTGAGCACTTCCTCGTGGCCAGAGCCCGAGCCATGTACCAGCATCCACGAATTCGGACCGGTGCGGTAGACGATGCAATCGTCGGTGAAGTAACCGCGGTCGTTGAGCATCGCGGCGTAGACCGAGCGGCCGGGATAGATCTTCGACATATCCCGGGTAGTGATATAGTCGAGCACGGCAATGGCATGCGGCCCGACCAGATGCACCTTCTTGAGCCCGGAAACGTCCATGATGCCGGCTTTGGTACGGATCGCGACATGCTCCTGCGACATGTCCTTCTCGTAGGTCCAGGCGGTTCCCATGCCGCTCCAGTCTTCGAGTTTCGATCCGAGAGCACGGTGCCGGTCCGCCAAGGCGGAGAAACGCCATGATAATGCCATTTCGTTCCCTCTTTTTCTTCTACGGAATATTTATTTCCTGACTATAATCGTCTTTCGCGCCTTGGCAAGCCGATCCGAAGGGTTTTTCTTGACCGTCCGGATGGTATTTCGCCCTCAAAACTTCGGCGGCTTCTTACCTGCAGCGCGATGGGCTGCGATGACGGTGTTGGCCATCAGCATGGCGATCGTCATCGGACCCACACCGCCCGGAACCGGCGTAATCGCTGCGGCGACATCGGAGGCCTCCGCATAGGCGACATCGCCCACCAGCCGGCTCTTGCCCTCGCCGCGCTCCGGTGCCGCGATCCGGTTGATGCCAACATCGATGACGGTCGCACCTGGCTTCACCCAATCCGCCTTCACCATCTCCGGACGGCCAACGGCCGCGACCAGGATATCGGCGCTACGGGCAACACCTGCCAAATCCTTCGTGCGCGAATGCGCCGTCGTCACCGTCGCATTGGCATTGAGCAACAATTGCGCCATCGGCTTGCCGAACAGGTTGGAACGGCCGATGACGACGGCATTCAGCCCCGACAGGTCTTCGCCGTGGATCGAACGTACCAAAAGCATGGCGCCGGCCGGCGTGCAGGAGATCAGCCC